>CAZSZO010000078.1:0-14556 GCA_964611125.1 uncultured Phycisphaeraceae bacterium | reverse complement strand
ATCCCATAGACGGAGACGAGCAGCGCGGCGATCAGCACCAGCACGCGGTTGTTCAGAGATGATCGAATGATCCAGTTGAGCAAGGGAGAGTCCTCTTCTTCGGGGCCGAAGCGCGGTAGCGTCGATCAGTGAGAATGGCCGTGGCCGTCGGAGCTCTGCACGGGCGAGGTCGGCTCCGGCACGCCGGGGACGAAGCCGCGAAGCTGCGAGAGGCTGAACGCGCCGCTCACAGCGATTACGTCGCCGGGCACCAGACCTAGTTTGATCTCAACCACCCGATCATCACGGACGCCCGCGGCGATGTCGCGCTTCTTGTAGATGACGTCGTCACCCTTCCCCTCCCTTACGAACACGTACAGGAGGGGGCCGTCTTTGACGATGGCCGACGCGGGGATCACCACCGCCGAGTCGTTGGCGGCAATCACGATCGACAGGTCCACGAACTGGCCCTGGCGGAGCAGCCCCTTCGCGTTCTCCGCTGCAACCAGCACGTGCGCGGTGCGCTTGGTGGCGTCGATCACCGGGCTGACGAAGCGGACCGTTCCTTCCGCGACCACATCGCTTGCCGCGCCGACGCCGCGTCGGATGCGGACCTTGCTGCCGCTGGCAGCAGTGAGGCGATCGACGAGGCCTTCGGGCAACTCGCCTTCGATCTGCACCCGTGCGAAGTCCCCGATCGTCAGCAGGGGCTGACCGGCTTCGACGCCCTGGCCGACCGCCGCGCTGCGTGTGGTGACCACGCCGTCGATCGGTGCCAGGAAGCGAATCAGGCCCGGCCGAGCGGGGTCGGCGAGCACTTCGACCGCGAGCGGATCGTTCTCGGCTGGCAGTGTTCCCCTAAGGGCCTCCGCCGAAGCGCGTGTGGTTTCGACCTGCTTCCTCAGCGATACGAGCTCCGCCCGAGCCTGTTCCAGGGCGACCCGCCGCAGACCGGCGTCGGCCCGCAGCTTGATCGCTTCGGATCTGCGTTGAGTCAGCAGGTTGGCGGAGACGTTTTCACCCGCACTCGTGAGTCTTTGCACCTCGGCCTCGAGCAGCTCCGCTCCTTGCGTGAGTGCGGGCAGCTCGATTTCAAGCGACTGCACCTGCGACTCAGCCCGCTTCAGTTCAGCATTCAGCCGCTCGGATTCTCCTTCCAACCGGCGGACGTCATAGAGCAGCTTCGCCATCTCCGGCGAATCAACCTCGGCGAGCGTCGCGCCCTTCACAACGAGGTCGCCCGGTTGAACGGCGACCAGGCGAACCACGCCCGCGTAGCGCGGTGAGACGGCCACCAGCGCGTCCGGACGCGCCCGGACCATACCGGTCAGGCGGACCACGTCTTCGACCTGCCCGAAGTCCACCTCGGCAGTGGCAAGGCCAATCGCCGCGGCGGTCGCCTCCGAGACCCTCTTCGGCGCATTCGGGTCGAACGTTGCGCCAGCTGGCTTGTTGTGCCCTTCGTGGGCGTAGACAGGTATCAAGATCGCCGCGGTAGCGAGCGCTAGTGCGCCCAGCCCCACAGCCGCGCGTGAGCGTGCCATGCGAGACCTCCGGTGAGGGGTGCAAGAACAGGTCAGTCAGATGGATGGGGTGCGCCGAAGCGCGATGGGGGCGCGCGGCAGCCCGGCGACGATTCCGGTGTCTCCAAGCGCACTTTCAGCGCTTCGGCGACTGGGAATCGTCGGTACGGGCCGAATTGCTACACGATGAGCGCGCAGTGCAGGCGCAGAAGCGATGTCTGCGGTCGTTCGACGACGCGCTGCTCTCGGTCCAAACCCCGGAAAAGGGCTGTCGGAAGCACATCAACGGAGAGGGTCCAGTCGAGAACGGCGATGATCACGGGAGCAGGCAACTCGACGGTCGACTTTTCGACCGTGAGCATCATCCCGCTGTTCTTGCCGCAGTCGCAGTCGTGCTTGTCGTTGCCCGGCGCGCACGGCTTGGGGGCGTGATCGTCCCCGTTGTTGGACGCAGGCCCATCCTGGTGCTCATGGTGGGAGGAGTGATCATGACTCGACCCGTCGGCGTGCACATGGGCCAGCGTCTCGCCTTGGCGATCCGAAGCAGGAGCCTGGCACGGGATGCATCCGCTGAACCACGAGTGGAAGTTGCAGCAGCAGAATGGAACTGCAACCGCCAAGAGGACGGTCACGAGAAGCCGGAATGGACTGCCGCGATGGAGCATACTTGCCCGGAGTATATCGATGGTCATGGTACGACGTTGCGGACCCGCGGGTTCGGTTTTCGCCGGGCGGTTGGCTCCAGGTCGTCGGTTCAGGGAGCATTCCGCCAGAACGGGTGACTACCCTTCGTTATTGAGGGGGTCTTGTCGCGGCTCAACCGGCAACATTGGCCCACAAGCCCCAGGTCACCCGTGAGAATTGGTTCACCGAGATTGTGGAAACGGAGGGCAGAGTGCGGAATAGTGAGATATTGAGACTCGCCCCGGTCGCTCTGCAAATCCAGGCCATTCCCCCATCGTGATCCAGTCTTACCTGCCGCCCTCGTGAGACTACCGGGCTGGGCCGCGATCGGCAGCATTTCGACGCCGTCTGGATCGTCCCGGCCGAGCCGCCCGAAGGCAGCCCCGCAAATCCCAACGGGCGGGGCTGGAGTATTTGTACCCCGCCAGCGGTCTTGAGAACGCGGTTTCCGCTGTCCCCGTTAACGACCCGTTTCAATCGCACGCCCATCGGGCCACCCCGAGAGTGGTCCGCCAACCCTCCGAAACGGTCTTGCACAGGGAGCTTCAAGGGCCGCGTCCAAAAGACGCGGCCCTGTTTGTTTACGGGGCAGGGCATTGGCCAGCCCGCCCTGCCTAGCGAAATCACGCAGGAATTTGCGAGGGCGGTGCAGACCGGCTCTGGTGCCGGGCTTCTCTGGTTCGGCCCGAAGACCAACCAGGCCATCCCAAACGCTCCGGAACACGCCGGAACGAGGCCGAGACTCTCGGTGCCGAGCTGAGAGTCCGCTTTCTGGTTTACACACCTGCCCAGCAAGGACCCTTTGGGAATCCAGTTCGGCATGGCTGACGAGCCTTCTGCGCTGCGGCGATTCAGGCGGGCGGGGCCTGCTCCGCACGAATCTGGTCGTAGACCTGGCGGCGCAGGTGCTCCTCGACCAGCCTCTGGAAGTTCGGGTCGTTCATGAACTTGGCAAAGATCTCCTCGTTCTGCTCCATCCGATCGATGAAGAGTCCTTCCAGAGCCTTTCCGAAGATGTACTTGAAGTTGTCGATCGAGTTTGCGGCGGCGGCCTGCCGCAGGGCCTCGTTGGCGACTGCATCCTCTCTGACGGAGTCCAGGAACAACTGATCGGCGGGCTTGAAATCGGTCCCAAACCGCTCGTTCAGAATGTCGATGAGCTCAGAGAGCTCGACCTCCTCGTCACCGCTCATGCCCGTGCCGACGGCGGTCGGGCCCTTCAATTCGCCGGACACTCCAGGCTCGAGAACAATCGAGCCGTCGCTGATCTTCTGGAGCCTGTAGTACTTCAGCGCCACGTCATCATCGAAGTTGTACTGGGGACCGATTGCGCGGCGCGGCAGCTTGGCGGCCAGGAATCGTGTGTAGGTGTAGAGCTTCTCCAGGTCGCTGTCCGCGAACGGGATCACCTGAGACAAGAACGCATACAGGCCGCGGAAGGCAAACAGCAGACTTCGGAACTCCTCCTGTGCCTCCTCCTTCGTCTTCGCCCATTCCTTCTCCAGCATCATCGGCCGGAGGTCGTCTTTGAGCGTCTTGAACCGCTCGACCGCCGGATCAATCGCGGCGTTCATCTTGGCGTGATCTGATGGTGTCTGATTCGCCTTGCCCCGGAAGAAGATCGCACAGAACTGTTCGATCTCTTCGGCGCGGTACACGCCGAACTCCGCGAGGCCCGCCTGAAGCGTGTAGAGCTGTTGAGGATCGGAGCGCTCACCAATGACCGGCTGCTCGTAGTACGGTTTGAATGCTTCGAGGATCTCTGATCGCTCGTTGTAGAAATCGAGAACAAACGTGTCCTCTTTGCCCGCGTAGGTGCGGTTCAGACGCGACAGCGTCTGGACCGCCTGGATGCCGGCAAGCCTCTTGTCCACATACATCGTGTGGAGCAGCGGCTGGTCGAAACCGGTCTGGTACTTCTCGGCGACCAGCAACAGTTGGTAGTCGTCGCTGGCGAACTTCTCCGGGAGTTCCTTGCCGTCGATCCCGGCGTTCATCCCGCCCTCGGTGTAGTTCTTGCTGGGATCGAGGTCGTCGACCACGGTGCCGGAGAACGCGACGAGCGTCTTGATGTCGGTGTATCCGTGGTCCTTGATGTACTTGTCGAACGCCTGTTTATACCGCACCGCGTGCATGCGGCTTGCGGTCACCACCATCGCCTTTGCCTTCCCACCAATCTTGTGACGGGTGGAGGCCCGGAAGTGCTCGACCATGACCTCGGTCTTCTGTTCGAGGTTGTGAGGGTGCAGTGTCATGAAGCGGGCGAGCGCCTTCGCCGCCTTCCGCTTCGAGACGTTCGGATCATCCTCGATGGATTTGATGAGCCCGAAGTACGTCTTGTACGTTGTGTAGTACTTCAGTACATCGAGGATGAACCCCTCTTCGATCGCCTGCCGCATGCTGTAGAGGTGAAACGGGGCGGGCCGCCCGTCTGCGCCCGGACGACCAAACACCTCCAGTGTCTTGTACTTCGGCGTCGCGGTAAACGCGAAGAACGAGATGTTGGGCTGACGGCCGCGTTTCAGCATCGTGCGGAGGATTTCTTCCTCGGCATCGGCACCCTCCTCCCCCTCCTTGATCCCCTGCGCATCGGCCTGCTTTCTCGCCTCCTGCTTGATGTGATCAGCCGCAAGGACGCCCTTGAGTTCGGTCGCCGTCTCGCCGGATTGGCTGCTGTGGGCCTCGTCGACAATGACGGCGTAGCGACGGTCGGGCAGAGCGCCCACCTTCTCCGTGACAAATGGGAACTTCTGCAGCGTTGTGATAATGATCGGCACGCCGGTCTTGATTGCTTCGGCGAGCTGGGTCGAGTTCTCGTCGATCTTCTGGACGACGCCGTGCTTGTGCTCGAACTGGTAGATTGTGTCCTGGAGCTGCTGATCGAGCACGACCCGGTCGGTCACCACGATCACGGAGTCGAACACCCGCCGGTCAGCGTCATCGTGGAGACTCGCCAGCCGGTGGGCAAGCCACCCAATCGAGTTGCTCTTGCCGCTCCCTGCAGAGTGCTGCACCAGGTAGTTGTGCCCCGCTCCACGAGCGCGAGCGTCGATCTCCATCCGCCTCACAACATCCAGTTGGTGATAGCGCGGGAAGATCATGGTCTCCTTTCGCACCTTGCGACCCGCGGTGCCGGAGGTGAACCGCTTTTCCTCAACCTGCAAATGCAGGAATCGTGAGAGGATGTCGAGCAGGGAATCCCGTTGCCACGATGATTCCCATAGATATGCCGTCCGGTATCCCTTCGGATTCTCAGGGTTTCCCGCGCCGGTGCCGTTGCCCTTATTGAAGGGGAGGAAGAAGGTTTCCTTCCCCTTGAGGCGTGTGGTCATCCACACGACGTCGGGATCGACCGCAAAATGGACCAGCGTGCGTTGCTTGAACGCAAGCAGGAGCTCCCGTTCATCGCGATCGAGCCGGTACTGAGTCTTGGCGTGCTCAGCGGTCTGTCCGCTCATCGGGTTCTTCAACTCGGCGGTTACGATTGGCACACCATTGAGGGCGATCGCGAGATCGATGCTCTTCTCGCTGGTCGTCGAGTAGTGCAGTTGACGGGTCAGGGTCAGCACGTTCGTGCCGTACAACCGGATCGTCTCGGGGTTCAGGCCGCTCGACGGCTTGAAGAAGGCAACATCGATCTGGCGGCCATAGCACTTGAACCCGTGCCGGATGATCTCAAGAGAGCCACGTTCGCTCGCCGCGATCGCCTTGCACAACGACTCGATGAGCACGTCGCCCGTGTTGGTGCCGTGCAGTTTCTCGAGCGCCACCCAGGACTGCGGCTGTGTTGTCTTGACGAACGTCACGAAGACGCCGGGGAACAACGCGCGTGCCCGGTCGTAACCGTCTGGAGCGGTGCCCGCGTCATAGTCGCGGTTGTCGCCCCGGATGTACCCAGTGGCGAGAAGGTGATCCTCGATGGCGGCCTCGAAGGCTCTCTCTTTGTGATCAGCCGGCATTCGCCACTCCTTCGGCTTGTAGTTGCTGCTCCACGCCATCAGCGGTAGTCTGGAGCAACTTCACCAATTCTACCGCGAACATCTTCAGCGCCGCGCTCTGATGACGCAGCGAGTCGGAGGTGAGCGTGGGCGATTCATCCTGGTGCAGGATGTTGTTCCGGATGCCCGTGAGCGAGTTCACCATTCCCTTAATGTCGATTGCTGACGGCGATTGGCCTTCGTATGTCTCCTCTTGCGTGGTCACCGTGACCACTGTGAAGACATCATCGACACCCAGGCGCTTGAACAGCTTGACCATCTCCGCTTCGCCGTGCTTTCCGTAGCTGAACTTGCATGACACAACTAGATCGCTGCATGGCTCTATCTCGCTCCACCGACGCCCAAGCGCCACGAAGACCGCTCGCAGGCCGGGGACGTCGCCATTGGCGAGCTTGTCCTTCGCCGCGGACACCGCCAGCACGCTGTGCTCGAGAAGAAGCCGTTCTGGAATGTGGCGAGCGTGCGCACCGACCTGATTCACCGCGAAGAGGAACTCTTCAGCGGTTGACTCAAGGAAGGCCTCAAACTTGCCCATCAGCAAAAGCAGGGCCGCTTTGTTCAGCACCGCCGCCAAAGTCTCGTTGGCTCTCTCCTTGCCCGGCGCGCACTCGTCCGACTCCCTGAGCAGGAGGTCTACTTCTGCCAACGTGGCAGCGAAGTCGTCGGCGCTTTCGATTCGCGTCGCCATTGGATCACCTCTTCAGCGCGGCATCCAGTTGCTGGTTAAAGGTGTGGACGCGGTACTCCATGCGTTGCTTGTCGGACGTGCGAATAGTGATAGCGTCGTTGAAGTCCTTGTCCTCGTTGATCAGCTTCCGGAGGACTTCTTTGACTGCATCCTTCTTCGCCCGAATGGTCTCCAACGAGTGGACACCCACGCCAACCATCACTGCATCCATGATGGCTCGGTTGAGGCGATCGTCGAATGAGCCATCAGCGTTGATTCGGTGGAAGGCGTCCGGGCCGAAGACCTCGGCAACCTTCACCGCATTCGAGAGGAAGGCCTTCTTCAGGGCATCGATTTCCGGTGCCGGGAGATTGCGGACCTTCGCCATGTAGTGATTGAGCGATGAGCGCATGTTGCCCGTGTAGGTCGCTATCTTGCCTGTTGCCGGGTCATAGCCCCCTTTGATCATGAAGTGGCGAAGCAGAAGCTCGGCGTCGGCCATGCGATAGTGCGGAGCATCCAGGTCCAGAAGCGTCTGAACGAGGCCTTGGCCGACGAGTTCGTGAAGGAGATCGTTAAACCGGCCGCGGTACAGGCAGTTTCGCAGTTCTTGTTCGGTCAGCTTGACGGCACCTCGATTGAGGCGCATGAAGATCTCGTACTTGATGTCGGCGTGTGATTCCTTGAAGATCAAGATGAGCCGGAGGATTCCATTCCGGAGCAAGCGGGATGCCTTCGGGTTGAGATCCTTGTACTTCTGGCCATTCAGCTCGTTCAACACCTCGAGGCCTTTGAGCTTGAACTCGTTGTCGAAGTAGCGGCTTAGCGCACTCAGGCGCTGAAGACCATCGACGACGTCCCACGCGCCATCATCGTCTTCGGCAACGTAGATCACCGGGATCGGCACATTGAGCAGGATCGATTCGACCAGCAGCGACGCTCGTTTTTCGTCCCACACATAGTTGCGCTGGTAGTCCGGGTCGAGCACGATGTCCTTCGCCTTGATCTTGGCGATGATGTCGCTGATGCTCATGTCGTAGGCCTGCGTGCGCAGGTGGCGCTCGTCCTTCGGGATCGAATCGATCGCGCTTTCCTGCTCCTCGCGAGGGTCGGAGAAACTGAGATCTTCACGTTCTGATGCTTTGGCCATTCGTTACTCCTTCGTCTCCGAATCCCGCTTGTTGAGCGAGGAACTAACTAGTTGCTCCGACGTTAGGGTTGTCACACCGGCGAGCCCGCAAATGTTGATCCTCCCCGTGACCGCGGCGGAGATCAGGGCTTGGCGGTACTCGGTCAGACGGGCGATGGCGGTTTCAGCGGTGGTGGTCAGTGCGTCGAGCCTTGTGGAGGCCGCGTCGAGGTGGGCAACGATGGCATGCTGTTCGGCGATCGGCGGAAACGCGAAGCGGTAGACACGCAACGCTTCGCCCGTCAGATGTGGGATTGTGTTCGGATTTCCGCCCGCGATAAACACGCCGCACTTGGACCCTGTGTACATGAGGTAGTACAGGAATCGCGGATCGTCGCATGTCGTCCGCAGCGGCCGTAGGCGGTGGATGGCCTTCTGGTACGCGCACTGTGCAAGCTCGCCTCGCCAGAACGCTGCCCGTCCCACCTCGCCTCCCTCACAGGCCACCAGGTCGCCAGACTGCAAGATGAATCGGTGGTACTCGTGAGGCTCGATATCCATCTCGGGCAGGTCGTCGACGTTTACACGGTCCCACTGGACGTCAACATTTCTGATGTACGGGACGAGGTGCTCGCCGGTGATCCGCTTTGCGTCGAGCATTTTGCCGAGCTCGACGAAGTAGCGCGCATAGACCGGCGCTACGGCCCAATGCCGAGGCACATCGCCGAGCCAATCGATGCCAGAGGGCTTCATGGGGGCGGCGGGGTTGAGGCCCTTGGTGACGGCGTGGGTTATGAGGGCGGTACGTTGCTCGGCGAGCAGGTCCAGGAGCCGGCGCTTGGCCGCCACCAGATCGTCGATCCGCCGCGTCCGCTCGTCCAGCCACCCCGCGATCGCCTGTTGCTCCGGGAGGGGGGGCCAGCACACCCGTTCGTCGAAGTAGGCCATCGAGTCGAGGTTCTGAATGCCCGTTGTCTGCTTGATCGACCGCGTATTGACGCGGCCCGTGTAAAGGTGCGAGTGAAGGTAGACGAGGAAGCGAGCGTCGAATCCGCGTGCCACTCGGACACGAGCGACGAAGTTGGAACACACTGCCGGGGCGTCGTGGTCGTACTCGACGACTGCGCCGACGGGCTGCAACTCGCCGCCGCCTGACTTCTCCAAGAGCAAGTCGCCCCGTTGCAGCACTCGCCCGCGCCGCTCGCTGAGCGTCACGGCCCGCATCGTCGGCTCATCGATGGACGCGGTGAGCGTGGTCCGATCGAAGTCCGCGACGCGGACGCAGATGATGTCGTTCACGCCGTCCGGTTCGTCGCCCCAGATGCCGTTTTGTGCGCCCGCGATGGTCCAGCGCAAGCGATCAACGGTCCAGTGGGCCGGCACATGGCCGATCCATGAAAGCCCACTCTCTCGCTGGTTCTCCCGATGAGGCGAGCGAGCGCCACTGAACTTGCCTGTCGGCAGGCCTGCAAGGGTATCAGAAGTGGTCGATGGAGAAGTCACGGGTTGCCCCCCATCGGGACATTTTGGAGGCGATCAGCCGCCCAAGATCCGTTCTTGTCGTAGTTCACCGATTGCGCGACCCCGCATGCATTCCATGCCGCGTCAAAGATGGGGCGCATCGCTCTGGGCAAGTCCTTCGGTGGTTCATCGATCAGAACATCGGGCAATACCAGCACGTCGCGGTCGATCAGATGCAGGTCCCCTCCAAACCGTGCGTCGACGCCCATCGTCGCTCCGCGAGCACCGAGAAATGCCACCATCACCAGCAATGGCGGTTGCACGCCCACGCTTGCCAGTGCGCCGAGGTACCGTGCGGTGGCTTCGAGAAGCGTCTTCTCGTAGGCGATACTCGCGATGATCTTGCGGCCTTTGTGGTCTCGGACGAGGTCAGCCGAAACGGCTTCGATCTGACCTGAACGGAACACTTGGCAATAGGTCGTCTCTAGCCCACCTGGGCCTGGGTACGGGCGTCCCCCGTGCGTGACGTACCCGTCAAGATTGATACGGTGATCCCATGATCCGGCCCACATGGGTGCGAACGCGATCGGATTGCCGTCAAGTGCTCGTGCCGGAATGCGATCGGGGTTGTTCATCGAATCGAGCGGGACCAGGTGCAAGACCATCTTGGCGGCATCGGCGAGCGGGACCGGAATGTCGCCGGCCAGGATCTTCGCGAGTCGATCGTCTCGCCAAGCGCGGATGCGACTGGGAAGGTCCGCTGTCATCGCAAATGACGAGCGGAGTTCATCGGTGTCCATGTGGAACTTGCCCGCGCTGCTTCGGGAGAAGAACCGCGACGAGTCCTTGAAGGACACACGGTGCGGCGCGGCCCAGCTCTTCGGCACCCGGATCACGAGCACTGGATCAGACCCGGCAACGTCGACGAACTGCATGCGGATGCCGGGGATGCGAGGATCCAGTCCATCGCGGATGACGCTCTCGAGTCGAAGCGTTTCCTTGTCCTTATCCACTTTGCTCAGGCCTACGACGCGAACAGGAACGCCGCTCTGCGCCTCCACGCCGTAGAGAATGTCCCCGCCGGAGGAATTGGCGAACGAGGACACGTCGGCTAGAAACTCCTTCTTGTCGCCATCACTCCCGCCGGGGAGCGTTTGCTTGTACTCGATCGTCCTGCCCTCTCGCACCGCATTCGCGATGAGACTGGACAGGTCGGCTTCGGAAACATCTTCGATTCGGCGACCGATCATGGAGCCACCGCCTCTCGGATTGGATCGCCCAGTTGCAGCATCTCCTGCGGCTCGCGACGGACCATGATCTGGTGCTCGATGAGCAGGGAGACGAGCCGGTCGCCGTTGAGCAGGCCGACGGGCGTGGCGTCGGGGCGGAGAGCTTCCTTCTTCGCGCCGGGGGAGAACTCGCTGGTCGTGATGATGAGGCCCTGTTCGTGAGCGCCGAGGCTGCCACGGACCTGCTGGACGGTCGGGGCCTGGATGTTGTTGCCTCGCTTCCAGCGCTTGGCCTGCACGGCCATGCGGATGCGGATGGCGTCGCCGATGACCAGCGTGCCGCGCACATCGACGCCGCCGTCGCCGTGGAGCTTGGTGACGGTGACATCCTCAAAGCCCAGCGCCGGGAGCAGGCGGCCGACGAGGGCCTCGAACTCGCCCGCCTCAAGGCCGTGGAGCTTCTCTCGCAGCGCCTTGCGGATGGTGTCGTTGTGCTTGGTGATCTGGGCCTCGACTCCCACCGGATTCCAGGTGATGAGCCCCACGACGCCGCCACCCTTGCGGTCGAACCGCTGGGCCTCGCCCCGCTTCTCGCGGCGCTGGGTCTCCTGGATGATCTGGGCGTACATGGTGGCCTCGGGCGTGCGCCCGGCGGTCTGGATGAGCTTGCGCTTCAGGGCGAGCTTGGTGATCTCCGTGTAGTGCATGGGTTGTCCATGCTCTTTAAGGATGTGCTCGGCGGCTTCGGTGAACGACATGGCGTCACCCGAGGGCGCACCAGGCGTGGTTGGGGCAGGTGCCGCCGGGGCCGGCGCGGACTGCAGGGCAACCCCGGGTCGCAGACTGAACTCGCCGGGCCCGGTGCGGATGAACGGAGAGGCCGGATCCTTCTTTATGGCGACGGCCAGGCGAGCGTTCACGGTCGCGGCGGGAGTCTTTCCCTCGGGCTTCCAGAAGCCCTCATCCACCATGAGGCGGGCGAGGTCCTTGTAGTGGACGGGCTTCTTGGCAGATTGCAGGATTTGCCGCGCGGCTTCGAGCACGGTCAGTGAGCGGGTCGCTGGGACTTTGGGGTTTGGAGGGCTCACCGGGTCACCTCGGCGAGCATCTGGACGATGGACTTCTCGAGGCCGGCGATGTCGGTGGCGATGTCGCTGAGGGCACGCGGGGGCTGATAGACGTAGAAATGACGGGTGATCGGGATCTCGTACCCGATGATGCCGACCTTGCCGTCCTTGTGGTCGCGGTACTTGCCGTCGTTGCTGATCCAGGCGTCGGGGACGTGCGGCTTCACCTCTCGGTCAAAGTAGACGAGGATGTCCTCCTTGAGCGGGACGCTTTCGTAGTCGCGGAGATCCGCATCGGGCTCGGGGTTGCCGTCGGCGTCGCGGCAGATCTCGGCAGCTTCGTCGCGGACTCCGATGGTGGCGACGATGGCCTTGCGGACGGGCGCGGGGATCTTCGTGTCGGCCGCGTCGGCGGCCTCGTCGAGGTCGGCGAGGAACGCGGCGCGGTCCATCCAGACCTTGCCGGAGGGCAAAGACCGGAGCACATCGACGATCGCCTCGCCGACGGGGTTGTTCGGGGGTTCGCCGACACCGGGTGACGCGGGGGTTGCGGGTGCATCGGCCGCTGATCCCTTGGGTTTGCGGCCGCGCTTCTTGGGGGCATTGTCTTCAGACTCAGCGAGCTTCATGAACGCACCGGATGCACGAAGCGCCGCGATGCCGCCCTCGGTGATCTCAAACCGAAGCCGGAGCGGGCGTTCGATCGTGATCTTCCGGTAGCCGAAGTCGTCGTTATCGAAGATCTTGGAGATCGGGCTCTGGCGACATTCGCCGTAGATCCGAGTGATCTCATCGATGTGCTCGTCGCCAATCTCCTGCCGCTTGTTGCCGAGGCTCTTTCGCATTTTCTTCGCGAGGGAGACGGCGTTGATTAGCTGGACCTTCCGGCGACGGGCACGGTCCTTGCGGTTGGTCACGATCCACACGTAGGTGAAGATGCCGGTGTTGTAGAACAGCTCGTCAGGCAGCGCGATGATCGTTTCGAGCCAGTCGTTCTCGATGATCCAGCGCCGGATCTCGCTCTCGCCGGAACCCGCGTCGCCCGTGAACAGCGGCGATCCGTTGAACACGATGCCCACGCGAGAGCCGCCCTTGTCGATGGGCTTCATCTTCGAGATCATGTGCTGCAGGAACAACAGCGAGCCGTCATTGATCCGCGGCAGACCAGCGCCGAAGCGGCCTGACATCTTCAGGGTCTCGTGTTCCTTGCGGATCTCATCTTCTTCGGGCTTCCACTCGACGCCGAACGGAGGGTTGGCGAGCAGGTAGTCGTACCGCTCGCTCGGGAAGCCGTCGTCGGTGAAGGAATCACCGAACTTGATGTGGTCGATGTTCTGACCCTTGATCAGCATGTCCGAGCCGCAGATGGCGTAGGACTCGGGGTTGTAGTCCTGGCCGAATACCTCGAGGCGGGCGTCGGGATTCAGTTCCTTGAGATACTCCTCCGCGACGGAGAGCATGCCGCCCGTGCCGCACGCGGGATCGAAGAGCGTGCGCACGATGCCCTTCTTCGTGAGTACGTCACCATCGGGGCTGAAGAGCGCGTTGACGATGAGGCGAATCACTTCGCGCGGCGTGAAGTGATCACCGGCTGTCTCGTTCGCGGCTTCGCTGAACTTCCGGATGAGCTCCTCAAAGATGTAGCCCATCTCGACGTTGCTGACAGCTCCTGGGTGGAGATCGATGTCTGCGAACTTCGACACGACCAGGTACAGCCGATTGGCCTTGTCCAGCTTCTCGATCTGTTCGGCGAAGCCGAAATACTCGATGATCTCGCGGGCCTTCGATGAGAAGTTCTTGATGTAGTGGGTTAGGTTCTTGGCGATGTTGTTCGGGTCGCCTTTGAGCGCTTGGAAGTCGAACTTGCTGGTGTTGTGAAGCGGGAATGGACGGTCCTTCGGCCAATCCGAGGGCATCGCCGCGCGGTTGAGCACCGGCTCGAGGTTGCTGATCGGCGTGCCCTTCCGCTTCAGCTCATCGGCCTTGTCACGCACCTTCTGGCGCGTGGGTTCGAGAACGCAGTCGAGACGGCGCAGAACCGTGAGCGGCAAGATCACCTTGCCGTACTGATTGGGCTTGTAGGGACCGCGAAGCAGATCCGCGACACTCCAGATGAACGACACCTTGTCGCTGAAGTTGTTCATGCGAACGTCCTGGGTTGTTTTGATCGATGGTTCATTTGACGGACCCCCGGTTCCCCCGGAGCCACTCGTCGATTACTTCTTTATGGAAACGCCAGTGCTTACCGACCTTTTGGCCAGGCACTCGGCCGCTCTGCACCAGCTTGTAAAGAGATGACTTGGACACCTGGAGGTACTCCGCGAGGTCAGAAATGGTCATGACCTCGGGCGGAGGCGCAGCACGACCTGGCGCTCGGGGGTTTCGAGCCATGTGGCGAGTGTAGCAGTTGTTGTCCGTTCGTGGACCTAGCCGACCCTCAAAAAGTCGGCATCCGGACGTGTCAGTGTTTGGCGTCGGCCGGTCTCGCTGCGGGATCGAAGTGAGTCGGCGCGCTGCGCGACAAGCCCGGCTGGTTAGCAGAGGGGTAGTGGCGAGGGCGTCACGTCCTCGCCACATGTCACAGCCGCGAACCAAGAACATCCTGACGATTGGCGACGGGGCCGCGCCCAACTTGCCTGCTCGCGCGGTCGAGTTGCTGGCGGCCGCCACGGCCCGGCTGATCGATGCGAACGTCCCGGTTCTGGGGCCAAGCATCGAGCATGCCGGTACTTTCGCGGCGGGACTTGACGTTTCGGATCAGCCAGCCCTCAGTGTGCCTACGGGTGAACGCGACCGTCCCGAACCGGAGAACGCGCCGC
>CAZSZO010000077.1:0-14666 GCA_964611125.1 uncultured Phycisphaeraceae bacterium | reverse complement strand
CAGGTCGGCGGCGTTGTACTCAATATCCACGCTCAGCCGCTCCGCCGCCAGGTCCACGAGTCGAGCAAGACTGATCTGGTCGGTGAGGCTGATCCCCGGATTCGGCGGATCGGGCTGCGGCGTTCGGGCGAGCGAATCGATGCTGAGACCCGCCGCCGATGCGGCGATCATCGCGATCAGCATCCGCGGCGGCGTGTTACAACGGGTCATGTTTCTTCATCCGATCTTGACGTGCGAAGGGAGGCTGGTTCCCGGCAATCTCACCCAAGCTTGTGGATTATGGACTCCGGTCACGAATCTGCAACTGGGCGCTTCTAACCGCCCGGCCATGGTGGTATCTTGTAAGAAGTCCCGCCTTCGCCCATGGCGGCGTCTACCGAGCTGCGACGCTCGTCGCCGGCGGGACGGCCAAGGAATGCCCCATGAACCAGGACCCGCTGCACCGCTCGCTCCCGCACGATGCCTCGGTTGCATCGGCTTCGCCGCTCGCGCCGGCGCGGGACGGACTGGGCTTGGCGATGTGGGTGATGCGCGCGTTGCACAACGAGACCCGGCTGGAGCTGTTGGTGGCGTTGTCAGGGGGGGTGGCGTTGTCAGGGGGGGCGGCCGATGTGGGGTCGCTGGCGGGGGAGCTGCAGCGGGAGACGGCCCAGGTGAGCCAGAACCTGACGGCGCTGCTGGCGTGCGGGTTGTTGACGCGCCAGGTGGTGTGGAAGCGGCACCGCTACCGGCTGGCCGAGGGGGTGCGGGTGGAGGTCGGCGAGGGTCGGTTGGTTATTGAGATCGCCCACCCCAGCGGTCGGTTCAGCCTGTGGGTGGAGCACCCCGAGCGCGGTGCAACCAGGGCGAGCGACGCGACGATCCGATCGGATCATGTGACCAACGGCCGTGCTGCCCTGACTACGGCTACGCCCGGCCGGGCTCGACTCGAGCAAGATCACCGTCCAGGGGAAAATGCCTCGTGACCAGGCCGGAGGGCCAGCGGACATCGATCGAGCGTGGAAAACACGAGCCGGGCTGTCGCGCCCAGTTCGCGACGCCGCCGACATCCTCCGCGGCGAGCTCGGGCTGGCTGATGTCGACACCGTCGCTGAGGCGGACGGCCAGACCGACGCGGAGTTCCTTGAGGACCAGCCGTCGGGCGGGTCCACGGGGGAGGTCCACGAGTTGGGCGAGCATGGCGGGAACGTCGCTCGCGCCGATGGCGAGCTCGATGAGCTCGCGATCCGCCAAGTCGAGGTCGGCGTAGCCGCGGAGCCCGTCGTGGCGGCGGGCGGTGGGATCGGAGGCTCCGACCGGGGCGAGGGCCCACCCATCGGCCGTGAGGGCGTGGCACCAGCAGGCGTGGGCCGCGGCGGCGACGGTCTGGATGAGTGGGGTCGGGTGGGCACCGGTGGGCATGAGGCAGCGTATGCGGATGAGCAGGTTTGGTTGCAAGCGGGAGAGACGAGGTGTGACTGCATCACTCGCCGGCGGCGGAGCGCCAGGCGGCGGTGACGGCGTCGAGAGATTCGGTGAGGTTGGCGCGGGCTGAGGCGACCGCGGGTTCGCTGCGGGCGGTGTCAAGAAGTGCGGCGGCCTGACCCGGTGTGCCGCGCTGGCGGTCGATCCGGTCTTGGATGAGGGCGTCGCGGAGTGCGACGCGTCGATCCTCGCCGCGCTGCGTCGCTCGGAACTCGACGGGGAGGTCGGTATCGGAACTCGAGCGCAGCGCCGTGAGCGTGGTTCGCTGGGTGTCGGTGAGCCCGGCCCCGACCGCGACGAGGGCCGCAGCCAAGCCTGAATCGAGGGCGGCGCGGCGCTGCGCGAGGGTGGCGGTGAGGGCGGCGACCTGTCCTGCTTGGTTCTCGCCGGTGGTGCCGGTGGACCCGGCCCGCTGGGCGGCGCGGAGCTCGCGGAGGGTGGTCGCGTGGTCGCGACGCAGACCACCGAGGGGGGCACCTGGCCTGGCGAGGTGCTCGCGTGCGGCCTGAACCAGCGCTGCGGTCTGGGCGGGTGAGACACCGGCGGCGGCGAGTTCAGAGGGACCGAGCCCGAGTTCGATGAGGAGCTGCTTGATCTCTCGGCCGGTGGGGCCGGAGGGGGGCTGGGATGTCATGGGCGCGCTGGGCGATGGGCTGGGGAGGCTGATCACAGCCACGCCGATGAGGGAGCAAAGGGCGATGAGGGCGATGGCGCTGTGGAGGACGGCACCGGGCTTGGCGAGGAATCGTGGCATGGGAGTGCTCCTGGGCTCAAGAGGCGATCCGGCTGCGATGCAGCCGGGGATGAGGCCGCACGGCCTTGCTCGCCTGCTCTATTAAACCACAGGAATGGCGGGGAGGTCGTCATTCATCATTTTAGTAAAATGATGAATGACAACCCGAGCAGGAAACCTGTGGCACGCTTCTGGGGATCGGCGAGGGGGACTCGCCGCCAATAGCCCGACCCCGGGAGCATGCCATGACTTCTTGCTCTGCGCTGTCCTGTGTTCTGTCCCGTCGTTCCTGCTCCGGCTCGGCAGTTCGGCCTATCAGGCTGATCGCGGCCGCGATTGTGGGGGTGGTCGGGGGGCTGTCGGCCTTGGCTGGGACCGCGTCAGGACAGCTCCTCTCGAAGACCACCGGGACACTGTTCACGTCGTACCCGGCGGGTGCCACTCGCGTGCAGGGAGCCGCGCCCGGGGTGTCGTTCCGCGGCGTGAGCGTGAGCGGGCGTCGCGTGGGTGGAGCGGGGCGTTTTCGCCCGCGGCTGGCGGAGGTGACGGATGGGATGGGAATCGGAGCTTGGGTCCGGTGCGGCTGGACAGCTTGACGTTCGACGCGCTGGCGATCGACCTTGCGCTCCCGGCCGAGGTGCCGTGGGTAGTGGGTCGGACGTTCAACCAGGTGGCGACGAGCAACGGGCCGCAGGGGTACAACTGGTTCCAGGTCTCGCAGCCGGAGATCGTCTTCTACGACACCACCGGGACGAGCAGCGACTTGGTGATGCTGGTCTACGGGAACGACCGGTACGCGGAGTTCAAGTACGACAGCGCTTCGGGCGGGAGCGACTACTACAAGGGGATCAACGGGGCCAACGGGGTGTTCAAGTACACCGCGGGGTCCGGGGGCGCGCCCGACGCGTGGGTCTACTACAACGCCGAGGGGACCACCGCGACGTTCTTTGGGGCCGGGGGGAGCGATACGCGTGCGGCGTGGCAACTCTGGAAGATCGAGGACGCCGCGGGGAACGTGGCGTTCGCGGGTCACGCGACGACGGCAACGACGGCGGTGACGAGCGGGTTCAACACCGACGGGACGTTGGCGCTGGCGTACGACAGCGCGGGGCGGAAGTTCACGTACACGTACACATCGGTGGCGGGTACGAGCCGGCTGACGCAGGTCAAGGCGGAGGTCAACACGGGGAGCTGGGTCGAGGTGGGTCGGGCGGATTACGACTACTACAGCACCACCGAAACGGTGTCGAGCCTGAAGATCGGGCAGGCCGGCGACCTCAAGACGGTGACGCGGACGACGCCGCTCACCGATTCGGGCGTGAGCTTGACGGCCAAGACGCACTACCGGTACTACGTGGACGCCTATACCGACGCCGACGGGAAGCGCGGGGCGGCGCACCAGTTGCGGATGGTGATCGACCCGGAGGGATACCGGAACTACGACTACGCGGGGGCGGCGGACTCGCTGCTCGACGACGACACGGTCTCGGCCTCTGATGACACGCTCAAGCCGTACGCCTCGGCGTACCTCGAGTACGTGTCGGGGGGGACGCAGATCAACAAGTTCTTCTTCAACGGACAGTGCGGGTGTGGCGGGGGATCGGGGACCGGAACGTACGAACGGATCGCGTACCTCGACTGGGATGACGCGATCGACTACGACCACACGCAGACTCGGCGGGTGGTGATCAAGCAGCCGGATGGGAAGTACCGGACGCAGTACTTCGACAACAACGGGCAGCCGCTCTCGCGGATCATCACCACGACCGATCCGTCGAGCAGCGTGGCGACGCGCTGGACCGACGAGGTGACGCGGAGCAGCGACGGGGCCGTCAAAGAGGTTCTTCCGCCCGAGATCAACACCGGGTACGACCATACGGCCAAGACCTTTACCCACTCGGGTACGGGCGTGACGATCTATCCCAAGATGGTCTCATCGGGGACGCTGCAGGGGTTCACCGAGGCGACGCGGAAGCACACGGCCTATACGGCGACGCCGGATAGCAGCGCGAGCTACACCCAGGCCCGGAGGTGGCTCTCAACGGTGCCGAAGTTCGAGCTCGTGGCCAGCGGCGTGGGCGTCGAGCGGCCCACGGTGGAGAAGTTCCGCGCCTATCACACCGCGGGCACCGGCATCGACACCAGCGCCAACTACGACGAGACCACCATCGCCACGACGTTTTGGAGCGGGACGGCCACCAATATCTTGAGCATCGTTCCCAAGGTGGTGACAACGACCTACCCGGCGGTGGCCACCGGCAAGAACGGGTCCAACAGCGCCACCAGCCAGTCGCGCTACATCCGCAAGGACGGGACGACGGCGTTCACGGTCTCGCCCACGGGCGTGTGGACGTACACGCAGTACAACTCGTCGGGGCGGCTGACCAAGCGGATCGACGATGCCCAGACCAACCACGCGACCGACTTTGCCTCGGGGGATGACCCCAACACCGACTTCGGGATCACCGAGAGCGGGACGGGGGCGCGGGTGATCACGACCTACGCGTACGACCAACAAGGACGGATGGACACGGTGACGGGCGCCGACGGCCTGATCAGCAAGATGTACTACAGCAGGCTCAAGGACGGGCGGATGGTGACGATCTCTTGCCCGCGGATGACCACCTCGGGGACCACGACGTACTACGGGCCGATGAGCTACACCGTAACGAACCTGGCGGGCAAGGCGGAGTTCAGCGGGACCATCGCGATCACTCTCTCGGGGATCACCACGGCCACGACCGGCTGGATCGACGAGACCGACGGCGACCCCATCACGGCCTTGGACATCGGCACGTTGGCGCGAATGAGCACGAGCATCCATTCGAGCGACGGCACGCGACTCAACGAGTCGCGGATGTACCACACCATCCCGGCCTCGGGCGCGGGGAGCAGCGGGACCAACTACGACGCCACGGCGTACGGGTACGACGACATGGGCCGGCAGCGGCGGGTCAAGAACCCCGCGGGGACCATCACCCGCACGGTCTACGACGACCTCGGCCAGGTCACGGCTCGGTGGCTGGGGACCAACGACAACTCCTTCACCGGGGGAGAATCCTCCGGCACAGACAACATGGTGAAGGTCGAGGAGACCGAGTACGACGGGGGGAGTTCCAACAAGAACAGCCGGGTGACCAAGCGGACGCAGTTCATCCAGGACAGCACGACGGACCGGCGCGACACGACCTACGCGTACGACAGTCGGGGGCGGCTAATCCTCACGACCAGCCCGCAGGCACCCCACAGCGTGATCAAGTACGACAACCTCGACCGGGTCATCGCTGCGGCGACGTACTCGTCGAGTTCGGGCCTCTCGAGCAGCACCGACCCTGAAAGCACGACGAGCAACCGCATCAGCCTTTCCAAGACCCTTTACGACGAGAAGGGGCAGGTCTACGAGACCCGGGCGTACCAGATCGTGCAGTCCACCGGGGCGATCGCCACCAGCGGCGGCGATGTCTACCTGCCGAGCCTGACGTGGTACGATGAGGCGGGACGGGTGATCAAGACGCGGGGGACGAGCCTGAGCAAGATGGTCTACGACCGCCTGGGGCGGGTCCTGGACCGGTACACCCTCGCCAAGGACAACGACACCGCCTACGCCGATGCCGTCACGGTGACGGGGGACACGGTGCTGGAAGAATCGCACACGTACTACCAGGACGCGACGGGGCTGGTGCTCTTCACACACAGCGTGCAGCGCAACCACGACGACACGACCACCACCGGCGCCCTCGACAGCAACGCTGACAACGACCGGGCCAAGGTCACCGCCGCCAATGTCAAGGGGCGCGTGAGCATCGCCGCCTCGTACTACGACGCCTGGCGCCGGCTCACCGACACCGCGGCCTATGGCACCAACGCCATCAAGGGAGATGGGGTCGCAGACACCGGGGCGGACTATACCCGGGCATCCACGGCTCCGAGCCGGGCCGACACGATCCTGGTGACGACCACCGCCTACGACACCGACGGGACGGTCTTGGATGTGACCGATCCCCGGAACCTCAAGGTCCGCACGCTCTACGACAAGGCGGGGCGGAAGACCGCCGACATCCGCAACTTCGCCGCCAACGCGACGCCGATCGCCACCGCCAACCGAGACTACGACCTCTTCACCCGCTACACCTACTCGGCGGGTCGGATGACCGAGATGTGGGTCGATCTCGACGGCGACAACACCAAGGACGCCGACGATCAGATCACCACCTACACCTACGGCGTGACCAAGGGGACCAGCGCCGGCGACAGCAAGCTCAGCAGCAACGACCTGCTCCAGAAGGTGGCCTACCCGGACTCCACGGGCGGCAGCGATGTGGTCACCTTCGCCTACAACGCGCAGGGGCAGGAGGTCTGGAAGAAGGACCAGGCCGGGAACGTGATCGAGACCGATTACGACACCCTGGGGCGCAAGACGCAGACCCGGGCCACGACCATCATCTCCGGGTTCGACGCGACGGTGAAGCGGATCGGCCTCACGTACCTGTCTCGCGGATTGGTCGACAAGGTGACACAGTACGACAACGCGACGGTAGGCAGCGGGAGCGTGCTCAACGAGGTCGGGTACGAATACGACGACTGGGGGAACACCAGCAAGTTCCTGCAGGACCGCGACAGCGCCATCACCACCAGCGGCGGGCACAACGAGGCCCAGGTCGCCTGGGGGTACTCGGCGATCCGCACCAGCGATGGCACGGGCCGGGCCCGGGTGCAGCGCGACACAATGACGCTGCCCAAGACGCTGGGGGTTAGCGATGGCCCGCAGGTGAAGTACGTCTACAACGACACCACGCTCAACGATGCCGCGGGGCGTGTCGAGCGGATCCAGATCGACGGGACGGATCTGGTGACGTACCAGTATGTCGGCGCGGGGACGCTGGTGGGGACGAACCTCAAGACGGCGACGGCCGACACGGTCTACCGGCTGCACGACGGCACGAGCGGCGCGGGGTACACGGGGTACCTCGACCGCTTCGGCCGCGAAACGCGGAGCCAGTGGCAGAAGCTCCTGGGGACGCCGGAGGTGCTGTACGATGTGACTCTGATGTACGACCGCAACGGGAACATCACCAGCGCGGATGACACGGTGACCGCAGCCGGAGCGGGATATGACGCCAAGTACCTGATGGACGACCTGAACCGCCTGGTCGATGCCGATGAGGGGACGCTCAGTTCAGGGAGCATCAGCAGCCGCACGCGGCGTGAATCGTGGTCCACCACCATCGGCGGGACGACGGGCGGGCTCTCGCAGACGGGGAACTGGTCGCGGCGGAAGCTCGACCTGGATGGCAACGGCACACTGACCGGAACGGGTGAGCTGGACGACACCGGCACGTTCAACACGGCGAACGAATGGCAAACCCGGGACACCGACAGCAACAGCACGACGAACTTCACCCTGACGCACGATGCGGTCGGCAATATGACCGATGACGGCAAAGACTACCAGTACGTCTACGACGCCTTCGGGCGGCTGGTCACGGTGAAGAAGCGGACCAGCCCGTACGCCACGGTGGCGGAGTATGGGTATGACGGGCTGGGCCAGCGGATCACGTACCACGCCGATGAGGATGGCGATGGGACGGTGGAGAGCAGCGACGACGACCCGAAGTACAACTTCGTCTTCGATGACCTATGGCGGATCGTGGCGACCTACCGGCTTCCGTACACGGGGACGATGGACACCACGCCCAAGGAGACGTTCATCTGGCACGCGGCGGGCCTTGACGGTCGAGGGGATTCAAGTTACATTGATAGCGTGATCCTGCGCGACCGGGACAACTCGGGTGGGGGGGGGAGTTGGACCAATGCGAGCGATGGTGTGCTCGAAGAGCGACTGTTCTATGGACAGAATTGGCGCGCCGATGTGAGCATCGTGATGAACACCAACGGCCGGCCGCTCGAGCGGGTGAAGTACTCGGCGTACGGTGTGCCGATGCTGCTGAGCGAGCTCGACTTCAACGGCGATGGGCTGATCGACCCAGACGACTCGGCGGACTTCATCAACGCCGCGACGGACTGGGACCTCGACGGCTCGCCAGCCAACGAGGGCGACAGCGCCGACATGACGGCGTTCGGTGCCGATGCGAGCAAGTACGGCGGGACGCTGGGCCGTGGCTGCGGGTCGCTGGAACCGGTGGGGAACAGGCTCGGCTATGCGGGGTACGTCGGCGATCGGTTCATCGCGGGGGCTGGCGGGACCGCCGGGCCCGCTGACGCCGGCGGCGGTGGCCAGGGGTACAAGTGGCATGTGCGGCATCGGGTCTTGGACTCGGGCATCGGGCGGTGGACGCGGCGGGATCCGATCGGATATGTCGATGGGATGGGGTTGTATGAATATGTAAACGGGCGTGCCGCAACAACGAATGACGCCTCCGGCTTGATACCTCCACTTGAACATCGACGGATTGCCGACCCATGCCCTTTCATCTTTGGTTTCCCGCAGCACGATACAGGCTCTGGTGTCGAACTACGCGATTCAGGACAGCTAGCATCAAGACGTCTAAACACGGGCGGAGATTACTTTCAGCTGTTTGCACGGGGCTATCTCATCGAGCCATTTCCTACTGAAGTGGCTCTTCGCGGAGTCGCATTGGTCATGTCTAATCTAGGTACAGCTTTCAATGTGCTTATGGCAACAAGCGTCGAACCATCTGCTGCAGTAACATGCAATGAACGTGGCATTATTCGCGTGAATCCGTCTTCCCGGCCTACAGCCGTTTCTCAACAATTACGGGACCGCGGCCTGCTAGCCGTAGGCATAGTGCCTCGCTATAGGTACTACGATTCCGACAGCTGCGTCACCATCGATGCCGATATTGTCGCTGAGTGGTCTCGCACAGTCCCCACAACTACTTTCCAAGTTCAAGCTGCTCCATGGGGAGTAGGTGCTGCTGCCAGCTGGACACTAGGCGTGCCAAGCCAACAATTACGTATTTCTAACGCAATGGTGAGTATCAACTTGTGCTGCTCAGATTGCGAACGACGTTAGTGTATGCTACGACGTAAACGCAGTATCTTAGCGCTCGGATGTATCTGCGTGTTTGTCTCATGGAGCGTGTACTCTTCTCCTCCAACGTGGAAAGTGGCTGTGGTTCCCACTTTTGCATATGTTCGCAAAGATCTAGGCGACGATGGCCAAGTAAAGTTTCGCCCGTCAGATGGCTTTGTCGGATGGTCTGATGCCAGTCTTCAATCTTATTATTACGTACAAATATCATTCATCTCGTCTGATTTCATTCCCTATTTCAATACACCTTTGTCGACGACTCGAATTATTACTATCCAGATTCTCAGCGACCGAACGATAACGTATGCGATGCCTACAACGGTGCCATACAATTCTACCTGGAAAAAAATCGCAGATTGTGTCGATCCTTCGCTGCTCGACATGGATCGATTTGGCCCCCCTGAAGGTATTCGTCGCTCGTGGAATCGCACGGGCATTATTTGGGCAATGAAAACAGCTCTCTCTGCATCGTGCGCATGTGCTGGACTTGGCTTGATGGGCTTGTGCATTGCGAACGCATGGCGTCAACGTCGTGATCGTCTCATTTGCATGAACTGTTCTAGGTGTGGATATTCACTTCGAGGTTTGCTCACAGATATCTGTCCTGAGTGCGGCTGTGTTGTCGATGCCAAGCCCGACCATGCCCAAGGCCTGTCCGTGCCAACAACCTCATCTGCAGCCCTGGAACCCCTCACGCCGCCCTCCGGTTGCGATGATGCAAGCCACCCGCGATCGGCACCGCGATGACCGGCCCATTGATGCGTCCCCCGCGTCGGCTGGGCGCGCGATAATGGGACTTGGCAACCCTTTCCAAGGACGCATCCCATGGCCGCAGACCGTGCTTCCGTGATGCGTCCCCTGTAGTCCCCCCCTTGTTTCTGGACAGCTCTGATCGCTGGCGGATCGAAGGAAGGTCGGACCAGATTTGGCGGCGGCTCGGCTCGTGCTCTGGCGTGGGGGTTGAGCAACAGTGACGCGTCCCCCGCGCTGTCTGGGCGCGCGATAATGGGACTTGGCAACCTCTTCCAAGGACGCATCCCATGGCCGCAGAGTGCGTCGTCCGGGCCAACGCCGCAGAGGCACCGTCCGGCTCGGTGCTATTCCCCGATTTGGGCGATGGCTCGCAGAAGCGCTGCGCCCCTTCCCGAATCGACCAGAAACCCCTAGAATCACGGCCTTTCTTGACCCCAGTCCCTAGCTTTGCAAGCTAGGGGTTGAGAGTTCGAGTCTCTTCCGCTCCATTCTCGCATCTCATCGCAACCAATCGCAACAGCTCGCAACGAGCCGCAGAATCGTTGGGTCTGGCGCGATGATCTCTGCGGCGCCGCGGCGCGTGTTCGTCGCAACGGCTCGCAACAGCAGGCAATACATCGCATCCCTTGCGCTACGCGCTGCGCTCGCATCTGCTACGCGCACCGCTACCGAGGGGATGTCGGGGAGGCCGCGTCCGTACCCGTCATGGCGAGGGCGGGAGTGGGGGAGGCGCCGATCCGGGGCAGCGCCGCGACGGCCTTGGAGGTGTCGGAGAGCCCGAGGATCGTGTAGTGGGCCAGCGTCGTTCTGTAGTCGCTGTGCCGCATGATCTTCTGGGCGATCTGGGGCGCGACGCCGGCGCGGGCGAGCTGGGTGCCCAGGGTGGTCCGCAGAGCGTGGAGGTCCGCGACGCGGCCGTGGTCGTCGGTGGTGACGATGCGGGTCTTGGGGCGCTTCTTCTTGGTTCCGACCATGACCGGCTTGCCGTCTGCCCCGAGCACGACCTCGCGGCGGGCGATGCCGGCCCGCAGGAAGTCCTTCTGGCGGGTCAGGTTCGTCACCGCCGAGGGGAAGACCTTGGCGCTCGGGTCGAGCCTGCCCCGCGGCTGGTGGGCCTTGAGGGCTTCGGCGAGCTGGGGGTTCATGGGGACCGTGTCGATGCGTTTGGCCTTGCCGCCGCGGATGGTGAGGCTGGCGGCGGAGTAGTTCACGTCCGACCAGACCAGGTTCTTGAGGTCGCCTCGCCGGAGCCCCGCCAGGGCGGCGCAGAGGTACCACGCGGCCCGGGCGCGGGAGTTGGCGACCCGGAGGAGGCGGTCGAGCTCGTCGCCCGTCAACGGGCGTCGTACGCGGCGGCGATCGGTGGACTCGTCCTGCTTGCTCACGGTCAGGAGGGCGTTGAACCCCACTCGGCCGGTCTTGACGCACCAGGACATGAACGTGACGATGATCTGGCGGGCGAAGTTGATCGACCGCGGCGCCCGCCCGGCGTCCTTGATCGCGCCGAGGTACCGCTCCAGGGCGTCGGGGGTCAATTCGTTCAGTCGGGTGATGCCGGTGACCTCGCGGATGCGGGTGAGGTGGTTCCGCTTGGAGTCGATGTGTTCGTCAGCGAGACCCACCCGCTGGCACTGGGCGAGGTACTCGGCGACGTGGGCCTCCAGGTTCCGCCTGCCCTCCACGGCGTGCCGGTCGAGGGTGGGGTCGATGACCCCCTCGCGGCGGAGGGCGGCGTCGGCGACGTGTTTGGAGAGAATGCGCTCGGCGGCGGCCCTGTCGGTGGTTCTGGTGGACCTGATCTTGCGTCTGCCGTTCCAGTCCATCCACGCCGCGATCCATGGACCGGCATCATCCCGCTTGAACAGGCTGCCGGTGCCCTTGCTGCGTTCTCTCCGGTCCACGGCGGCCCGACCTTCCTCGCGGGCGGAGTCGTCGCACATCGGCCTCGCAGGCTCATTGTGCGTGGACACGCCGCGACGACACCGTACTGGCGGATGCGGCCCAAGTGAAGGCGGCGAACCGACCAATCCCGATGCGGCCGATTCGCCGCTCGCGTCCCGAAATGGAGAGCGCGGCGAACTCACCTACTGGCGCCCCCACGCTCCTGCTCGGCGAGCCACTCCACGAGCGTTGAGCGGCGGAACCTGATGAGGCGGCCGATGCGAACATGGGGCAGCTCACCGACGTTGACCATGGCCCAGGCTTTGCGCGGGCTGATGCCGAGGAACTCGCAGCCTTCAGCCAGGGAGAAGAGGCGCTCAGGATCGTCGGCGATGGGCGGGCCGCGATCGCGGGTCATGGGGCGCCCTCCTGGCCGGTGCAGGTTGCCGCCTCCAGGACCTGGCGGATGGCGGCCGCTAACGCTGCGGGATTTGGACGGCGGATACTCGCCCGGGCGGAGTCCACGACCTCCGTGGTGAGGCGAGGATCATCGGCGAGCGCATCGAGCTCGTCGCCGGTGACTCCGAGAGTTTGCAGACGACCGCGCAGCGAATCAGTTCTTAAACCAGTTCCTAATACAGTTCGTGCGAACGGCGTTCGCGGTTTATCGGAACGCCGTTCGCAGTTTCCGGAACGGCGTTCGCAGTTTGGGAGTCCCGAACTCTGAACGGCGTTCGCAGTTTCCAGTTGGTCCATGCGGAGCATGTACTCGTTGGTCCGTCCGCGTCCTCCGTTCGATGAGAACTCATACTCCAGACCGCGTGCCTTCAACCGAACGAGGACTTTCTGAAGGCCGCGGCGGCTCAGGGATGCTTCGCGGGCCCAGTTTTCCACCGACGGCCAAAACCGGCCTTCGCTGTCGGCCCACTTCAGCGCCGCACGCAGCACCGCTTTCTCGGTTCGGTCGAGGGTGGACTGACCGATCTGCGTTCCGCGGTCTTTGAGCAGCGTCAGCTTTCGCGAGAAGGGTCGGGTCACGCTTGGTCGTCCTCGAAGCTGGTCGTCCCTGCGTCCCACATGAGCTGGATCACCCCCGTCGGCCCGTTGCGGTTCTTGGCGACGATCAATTCGGCAAGCGCATCGTCCTGCCCGGCGCCCTCGCGCTCCC
This sequence comes from uncultured Phycisphaeraceae bacterium, assembly GCA_964611125.1. GTDB lineage: Bacteria > Planctomycetota > Phycisphaerae > Phycisphaerales > UBA1924 > JAEUIX01. The sequence goes on along the minus strand of CAZSZO010000077.1, from coordinate 1,655 downwards.
GGTAGTACCCCTCGCGGTGCAGAAGCATCACCACGTCGGCATCCTGCTCGATAGCGCCGGAGTCGCGAAGGTCTGAGAGGTGGGGACGCTTGCCTTCCCGAACCTCCGACGCTCGGTTCAACTGCGAGAGCGCCAGCACCGGCACGTTGAGCTCCTTGGCCAGGGCCTTGAGGCCGCGACTGATCGCGGCAACCTCCACCTGGCGGGTCTCGCGCCCATGCTCTGGACAAGCGAGTAATTGCAGGTAGTCCACGATGATCACCTTGACGCTCTCGCGCTTCACGGCCCGGCGCGCCTGCGCGCGGAGCTGGAACAGGGTGAGGTCGGACCGATCGCAGATGTGGAGCGGAAGGCTGGCGGTTGCGCTGACGGTCCCGAACATGCGGTCCGCCTGGTCCTGCTCGAGCCTGGCCGAACGGATTGCGGCAGTGTCTACTCCGCTGAGGGCGGCCATGACTCGCTGTGAAACGGCCGAATTGCTCATCTCTAGGGAGAAGAGCACGAGGGCGACGCCTCGGCCGGCGATCTTCAGCGCCACGTTGATCGCCAGCGCCGTCTTGCCCATGCTCGGCCGCGCAGCCAGGACGCAGAACTCACCGGGCCAAAGGCCGCCCAGCAGCGCGTCGATTCTGGCGAAACCCGTCGGGATCGCTCCGCCTCCAGAGTCCTCGAGGCGGCAGACCCGGGTGTACTCCTCAGCCGTCGCCTCGCCAACACGGATCATCGTGCCGCGAGCGTCCGGAGCCCTTGCCGCCAAGAGTCGAGCCTCCGCCCGGTCCAGCAAGATTGCGTTCGGCTCGTCGGCGTGGTGCTGGATGTCGTGGATGGTCTCCTGAGACGCCCGGATGGCCGACCGCAGTTCGGCCTTCTCGCGGATGATCCGGGCGTAGTGACTCGCGTTCGCGGCTGTGGGCACATTCTGGGCCAGCCGAGCGAGATAGGCGGCTCCGCCGACGGAATCCAGGTCGCCCGAATCGGACAGACGCTGGTTCAGCGTGGTGAGGTCCAGCGTGCTGTGCTCTTCGTGGACTTTGACCATGGCCCGGTAGATCAGTTCATGCCGCCCATCCGAGAACATTTCTGGCATCACCACATTGCCTGAGTCGGAGAGGACTCTGAGGGGCTCTAGGAGGATTGACCCGAGGAGGCTCATCTCCGCGTCGATGGACTGAGGCACCTTGCTCGCGGTGTCGCTCACCACGCTCCCCCCTTGCTGTCCCAGGCCTTCCTCATGACGACGTGGTAGGCCGAACCGTCAATAGCGTCGTGTGCTAGGGCCCAGGTATCACACTGATGTGTCGTACTCATGCGCCTCGTCCGTGCGGCGGTTCCTCGGGATGTGCGAACGTCCTGTTACAGAGTCACTGGCTACTGAGCGTAAGTTCAGATTTCCTAGGCTAGTCATTACAGATGCGTTGCGGGCGCCGCCCACAAGATGTCCACATCACGCGGATGCACCCGTTGAGCGGACGGGCATACTGTGCATTGTGTCCATAACGTCCCGATTATCATTGCCGACATCTCGGCACAGACCCACATCAATCAATGCAGGGTGTGCGAACTCGTAGTGGCGGTGCATCGGCAACAAGAATGCAATGACCTAGAGGCTATCCGTAAACCTCGCAACCGCTGACGTTCAAGGCGCGAATAGCCTT
>CAZSZO010000076.1:0-14975 GCA_964611125.1 uncultured Phycisphaeraceae bacterium | reverse complement strand
CCCCCGCAGAGCATCCGGCGCGGCAACGATCCGGCGTGTCCGACCAGCCTCCACAGCCGCCCGCTCCGCCGGCCGCCACCTTCGCCCGGGTTCACGCGCTCGACGCCCTGCGGGGCTTCGCGATGCTTCTGGGGATCGTGCTCCACGCCGGCATCCCCTATTCGACCCGCCAGCTTGCCTGGTGGCCCGTCGCTGACGGTTCAACCAGCCGCGCCGTCGACGCGTTCCTGCTGGTCACCCACTCCTTCAGGATGCACCTCTTCTTCTTCATCGCCGGGCTCTTCTCAGCCATCATGCTCCGGCGGCGCGGGCTGCGGGGCTTCCTCCGCAGCCGCATCCAGCGCATCCTGCTCCCCTGGGTGGTCGGTGTTGTCACCTTCGCCCCGCTCACAGTCGCCGCGGGCAACTACGCCCGCTGGCTGGCCCTCCCAGCCGACGCCCGCCCGGCCCTCAGCGCGGCGCTCGTCGGCGGCGCCTCAGCCTCCGGGGGGCCCTTCATCAGCCTGTTCGGCTGGGGCGACGCCCACCTCTGGTTCCTGCGGTTCCTGATCGCGTACACCGCCCTGGGCGCGGCGTGCGCCGCCATCGCCCTTCGCTGGCCCCCGCTCGACCTGACGCGCCCAGCCCGGCCGATGATCTCGTGGTGGCTCGGCTCGCGCTGGCGGGTCCTCGCAGCCGCGGCGGTCACCGTCCCCGCCGCGCTGCTCACCGCAGGTGGGCGCGCCTTCGCCGGCCCGCCCGATGCGATGTGGCTGGTGTACCTGGTCTTTTTCGCGGCGGGGTGGCTTGCGGGCGGCCGGGCGGAATCGGTGCAGGCCCTGGCCCGAGGCGGCCGCACCGCCCTGCTGACCGCCGGGCTCGCGGTGCTGCTGGCCGGCCCGGCTCAGGCCTCGCCGCCGCTGCTGGTGGCGGTTCACACACTGTTCGGTTGGGGGCTGGTGCTGGGGTTGGTGGGGGTGTTCCTGCGCTATCTCGACCGGCCGAGCCCATTCGCCCGCTCGCTGGCGGAGGCCTCGTTCTGGATGTACCTCGCGCACCTCCCGGTGGTGATCGTGCTCGGCGCCTGGGCGGCGGAGGTCAAGGGACCGGTGATCATCGAGCTCGCCTGCGTGTGCGGGATTGCCTGCTTTGGGCTCTTCGCCTGCCATCGCTGGGTCATCCGACCGGCGGCGGCCTGGGTGCGGGGTCCCGACCGACCACCACCTGTCCCTGAAAGGTCCCAAACCGCCGCGTAACCCCCAACGCACGCCCGCTCGGAAGGAGTCGCCCCACACCGCTCGCGAGAGCGAATGGCCACCTACCTTTCGGTCCCCATGCCACACGTGATCGCAGAGCCTTGCGTCGGGACCAAGGACACCTCGTGCGTCGAGGTCTGTCCGGTCGATTGCATCCACCCCACCAAGTCCGACAAGGACTTCGGCGCCAGCAACCAGCTGTTCATCGACGCCTCCACCTGCATCGACTGCGGGCTGTGCGTTGACGAATGCCCGGTGAAGGCGATCTTCCCTGAGGAGGATCTGCCCGCCGAGTGGCGGAAATACGTGCAGATCAACATCGATTACTACAAAGCCCGGAAGTAGCGGGGCCGCATGCCTGGCGAGAGCCCTCCCCCCCCACCCCAGCCCACCGGCGCCTTGCTGCAGGCCGAGGCGCACATGAACGCCCGGCGCTTCGCCCAGGCCGAAGCGCTCGCGCGGCGCGTGGTGCAGAAGAGCCCGCAGGACGGTGTCGCCGCGTTCGTGCTGGGCGCGGCCCTCAAGGCCCAGGGGCGCAACGACCAGGCCCTGCACCACCTGGAGCGGGCCGTGCGGCTGGCCCCGTGGTCGGCCGAACACTGGTCGGCCTTCGCCGAGGCGGCGGTGGAGGCCGGGCGCTTCGACGACGGCGAGCAGGCCCTGCGCCGCTGCCTGGAGCTTAACCCCGGGCATGTTCTGGCCCATGTGCAGCAGGCTGACCTGCTGCTGATGTCGGGCCGGCCCGAGGAAGCCGAGCTCGCCGCCCGCGAGACGGTCCGGATCGCCCCGGAGAACTTCTTCCACGCCGTGACCCGCGCGACGTTCACCTGCTATTCGTCTCGGTGCACGCCCGCCGAGCGGTTCGCGGCCCATCGCGCCGCCGCGGCGGGGGCTGAGCAGGCCTTTCGCCCGCCCATTCCGCCCCTGGACACCAGTGCTGCGGGCTTCCGCGATCCCGAGCGGCCCCTGCGCATCGCCTATCTCTCCCCCGATTTCCTCACCCACTCGGTCTCGTACTTCTTCGAGCCAATCCTCGAGCACGGCACGCGCAACGCGTTCCTCTCCCACTGCTATTTCGCCAGCGAGCGCTCCGACGCCACCACCGCCCGGCTTCGATCTCTCGCCGCCGGCTGGCGGACGCTCCCCAAGCCCACTGAGCAGGCCATCGCCCAGCACCTGCGCGAAGACCGCATCGATATCGCCATCGACCTCGCCGGGTTCACCAATTCCTCGATCATCTGGCCACTCCGGCAGCGGATCACGCCCATCCAGGGCACCTATCTGGGCTACCCCCACAGCACCACGATGGCCAACATCGACGTGCGATTCGTCGACTCGCTGACCGACCCGCGCGAGGGCCCCTTCGCCGCCGATCACCTCGCCACCGAGCGGCTCATCCGCCTCGACCCGTGCTTTCTCTGCTACCGCATGCCCCCGGCGCCGGAGGTCGACTCCCCAGACCCCGCCGGCCGCGCCGGCCCGATCACCTTCGGCTCGTTCAACCTCATGGGCAAGCAGGGCGAGGCTGCAAGGCGGGCCTGGAAGCAGGTGCTCGACGCCGCGCCGGGCTCGCGGCTGCTGCTCAAGGACGGCGCCTTCGAGCACGAGCAGGGGCGGGCCCGCTGGCGTCGAACGCTCGAAGCGAGCGGGATCGACCCCGCACGGGCGACGCTCCTGGCCAAGACCAAGACGCGCGATGACCACCTCGCCCTCTACGGCCAGGTCGACATCGCTCTCGACCCCTTCCCCTATAACGGCACCACCACCACCTGCGAGGCCCTGATGATGGGCGTGCCGGTCATCACGGTGGCCGGCGACTCGCACGCATCGCGCGTGGGCGTGTCGCTCCTCTCCGCCGCGGGCCTGCCGGAGCTGATCGCCAGCGACGAGGGGGAGTACGTCCGCATCGCGGCGGACCTCGCCGCCGACCGCCCCCGCCTGGCGGCGTTGCGCGCCGGCCTGCGGGCCCGCCTGGCCGCGTCGCCGCTCTGCAACGGCCCCGCCTTCGCCCGCCGGTGGGAGGAGACGCTGAGGGGTTTGTGGCGGGAGTGGTGCGCGGGGCAGGCTCCGTAGACAATCGCACCCACTCACATTCATTCCCATGCCCCCCCCCTCCAAACTCGACCAGGCCAGACTCCTCCTCGAAGCCGGCAAGCTCGAGCCAGCCCGCGCCGCCGTCGCGCGCATCCTTCAGACCGCCCCCAAAGACCCCGAAGTCAACGACGTCATGCGGGCCGTCTGCCTGGCCATGGGCCGCATCGATCAAGCCCTTTTCTACGCCCAGCGAACCGTTCTCGCCGCGCCCGACCACCCAGGGGCCCTGGCCGACTGCGGCGCCCTGCTCGCCGCGGCGGGCAAGCCCGAGGAGGCCCGCCCCGTCATCGAGCGGGCCCTTCAGCTCGAACCCGCCAACCGGTCGGCGCACTTCGCCTATGTCGCACTGCTCTTCACGCTCAACCGCCTCGCCGACGCCGAGCGGGCCGCGCGAGCCGCCCTCGCAGCCCTCGGCGATGACCACGACATCACCATGAAGCTCGCCGCGGCCCTCCTCAACCTGGGCCAGGCCGACCAGGCGACCCCCCTGCTCTCGCAGGCGCTCTTCCGCCGGCCCGACGACCGCAGCCTGGCCGAGTCAATCTGCACGATCCTGAACTATGACCACACCGCCGACCCGCGCCGAGTGCTGGAGGCCCACCGGCACTTCGGCCGCTTGGCGGAGCAGGAGCCCGGCCCCGCGCCGTTCACGCACCAGCCCGTCGGGCCGCGCCCCGAACGCCTGCGGGTTGGGATCCTCTCGCCCGACCTGCGCCTGCACTCGGTTGGCTTCTTCGCCGAGCCGATCATCGAGCACCTGGATCGTTCCCGCTTCGAGCTCTTCATTTATGACACCGCCTCGCGGGCGGGCGCGAACCAGCCCGCCGACGCCCATGCCCAGCGGATGCGTCGTCACCCGGCCACGTGGCGGCCCGCCGCGGCGCTCGCGCCCGTGCAATTGGCCCAGGGCATCCGGCAGGATGGGGTGCACGTGCTCGTGGAGCTCTCCGGGCTCACCGCGCGCAACCGGCTCAGCGCCCTGCGGCTGCGCCCGGCGCCACGCCAGGTGACCTACTTGGGCTACCCCAACACCACAGGGCTCTCGGCCATCGACTTCCGAATCATCGACACGCTGACCGACCCGCCCGGCCCTGGCGACGCCCTCGCCACGGAGCGGCTGGTCCGGCTCGATCCGTGCTTCCTGTGCTTCCGCCCGCCGATGGAGGCCCCCGCCGTGGCGCCGCCGCCCTGCCTGCGGCCGGGGTCTGCGGGCGTCACGTTCGGGTCCTTCAACGCCTTGACCAAGCTCAACGACGGCGTCCTTCGCCTGTGGGCCGGGGTGCTTGGGGCGTCGGCGGGCGCGCGCCTGCGGATCAAGGCCCGCGAGCTTGAAGCGCCGGACGTCCGCGCGCACCTGCTGGCGCGCGCGACCGCCGCGGGACTCGATCCCAAGCGGGTCGAGATCCTCCCCCCGACCCGCGACCTCGCGGAGCATCTGGCCGCATACGGGGAGGTTGATATCGCCCTCGACACGTTCCCATATGGCGGCACGACCACCACCTGCGATGCCCTCTGGATGGGCGTTCCGGTGGTGTCGCTGGCTGGGGCGAGCCACGCCAGCCGGGTAGGGCTTTCACTGCTGTCGTGCGTGGGGATGGCCGGCTGGTGCGCTGGGGAGGCCGAGGGGTACATGCGCCTCGCAGCCTCAGCCGCGGACGACCGGGCCGCGCTCGCCCGCGAACGGGCGGACCTGCGGTCGCGAGTCGTGAAATCGCCCCTGTGCGACGGCCCGGGCTTCGCCCGCCGATTCGAGGCAGCGCTGGACGGGATGTGGCCGGCAGGCTGATCGCCGGACCGCCGCATTCGCCGTTTGTTCGCACCGCCGCGCAAAGAATCGTTCCAATCAGACCGGATCACCCCCGCCAACGCTGATTTGCGTGGTACGCTTTTGGTCCACACGAGAGGGAGCTCAATGCGCCAGACATATCGATTGGTTCTCGCACCGATGGCTGCTGCCGCGGCGTTGTGGTCACCCTCCGCCGCGCGCGCAGGCGGCACGCCCGAGAATGCGTTCCTGATCATCGACCCGACCGACCCGAACTCGCTCCAGATCGGGAACTACTACAAGAACGCGCGGAACATCCCCGACAGCAACGTGCTGTACCTGCGGGCCGCGGCGACCAACTACGCAGAGTTCAAGACCACGCCGCAGCGGGCGTTCCTCGACACGCTCACGCAGCGCGGGCTCACCCGGATTGACTACGTCGTCCTGGCGCCGCTGAACACGTACAACATCCCCGCCCCCAACCAGGTCACCGACGGGTGCTTCCCGGTCTCGCTCTTCTCGATCGCCAGCTGCTTCACGCTCTCGCAGATCAGCTCGACCATCACCGTCAACACGCCTTCGACGCTCGCCAACCAGTTCTTCAGTTCGTCCGAGACCGCCACCTTTTTCAGCGGCTCGCAGGGCTACCTCAATGGCGTCGCGGCCACGGGCGGCGCCACCCGCCGCTACTACATCGGGGCGCTCCTGGGCTACATCTCGCCCTTCGGCAACTCCATCGACGAGATCAAGGCGATGATCGACCGCAGCGCGGCGGTCGACGGCACGCGCCCCATCGGCACGTTCTACTTCATGAACACCACCGACGTCTCACGCAACGTGCGCCAGCCGGGCTACCCCCCCGCGATCACCCAGATCACCCAGCGCGGCGGCTCGGCCGTGCAGCTTGACGGCACGCTCCCCGAGAACCGCAGCGATGTCATCGGCATCATGAGCGGGATGGCGTTCTACGACGCCGCGGCAGCCAACATGGTCATCCGGCCGGGCGCCTTCTGCGACAACCTCACCAGCTCCGCCGGCGTCTTCTCGACCGGGCAGACGCCCATGAGCGTCTGGATCGCCAACGGCGCCAGCGGAACGGCAGGCACCGTCGATGAGCCCTGCAATTACCTGGGCAAGTTCCCCAGCCCCCGCTTCCACCAGTGGTACTTCCAGGGCATGTCGCTGGGCGAAGCGTACCTCCGTAGCGTCGCCTACGCCCCGTTCCAAAGCCAGCTCTACGGCGATCCGCTCTGCCGCCCATGGGCGTTCTTCCCGACCCTGACGGTCGCCGCGCCCGCCACCGACACCCCGGTCTCGCGCATCGTGACGTTCAACGTCACGGCCCGGCCCACCGCGCCCTCGGCCCTCATCGGGTCGATGGACCTGGTGGTCGACGGCGTGGTTCGCTCCACAATCAGCTCCGGGACGGGCGTCTTCAGCCTCGATACCCGTCAGCTCGATGATGGGTGGCATGATGTCCGCGTAACCGCCCGCGACACCTCGCCCACGCGCAACGTCGGCCGCTGGACCTCGTCGATCCTCGTCCGCAATCACGGCCGCGCCGTCGGGCTCGCGGTCTCGCCGGCCCAAGGCGACCTCTCCCAGGGCTTCACCTTTACGCCCGCGCCTTCGGGCGGCGGCGTCGCGCGGGTGCGTCTGCTCCAGAGCGGTCGCACGATCGCCGCGGGCGTGACCGCCGACCCACTCACGGTGTACGGCGCGAATCTCGGCGCGGGCCTTTCCAACATCACCGCCGAAGTGACCTATGCCGATGGTCGGGTCGCCCGCAGCGCCCCGGTCGCCGTCACCGTCGCCGACTCAGCGCCCGATCCCGGCGCAACGGTCCCCGTCGCCTTCGACACAGCTCGCCGCCTGACCGCGCCCACGGTGCACGTTGTGGAGCTCCCCGCCGCGTTCCCGCACGCGCCGGGAACCGCCACGTTCACCCTGCTCAGCAACCCCGCCAGCGCGACAGTCATCAACCCCACCTTCACCGGCGGCTACCGCCTCATTCGCCCCAACATCGGCGCCACCGGCTCCGAGACCCTGCAGTACCGCGTGCAGGCCCCGGGGGGCCAGTCGAACATCGGGACCATCACGCTCCTGTACTCGGCCGCGCGGGTCTGCCAGACCGACTTCAACGTCGATGGCGTCACGGATCCTGACGATCTCAGCGACTTCATCAGTTGCTTCTTCGACAGCCCGCCCTGCGAAGGGGCCGACTACAACCTCGATGGCTTCACCGATCCCGACGACCTCAGCGACTACATCGCCGGGTTCTTCGGCGCCAGTTGCTAAGCACTTCCCGCAGCGGGCCCCCACGCACCTTCCACCCACCCCAGCGTGGTCACTCCCGCGCGTACACCGACGTGAAGGGCTTCTCCTTCGATCCCTCGGGGAACGCCACCTCCACCTCCAGGCGGTCAGGGCCCGCCAGGCGGTAGGTCACGCGCATCCCCGCGCCCACGCCCGAGCCCACGAACTCCGCCCGATTCTCCGCTGTCTTGTCGAGCGTGAACTCGGAGAGTTCCTTGCGGGTCTCCGGCACTTCCAAGCCGCCATGAAGGTGCCGCAGCCGCAGCCGCACTCCCTCAGGCTCCGCCGTGATCAGCGAGACCTCAACGAACCCCGGCTTCCCGTCGCGCCGAACCTGGTGGAACGTCCCCACCATGTGGTTCCCGCGGGCCGCGGTCCAGTGCTCCTCGTTGACCGTCTTGTTCGGGTTCACTCCCACCCACCTCCCAGCCATGAAAGCCAGCGGCTTCAGCGCCTCGGCCGGCGCGGCGTTTGGGGGCAGCTCGATCTGGAATCGCGGCGCCTCCTCCTGAGCCGGGCCCGCGCATCCCGCGACGCCCGCCCCCACCACCAGCGCCCCAACCGCCAGAGCCCACACCTGCTTGTTCTTCCTGACCATCGTGGTTCCCCTCCTGATCGCTCCGGCGCCCCGCGGCAGCCTGCCCAGGCCCTCGGTCCGCGCAGATCGAAGCAGACCTTAGGACCGGAGAATCTCGCCCGCCGAGCCCTCAGAACCCAGGCAAGAACGCCGCCGCGGTCACCACCACGCCGACCAGCGCGCAGATCGCAGTCTTCACCACCACGGCCACCAGGCGACCCGCCGCGGCGCCCGCCGCGATCCGCGCCGAATGCTCCAGCCCCCGCTTCTTGATGAACCGCTCAGCCACCAGCGCCCCCGCCCCCGCCCCCAGCGCGGCGCCCGCGATCGTTCCCAAGATCGGCACGGGCACGAAAGTCCCGGCCACCGCGCCAATCAGCGTCCCCACCACCGCTCCCGCCGCGCCCGTGCGGCTGCCGCCCGCACGCGACGCCCCCACGGCGCTCGCGACCAGCTCGATGATCTCCCCCGCGACCGCCAGACCCGCGCAAACCCCCAGCGTCCACCACGAGAACATCCCGGGATACCAAAGCTCGCACAGCACCGCCGTCGCCAGGATCACCCACACGCCCGGCAGGGTCACAAGCGTCGCCGCCACGCCAAGCACCGACACCAGCATCACGATGACCGCGGCGACATAGACCATCTCGGCCCCCGTCCTCGTCACTCAGGCTCATGACCGGGCTCCGACCGGGCTCATCACCGCCGCGCGCCCGAGCCGCCCGAGCCGCCCGCCCGCCCGCCCGCCCGCCCGCCCGCCCGCCCGCCCGCCCGCCCGCGAGAGTATTGGGATCCGCCGATCAAGCCTTTCCGTCGGCGCCGCCGCCAGCGTCGCCGACCGCGTCCGTCGCGCCCTGGGCGACCGGCTGCGGGGCCCCGCTTTCGCCCGCCGGCGCCGCGGCTTCACCCTCTGGGGGCTTCACGCTCTCGGGGAAGGCGATCGCCTCCATCTCGAGGATCCAGGCCTCGAGCTTCGTATGCCGCAGCAGATCCAGCTTCACCGCCCCGCCTCCGGCCGATTCCTTCACGTTGAGCGTGATGAAGAACTTGTCCCACTTGCGCTTGTCAAACTCCGCGATGTCGGCCGGCGTGAGCGTGCGCCCGCCGGGCAGGTGCAGCCGCTTCTCCGCCGGCTCCCACTTATAGCTGGTGCGGGCCGCCGGCAGCAGCACGAGAAAGATCATGTACCCCGCGCCGCCGAAACCCGCGAACGTGATCAGCCACTGCGAGGGCAGGTCGAAGGTCGAGAGCGGCTTGGGCTGGTCCGCATTCTTCCAGCGCTCGATGAGCTTCTTGTGCTCCGCCGCGGGGTCGGCCATGTCGGTGATCTGCTTGTCCAGCCGGCTGACGAGGTTCAGCGAGTCCAGCCAGCGCAGGAGGGCGAAGTCCATCAGCTCAGGCCGCAGTTTCCGCAGTTGCAGCGCCGACGCATCGATGTTCGACTGGTCCGCCTGCAGCCGGGTCGCCGACTCTGAGGCTTTGCCCAGGGCCTCCCGCTTGGCCGCCAGCACGCCCAGCCGGGCCTGCGGGTCGGGGATCGACGCATCGGCCTTGGAGAGCTTGCCAGCCTCCAGCGCCGCGTCCAGATACAGCTTCTGCTGGTAGGAAGCGTCCTCCATTCCGCGATTGGGATAGGCAATCGTCGCGTCGTACAAACCCCATACGCCGAGCACCAGCAGCACCACCAACGGGATGAGCATCTTCACGACCCACTGGGTGTTGAGCGAAGTCGTTTCGGTAGCGGCCATGAGTTTCTCCAGGTCGAGGGTCGCGCAGGTGCGAGTGTAGTGGCGGGGCGAGCGAGGCGTTGTACGATGACCCACCCCGATCGGGTCGAATCCTGTGGCCGGTTTCCCCGCTCCGTCCGATTCCGGTTATCGCCATGGCCAAACCGCGAGTAGTTATCATCGGCGGCGGATTCGGCGGGCTGTACGCCGCCCGCACGCTTCGCGCGTCCCCCGTCGACATCACCCTGCTCGACCGGCGCAATCACCACCTCTTCCAGCCCATGCTCTACCAGGTGGCGACCGCCAGCCTCTCCCCCGCCCAGATCGCCGCGCCCATCCGCAAGATCCTCGCCCGCCAGGCCAACTGCCGGGTGATCCTGGCCGAGGCGGTCGCCATCGACCCCGTCGCCCGCGTCGTCAAGCTGGCTGACGGTGAACAGCCGTACGACTACCTCATCCTCGCCGCCGGCATGGCGAATTCCTACATCGGACACGACGCCTGGGCCGCCCACGCCCCCGGCCTCAAGAGCGTCGAAGACGCCCTCGAAGTCCGCCACCGGTTCCTTCTGGCCTTCGAGCGGGCCGAGCGCGAGACCGATCCCGAGGCCATCCGCGCCGCGCTCACCTTCGTCGTCGTCGGCGGAGGGCCAACGGGCGTCGAGACCGCCGGGGCCATGGCCGAGATCGCCCGCCGCTCCATCCCGCGCGAGTTCCGGCTGGTCAACACCGCCGCCGCCCGGGTCATCCTCATTGAGGCCGGCGCCCGCGTCCTCGCCGCGTTCCCGCCCGATCTCTCAGCCGCCGGCCTTCAGCACCTCAAGGACCTGGGCGTCGAAGTCCGCCTCTCCTCCCGCGTCGAAGTCATTGACGACCTCGGCGTTGTTGTGCGCGGGCCCGACGGGCCCGAGCGCATCGACGCCGGGACCGTCGTCTGGGCCGCTGGCGTGCGCGGGGCCGCGGTCGCTGCGACCCTGGGCGTCCCCCTCGACCGCGCAGGCCGCGTTCCCGTCGGGCCGGACCTCTCCATCCCCAACCACCCCGAGGTCTTCGTCGTCGGCGACCTCGCCGCGGCCACCGATGTCACCGGTCGCCCCACCCCCGGCGTCTGCCCCGCCGCGATGCAGATGGGGAGCTTCGCCGCGGGCATCATCGATCGCGAGGCTCGCGCCGCCGCCGCCGCCGCCGGGCCCGCCCGCGCGGGTCCGGCTCGCCCCGCGTTCCGCTACGTCAACAGGGGCGAACTGGCCACCATCGGCCGCGCCCGGGCCGTCGGCGTCATCGGGTTCGGTTTCGGCGCCCATCTCAAAGGCTGGGTCGCCTGGGCCCTGTGGGCGGGCGTGCACATCACCTATCTGATCGGCTTCCGCAGCCGCCTGCTCGTGCTCATCGACTGGGCCTGGGCCTACATCGTCTTTGAGCGCGGGGCCCGGCTCATCACCGGCGACACCGCCGTGCGCCTCCGTACCCGCCCCAAATAGCATCCAACTTCGCCCGGTATACTGATCTCGATGCGCCTTCGGACCCCGATTGCGACGCTGCTGGCCCGCCGCGCCGCCCGCCTTGCGCTCTGCACGGCGGCCTGCGCTGCGGGCCTGTACGGCTGCGGCGGCCGATCCGGCAGCGCCCCGGGCGAGACTCAACCCACTTCCGTCACTGAAGCCGCCGACCCGCCGGGCGACTTCACCCTCGGGGTCACCGTGCTGGCGCCAACGCCCGCCACGAGCCCCCGGACCGCCGCGAACGCCCCGACGCCGCCCGCCCGCCGGCCAGCCCGCCGGCCAGCCCGCTACGTGATGGAATCCGATCGCGTGCTGCGCGTCGCCATCGGCGACGGAGTGGCCGAGACCACCTTTCCCACGCAGACCCGCCGCCTCACCCGCCTTGAGGTCGCCCGCCTGTGGGGCGATGTGGCCTCGGCCGCGTGGCTGCAAACCGCCCCGGGCGTCGCCGACAGCCCTCCCGCCGCCGCTGCCCCAGCATACTCAGCCGCCACGCCAAGCCCGGCGATCATCATCGATGTCAGCGGCGGGGGTAAACGCCGCCGCCTGGCCCTCGCCCCCAGCGACGCCGGGGCGAGGCGATTCGTCGAGCGCCTCGCCTCCTGGGGATGGGCGACCCCATGATCCGATTCTCCACCCCCGTCTCCACCACCAAACCCCGCATCGTCGCCTGGCTCCTGCTGGTGATTCTCGCGGTGCTGCCTGGCCTGACGCATGGCGGCTGCGCGTCGGCCGATACGCCTACCCGCGGGTGGTCGCTCGACGGCCAACTCCTGGACGGCGCCACCAACCGCGCCCTCCGCTTCGAGCTCCGCCCCACCGGCCAACTGTCCTATTACGCAGGTTTCTCCGCCGTGCCCGGCGGCGGGGCGGTCGTGCCCACGTGGTCGGGCCCCTGCACCAGCGACGAGCTCTCGCCCATCATCGATCTGCTGAGCCAGTACGACTTCGCCGCCTCGCCCGCGCAGGCCGATCCGGCGACCCGCGGCGTCCGCTATCGCCTGACCGCCAAGCCGCCGGGCGAGTGGGCCCGCTCCGTCGACTCCGGCCCCACTCCTGAGCTTAATCGCCTGTTCGCGCTGCTCGACCAACTGCAGCGGCGCAAGCGCCCGGATGCGTTCATGCCGCGCTAGCAGCCCGCAGACGCCCGGGGAGCGTCCGCGCTCGCACGGAGCCGGCAGCCGTCTAGCTCCACTCACCTGATCAAGGTGGTTCGCCGCCTCAAGAACGCGCAAACTCCTCCCAAACCTTCGCGTTTGGACGGGGCGGGTCTACAGTTCAGATTCCCCTTTACAAACACCCTGGCCTCGCCGATAACCACGCTGAACCATGGAACCTCTTGTCCTCGGACTCAACGCCTCGCACCCCGACTCCTCAGCCGTGCTGATGAACAAGCACGGCGTGGTGGCCGCGATCTGTGAGGAGCGGATCAACCGCCTCAAGCACTGCGCCGTCTTCCCGAAGCTGGCCATCCAGGAAGTCCTGCGGATGGCCGGGGCGACGATCTCCGACGTGACCGACCTGGCGATCGCCCGCGACCCCTACGCCAACAAGGGCGCCAAGCTCGCCTTCATCGCCAAGAACCCGCTGGTGGGCTTCTCGCTGGCGCGGGTCTCACTCCAGCGGCACCACAAGAACACCGCCTCGACCTCGCTGGCCGAGCAGATGGGCGTGCAGGAATCGCAGTGCAAGTTCACGGTGCACAACGTCGAGCACCACCTGGCGCACATCGCCTCGTCGTTCTTCTGGTCAGGCTTTCAGAAGGCCACGGGCGTGTCGGTCGACGGCGCCGGCGACTTCTGCACCGTGATGATCGCCCAGTGCGAGGGGACGAACATCAACGTGCTGCGCCGCTGCCACCCGCCCAACTCGCTGGGCATGTTCTACACCGCCATGACCGGGTTCATGGGCTTCACCCGCTACGGCGAGGAGTACAAGGTCATGGGCCTGGCCGCGTACGGCAAGCCCACGTATGTCGATCAGCTCGCCAAGTTCGTCCGCTACGACCCCGAGCGGGGCGTGCAGCTTGATCAGACCTGCTTCCCCACGTACTCGCGCGTCTACGACCGCGAGGAGCGAACCTTCGGCGAGATGGAGAACGGCGAGATCCGCGTACCCAAGATGTGGGACGACGGGCTGGACAAGATCTTCGGTCCCGCCCGCAAGCGCGGGACGCCCCTCACCGAGCGCGACAACAACCTCGCCGCGTCGCTGCAGCGCCACTTCGAGAACGTCTACATCGATCTGATCGACGACGCCACCCGCCGGACCGGCTGCCGCGACATGGTGCTCGCCGGCGGGTGCGCCCTCAACGGCGTCGGCAATGGCCGGCTGGTGATGGAAAAGCACCTCGATAACGTCTACATCCATCCCGCCGCGGGCGATGACGGCACCGGCGCCGGCGCCGCGGCGTGGGTGCTGCACAACAAGCTGGCCGTCCCGCGCGGGCCGGAGGTGTCCCACGCCTACTGGGGCACGGGGTGGACTGACGAGCAGATCGAGGCGGCCATCCGCGAGGTGGCCCCGGGCCTGGGGCTCACGTTCCGCAAGCTCAGCCGCGAGGAGCTGCTCAAGACCACCATCGACGCGTTCTGCGAGGGCAAGATCGTCGGCTGGTTCCAGGGGCGCGAGGAATGGGGCCCGCGGGCCCTGGGGAACCGCTCCATCCTGGCCCACCCGGGCTATCCGAACATGAAGGCGATCCTGAACGCCCGCATCAAGAACCGCGAGCCGTTCCGGCCCTTCGCCCCGGTGATCCTTGAGGAGAAGCTCTCCCAGGTTTACGAGGGCGGGCACACCGTGCCGTTCATGAACATCGTCTACAAGACCCGCCCCGAATGGCGCGAGCGGATCTCCGCAGTGAACCACGAGGACAACACCGGGCGCGTCCAGACCGTGCGGCGCGACCAGAACGCCCTCTATTACGACCTGATCAAGGCCTTCGAGGCCCGCACCGGAATCCCCGTCATTCTCAACACCAGCTTCAACGAGAACGAGCCGATCGTCCACACCCCGCAGCAGGCCATCGCCTGCTTCGCCCGGACCAAGATGGACGCCATCGCCGCGGGCTCGTTCTGGTGTGAGAAGTCCGCCGATCTGGCCGCCAAGGCCCAGGTCATCGGCAACGAGTGAGCAGCGGTGGCACAGGCGTCCCGCCTGTGAGAAATCGAGGCGCGCCGAGCCGCGACAGCCGCCCAAAGCCGCTACCGGCCCGGCGCCGCGGCTGGCGCTTCGGCGTCGACCCGCGCTTCCCACCCCACCGGCTGGGTCCAGGCCCGCTTCAGCTTGCTTTCGCGCGTCGGGAACTCGGGCGCCGCGCTGGAGGTCACCACGGCCCGCACATAGAGCTCATCGCCCCTGAGCGTGTACGACGGCGTGAGCCCCGCGACCTCCGCAAGCACCTCGCCGATGGGCGGCTTGCCGGGGGTGGTGTAGTCCAGCGTGGTCTCGACCACGCCGCCCTCGCTGTTCTTCCTCGGGGCGCCGATAAGGCTCGCGCCTACGCGCGTGCCGATGAAGCGCGTCGTGAACGTTTCATCGCCGCACGCCCGGATCTTCAGGGCGACCCGCCCGCTCGAGCGGTCGTAGCTCACCTCATCGAGATGGACCCCGGAGGACGCATAGAAGTCCGCCTCCCGCAAGGCCTTGATGATCGACGCCGGCGTCAGGAACCGGGCCCGCACCATCACCCACCCGCGCCCCGGCATCGCCCGCGGCACGTCCTGGTGGTAGTCGTGGGAATCATCCGTCGCCAGCCCCAGC
>CAZSZO010000075.1:0-15109 GCA_964611125.1 uncultured Phycisphaeraceae bacterium | reverse complement strand
GATCCGGGCGTCCTCGCCGAGCACTCGGCCGACCACCTCGACTATCTCAAGCCGTTCGTGGCGTCCGGCCAGATGAGCATGGGCGGGCCTCTCCAGGAGCTCAACGGCCGGTTCAACGGCGACGGTCTCTACTTCTTGAACGTCGACGCCATCGAGGAAGCACGTGCCATCGCAGAGAACGACCCTCTTCACCTGCGTGGTGTACGCCGATTCCGAATGCTGGTGTGGCACCAGAAGTCCACATTCATCGCTCATTAAGGTGCTCTCTCGCGCTGGCAGCCATGCAGTCATCGGCATGAACACATGCGCGACCCGACCCGTGCTCGCGATTGCGACCATGTCCTCTTGAACTGTCGGCGGTTCAACAGCGTGAGTCCGATGACTCTCGCACGATGCCGAGGCGGGCCATGTGTGAGCGGAGCGTGCTCGGGTGCATCCCCAAGCGCTCTGCGGCACCCGACCGGCCTTCGATGACCCATCGGCATTCCCTCAACATCTGAAGCACATGCCGCCGAATCACATCGTCGAGGCGATCTGATGCGATCTCGGCCGCGCCGCGAGCGGCAGACTCGTGCAGCCAGTCAAGCGTCAGTTCGCCCTGTCTGTTCATGGCGACCGCACTTCGGACGACGTTCTGAAGCTCGCGAACGTTGCCGGGCCACGAGTGTCGGAGCAATCGGTGCAGATCGCGATCAGAGAACATGGGAACTGCCGAGCCAGCGCCGACCTCTCGCTCGATCAGATGCGTCACAATCGGCTCGATATCTTCAATTCGTTCCCGAAGCGGCGGGATCTCGATGCACATCCCGGACAGCCGGTAGTAGAGATCCTCGCGGAAGGTTCCGGCGTGCACCGCAGCCAAAAGGTCACGGTTGGTGGCCGCCACGACCCGTACGTTCACGCGCGTCGGGCGAGTCGACCCGACGCGATAGAACTCGCCTTCTTGCAGAACACGCAGCAGGCGCACCTGCAAGGCCGGTTCCATCTCGCCGATCTCGTCGAGGAAGATCGTCCCTCCATCGGCGGCCTCAAACAACCCGGGCCGGCTTCGATCCGCGCCGGTGAACGCACCACGTTCGACTCCGAAGAGCTCGCCGTCGGCGATCTCTCGCGGCAAGGCGCCGCAGTTCACGGGCACGAACGGCCCCGCTCGGCGTTCGCTCAGTTCGTGCACCCGTCGGGCCGCGAGCTCCTTGCCGGTGCCGGTCTCTCCCCGGATGAGCACGGAAATGTCGGTTCGGCTGACCCGCGCAATCGTTGCGAGCACTTGGCGCATGCCCGGTGATCTCGCAACGATCGGTGTGACAGCAGTCTGCGCGAGAGTGTCATCCACGCCGGGATACCGCAGTTCGTTTGGCCCGGCGTTGCCGCGGACAGACGAGGCCTGATTCCAAACTGTCAGCATCCCCTCGCGGCCCATCCAACTCACCATGCTGATGCTGATCCGGACCCGGCGGGGATCGCCGGACTTGGAGCGATGCACGCAGGTGAACTCGTCGGCTCCTTTGCGCTTGATGAACTGGACGTGCTCACGGGTCTCGGATGGGTTCGGCGCGTACTCAAAGTCAGAGATGGTCAATCGAGCAAACTCTTCACGCGAGTAGCCCATGAACTCGGCCGCGGCGTTGTTGAACTCAAGCGGATGCCACGTCTCCGTGTCGAGCACAATGAGCGGCACGGGTGAGCGATCGAAGAGCTGCCTGTAGTCCATGCTCGAGATTATTGCAGGCCACGCCGGGGCGTGGCACTCCCGCGCCCGGACACGGGGCGTGCTGTCGTGTGTGGGCCTGAATGAGCGCGGCGGCCGCCCTCCGTGGCTTTGGGGAGGGCTTGGGTGTCCGAGAAGCGTTGGCACACGCCTTGCAGTCACAGGCAAAACGGGCGCGTTCGCGCCCCCTGACACCAAACTGTTCTGGAGATATCCGTGCAAGACATCCGTGCCATCGACGACAAGCTCAATGAGATGACCAAGGCCGGCAAGATCCTCGACGCCCTTGAGCAGTTTTATGACCCGGAGTGCACTTTCCAGGAGGGCAATCAGCCGGTGCGCAAGGGACGAAAGGCGCAGCACGATCACCTGAGCAACTTCTTCGCCACGCTCAAGCGATCCAACGGAGCGACCCTCCACGCCCAAGGGGTCGGCACCGACACCACGATCACCGAGTGGACGTTCGACATGGTTGGGCCGAATGGGCCGATCGTGTGGAACGAGATCCTCAGGCGCAAGTGGAAGAGCGGCAAGGTCATTTCGGAGCGGTACTACACCGCGGCATGAGCGGTGTCCTGTGCGCTGAACAAAGAGCGTAATCAAGCGGTCGGATAAGAACATCGTCTTCACGCAACTCCCACGGTGCAGCCTGCGAGCTGCTCCTTGGGGATAGGAGCAATCGATGCGAACAGTCAACATGTACGTCGGTCTCGGAGCGGTCATCGTCGTGGGTGCAGGCGCGATTCTGGTGATGGGAGGCGGAGCGGCGGCGTCTGGAGCCTCCAGCGAGCAAGGTGCTGCGGCTGGTGTCCCCGACACTGAGAAAGCAAAGTACACCGCCGATGGCAAGCTCATCGCGCCGGGCGCCGATGTCTACCGCGAATGGGTCTTCATCGGCACGCCCGTGACACCCAACGACCTCAACGACGGCGACGCCGCCTTCCCGGAGTTCCACAACGTCTACATCAACCCCTCGGCGTGGCGAGAGTGGAAGAAGACCGGCCAGTTGCCCGAAGGTACCTACATCGTGAAAGAACTCACCAGCGTCGGTGCCAAAGAGGCTACCAGCGGCAACGGTTACTTCCAAGGAGAGTTCACGGGTCTTGAAGTCTCCCTCAAGGACACGAAGAAGTTCCCTGCTGAGGCCAAGGGCTGGGGCTATTTCAGCTTTGGGCACAAGTACCCGCTCGCCAAGGAGGCAGCGGTGAACCAGTTCAGTAGCTGCGCGCAGTGTCACGTTCAGAACGCCGCTTCGGACATGGTCTTCTCCCAGTACTACCCCGCGCTCCGCGCCGCCAAAGGCAAGTGATCACGACCTCCACCATACAGGTGTTTCGGGCGCGCCTCCGCGGCCGGACGCCTTGTCTGTTCGACCGCTCGCGTTTGTCGCTTGCTCCTGACACTTCTAGGAGAGGAACGCTCGCCCATGCGCATCACGATGGTCTTGTCGCTCGTTGCCTTGTGCTTTACAGCTCCCGCCGTCCTTGCAGGCGACTTTGTTGGCTGCCTGTACATCCAGTCCAACGCTAGCGATTCCGACGAAGTCTTCCATTACGGCCGCGCCGCCGACGGGCGACTGACGCTCATCGGCAAGCACCCAACCGGTGGCCAGGGCTCGGGCACCTTCAAGCCGCTCACGGGGCAGGACCCCGGACCCAATGCATTCGAGGCCGCAGGATCGGTCATCCTCTCGCCCGACCGCAAGTGGCTGTACGCCACCAATGGCGGTGACAACTCTGTTTCATGCTTGCGTGTCGGATCCGAAGGCCACCTCACCCTGGTCGATCGTCAATCAACTGGAGAAGAAGTCGCCGGGCGAAGCGGAACCGCTAAGTCCCTAGCCTACTCTTCCAAGCATAACACGCTCTATGTCCTCCACGCGTTCGGTCCCAACCACCTGCGTGTCTACGACGTGAAGGACGGCAAACTGGCCCTGCGACCCCAGCGGCGGACGGTTGACACGCCTTCGAAGGTGGGACGCATCCCAACTCAGGCGATTCTCACGCCCGACCAGCGATTCCTGATGGTGGACGTGCTGTTTGACGCCCACCCCGCCGCGAATCCGGATGGCTCGGCGAAACTCGTCGTGACCAACACTACCGATAAGGACGGGCTGGCGGTTTATCCCATCGCCTCTGACGGCGGCCTCGGTGAACCTCTGTTTCAGGATGCTGGTGGTGCCGGACCCTTCTTCATCCAGTTCCTCCACGGAAGCCAGGACACGTTCCTCAACGGTCATGCGGTTTCCGACGGCGTCAGCGTCGGACGCATCGACGCGGACGGACGCGTCACCCACGACCCGGTCGTGCAGATCAATGCCACTGCAGGCAAGCCGTCGGAGTTGTGCTGGCTGGTGCTCAGCTCGGACAACCGCATGGTCCTCGCCACGAACTTCGGCTTCAACAATGTTTCGTCGTTCACCCTGAAGGACGGCAAGCTGACCATCGCCAAAGACCCCGCGTGCCCACCTGTGCCGGGAGACGGAAAGTTCCGCTCGGTCAACAACCTCGTAAGCAGCGGCCCCAACGACAGTTGGCTCGCGCCCGATGACAAGATGTTTTACCAGTTGTACCCTAACGCGTCCGTTCTCGTCGCGTACCGCGTGAACGCAGACGCCAGCCTGACCGAGGTCCAGCGTCTCCCGGTCCCGTATACCTCGCCCCAGGGAATGGCAGGGTTCTAAGCCCAGCCGTGCGACTCCAGGAGCCTAAGAGTGAAGCCTGCGTTCGTGTTCACATCCTGTGTACTCGGCAGCGGAACCTTGATGGCCGGGCTGGCGGCGCTCGGCGGAGGTACCCAGCCTGCCGTCCCCTCCGTCGCCAACGCTGATCCCCAGGGCCAGCCCGCGCTTGTTCCGCCCGGCAAGTTCGCTTCGCCCGACGGCAGCATCCGGCTTCCCGCCGATTATCGCACGTGGACGCATCTGGGAACGTGGTACGTCGCTGAGGGCAAGAACGGCGAGCTCGACTCGCACCAGGTGTACGCCGAGCCCGAGGCCGTCGCCGAGTTCCGCAAGACCGGCAAGTGGCCCCACGGCGCGACGATCGTCAAAGAGGTTCGGTCGACGCGCTCGGGCAAGCTCACCACCGGACCCGGCAACTGGGACGGCCCAATCCAGCAGTGGTTCGTGATGGTCAAGGACACCAAGAAGACCTTCCAAGGCAATCCCATCTGGGGCCGCGGCTGGGGCTGGGGCCTCTACATGGCCGACGACCCGAACAAGAACACCTGCACCGACTACAAGGTCGATTGCCTGGGGTGCCACGTCCCGGCGGAGAAGACCGACTGGATCTTCAAGCACGGCTACCCCGTTCTGAACGAGACCGACGGGCAGCTCAAGAGATACATGGAATCGATCTACTCCGGCGATGAGGAAATCGATAAGCCATTGCCGGAATCGAATGAGCCGAGAGATGCCAAGAAGCCCTGAGGCCCTCAGGAGTGAGCGACGCCCATGGGCTTACTGCAAGAACTTCTGAACACGGTGTCGGACCCCACCTTGCGGCACGTCGCGATCGTTCACATCCCGATCGGGCTCGCGACACTCGGTCCGATCGCAGCGATCAGCATGGTCCTATTCGAGCGCCACCGCGCGTCCCTTCGCTGGGTCATGCTCGTCGTGTATTCCACCGTGGCCATCACTGCGTACGTCGCCGCGCAAGCCGGTGGCGAAGCAATCCCGCGCTTCGGAGCGCTGCCATCAGAGGCGCGGTCGACCCTCTCATCCCACGCTGCGCTCGGTGATTGGATCTGGGTTGTCGCCGCTGGAACGGCCGTGGCGAGCGCGTGCATGTTCCTGCAGCGAGATCAAGCGGCGCGCGCGGCGCGATGGATCTGCGTGGTGCTCGCGATTGCGTGCGCCGGCCTCACGGGTCTGGTGGGTCACCTGGGTGGCACGTTCGTTCATGTGAAGCTGCCGGTTGTGGCCGAGGCCGAGTCCGCATCTCTCCGACAAGAAGTTGAGAGACTGCGAGCTGCCACGGAGATGGACGAGCGTGCTCGCTTCTTTTCCGACCGGGTTCAGCCCATCTTCGCCAAGAGCTGCGTCTGGTGCCACACCACCGTCGACGGCGATGCCGCCGGGGGTCTCGATCTCACAACGCGTGCTGGCCTGCTCAAAGGCGGCCAAGGCGGTCCCGTGGTCGTTCTCGGCAAGCCCGAAGAGAGCGTGCTCTACCAATCTGTCGCCCGAACACACCCAGTGCTCAAGATGCCCAAGCGGGGGTCGAAGCTCCCGGACGATCAGATCGACGCCCTCGCTCGGTGGATCCGCGACGGCTGCGCCTGGCCAGAAACACGGCCGTCGTCGAAGTGAGGAGAGGGTTCCCGTGGCTCGATCTCTGCAAGTCCTCGAACAAGCGCGCACCTGCACCCACTGCACGGGCTTGCCTCTCGGGCCGCGCCCGCTTGTCGCGGGCACGCGAAAGTCCGGCGTACTCATCATCGGCCAAGCGCCGGGGCTCGCGGCTCATGAATCCGGCGTTCCTTGGGACGACGCCAGCGGCGATCGACTCCGCGAATGGCTCGGACTTAGCCGCGAGGCGTTTTACGATCCTGACAAGGTCGCGCTCATGCCCATGGGCTTCTGCTATCCCGGGAAGGCCAAGACCGGCGACGGCCCGCCCCGCCCCGAATGCGCGCCGCTCTGGCATGACCGCATCTTGAAGGCCCTTTCAGGCGTGAAACTCACGCTCCTCGTGGGGCGATTCGCGTTCGAGCGGTACGCCGCCGACGAGTTGTCGGACCTGACCACCGCCGCGCTCTCGCCCAATCGCCTGTTGCCGAGAAAACTGGTGCTCCCGCACCCTTCGCCGCTGAACAACCGCTGGCTGGCGAGGAATCCCGCGTTTGAGGCGAAGATTCTTCTGCTGGTGCGAACCGTCGTCGCACGAGCAATGCAAGGAGATGGCCGGCATGCCACGCGTTCTCGCCGATCACCCTGACTGTGTCGCGCGTAAACCGATCGATTTCAACGGTTCCCCTGCGTTCTGGGTTGAGAATCGGTTCGTCAGGGTTGTGGATACGGAGTTCTGAGAAAGGCCTCGTAAAGAGGCCTTTTCTCGTTAACGGTCTGGGCCTTTCGCCCACCGCGCGTATCTTTCGGGAATCGTGGCACTTCCTAAAGGTCCACGACTTGCCTGCCCCTCTCGAATCCGAGGCATCGCATCGACGTTTCGGTCCGCGAGGTGCAGCCGCTCATCAGTTCCTCATCGGTCACTCACGCCTCAACGGCGGCGCCTGCGGCTCATCAGCGCACCGGCCGCGATCAGCACGCCGGCAGAGCCGGGGGCGGGAACCGTGACGACCCAGCCGCGAAACTCGCCGTTGAACATGCCTTCGCCCACGATGGTGCTTCCATCGAGCGAGATGTCGCGGGTGTACTGCAGTTCCCAGCCGGTGAGGTCAATTCCCAGGGTCGGCAGATAGCTGTTGAGGTCCACAAGACCGAGTTCCTGCGACCAGATGGTGGCCCGGACCGAAGGGCCCATGAAGCTGTAGCCACCGATGACAGAACCGTCGGCACTGGCGGTGTAGGCCACGGCGAAGTCGGCACCGTCGAGAGCGCCGAGACTCTGCGCCACACCATTGACCCAGATCACCGCCACGTTGCCGCTGAAGCCTGTGATGACCGAGCCGTCGGCACTCACTCCGTAGGCGCTCGATGACACATCATCGGACGACAGCACGCCGAGACTCTGCATGCCGCCGGAGCTCGTCCAGCGAAAGGCGCGGTCACCATCGGCCGAACCAGACACACCGACGATGGTGCTGCCATCATGGCTCACGCGTCGACCTTCGGAACTGATGCCGTCGCTCAGCGTCCCCAGAGACTCCATGCCGTTGGCACTGGTCCAACGAAACGCCCGAGCGTTGAAGTCCGTATCGAGCGATGCCCCGGTCACGATGGCGCCGTCGCCGCTGATGCCGTACCCGATGGAGGCGAAGTGCCCATCCAAGGTGCCTAGATTCTGCAGGCCGCCTGAAGAGGTCCAGCGATAGGCACGGACGGTCTCCTCGGGGGTAACGAAGAACGCATTGCCGACGATGGCGGATCCGTCAGCGCTGATGTCTTCGGCCGAGCCCGCGAAGGCTCCGGGAAGAAGGCCGATGCTTGTCAAGCCCGAACCGGTCCAGCGGTAAGCGCTCATCATGTCCACGTTCGCGGCGACCACCGATCCGTCGCCGCTGACCGCACTGGCACCGGACCAGGATCCGCCCGGGGATACTCCGACGCTGACGATCGACTGGGCTGTCGCCACCGAAGCGCACGAAAGGCCGAGCAGCATCGCTGCGGTGACCGGCGCCAACGCGGCATGGGAACGAACACGGCTCATGTTGCATGTGGACATCTGAACTCTCCATTTCTCGCGGCTCGGCTTGCTCGCACACGGAGCCTTGCCATTGCCGAACGGTTTCATCCCCAAAGCGACGCCGGGACCCGAAGTGCGACACGACTCTGCGGGAAATCGCGACATCTCCATAATCCGAGAGGGGAAACAAGCCGGAACACAAGCGCAGCACAGACCGAGCGACGGGCTGAATTACCCATCTTGCCACCCGAACACACGCTGCTTCTCGACGATGAGACCGGCCTAGGGCTTCTGGGAGAGACGCTGCGCCATCTCGTCCGCTCGTCGGGTGAGCTCCGCGGATTCGCTTTCGCGGTGCAGTTCGGCGAGGACCGTCGCGAGATTGCGGAGTGTGGCGACAATCAACGGATGATCGGCCTTGAACGCTTCCTCGCGGATGCGAAGCGCCTGATTCAGCAGCGGCTCGGCTTCGCTCACACGCCCCATTTTGCGTCGGAGCATCGCAAGGTTGTTGAGCATGAACGCGGTGTCGAGATTGTCACCACCCGCGACGCGCCGGCTCATCTCGAGTGCTTCAACGTGCAGGGTCTCGGCTTCGGCGAGCTTCCCCATACCTTCGCGGACGGAAGCCAGACCGGTGAGAGACACCGCGACGCTGGGGTGATCGCCGTGGAAGAGGCGGCGCTGCATCTCGAGCGCTTGGATCGAGGCCGTTTCGGCCTCAGCGTACTTCCGAAGCCTCTGACGGACCGCGGCGAGGTTGGCCAGGGTGAGCGCGGTCGCGTGATGATCGCCCTTGAACAGTCGCTGCCGCATCTCGACCGCCTTGACGAGAGCGGATTCGGCATCCGCCGGGCGGCCCATCCCGGCATAGACGAAACCCAGGTTGTTCCAGCCGGCGGCAACCTCGGGATGATCGCCGGGATACAAGCGGCGGTGCATGTCGAGTGCTTCGACAAACAGCTTCTCAGCCTCCACCGCATCGCCACGATTCTGCTTCACCAGCGCCAGGTTGTTGAGACAGATGGCGACCTCTGTGTGATCGCCCCGGTGAGACTCCCGGCTCAGAGAGAGGGCTTCGGAGCTGATCGCCTCGGCTTCCTCGAGCTTGCCCTGCTGATCGAGCATCGATCCAAGAATCTGAAGCGTGCCCGCGAGATCGGTGTTCGTTCCGGTATGCAACCGCCGGCGGATCGCGAGCACTTCACGCATCAGCGACTCCGCCTCGGCCATTCTGCCGAGGTCGCCTCGAAGAACCGCCAGGTGCTCCATGCTCCTGGCGAGCTTTGATTCATCCGTGTTCAGTTTGCGATTGATCTCCAGCGCACGCTCGACCAGAGGCTCCGCGGCATTCACGCGGCCGTTGTTCCGCAGGATCTGGGCGACGATGCTGAGCAGTTCGGCTTCGATCTCGGGATCATCCTTAAAGCGGCCCGACTGAATGTCCCTGGCCGCCGCTTCCATAGCAGCGAGAATGGTCATATCTTGCCCGGCGCCATCCACTTCACCAAGATTCTGCGCATCGGCGGAACGGAGCGCGGTAGTCACAAACTCGGTGATGACTTCCGCGCGGGCGCGGGCCTTGGCTTCCTCCTGACGGGCCGATTCAGCCCGAGCAGCCTCGGCAACGGCTCGCTGCTGCTCCGTTAGGGCGTGCGCGAGCCCGATGCCGGTGCCAGCAATGCCGAGAACCAGCATGGCTCCCACCGCCGCGGAGGCGATCACCATGCCGCGGTGCCGCTTGGCGAACTTCTGCAATCGGTAAGCGGCCGTGGGCGGTCCCGCGCTGACGGGTTCATCGCTGAGATACCGGCTGATGTCCATCGCCAGCGAACTTGCCGATTCATACCGGCGGGTGCGGTTCTTCTCAAGGCACTTCATCACGATCCAGTCAAGGTCGCGCTGCAGCACGCCGGCTCGCTTGCCGGAAACGCCTACCGCTCGATTCTTGAAGGTTCGAGATGCCGCCTGGCCCATGGTTGAGAGCTTGGTGCTGGGCTTGGGCGGCTCCACTTCTCGAATGATGCGGACCATCTCGGCCAGCCCGGCAGAAAGCAGTTCCTGAGCCGTGAAGGGCGTGGTCCCGGTGAGGAGTTCATAGAGCAGAACCCCAAGCGAGTAGATGTCGCTTCGTGTGTCGATGTCAAGGCCACTCATCTCCGCCTGTTCGGGGCTCATGTAGGCGGGAGTGCCGACGATCTGACGATGCTCGGTGAAGAGCGTCTTTTGAGTCAGCTCGGCGCTGGTCGCCTTGGCGATGCCAAAGTCGATGACCTTGGGCACCGGCACACCGTCGTGCATGGTGACCAGCACGTTCCCCGGCTTGATGTCCCGGTGAATCACACCTTTCTGGTGGGCGTGGTGAATCGCCTGGCAGATCTGGGCAAACAGAGTCAGTCTTGCCTCTATGGAAAGGTCCTCGGATTCGCAGTGCTCCAGGATCGGCACACCTTTGATGTACTCCATGACGAAGTACGGGCGGCCGGTCTCCGTGCTTCCCGCGTCAAAGACCTTGGCGATGCTCGGGTGGTCCATCATCGCCAGGGCCTGGCGCTCTGCTTCAAACCGGGTGATCACCTGCCTGGTGTCCATGCCCAGCTTGATGATCTTGAGGGCGACGCGGCGCTTGACGGGCTCCCTTTGCTCAGCCATCCAGACCGTACCGAATCCGCCCTCACCGATCACCTGAAGCAGCTTGTACCGGCCGATCATCTGCCCTTCGTGCTCATGGCTTGACGCGGCGGCCGCTCCGGAGAGCGTGAGTCCAATCACATGGGCACCGCCGCCTCTTTCATTTCCCGGCTTGATGTCAACCGTGGCCTGAGAGAGGAATCGACCACCGGCATCGTGGGATCGGAGCAGTGACTCAACTTCGGCTCGCAACGCCGCATCGCCGCCGCACGCGGCCTCGATATGGGCGGTTCTTTCCTCAGGAGGCATTTCACTAGCCGAAGTCAGCACATCCATGATGCGTTCAGATCGCGACATTGATCAACTCCCCGGACCTGCATCACTCATCGCCCGGTGCAGCCACGCACGTGCGAATGTCCATAGCCGATTGACGGTCCGATCTGACACTCCGAGTGCCTGCGCCGTCTGCTCCACGCTCAGCCCCGCGAAGAATCGAAGCTGAACAACACGTGCGGCCTCGGCGGACTCGTCCTCCAAGCGACGAACCGCCTCATCAAACGACACGATTTCTTCAGAATCCGCGGAGGCCACCAACTCGGCGATTGAAGCAAACTCGACCGGTCGGCGAGGCACTCCTCCCTGCCCTCCCCGCTTCTCCCGCCCTCGCGCCTTGGCGTGGTCGAGCAGGATCCGCCGCATCGCCTCAGCCGCGGCGACGTAGAAATGGCCTCTTCCTGCCCACGGAACCTCGCGGGGGCCGACCAGCTTCAGATATGCCTCGTGCACCAGGGCGGTCGCCGACAGCGTGTGACCCGCTCGTTCGCTCATCAGTTCGCGCTGGGCTGCCTGACGAAGCTGGTTGTACACCATGGGGAGAAGTCGATCCACAGCATCACGATCTCCGTCAGCGGCCGCTTGAAGAAGTATGGTGGCATCCGCGCCTGCCGAGGGGTCCGTTGTCATGCCGCGGATGGTATGGGGCGGGCAGTGCAACCGAGGCCGATCCCGAACAGTTTGGGCCGGTGGCACGATTGCCTCCGTGTCGCCTGACTGCCCGGGCTTCATGCTCAACACCAACGCCGGATGGAGCCAGGTCGTGGGCGTCCCGACATGCCGCTTCGGCTGGTCGGAGATCGGCGCCGGACGCGCCTGGCGTCCGCGAGGCCGCCAAAGGCATCACCCAGGGTTGCCCGCGCCTCCGATCCATCGCGCTTCCCGCACGAAGTTCGCCAGCCGGTTGAGAAGCGTGCTCATCCCCGGTATCTTGCGGGCAGAGGCCCCGGACCCCAAGGACGATTTCACCCCCAGCCACGGATGGAGTGTTGGGACACCGCCGGCGGCACGCCCCCATGCCCGATTTCCAGCCCCGGACGAGGGTTCCGGTGCGGTTTCTCAAGGAAATGCTCGGCCGGGCCTCGCCCGCCACGGTTGGTGGTGCGGCGGAGGCGAAGGTGATCGATGCCGTGAACCACGCGGCGGCGACCATCGACGCTTCGTACGCGCATGACCCGGACACACTGGCGGAGTTGCACGCGACGCTGGGATCGATCTACTCGGCGCTGGATGAGAACGAGAAGGCGCGAAGCCACCACCAGCGGGCTGCGGAGATCGTGGAGCAGATGCCCAATCGGCCTGCTGGCGACGTGCGCGCGCTGGCTTCGCGTGGCTGGGTGGCCATCACGTGGGCGTATGCGGGACAGTTTGCCGAAGCCGCGCCCAGACTTTGCGAGGCCATCGAGGCGATGCGTGCCGCGGGCGTGACGCGGCATGAGACGCTGACGGAACTGTACTCGGCGCTGGGGGTGACGCTGCGGCGGCTCGGTCAGCTCGATGAAGCCATGGAGGTCTATCGCGCGGGCGTCGAGTCGATCCCGCCGGACTGGGCCGACAGCCCGTTCAACCGCGCGACCTTCACGCTCAACATCGCGTCGGTGCATCACGCCAAGGGCGATGCCGCGGGCGCGGAGCGAGGCTATCGCGAGGCGTTCGACTCGCTGACGGCGCTTCGCGGCCCGGATTGTGACGAGGCACAGACCGCCGCCAACAACCTGGCGGTGCTCTATCTGCAGCGCGGGCGTTACGACGATGCGCTCACGACGCTGCAACCGCTGCAGGGCATCGGCGACGGCTCAACGGCGTCGACCATCGCAGCGTGCTGATGACGCTCAACAACATCGCGCAGGCCCAAGAGCGATTGGGTCGCCTCGATGCGGCGGCAGCAACGTACGAGGAACTCATCGCCCGCTACCGCCGCGCGGGCAAGGGTCGCTCGGCCAATGCCGCCACGCCGATCAGCAATCTCGCCGGGGTCCATTCGCAGCAAGGGCGGCTGGCCGAGGCGGAAGAGTTGGCGCGGGAAGCGGTCGACATCTGCGGCGAGACCATCGGGCCTGATGCCGAGGCGAACTGGTTGTGTCGAAGCACGCTGGGGTTGGTGCTGGTGCGCGCGGGCAAAGTCGATGGCGGTCTGACCGAACTCAGTGCGGTGCATGAACGCACGTGGCGCGAGGATGGTCCGGTGAAGATGGGATGGCGTCGCGCGCTGCTGGCGGCGGCGCATGCCGAGGCGCTAAATCACGCCGGGCGAGCGGGCGAGGCGCTGGTGCACGCGGAGGAGGCGTTGCGCGCGAGCCGCGCTGATGTCGGGGACGAGCATGCCGCGACCAAGCGGATCGTGGCGCTGGTGGAGCGGTTGATGGACGCACCGGGGCGAGCGGGGGTGCAGAACGCGCCGCGGCAGTGATCAGATGGCCACCCATCGGGGCGGAGCCCTAAACCTGCCGCGATTCTCCGTACGAGCGAGGACGAAGCGGCGCACCTGACCATTCTGCACCTCGGTCAATCAAGGTCCGCCGGCTCACGCTCCGGCTTTCAAACCGTCACACTGTGGGCAGTAAGCTGTTAGGGTGCTTCGCCTGCGTGGCCGGCTAGGGCAGCGCGGGTCGCCCAAGCTCGTGGGTGGTCGTGTTTGATGCGCACGCGAGGAGCGAGTGTGCGTAGGCAACACTCTGTTGATGTGGCTACACTATGTAGCTAGTTACGTCACCACAGAGGAGCCTCCCATGGTCGCACGAGCCCCACGTACTCAGTCCCCAACGCCGTCACTTGGTCACATCGCAGAGCCGCTGCGGCACCTGGCCGTGCCGATCGACACGCTCGTGCTCGACCCCGCCAATGCCCGCCTGCACGACGACAAGAACCTCGCGGCCATTCAGGCGTCGCTGTCGCGGTTCGGGCAGCGGCTGCCGCTGGTGGTGCAGAAGCAGGGGCTGGTCATCCGGGCCGGCAACGGGCGGGTCGTTGCGGCGAGGGCGCTGGGATGGACGCACAT
The DNA here is from genome assembly GCA_964611125.1 of uncultured Phycisphaeraceae bacterium. Lineage (GTDB taxonomy): Bacteria > Planctomycetota > Phycisphaerae > Phycisphaerales > UBA1924 > JAEUIX01. The sequence goes on along the minus strand of CAZSZO010000075.1, from coordinate 1,128 downwards.
CGCCGCGGTCGTGGTGGACGAGTCGGAGGTTGAAGCCGTCGCGTTCGCGATCGCGGACAACCGCTCGGCGGAGTTGGCCTCGTGGGATGACGCGTGTCTCGCGCGGCTGCTCAAGTCGCTGCCGGAGGATGCCCTGGCCGCGACGGGGTACAGCGGGGACGACTTCACGGACCTGCTCGACAGCCTCAACCCCGAGACGGTCGAGGAGGACGAGGTCCCGGCGGTGCAGAAGGTGGTCGTGACGCGGCCGGGCGATATGTGGCTGCTCGGCGAGCATCGTCTTCTCTGCGGGAACAGCGCCATCCCCTCGGACGTGACGCGGGTGATGGGCGGCGACAAGGCGGCGCTGGTGGCGACCGACCCGCCCTACCTCGTTGACTACACCGGGGAGCGGCCCAACGACACCGGGAAGGACTGGTCGGCGACGTACAAGGAGGTGGAGATTACCGACGCCGACGCGTTCTTCCGGGCGGTGTTCACCAACGTGCTCAGCGTGATCGCGCCCAACGCCGCGATCTACTGCTGGCACGCTCACAAGCGGCAGGCCCTCATCGCTCGGGTCTGGGAGGATCTGGGCATCCTCGACCACCAGCAGATCGTGTGGGTGAAGCCGACGCCCGTGTTCGGGCGGGTCTTCTGGCACTTCAGGCATGAACCGTGCATGATGGGCTGGGTCCAGGGGTCAATGCCGAGCCACGACAGCGACCACGAGTTCAACAGCGTCTGGGAGATCGATTGGGGCGGCAAGAGCCGCATCGTCGGCAACGAGCACCCGACGCAGAAGCCCGTCGAGATCTTCGCGCGGCCGATGCGCAAGCACACGAGGACCGGCGACATCTGCTTCGAGCCGTTCAGTGGGTCAGGGAGCCAGCTCATCGCGGCCGAGCAGGTCGGGCGGCGGTGCCGGGCCATCGAGCTTGAGCCCGTGTTCGTCGATGTGGCGGTGCGGCGCTGGCAGGCGCTCACGGGCAAGCACGCGGTGCTGGAGGGGACCGGCGAGAGGTTCGATGACCGCGCGGCCCAGGTTGGCGTGAGTGAGAATGTCGGCGTCGCCAGCGAGAACGCCCCGGCCAGTGCCGGGGCGGAGGAGGCCTGATCATGGCGCGGAGGGCGGGGGTGGGGTCAGTT
>CAZSZO010000074.1:0-15117 GCA_964611125.1 uncultured Phycisphaeraceae bacterium | reverse complement strand
CGCGGGGGACTTTGACCCCGCCCAGATCAAGCCGCTGATCGAGCGGCTCTTCGGCTCCATCCCGCGCGGCGGCGTCGCCCCCCAGCGGGTGACGCCTCCGGCCGAGCTCAGTGAAGTCAAGCGCGCGTCGATGCTCGACAAGGTCCAGCTTCCCAAGCTGGCCATCGCTTATCACAGCCCGGGCGTGCACGCACCGGGCGATGCGGAGCTCACGCTGACGGGGGCCCTCCTCAGCGAGGGTAAGAACAGCCGCCTCTACCGCCGCCTGGTGGAGCGTGATCAGACGGCCGTCTCGGTCACGGCCAGCCAGGATGGCGCCGCGCTCGGCTCGGTCTTTCGCATCGACGTGCTCGCCAAGCCCGACGCCGACCTCGCGGCGATCGAGCAGGTGGTTGACGAAGAAGTCGCCCGGTTCCTCAAGGAGGGCCCGACCTCCGAAGAGCTCGCGCAGCGGGCCGCGACCATCGAGGCCGCACTGCTGTCATCGCTCCAGGGTGTGATGGCCCGCGCCGACAAGCTCAACGAGTACCTGTACTACTACGGCGAACCCGACGCCCTGCAGCGCGATCTCGACCGTTTCCGCAACGCGACGCCCGCCGGGGTCCGCGACTGGGCGGCCCGCGTGCTGCGGGCGGGCGCGCGGGTCATCGTCCGTGTGCTGCCCGAGGAGCCCCAGCCGCGCGAGGGCCCGCGCGAGCAGCGCCCGCCGGACCTCGCGGTCCGCGGCTTCACCCCGCCCCAGCCGGAGCAGTTCACGCTGTCCAACGGGGTCGCGGTGCACCTCTGGCCCCGCAAGGATCTTCCGCTCGTCAGCGTACAGGTGCTGGCGATTCCCGGGGCCCCGCTTGACGAGCCGGCCCGCGCGGGCGCCGCCCAGTTCGCCGCGGCGATGACCCAGGAAGGCGCCGGCGAGCGCGATGGCCCGGCCTTCGCGCAGGCCCTGCAGGCCCTGGGCGGCTCGATGTCGGCCGGGGCGGATTACGAGTCGCTCAGCGTGGGCGTGCAGGCCCTGTCGCGAAACCTCGAGCCCGCCGCGGCCTTGCTGGCCGATGCGGTGATCCGGCCCCGCTTTGACGCCAAGGACTTTGAACGCGTCAAGGCCCTGGTGCTTGACGAGCTTCACCAGTCCGATGACGAGCCCGCGCTGGTCGCCCCGCGGGTGGCGTCGCGCATGCTCTTCGCCGACAGCGATCCCTTCGCCTGGCCCACCGTCGGAACCGTCCAGACGGTCTCAGCCCTGACCCGCGCGCAGGTGCTCGACGCCTACCGCGCCGTGGTCCGGCCGGAGGTGGTGAAGGTGCTGATCGCTGGCGATGTCGCTCCGGAGCAAGCCAAGGCCGTGTTGGAGCGTCAATTCGGCGCCTGGCGGGGTGAGGCGCCCCCGGTGCCCGGTCGGTCAGACGCTCAGTCAGGCGGCCGGTCCGGAGGGGATGGCGCCGGCGTGCTCCGTCCCGCCCAGGGCCTGCGGGTCTTTGTTGTCGATCGGCCCGGCGCGGTTCAGACCATGATCCACCTCGCCGCGCCCGCCCCGAGGTTCGCCAGCCCATCGAGGGTGGAGCTTGAGCTGGCCAACATCATCCTCGGCGGCTCGTTCACCAGCCGGCTGAACCGGAACCTGCGCGAGGTCCACGGCTACACCTACGGCGCCCGCAGCCGGTTCGCCTTCCGGCCGGCACTGGGGACGTTCCGAGCCTTCTCGGCTGTTCGCGCGGAGGTGACGGGCCCGGCCCTCAAGGAGTTCCTGGGTGAGGTCACGCGCCTGGCCGGCGGGGATATTGACGCTGCCGAGCTGACCAAGGCGCGCGAGACCTTCCGCACCGCCGCGGCCCAGTCATACGGCTCGCTCCAGGGCATCCTGGCGGAGGGGAGCGAGGTGCTGGTGAGCAGCGCGGGATGGGCGTCGCCGGCGCTGGACCTCGCGCAGGCCAGCGTGGCACAACCCGCAGGGGTCAATGCCGCCGTGAAGGAGACACTGCGGCTTGACCGGGCCGTGCTGGTGCTGGTGGGCGACAAGGCGCTGATCGCCAAGCAGGCCGCCGAGCTTGGCCTGCCGGCGCCCCAGGAGCTCGACGCGTCGGGCCAACCGGCGAAGTAGTCGAGGAGCGGGCGCTCCGGGCGGGCCTCACATGGCCTTCGCCAGCGCGGCGTCCTTCTGCGCGTCGCTCAGCTTCGACCACTTAGGCATGCAGCCCGGGCAGCACATGCCGACTTTCTTGCCCTTCCACTCAACGACGCACCGCTCGTCGGCCATCCGGCCCGGAATGGCGTCGCCGTTCACAATCGGGCACACCTTGTTCACCACCAGCACCATCCCAGTGGTGTCGGCAGGGGCCTGCGCGGCCTCAGGACTCCCGACGGGCACGCAGTTCTCCTCCGCCTCAGCCGTCTTGCCGCTCTGGCAGCCGCCGAGCAGGGCCAGGCCGCAGGCGACCAGGCTCAGGGCCGCAACACGCCCGACCCCAGCGTGCCTGGTGGCGAAAGCGGAGGTGGCAGCGGTGGAGTGGGGGGAGGGGGTGTTCATGGGTAAATCCTGTCGTCTCTGCGGCCCTGCGGGCCAGTTGGGGCCCGGTCAGGACCGGTGGTGTCATCGACGGGCCAAACGCGTCCCGGATCGACTCCCACCCGCGCGGGGCGCTAAAATGCCCGCACCAACCAGCGAGAGCATATGGCGGACAACTACGGGGCGCTCTGCTCCGACTTCTTCATCAACCAGCGGCTGAACCTCAAGATGGACCTCCCCACCGAGCGGGAGACGGTCATGGGGCTCTTCGACCGGGTGCGGCGTGAGCATCCTTCCATGGACCGCTTCCGCCGGTTCCCCACCGAGCTGGTGCTGGAATCCGACCCGCATGCCGACTCCCACCAGTGGATCGCGCTCAAGAAGAACAGCGTCCGCACCGGCGTGGTCAACCCCGCGACGCCCGGGGCGGGCTACGCCCTGCACCAGCTCACGCTGGACGTGGCGCCCTATTTCCTCTCGATCAGCCCCCTGGATGTCGAGTACCTCGAGGTCCTCTACGGCTTTGACCTGCTCGCGTCAGGTAACCACGACGCCATCGTCTTCGACGCCTTGATCGCTCCGACGCCGCTGGGCAAGATGCTCGACTTTCCGGGGGCCCGTCCGCTCGACTGCCGCCCGATTCTGGGTGTCGCCCTCGATGACGAGGCGCAGCTCCAGGCGACGGTCGAGGTCAAGACACGCTCCCCTGGTGGGGCGGGGTCGCCCGCCTGGCGGGGCGAGCCCAGCGAGTTGCCCCCCGAGCCCATCACGGTCTTCCTGATCCTGCGCCGCCTGGGCCCGGTGGCGGATGTGGGTGAGTTGAAGACCATCTTCACCACGCTCACGCGCCACGCCGAGCGGATCCTGCAGAACAAGGTGATCCCCAACCTGCTGGTGCCGATTCGCGAGGCGATCGCGTCCAACTCCTGATCCGGCGAGCTGTTGCCGGCCGCGCAGGCCGCAACCGCGCAGCTTGACCGCTCGAACCGATCCAGCGGAAGACCCGACCCCACCTGGCACGCGTGACCATCCTGCTCGCCCAATCCAGCCCCGCCGGAGCCGCCAAACCGGCCGGGAACCCGCTCGCGCTCATGGGCGTGGTGGGGGCCATGATCGGCGTGGTCATGGTCCTGACGGTGGTGATCATGGTGGTGCGTCGCCGGATGCTCGCCCCGGCCGACACCACAGCCGACGCGGTGGGCCTGATCGACCAACTCCGCCGAATGCGCGAAAACGGCCAGCTCAGCGAGGCTGAGTACGCCGCGGCCAAGGCCCGCCTGGCCCGCGGGGCCCGTGGGCGGGCCGATGACGCTCTCCTCAGCCAGCGGGGCTCAGGAGAGCCGCAACCGGCGCGGGCCTCCACACCGGTTAGACCCCGTCCGCCGCGGGGCCAGGCGCCCCCGTCCAGTTCCCGCCCGCCCTCGGGTGGCGGCTAGTCGGGGCGAAGTCCCGGGTTTGCGCCCGGTTTGAGCCTCTGATGCAGATGCGGCTGAGATCCGCCGATACACTCCCCTGTTCGCCCGCACGCCCGCCGGTCTTACCGGACTCCGAGACAACCCCATGCCGAAGAATCGCCAGGACGGACCCGACTCGCCCGCAAACGCTTCCGGAGGCGGCGAGGACGGCAAGGGATTCCGCGGGCGGCGCCTGACGACCTGCTCCTTCTGCGGCAAGACCAGCCGCGAGGTCGGGCCCATGGTCGAGGGCCCCAACGACGTTTATATCTGCGCCAACTGCACCGATTTGTGCCAGAACATCTTCAAGCAGGAGCGGCGCCGCGTCGGCCCGACGCCCGTGCTCACCGAGGTCCCGGCGCCGCGCCAGATCAAGGAGTTCCTCGATCAGTACGTGATCGGGCAGAACGTGGCCAAGCGGGCGCTGGCGGTGGCGGTTCACAACCACTACAAGCGGCTCACGCAGGCCGAGCGTGAAGACGTTCCCGTGGAGCTTGACAAGTCCAACATCCTGATGATCGGCCCCACCGGCAGCGGCAAGACGCTGCTGGCCAAGACACTGGCCCGCATCCTGAAGGTGCCCTTCGCCATCGGCGACGCGACCACGCTGACCGAGGCGGGCTATGTGGGCGAGGATGTGGAGAACCTGCTGCTGAAGCTCCTGCAGTCGGCTGATTTCGATCTCGAGTCGGCCCAGCGCGGGATCATCTACATCGACGAGATCGACAAGATCGGCCGCACCACCAGCAACGTCAGCATCACCCGCGATGTGTCGGGCGAGGGCGTGCAGCAGGCCCTGCTCAAGATGCTCGAGGGCACCGTCGCCAACGTGCCTCCCCAGGGCGGCCGCAAGCACCCCGAGCAGCAGTACATCCAGGTCGACACGTCGAACATCCTGTTCATCTGCGGCGGCACCTTCGTCGGCCTCGAGGACATCATCCGCCGGCGGATCGGCAAGGCCCGCATCGGCTTCACCGACCAGGCCTACGACCTCGACGACACCCGCGAGAAGGGCGCCCTGCTCCAGCAGGTGCAGCCCGACGACCTCATCGAGTTCGGCATGATCCCCGAGTTCGTCGGCCGCCTGCCCATCGTGGCGCCGCTGATGCCGCTCACCGTCGAGGCCATGATCAACGTCCTCACCGAGCCCAAGAACGCCCTGGTCCGCCAGTATCAGCACCTGTTCTCGATGGAGGGCGCCAAGCTCTCCTTCACCGAGGGGGCCCTGCGGGCCGTCGCCGACAAGGCCATGAAGCGCGACACCGGCGCCCGCGGCCTGCGCGGCGTGATGGAAGAGATCATGCTCGACCTCATGTACGAGCTGCCCGAGAATGACAACACCGGCGCCGAGTACGTCATCGACAGCGAGGACATCCTGTCGCGCCGCAAGCTCGCCGACCTGAAGGTTCGCCGGAAGGAATCGGCGTAAGCCCCTGAGCGAAGCGCCGGCTGAATCGGGATGTGGCGTCAGCGGCGCCCCGCGAGAGCCTTCACGCACTCCTCCTCCAGTTGCTGGAGGTCGATGTTCTCGCCCCGAAGTGAGCTTCGGAATTTCGCCAACGCCTGTCGAGCCTCTCTCATCTGGCCAAGATTCGCGTGGGCGATCGACAGGTAAGCCCAGTTCAAGCTTCCGTCCTCATGGGAACTCGCGGCGGTCCGTTCGGCTGTCCGGAGGATCTCCGCCGCTTCCTGCCATCTGCTCGCCCGACACATCGCGACGCCAAGTGTGTTGAGGTAGCTCGACTTGCCAGGCGCGAGATCAACCGCCTCGGCAGCCCAGGCGGTGGCCCGCTCGATCTCGGCGCGAGAAGCTCCCGGCTTCCGGACCACCTGCCACGCGTCCGCGTTGAGTTTCTCGGCCTGGCGCTGACCTTCTTCGATTCGCTTGCATTCCCTTTTGATGTTCTCCATCACCCTGTTGCGTTCGTCTTCGGTTCCTTCGAAGCCCTTGAGCGCCAGGAATCGCGAAAACTCCAGTTCGCCCTTCATCGCAATCATCTGCAATCGAGCCGCCTCCGCATCAGCTGATTTCCGCTCGGCTTGCGCCCGGGCTTCTCGCTCGGATTCAGCGATCTTCGCCTGTGCGGCGCCCGCCGCCAGCGCACGAGCCGCTTCATGGCGGTAGAGCATCGCCATCCAGATCGCGAACGCCAGCACGGCGACGAGCAGCAGCGCGACGATGCCGCCGCCAGCGGCCGCCGCACGATGTCGTTTGAGGAACTTGGCGACGCGGTACCGCGTCGATTCTGGCCCGGCTTCCAACGGCCGGCCGTCAAGGTAGTTCCTGATATCGCGAGCCATGTCGGAGGGCGAGCCATATCGCTCGACCCGGTCCTTCTTCATGGCTTGAAGCGGAATCCACTCCAGTTCTTGACGCAGCTCACGAATCAACTGTGAGCGGACCGACTGCCTCCTGGCGGCGATCTCGTTCGCCTCCCGCTCGCTCTTGGCGGCCAGGCGTGCACTCGGGCGAGGCGCCGCCTCCTCTCGAAGCATCTGCCGAATCGCCTCAAAGCCCTTGGAGCGCAAGGCGGCTGAGTCGAATGGGAGCTGGCCTGCGAGTAGCTCATACAGCACGACGCCCAGCGAATAGACATCCGTCCGGGTGTCGATGTCAGCGGCGCCCATCTCCGCTTGTTCTGGGCTCATGTACTCGGGGGTGCCGATCAACTGTCCGGCTTCAGTGAAAACCGTCATCTCCGTGAAGCTGCGACTGATCGCCTTGGCGACCCCGAAGTCGATGATCTTCGGCGTCGGATGCCCCTCACGCACGGCGATCAGGACATTGGAGGGCTTGATGTCGCGATGAATGAGACCCTTGTGATGGGCGTGCTGCACCGCGTCGCATACCTGAATGAAGAGCGCAAGCCGACTGCGAACATTCAGCCGGTGGCGGTCTGCATATGCCGTGATTGGCTCGCCGGGAACGTGCTCCATCACGAAATACGGGCGGCCGAGTGGGGTTGACCCGGCGTCGAGCACTTTGGCCACGTTGGGGTGGTCCATCAGCGCCAGTGCCTGGCGTTCCTGCTCGAACCGAGCGATGACCGAGCGGGAGTCCATCCAAGCTTGATGATCTTGATCGCAACCCGTTGGACCATCGGCTCCCGGCGTTCCGCCAGCCAAACGACGCCGAACCCGCCTTCTCCGATGACCTGAAGCAACCTGAACGGGCCGATGGACTGGCCCGGATACTCGAGCATGCCCATTGGCTCAGCAGCTACCTCGGTCGGCGGTGTGGGGACGGCATGCTTCACGAGGGCAGTCTAACCAAGACGGACTCCGTGCGAGTGACCGGCCCCCTCACCGCCGCCCCTTCCCCGCGAGTTGCTTCCGCCCCGCCGCCTCCACCGCCGCCACCGCCTGCTCCACGTCCGCCTTGCTCGGGGCCTCCGCCAGGCGGACCTTGCCCCCGCTCCCCGCCGCGGCGAGCCAGCCCTCAAGCGTCATTTCAAAGGCCGGCGTCGGCATCTCGCCGAAGTTCGGCACCGACCGCGGGGCTTGCCTGCTCGCCCGCAGCGAATCGGCCCGCACCAGCTTGTCCAGCTCCTCCACAGCCAGTCTGTCGAGCGTGTCCTTGAGCTTGCGGACCGTGTCATCCCCGAGCGACTCCTGAAGCGTCGCGCGCTCCTCCAGCCACGTCGCCTGCCGCTTGCGGTAATCCGCCATCGCCCGCTCGCGCCGGTTGCGGACGTCCATCTCCTTGCCGTAGGCGATCGCCACCATCGCGATCGGCACGATCGCCTTTTCCCCCGCCTTCTCCGCCAGCTGGTTCACCCGCCCGATCCGTCCCGTCTCGACGTCCTCAGTCAGGTCCTTCACCAGGTTGTCGACCACCTTCACCAGCGAGCCGATCATCGAGTACTCCGCCCGCGTCTGCGGCATGTACTGGCTCACCCCCGGCAGCGATGTCGGCAGTTCGATCTGCCACCGCCCCTCCGCCCGCCGCAGCAGCACGCCCACCGGCGGCACAGGCTTGCCGTCGAGCATCACCGCGGCCTGGTCGTCGCTCACGCTCACCGCCGAGAGCCGCTCGGCGTTCCGCTCGATCCACCCGAACGGATCGGCGAAGACCGTCATCGCCAGGTCCTGCATGGCCTGCTCATCCCTCGGTGCGCCCCCGGGGGGATTCCCCGCCCCCCCCGCCCCCCCAGCACCGCCTCGTCGCCGGGTCGTCAGGGCGCTCAGCACGGAGGCGTTCGACGCGGCGGTGGTCGCCTTCGTCACCGCCTCCTCGCGCAGACGGGCCACATCCTGCGGGAATCGCCGGCCCACCGCGCCGCCGAGCTTTTGCAGACTGCCCAGCAGGCCCCCCAGCCGCTGCAGCACGGCCCTCATCTCCGGCGACTCGGCGTAGAACAGCGTTGACAGCCGCCTGGCCTCGCCGTTCTTCACCATGGCCACGGCGCTGCGGATGAGGTCTTCCGGCGAGTCCTGGCTATAGGCCGGCGACTTGTGGTTCGCCATCCACAACAGCGTCGCCGTCAGCGCCAGACTTGAGACGATCACCGTAAGCCCCGCCGCGGTGACCCAGTTGAACCGCGCGCCCGGCCGCGCCCTCACCGGCGGGACGGGCGCAGCGGGAGATGAAGTGGAGGGGGAGGGGGGGGTGGGGGGGATTGGGGCTCTGGGCTGGTTCAAACGCATCTCCGCATCGGACGCACCCGGGACACGGGGGTATACCGCCCCGTCGCCCGCGCGGCTGCGAAGCCCCGGCGCACCACGAGCCCGCGACATACCCTCACGCGATGATTGTCCACATCAATGGCGAGCGGCGCGAGTTCCCCGGTCCGCTCACGGTCGCGACCATGCTCGAGGCGATGGGCCTGGGCAAGGCGGCGTGCGCCGTAGAGGTCAACAAGGCCGTCGTCCCCAAGCGCGATCACCCTGCCCGCCCGCTCGCCGAGGGCGACCGGATCGAGGTCGTCACCCTGGTCGGCGGCGGCTGACTGGCGCGTCATTCGCAGGTCCCTGTTCCGTCCAGCCCATTCAGCCCCTCCGGCCCATTCAGCCATCCAGCCCCACATGCCCACCCTCACCCACCACACCACCCCCCAGGCCACCCCCCAGGCCACCCCCCAGGCCCCCGGCCCTGCCGAGCCGCTGCCATCCACGTTCACGCTCGCCGGGCGGACGTTTTCCAGCCGCCTGATCGTCGGCACCGGCAAATACCAGGACTTCCCGACCATGCAAGCGGCCCTGGAGGCCAGCGGCGCCGAGGTCGTGACGGTCGCGGTGCGGCGCGAGCGGCTGTACAATCAGCAGGGCCAGTCGCTGCTCGATCACCTGGACCTCAAGCGGTACACCATCCTTCCCAACACGGCCGGGTGCTTCACTGCCGAGGACGCCATCCGCGTCGCCCGCCTGGGGCGCGAGTTGCTTGAACAACTGGGCAATCCCGGCGCCTCATGGGTGAAGCTCGAAGTGCTGGGCGATAAGAAGACCCTGCTCCCCGACCCTGTCGGCACCCTTGAGGCCACGCGCACGCTGGCCAGCGAAGGCTTCCAGGTGCTGGCCTATTCAAGCGATGACCCGATCTCGGCCATCCGCATCAAGGAGGCCGGCGCCGCGAGCGTGATGCCCGCCGGATCGCCCATCGGCAGCGGACAGGGCGTCCTCAACCGCAACAACATCATCCTGTGCCTTGAACTGCTCAAGCAGGGCGACGGCGCCTACCCGGTGATCGTCGACGCCGGCGTTGGCGCGGCGAGCGATGTGGCCCAGGCAATGGAGCTCGGGGCCGACGGCGTGCTGCTCAATACCGCCGTGGCCCACGCCAAGGATCCGGTGCTCATGGCCCACGCCATGCGCCACGCCTGTCTCGCCGGCCGCCAGGGCTACCTGGCGGGTCGGATTCCCCGCAAGCTCTACGCCTCCGCATCGTCGCCCTGGGACGGGGTCATCTCGTACATCCCCGGGGAATAGCCCGCGGCCCGCGGCCCGCAGCCCGCGCCGCCGCAGCGGACGGCGGCCGACTCCCCGAACACCGGTAGAATCCACTGTGCGCATCCTGCGAAACCCCCTCGGGGAGAAACCGGTATGCTGAAGCAGAAAACCCGTCTCATGAACGTATTGGCGCTCACGATGGTGGTGGTCTTCGCGCTTGGTCTGGGGGCGGTGATCCTGATGCTGTTCCTGAGCTAGCCGGCGCTTCAGCCCGTCGATTGGCCCTCGGTTGGCCGTCGATTGACCGTCAATTGGCCCGGCAGCCGCCCTTCTTCCGACCCCTGGACATCAACATGCCAACCCGCCCGCATCGGTCGTCTTGTCGCCTCGCCACGCCGAGCGCGCTCCTCGCCTGGGCGCTCTGGTCGACCATGGCGGGATGCGCGGGCTCGGGCCCGGGCAAGAATGCCGCCCCGCCGCCCGCAGACACCAGTGCGGGATCCCCAGCCGTCGCCGCGGACCCGACCTCGCCCCAGGCCCCGGCCTCCTCTGCTGGCTCGGCCGCCCGCTCTTCCGGCCCGATCGGCGACTTCAAGGCGCCACCGTCGCCCGCCGGGCGGGCCCCGGGCTCCTTCGCGATCATCGACGGCAAGGAGGCCGAGATTCCCAAGGTAAAGCTTGGGGACCCGCGGATCGTCGCCAAGATCATCGATGAGGGCAAAGGCCGCAATCAGGTGATGCGTCACCTCGAGCACCTCAGCCAGAAGATCGGCCACCGACTCACCGGTTCGTCCAACTGCCTCGCCGCCAACAACTGGACGCGCGACCTGTACGCCCAGTGGGGCCTGAGTAATCCGCGCCTCGAGCAGTGGGGGACAGTCGGCGCCGCGTTTGATCGCGGCCCCAGCTCCGGCAAGGTGCTGATCGAAGAACAGCGCCGGCAGGAAGACGGCTCGACGAAGCCCGAGGTCACCACCGCCCGCGAGATGCAGGTGACCACCCTGGCCTGGGCCCGCGGGACCGACGGCCCCGTGCGCGGCCCGGTGGTGAAGATCCCCCGCACCGAGGAGGAGTACGCCGCGGTCAAGGACCGTCTCAAGGGCGCGTGGATCCTCATGGAGCCGCCCAAGGCCCGCGGGATGCGTGATGTCCGCGGCCGGATGTCCGATCGCTTCGACGCCTGGCGCGAGGCCCGCAAGAAGGTGAGCGAGGGCGCCGACAAGTCGACGATCGAATTGCCCGCGCGACTCGCCCTGGAAGGGGTCGCCGGCTTCATCATGAGCAGCCGCGATGAGCGCGTGTGGACCGGCTCCATCAAGGGCTGGCGCGAGATGACGGCCGAGACGGTCGATCCCGAGGTCTTCGTCAGCGTCAGGCTCAGCGACTACGACTACCTCAACTCGCGCCTCGCCGACGGCGATACCCCGCTGGTCGAGTTCGACCTGCGCAACGAGTTCCGCCCCGGCCCGGCGCCTGTTTACAACACCATCGCCGAGATCCCCGGGACCACCTGGCCCGAGCAGTGCGTGATCATTTCCGCCCACATCGATTCGTGGGACGGCCCCGGTTCGCAGGGCGCCACCGACAACGGCACCGGCACCGCGGTCACCCTTGAGGCCGCCCGCATCCTGGCCACGGTCCTCAAGGACGCACCCGCCGCGGCCCGCCCCAAGCGGACGATCAAGTTCATCCACTGGTCGGGTGAGGAGCAGGGTCTGCTCGGCTCCGACGCCTGGGTGAAGGCCCACGAGGCTGATTGGGACAAGATCTCCGCGTGCTTTGTCGATGACGGCGGAACCAACTCCCAGGGCGGCCTGCCGTGCGCCGATGTGCAGGTCGAGATGCTCGCCGCGGCGACGGCCCCGATCAACAACGTGTTCTACAGCCGCGTCGACGGCCGCTATCTGAACGTGAACATCCACAGCACCGGCCCCGTGCAGCGGATGGGCGGCGGGTCCGACCACATGTCCTTCGGCAAGGTCGGCATCCCCGGCTTCTTCTGGGACGAGATCGGCCGGGCCGACTACGGATACGGCTGGCACACTCAGCACGACCGTCTGGACCTGGCCATCCCAGAGTACCTCGAGCAGTCGAGCACCAACTCGGCCCTGGTGGCCTATCAGTTGGCCTGCGCCGACACGCTGCTGCCCCGGGCCCCCAAAGAAGAACGCTCGCCGGGTCAGGAGCGGCCTGAACGTGGGCAGGGTCGCCCGAGGGCAGGCGCTCAAGGTCAGGGCCCGGCCGCCGCACCCGCCCCACGAGTCCCCGCGCCTCCCGCCCCCGCCCCCGCCCCCGCCCCCGCCGGTACGGGCGGCAACTGACCGATCCGCCCCGCTCGGCGGCGGCAAACGCTGTGAGACTGGCCGCCCACCCCCCTCGCCGCTATCCTTCCGCCCCGCGAAGGCCCCCCTTCGGCTCAGCGGTCTGTTCGGGCTCGTGGTGGGCCCGAAACTCGTTCGTTTCGCACGCTCCCGCGGCCCTTGCGTCAAGGCGGATCCCCCTCATGTCCACCGGCACGATCACCCAAGTCATCGGCTCCACCTTCGACGCCCAGTTCGCCGAGGACCAGCTCCCCGAGATTTACAACGCCGTGAAGGTCGACGCCGACACCCCCGTCGGCCGCCTGCGGCTCACCGGCGAGGTGCAGCAGCACCTGGGCGGCGGGCGCGTCCGCGCCGTCGCCCTGGGCGCTACCGACGGCCTCCGCCGCGGCATGGACTGCGTCGACACCGGCGGGCCCGTCGCGGTCCCCGTCGGCGAGGGCGTGCTCGGGCGCGTCTTCAACCTGCTCGGCGAGCCCATCGACAAGGCCGGCCCCGTCACCACCAGCAAGACCAGCCCCATCCACAAGGCCCCGCCTGAGTTCGCCTCGCTCAACCCCAAGACCGAGATCCTCCCCACCGGCATCAAGGTCATCGACCTGCTCTGCCCCTTCGTCCGCGGCGGCAAGATCGGCCTGTTCGGCGGCGCCGGCGTCGGCAAGACCGTCGTCATCCAGGAGATGATCGCCCGCGTGGCCCGCAACTTCGGCGGCTACTCGGTGTTCGCGGGCGTCGGCGAGCGCACCCGCGAGGGCAACGACCTGTGGCGTGAAATGTCGGAGGCCGAGTACGTCGACGCCTCGGGCAAGAAGATGCACGTGCTGGACAAGGTGGCGATGGTGTTCGGCCAGATGAACGAGCCGCCGGGTGCGCGTCTGCGTGTGGCGCTGTCGGCGCTGACGATGGCCGAGGACTTCCGCGACCAGTCGGGCAAGGAAACGCTGATGTTCGTCGACAACGTGTTCCGCTTCACCCAGGCGGGCTCGGAAGTGTCGGCGCTGCTCGGGCGTATGCCCAGCGCGGTGGGCTACCAGCCCACGCTGAGCACCGAGATGGGCGAACTGCAGGAGCGGATCACCTCGACCGCCAAGGGCGCCATCACCTCCGTGCAGGCCATCTACGTGCCAGCGGACGACCTGACCGACCCCGCGCCCGCGACGGCGTTCAGCCACCTCGACGCGTTCGTCGTGCTCAGCCGCGGCATCGCGGACAAGGGGATTTACCCCGCCGTGGACCCGCTGGCCTCGACCAGCCGAATCCTCGACCCGCAGATCATCGGCGAGCGTCACTACAAGGTGTCGCGCCGGGTGCAGCAGATCCTGCAGCGGTACAAGGAACTGCAGGACATCATCGCGATTCTGGGCATCGACGAACTGTCCGAAGAGGACAAGCGGACCGTCGGGCGTGCCCGCAAGATCGAGCGGTTCCTGAGCCAGCCGTTCTACGTCGCCGAGGTGTTCACCGGCTTCACCGGCGTGACGAGCTCGCTGGAAGAGACGATCGATTCGTTCGAGCGCCTGTGCAACGGCGAGGGGGATGATCTCCCCGAGTCGGCGTTCATGTATGTCGGGACGCTGGATGATGCTCGGAAGAAGGCTGAGAAGATGAAGGGGTGATCGCTGTCCACCCGAGCCTCAAGCGCGTGCAGGGGCTGTCGTCAGACAACCAACACAGTGACTCATCAAAACCCCGCAATAAGCGGGGTTTTCAATTGCCGGACGTTGTCGGCATCGGCCCATCGGCCTCGCGAGTCGAAACGCCGCATTCGGGGCAGCGGGTCGAATGCGGGGTTCCGGTCAGGTCGTAGCCGCAATGGACGCACGCACCGAAAGCGTGACGGTGCTTGCCGAAACCCCAAACAACGCCCCCGACCACCGAGAGCGAAATCGCAACCGGCAATCTGACCGATTCGGGCAACCACGCGACCAGATTCGCGGGCAGATTCGACCACAGCACTCGACGATCGGTGAACTCGGCCTCCCCGGACGCCAATGCCCGGCGCAACAACTGCGATTCGTCCGTTGATCCGTTGATGAACCGCAGATGCCGCGGGAGAATTGGCGGATTCGGGACGAACTTGTCTGCCAATATCTCGCCGTATGTTCTCAGAAACTGGACCTGATTCTCAGGCGAGATCGCTGCCCACTCGCCGTCGAGACCCTGATGGCTCAGCCAGATGGATACGACTCTCTCTGCGTAGCAAGGCATCGGAGGCTGCTGGAAGATGACGCCAACGAAGACCATGTCTGGCCGTGCCCAGTTGCCAGCAATTACAGGCTTTCCAACCGTGACGAACACGCCTATGCGCTGGCGTGGTTCGGATGGTGCCCAGCCGAACTCATCCGCGAGGATCGACGCCTTGTAGGTGTTCGCGCGACCAGTGATCATGACCGCATTGCCGGACGATTGGATAAGGATCGCTGCGATGACAGTCGCGAGAAGAACAAAACCGAGCAAGAACAACCCAGCGCCCCAACGGCGTTGTGCCTTCCTCCTCGCATGAATGCTCGTGATACTCAATGCCCGAATCGTATCGCCCGTCGTGTCACGTGAATGCGGCGGCTCTATTGCATCTCTTCGACATCGATAGGCCCGGTGCCACGATGCGCGGCCCGCCGCCCATCGTGCCGGGCGAAATGGGAACATCATCGCACCTTCGGCGCGACGCTCGGCTTGGAAGCCGAGCATCGTGGCACCGATTGACGCGCCGGTTCGATCACCTGTGCCGTCACCCCTCGCAGATCTTCTTCAGCCCGTCCCGGAGCAGTGCTGTCCAACCGTCGCCCATGGCCTGCTGGGCGCTCTCGGAGACGTCACCGATCTCCATGTGGATGGCCTTGAGCGTGCAGCCTTTCCCTGATGCGGCGGGGACGATTTCCAGCACGAGCATGAAGACGCACGCGCCCCAGGGTGGGGCGACTTCGCCGCGGAGGGTGAGGGAGTTTGGCGGGTCCGG
>CAZSZO010000073.1:0-15146 GCA_964611125.1 uncultured Phycisphaeraceae bacterium | reverse complement strand
CTGTGTGCTGTGTGCTGTGTGCTGTGTGCTGTGTGCTGTGTGCTGTGTGCTGTGTGCTGCGTGCTGCGTGTTTAGCCCTTGAGCTCCGCCCAGGCCGAGCCGTCCAGCGTTTCCTTCCGCCGGAAGAGCAGCACCACCAGGGCCAGGGCCATCGCCGCCTCCGCCGCGGCGACCGTTAGAACAAAGATCACGAACGTCTCGCCCGTGTGGTTGAGGTGGAACCGCCCGAAGGCGATCAGGGCGATCCCCGCCGCCTGAAACATCAACTCGGTGCACAGGAACATGATGATCAGGTTCCGGCGGGTCATGAACCCCACCAGACCCAGCACGAACATGACCACCGACACCACCAGATAGTGGTACAGCGTGATCCCCGACATCAGCTCCGGAACCGGCGCCTGCGCCAGCGAGGCCTGAGCGGCAGCATGCAGCAGGACGTGCGGCATCAGGCCCGTCCCCCTTCCGGCGACGACGCCGTCAACACCGCCCGCGTCGCGGCCTCATCGAAGTCGACCTTCTTGCGGGCCAGCACCACCGCCGCGAGCATCGCCATCAGCAGGATGACGCCGGCGATCTCGATGGCCCCGGGCTTGTCGCCAATGAGCGAAAACGCCACGCCCTCGACATTGTCGATCCGCAGGTCCTTGGGCCAGGCCGACTGGGGGATCTGCCGCTTGTTGCCCTTCTCATCCACCACCACCAGGTACCCGGCCCGATCCGCCAGAGGCCGGATCGCCCACACCGCCTGCCCGCGTGGGTCGGTCTCCTGAGCGATCTTCTCACCCGGGCGGAGCATCGGCTTGCCCTCGCTATCGGTGCTCGCGGCAAGCAGGGCCTCAGCCTTGCGGGGCATCAGCCGCAACGCGGCGTCGCCGGTGCTCCGCGTATCGATGATCCCCGACTCAAAACCCGGCTTGAGCTTCGCCGCGCCGCCCGCCAGCACCGACGACAAAGCCCCCAGCAGCACAAACCCGGCAATGGTCGCCGAGAGCGGCTCGCGGCTGAACCGGTCATAGTCGGAAAGAGCCTCCAAGGCTTCGTTCGAGGGCGCCTCGGTCGCGAGCATGATCACGAACAGGTACGTGATCAGAATCGCGCCGGCGTACACAATGACCAGCGCAAAGGCCATGAACTCCGCCGAGAGGATCAGGTACAGCCCGCAGCTGGCCAGAATCGTCAGGATGAAGAACAATGCCGAGTACACCGGGCGCGGGTGGGTGATGACCTTGATCGCCCCGAACAGGGCGATCGCCGAGAAGATGTAGAAGTGGATATTGGGCAGATTGGCCGGGCCCGCCGCGACGCCCAGCCCCACCAGCAGCAGCCCGAGCGCCGCCGCGGCGACCAGACCCCCCACAATAAACGGGCTGAAGCTCTTCTTGGGCAGCGCAAGGGCCACGCCCACCGCCCCCAGGGCGCACGCGACATAGAGCAGGATCGGGCTGATGAAAGGCTCCAACGCGGCTCCCCGTTCGGACAGTTCGCACCGCGGCGCGACAGCGCGCACCGGTTGGTGATCACTAGGGCGGGGAGGATAGAGCAACAGCGGGCGGGGGGCAAATCGCGCACGCCCACTTCGCGCGCCCGCTTCAGGCCAGTTGAGTTTGCTTCAGCCCCGCCTCAGCCCAGCGGCGAGCCTGTCGCAGGCGCGCCAAGCCACATCGGCCCGATCGGCGTCCAGAACCGCAGCCCGGTCATTCATCGACAGGGGCCTACCTGACTGGGCTGACTGGGCGACGCCGCAGCCCGGCGACGCCCGCCAGACCGACCAGTGCAGCCCCCGCCACGCCGGGCAGCGGCACCACGCTCACCAGTTGCACCGCCACATCGACCGAGTCCCGCTCGATGTGCAGATCGTCAAGATCGCCAAAGAACAGGGCATAGGTGCTTGGGCTGAACCGCGTCCCATGCACATTGCTCAGCAGATACGCCGCCATGTCGGCCGAGCCTGCCGGAGCCGCGTTTCCGCCCGCGGTCGGGGTCACGGCGAAATGAACCTGCCCGCCCAGCTCGCCGGAAAAGTCCACGCCCCCATCGGTGTGGAAGCCGCCAGTCAACGCCAGCAGAGCCGCCACGCTCCCCGACCGCAGGTCCGCCATCGCGAAGCTCTGAAGGCCGGACGCGTAGCGCGTTGTGACCTCTGACCGCGAATAAACACCCAGATCGAGGGATAGGCCATTCCCAGCCAGGTGCCGGGCCAAAACCTGGTCACCGTTGGCGAAAACCAGGTTGAAATCGGTCCCCTGCACCGTCACCGTCAGCGCCCCGTAGGCGCTGCGAAAGACCTCCTGCCGACGCACCACTTGGGCGGGCCCCGGCTGAGGCGCATGATCGCGCTCAAGGTCGGGCGCCGCGGCTGCGGACAGAGACGAAACCGGAGGTACAGGCATCATGGGCGGAGGCTCCCCCTCGTATCGGACAAGGAGGTATACGAGAGATTTGGCCGCCTCTCACGCGTCTCAACTGGAGATTCACCTGAATAGGTCCATCTGCTTAAGCACCTGACCACCGATCTGGGTGTTAGAAGTCGGGAAACTGTGGCGGCGCAGAAAAACAGCCCGCCGGGAGGCCGGCGGGCTGCAGGAATCAGCGTGCACTTCGAGAATTGAGGCCAGCGAGGCTTAGGCCATCCGGCGGCGGCGGGCGAAGCCGAGGACGCCGAGGCCCGCGAGCGAGCCGAGCGCGGCGGTCGGGGCGGGAACAACGGTCAGACCGTTGGTCAGACCCTGGGAGAGGAACACGAGGTCGTTGAAGTCGTTGTCCGAGCCCGTCTCAACGAAGTGGGCGTAGATCCGCTTGCCGTTGTCAAGACCAGCCTGCAGGATGCTGATGCCCGTGCCGCGGCTCAGGCCCGTCTCAGCCTGAGCGTTGCTGCCGACCGAGCCCTGGTTGATGTTGGTCAGGGAGTTGCCCGCGAGGTACCAGTCGGTCAGGTCGAAGGTGACGATACGATCGCGGCCACCGACGTTCGAGCCGCTGCGGCTGTCAGCGTTGAAGCTGGCGCCCGCGCCGATGCGTTCCACGAAGAAGTGCATGGGGTTGTCGGCCGCGTTGGTGGTCGCGTTGATGTTGCCGCCAACGCCGAGTCCGCCGGGGCCGACCTGCGTGGGGCCGAGCACCGCGACGTTGCTCGAGTTGATCAGCGAGATGCGGTGGGCGTCGCTGTTGGAGTTACCGGGATCGTTGCCCCAGTACAGGGCTGTGAAGGTGACCTGAAGGGCGCCGTCGGAAAACAGCTCGTCAGTGCCGTCAGCGACGCGGGTGATCAGGCCGCCACCGAACGGACCAGCGTTCACGCCAGCGTTGGTGATCGTCGCGCCGGTGAGGTTGGCGAGGATCGAACCGACGCCAGCCTCGCGGCCCGCGCCGTCAGTGAGGCTGATGGTGGTCGCGAGAGCGGAGGAGGCGCCGCCGGCGGCGACGATCAGAGCAATCAGAGCAGACTTCTTCACGATCAATCTCCCTCAAAAGGACTATAAGCGGCCCTACGCGCACGGTAGAGCGAGGATAGGTTACCCCGATTTGGCGGTTCGTCAAGCCTTCTGGAGCGCCCTTAACGGAGTGTCCGAAGACGATTCATCGAACCTGAACGAACCCGGTCCGCGGCGCTTCAATCTGGGGTATGTGCGTGAGCTGGGGCGACCAGTTCCAGCGCTCGACGCCCTGCCGGCGGATCCAACAGCCTTGATGCAGCGGCCAAAAACACAACCCGCCGGGGAAGGCCCCGGCGGGTTGATGAGTTCACATTGACCTCTGCGTCAGGCCGATGAGGGCCCGAAGCAGGCGGTCTTGTTCACCACTTAAGCCATCCGGCGACGGCGGATGAACGCCATCCCACCCAGGCCAGCGACCGAGGCGAGAGCCGCAGTGGGGAGGGGAACGACGTTGACCTGAACCTCAACGACGAGGTCGTTGAAGTCGCGGTCCGCGCTCGCGCCGCGCTGATCATCGAAGAACAGGGCGAGCGAGTTCGGGATGAAGCGGCTGCCGACCTCGTTGCTGAAGAGGAACGAGATCATGTGGTCGGGGCGAGTGTCGTTGTTGTCAGCCTCGCGGGAGGTCCAAGTGTCGCCGCCGTTGGGGTTCCCGCTGGTGCCACGACGAGCGAACCGGAAGAGGTTCGAGATCGTCTGGTTCGACGAACCAGTCACGGCGAAGCCGCTGCCGGTGACGGAGAACAGCGAGTTAAAGCTGCCGCCGCTGGCGCCGGGGACGTAGCCGAAGCTCTGCTCGAAACCCGCGTAGCGGGCCTGAGCCAGCGAAACCACCACGCCGTCCTCGAAGATCTGGTCGTTCGACGAGGCAATCGTCGACGAAGCCAGCACCAGATTGGAGTTGCCATCGGTGTTGCTGTCCGCGATGCGGATCGCACGGACGCGGTCACCGTTGACGTAGTTCAGGATGAAATCGTTGCCGCTCGTCGTCACCGACGAGATCTGGGCGGCCGCGTGCCCGCCGAAGCCAGCGCCGGAGAAGATCGTCGTAAGATTGGCCTCGCCGCCGGGAGGCGCGCCGACCGGGGTGAACACGGGGGTCGCCAGCGCGGAGCCCGCGGCGGCAACAACAACGAACGCAGAGATCATGTTCTTCATCTGGAGGTCTCCCTCAAAAAGGTCTTCACGGACAAAACTCGGAACTCGTGTGGGAAGTATTCTACCACATTTGGGCCTGCCCGTACAGCCGGAACATTCCCTATTTGCGGTATCTTTGCCCGTTCCACACATTCCCACACGTCGGGATCACGGGGATCCCGGCCAACCCCCATCATCTTGTTGGCCCTTTTGGGTGGCCACCACGGGTGGGGTTGACCTCCCTCTTCGAGGCATCCGCCGGTTCGGATGCCCATCTCAACGATTTTCGCCGCAGGGCCGCACCACCCCCCCCGGCGAACGACTGGGGGCCTCCGGCTGCTCCCCGGCTTCCGCTACCATGTTCGCCGCATGCCGCCGCCCAGCCCCGAGGGGGCCCAAACCAACGCGAGACCAGACCAAATCAGCCTCCCAGGCTTGTCTCGTACGGAACCAACAGCTTTTCAACGAACTCTCCCCAACTGGCTCACGGCTTCCCGGGTGGTTATGGCCATCGTCTTCTTTGGCGTCCTCACGGCTTGGCGCTATGACGGGTCGGCCGCGTCCCTGGGCAAGACCGATTGGCTCCTGATCCTCGCGGCGGGCCTTTTTGTCGTCGCCGGGTTGACCGATTTCCTCGATGGCTACCTGGCCCGCAGGTGGCGGGTCGAGTCGGTCTTCGGACGCATCATGGACCCCTTCGCCGACAAGATCCTGGTGATCGGCTCCGCGGTTTTTCTCGCCGGGCCGGATTTCTGGTGGCCCACGCCCCAATCCCACAAGTTCATCGGGCACGGGATCCAGCTTTCGGGGATCTACCCCTGGATGGTCGTGGCCATCACCGGGCGGGAACTGCTGGTCACCTCCATCCGAGGCGTGCTCGAATCTCAGGGAATGAAGTTCGGCGCCGAGTGGTCGGGCAAGCTGAAAATGGGGTGTCAGTCGGTCTGCGTCCCGGCGGTGCTGCTGACGATCGCGCTCACGAGCGTGATCCCGCGGCCCGACGGCGGGCTGGGGCCGTGGGGGCGGGTGACGATCGATGTGATGGTGTGGACGACGGTGGTGGTCACGCTGCTGTCAGGGGCGCCGTACCTTTGGCGGGCGTGCGGCATGCTGGCCCAGTGGCAGCGTGACCGACGCGAGGCGCGAAGCTGATGGCCACCACAACCTCCCCACTCCCGACCCCCCCCACCCCCCCCACTCCCCCCACTCCAGTCGCCCGCTCCGCCACCTCGACGAGCGTGTCGAGGTCGCCTGCTCAGCCGGTGCTGGGACGGGCGCTCATCACCACCTTTGGGCTCGGGCAAATGCGACCGGCGAGCGGGACCTGGGGTTCGCTGCCGCCGGTGGGGCTGGCGCTCGTGCTGCGCGGGGCGGGGCTGGAGGGAACAGTGCTCTGGTACGCGGCGCTGGCCCTGGTCATCATCGTGTTCTCATTGGCCTGCGTGGTGTGGGGAGATTGGGCCGAGGCGGCGTTTGATCGCAAGGACCCGGGCCAGGTGGTGGCCGACGAGACCGCGGGGATGGCGCTGACGCTCGTGTTCCTGCCGATGAGCGTGCTGGGCCGGCCGTGGGTTGGGCTCGGGGTGCTGCTGCTGGCGTTTCTCACCTTTCGGCTGATGGACATCGTCAAGCCCCCACCGGCGCACGGGCTGCAGCGCGTTCCCGGCGGGTGGGGCATCCTGCTTGATGATCTGATGGCGGGTGTGTACGCCGGGGTGGTCACTCTTGCGGTGTGCCTGATCTGGCTGCGCCCGGATGGGCCTGCGTGACTGGCCGCTGGAGCTGGTGGGCTGAGGTTGGTGAGCTGGGCTTGGCGAATCAGCGCGGGTCATCAGGGGCAAAACCGATGAGAAGCTGCGCGACTGCCCGACCACCGGAATAGGATGACGCGCCGGCGGTGTTCGGGGTTTGGATCCTGATCGGACGCGAACGATCGTCGGCGCTTCCGCGAAAGGTCCTGCCCATGCCGACGATCACCCGTGACGAGATTCTCCACAAGGTCCGCGATGTTCTCGTGGATGCGCTGGCCGTCGACGAGGAGGATGTCACCCCTGACGCCTCGCTGGTTGGAGACCTCGGCGCCGAGTCGATCGACTTCCTGGACATCGTGTTCAAGCTCGAGCAGGTCTTCGGGTTCAAGATCGCCCAGGGCGAGCTGTTCCCTGAGAACGTGGCTCAGAACCCGCGGTACGTGAAGGACGGCAAGGTGACCCCGGACGGGATCGTCGAGCTCAAGGCCCGTCTGCCGCATGTGGATTTCACGGCGTGGGAGGCCAACCCGGAGCTGAACAAGGTCGCCCAGGTGTTCACGGTCGATTCGCTGGTGCGGTTTGTCGAGAAGAAGCTCTCGGCGTAAGGAGTCGACCCTTTGCGCTGGATGTGGATCGACCGCATCATTGAGCTTGAGCCCCGTCAGAAGCTGGTGGCGATCAAGAACGTCTCGCTCGCGGAGGAGCATCTGCACGACCACTTCCCCGCCGATGCGCGGGCGGGTCTGGCGGCGCTCCCGGTGATGCCGGCGTGCTTCATCGTCGAGGGGATGGCCCAGACCGGGGGGATCCTGGTCGGGCATGCTGAGGGGTTCCGAGAGAAGGTCATCCTGGCGAAGGTGAGCAAGGCGGAGCTGACCCGCGACGCCGCGCCGGGGACGACGCTGCGGTACACCGCGACCATCGAGCGGATGGACCCGACCGGGGCGAGCATCCGCGGGGTGGTGGAGATTCTCGACCATTCGAAGCCGGCCGTCGGGTTTGCGCCGATGGGGACCATCGAACTGGTGTTCAGCCACCTGGACAACAACATGGGCGGCGCCGGGCGGACGGGCCAGGATTTTCCTGAGCACAACTTCGTGTTCGGCGAGGGGTTCAGGACGCTGCTGCGGACCAGCGGCTTTGGCCCATGAGCCGGCCGGTGGCGGCGCGGCCCGTTACGCGGAGCCGCCGGGGGCGCCGGGGGGGGTATCGGGGGCGTCCTCATCCCGCAGCTCGCGCGACACGGCGTATTGCCCGCTGAACCAGCGGCCCAGGTCGGCCAGACGGCACTGCTCGCGATCAAACGGCCAGAACGGACTGTCGGGTGGGAGTCGCCCGCCGCAGATCGGGCAGCGTTCCTGGATGGGCTCCGTGGCGGCGAGCAGGGCGGGCCACTCGCGCCGCAGCGTCCACGCCGCGGGGGCGTCGAGGTCGAGCCGGCGGGCGTGCTCGCTGGTCGGGGTGAGGCTGAGATGGGCGACGAAGGCGGGGTCGCCCAGCGGGCCGAAGAGGGCGACGGGCGCGTGGTTTGGCCCATGATCCTGTGGGGCGCCGGGGTCGATCCGCTCGGCCCATTCAACGGCCAGAACCGCCGAGCCGTCGGTGAACCGCTCCCAACCGACGCTTTCAAGTTCGCCCGGGCCGCTGAGGCGGTACGCGTCGGCGTGCACCAGCACCGCCTTGCCGGGGGAGTCGTATTCGTTGACGATGACGAAGGTCGGGCTGCTGACGAGGCGCTCATCGTGCCCCATACCCGCGGCGATCGCGCGGACCAGGTTGGTCTTCCCCGCACCCATGGGGCCGTGGAGGGCCAGCACATCGCCCTCGCGGACGAGCGTGCCCAAGGCCCTGCCGATGCGGGCGGTGTGGTCGGGCGAGCCGCTCAGGATGGTCAGGGGCGCGCGGGCCATCAGTGGTCCCACCCCAGCTCGCGGATATCGGCCAAGCGACCCTGCGCATCAAGCAGCACGCACCCCTCGCCGGCCTCGACGCGCCCGATGCGGGTCAATGGCGTCCCCGTCGCGGGGCAGACGGGCGGAACCGCGCCTGCGGCGCGAGCGTCCACGACGAAGAGCAACTCGTAGTCCTCGCCATCGCCCAGGGCCGACTGCCCCAGGCCTGCGTGCAGCGGCACGCGCGGGCCATCGAGCGCGATGCGCACGCCCGACGCTCGGGCCACGCGCCCGGCGTCGCGGCCCAGCCCATCGGAGAGATCGATCATGGCGTGCAGCCGGTCGGCGAGCAACTCGGCCAGGAACGCCCCCTCGCGGACGCGCGGCTCGAACGTCAGGTGACGGCCGGAAGCCAGCGAGCCGCCCAAGGCGCCCGTCAGCCAGACCTCATCACCCGGCCGGGCGCCGGAGCGGAGCACCGCGCCCCGCGCCGCATCGGGTTCTCCGCCGATGGTGACGGTGAGCACCGCCGGCTGCCCTGGGTCGAGCGCCGCAAGGTCGCCCCCCACCAGCGGGCACCCCCAGTGCCGGGCCCAGGCGGCAAGGGCATCGACCAGTTCCTCGGCCAGCGGCTGCGGAAAGTCCTTGGCAAGGGCCCCGGTGGCGAGGGCCCAGCGCGGGCGCCCGCCCATCGCGGCGATGTCCGACACGCTTCGGGCGACGGCCTTGCGGGCGACCAGATCGACCGGCGTTCCTGAAGGCCCGCCGGCGGGGCGGCCCGACCCCAGGATCGGCCCGTGAAAGTGACGGTGCTCGATGAGCTGATCGACCGTGAGCAGCAGCGGCCCGGCCGAGGGGGCGATGAGGGCGCAGTCATCGCCGGGGCCGACCAGCACAGGCCCGCCGGCCTGGGCCAGGTCGCGCGACCGCTCGTCAATACGCTGCAGCAGGGCGGATTCGAGCATGAAGCTCCTGAAGCTCCGTCTCCCGGCTCTGGCGCGACGCGCGCCGCCGGCTGCGGGTCGGCTCGGACGGTGCACCCCGCAGCAGCACCGACCGCCGGACCGCGGTCGGTGGCACGGGTGGCACGGAGGGACGGGGAGGGACAATCACCCTCCGAGATCATATGGGTTCGGGCTAGCGCGAGGCCGTCAGGCTGTCGGCGATGCGGCGCATGACCGGCACCACGATCATCGCGCTGGGAATCGCGACGAGGGCGCCGACCAGGAACGACCGGAACCAGCGCTGCATGAAGTGCGCGTCGAGCGGCGCGTTCAGGGCGGTCATCGCCAGCGACATGATGAACGACATCGACGTGGCCATGAGCACCACGAAAAGAACGTGACCTTGCTGACGGGTGAGGAACACGGCGGGCCCTTTGGGTTGGCGGGGCGGAGGACATCGCGGAGCGAGGGAGCGGACAGGAAGCGTTATCCGGTCCTTGCGGAATCTCAACACAGTTCCGACGATCAACCAGCAATCGCGTGACGGGAGCCGCGGGCGCCGGCATCTCTGATGATCGCCGGTGCGGCGTGGGCGAAAGGGGTTGACCCGGTTTCCCAAGCATGAATCGGCACACGGCGGCGGTGGCGGCGGGCCCCCTGGTCCGGGCCGGCTGGATGCGGGTTCGCTGTGCCGGTGATCCATAGTCCTGAGCTCGAAAGGAGCCTCGCATGAGCCTGGTGCGCGATCGATTGGTGAATCGTCTGCTGATTGGTCTGGTCGCCTTCGGCGTCGCGGCCACGGGTGGGCTCATGGCCTACGCCCGCTACGAGCAGGAGCATGCGCGGTCGATCGGCGAGCGGCCGATCCTGCGGGTGCAGCACACCCCGACCCCGGGCGAGGGCGGCGCGGTTGACGAGGACGCGATCACCGAGAATCTGTAAACCGGATGCGATCGGGGGTCGGGTTGGAGGGGCGCGGTCAACTCCACCACCCGCTCCCCCCGCCCGCCCCCCAACCCCTCCCTGCCAGCCCAAAGCCCTCGGCCCTCGGCCCCCCGGGGGGCGACGGGTCCCCGGCCGGCGTGAATGACGCCAACGATGGCGTATGAACACCCCGCCCCCGGTTCCCACGACGCTCATCGCCGGCATTCAGGCCGCGCTCAAAGAACAGCACCTTGATGGCTGGCTGGTCTACGACTTCCGCAATTCCAACCAGGTCTTTGCGCGGCTGTTTCCCTCCGGCTCGGGCGGGGGCAAGCGGCACCTCACCCGGCGGGTGTTCCTGTTCATTCCCGCCCAGGGCGAGGCCACGCTGCTGCACAGCCCGCTGGACGGGCCTGGTCTGCGCGACATTGGCGTCAGCAAGGTCGAGTTCAGCGGCTGGGCCGATCTGCAGACCAGGCTCGCGCGGCTGCTGACGCCGGGCGGCCGGGTGGCGATGGAGTACGTCCCCGGTGGGGCCCTGCCGGTGATGAGCATCGTCGACGGCGGCACAATCGAGATGATCCGGGCCCTGGGGGTCGAGGTCGTCTCCTCTGCGAACCTTGTGCAGCTCAGCATCGCCCGCTGGAGCCCGCGGGCGGTGGAGTCGCACGCCCAGGCGTCGCGAAAGGTTGACGCGATCAAGGACGAGGCCTTCGCCCGGATCGGGGCGCTGCTGGACCAGGGGAAGGCCCCGAGCGAGCACGAGATCCAGCAGTTCATCCTGAGCCGCTTCGCCCAGGAGGGGCTGGAGACGGCCGACCCGCCGATCGTGGCGGTGAATGCTCACAGCGGCGACCCGCACTTCGAGGTCTCCGCGACCAACCCCGCGCCGATCCGGCGCGGCGACTGGGTGCTGATCGACCTGTGGGCCCGTCTGCCGGGTGATGAGAACATCTTCTCGGACATCACGTGGATGGGCTTCGTGGGCGCCCTGCGCGATGTGCCCGCCAAGCACCGGGCCGTGTTCGAAGCCGTGCGTGCCGGACGCGACGCGGCCGTGAGGCTGGCCCAGGAGGCGTTCAGGGCCGGCCGGCGGCTGCAGGGCTGGCAGCTCGACGCCGCGGCCCGGGAGGAACTGATCCGGGCCGGCTACGAGCCATACATCAAGCACCGCACCGGGCACAGCCTCTCTCCCGGGCCGATGGTGCACGGGATGGGCGTGAACCTCGATTGCATCGAGACCCGCGACACGCGCGAGGTGCTGCCCGGCCTGGGCTGGACGGTGGAGCCGGGGCTGTACCTGCCGGAGTTCGGCGTGCGGCTTGAAATCAATATGTTCTTTGACCCGCGCGAGGGCCCGATCATCACCAGCGGCAACCAGACGGAGCTCATCGCCATCGGGGCGTGATGTGGGGCGGGAGGGGGGGGCCGATTTTCGCCCCTAACGGCTTGCGATCGGTCGGCGACGGGCCAGGCAGGACGATTTCAGGGCGGGCAAACCATCGTCCGCGCCGTCCGTATGGTCTAGACAAGGAGGGCCTGCGACCGGGCCTGCGGAGCTGCGGACGTGCGCGAGGAGCGACGCCGCGGCCCGTGTGAGCCGCCCGGGTTGCCGATGATCACTGCTGTGGCGCGCTGCTTTCCAGACTGTTCGTTCGGCCCGTATCGGCTCAGGCGGGTGCTGCGGTCGGCGCTGGCGCCCGATGAGCGGGTGGTGGGTTGGGGGACGGCGCACGCCCCGCCCACGGCGAGCCTGATGCTGCTGCGGCTGGCGGTGTCGGCGACGCCGCTGGTGGGGCTGCCGCTGGCGGCGGTGCTCGATGCGGTCTTCGGCAGCGAGCGCCGCAAGGTGCTGGTGCTGACGGACCGGCGGTTGCTGGCCATCTCAACTAGCGAGCGCGACCACGACGCGGGGCGGGCCATTTCGCTTGAGGCGGGCGTGGAGGAGCTCACGGTGCGGTTCGCGCCGCTGGTTTCGACGTTCACGATCAAGCTCGCCGACGGGCGGACCTTGAATTACGCGATCTCGCCGTCGCAGAGCCGGCCCGCGGGGCGGCTGTGCTTCGGGCTGGCCCTGCTGGACCCCGAGCGGGCGCCGATGCTCGGCCGCCCGCACGAGGGCGACCCGCCCGCGCCGCGGCGCGGGCGTGGCCAGCGCGCGCACGACGATTTCGCGCAGGCTTCATACCCCAGCCCCGGCGGGTCTGTTCACAGGCCCGGGGGAATTCGCACCGCCGACGGATCGCCGATAGTCTGAAAATCGTCGGGGTCGACCAGCGACCTCGACGCACGCAGAGAGACGCCGCACGGAGATTGCGGCGCACGCCAGGACGAGCACCAACAGGACGTTGAAAACACAATGTCACCACGGCAACCCGCCCCCGGACGTGAGCGAAACCGCCTGAAGAACGCCGCCGCGAGCGGCTCCCACGGCGCGTCGACCTCTTCCCCCACCCCCTCCGGCCCCACTGCTCCGACCTATGTCGAGCAGATCCAGCACGCCCAGGCCCAGCAGGCCCAAGCCCGGCGCGAGGCGGAGCAGAAGCCGACGTCGCGCGGGGCCGGCATCCCCCACTCTCCGCAGGCGGAGGCGGTGCGGGTCACCGACTCCCGCGCGGGCGACGAGACGGGCGTCAAGCACTTCGTGATCGACACCAACGTGCTGCTGCACGACCCCGCGGCCCTCTTCGTGTTCCAGGAGCACGAGGTGGTCATCCCCTTCGCGGTGATCGAAGAGCTCGACAAGTTCAAGCGCGAGCAGGGCGACATCGGCCGCTCGGCCCGCGAGTGCATCCGCCACCTTGACAAGCTCCGCCAGATGGGCCGGCTGGTCGACGGCGTGCCCTGGGCGAACGCGGCGCCGCCGCGCCCGGGCAACGGCTCGACGGTCAAGCACCGCACCGGCGTGGTGCGGATCGACGCCGGGGAGCACGCCCGCCCGTCGATGATCTCCGACGACCGGGCGGACAACCGCATCATCGCGGTGGCGTGGACGCTGGCCCGCAAGGGCGCCAACGCGGTCTTCGTCTCCAAGGACCTCAACGCCCGCATCAAGGCCGACGCGCTGGGCCTGCGCACCGAGGACTTCGAGAACGCCAAGGTCGACGCCGACAAGCTCTACACCGGCTTCATGACCATCGACGTCCCGGGCGAGCTGATCGACACCCTCTACGCCGACCGCATGCTTCCGCTGAACATGCTCACGCCGCACCTGCAGGCCGTCGACGCCGCGGGGGATGTCTTCGAGCGGCTGGTGCTGGCCCACCAGTTCATCGTGCTGCGCGATGTGCACGACGAGAACCATCACGGCCTGGCCCGCCGCCTGGCCGACACCGACCACGTCATCCCCGTCACGGGCCCGCGCAAGCCGGTCTTCGGCATCCTGGCCCGCAACGTGCAGCAGACCATGGCCCTCGACCTGCTGATGGATGACGAGGTGCGGATGATCACCCTGCTGGGCAACGCCGGCACGGGCAAGACGCTGCTGGCGGTCGCGGCGGGCATGGCCAAGGTGTTCAACGAGCAGCGCTACGACAAGCTGCTGGTGGCCCGCCCGATCATGCCCATGGGGCGCGACATCGGCTACCTCCCGGGCAGCAAGGACGACAAGCTCGGAGCCTGGATGCAGCCGATCTTCGACAACCTCTCGTACCTGCTCAGCACCCGCGGGGCGTCGCTCGAGAAGGCCGGGCACGGCGGGCCGCACAGCGGCCAGCACGCCGAGAGCCAGTCCACCGAGATGCGCATCCGCAAGCTGGTCGACAGCGGACAGCTGGTGCTCGAGCCGCTGACGTACATCCGCGGGCGCTCCATCCCGCACCAGTTCATGATCGTCGACGAGGCCCAGAACCTCACGCCCCACGAGGTGAAGACCATCATCTCGCGCGTCGGTGAGGGGACCAAGGTGATCCTCACTGGCGACATCGGCCAGATCGATCACCCCTACCTCGACTCCTCGAGCAACGGCCTGTCCTACGCCGTGGAGAAGATGAAGGGCCTGCGGATCGTCGGCCACGTGATGATGAACAAGAGCGAGCGGAGCGAACTGGCGAGCCTGGCGTCGTCGATGCTGTGAGGAAGCAGCACGCAGCACGCAGCACGCAGCACGCAGCACGCAGCACGCAGCACGCAGCACGCAGCACAAAGCACACAGCACACAGCACACAGCACACAGCACACAGGCAGCCCGACCGTCAGGGAGGGCGTTCCGAAAGTTCAAAGTTCAAAGTTCAAAGTTCAAATTCGGAGCCGGAGCCGGAGCCGGAGCCGGAGCCGGAGCTGGAGCTGGAGCTTGAGCCGCGGGGTGGGGCCGCGGGGTGGGGCCGCCTTTGACGCTTACGCGGGCTTGCCGCGGAGGCGGGCCACCGCTCCGCCCAGGATGCGCTTGAAGTGCACGCGCTCGCCGGCGCCCACGCCGAAGATCCAGATCAGCGGCGCCGCGGCCAGGCCGTAGGTGGCGCCCACCGTGATGATCCGGGCGAGGTCGTGAAGCGGGAGACCCAGGCGCGCCGCAGCGGCCGGCGCCGCCAGGTGCGCACCCCACGCGGCGAGGCCCGCCGGCAGAGTCACTGACAACACCGGCGCCCAGGTGCCGGTCAACCAGTCGCCAAGCGGGATCGCCAGCATGCGGCTGATGTGGAACACCGAATAGGCCATCATGCAGCAGGCGGTGGTGAGGCCCATGGCGGGGATGGCCCACGAGGGGAAGCCCAGGCGAGTCACCAGCAGGGCCGCGATCGCGAGCCCGACGGCCTCAAAGAGCACCGCCGCGATCATGTAGTGCCGGATCCGCCCGTCAGCGAACATGGCGGTGTGGTACCCCATGTAGAACCAGGGCAGGCCCATCAGCAACAGCATGATCCGCACGAAGGTGGGCGTCTCGGGGGCATAGGAGCCGAGCCAGACGGTGAGGGCGCCCTCGGCCTCGATCATCAGCGGAACGAGATAGAACGAGGCCATGAGCGTCGCGAACTTGTTCACCGGGGGGATCAACCGCAGCACCCGCCCGTGGTCACGGGCCCCGACGGCGCTGGTGACGGCCGGCTGGGCCGCCTTGCCCACGGC
>CAZSZO010000072.1:0-15269 GCA_964611125.1 uncultured Phycisphaeraceae bacterium | reverse complement strand
GGGGGTTGTGCTCAGGGGCGTGAGGCGGCGTCGAGGGCGAGGATCTCGAAGATGATCTGCGCGGCCAGGAGCGACGTGATGCCGGTGGGGTCGCGGTCGGGAAGGACCTCGACGACGTCGGCGCCGGCGAGGCTGACACCCTTGAGCAGGCGGAGCAGGGCGATGGCCTCGGCGCTCGAGAGCCCGCCGATGGCCGGGGTGCCGGTGCCGGGCGCGAAGGCGGGGTCGATGACATCGATGTCGAAGGTGAGGTACGCGGGCGCGGCGGCGAGGGCCTTGAGGAACTCGGCGATGCGGGCCCGACCCTTGCCGCTCTGGGGAGCGGCCCCGGCCTCGGCGTGCAGCTCGTCGAAGGTGACCAGCGTGACGCCGGCGGAGCGGGCATAATCGAGGTCAGCCCCGGAGTTGAGCGGGCCCTTGACCCCGATGGAGATCATGCGGGCGGGGTTGACCAGGCCTTCCTCGATGGCCCGTCTGAAGGGCGAGGCGTGGCCCCACCTGTGGCCCCAGACCTGGTCGGTGGTATCGAGGTGCGAATCAAAGTGAATCAGCGGCAGACCACCGGCGGGCTCGCCGAGGCGCTGGTAGACGGCGCGGATGTTGGCATAGGCGATCGAATGATCGCCGCCCACGGCCAGCAGGCGGGTGGTGGGATCGGCCAGGGACACGCCAAAGTCGGCGATCTGGTCGAGGGTGGCCGCGGGGTCGTAGGGGGAGACGGGGGCGTCACCGGCGTCGGCGAGGGAGAGCTTCTGGCAGATGTCGACGCCGAAGGGGACGTGAAAGCGTTTGATGTACTGCGAGGCCTCGCGGATAGCGCGGGGGCCGAAGCGGGCGCCGGGGCGAAAGGTCACGCCGCCGTCGTAGGGGGCGCCGAAGAGGGCCCAGTCGACGGGTCGGGACTCGGGGGCGACGTCCTCAAGGCGCGGGTAGCGGCAGAAGGTGGCGATGCCGGCGAAGCGGGGCGTCACGCGGGCGTCGGGAAGAATGGTCGAGGGCATGGCGACAAGTAAAGCCCGCCCGCCCGCCGGCGGCAAAGCCTGGTCGGCGAACCCCCGCCGCGGCGGGCCCTCCGTAGACTGATGAGGATGAGGTGAGGAGCCCGCATGCCTGAGGGTGATGGCCGCTCAAGCGACCAATCGAACAACCAAACGAGGACCTGGCCGCGCAACCCTTACGCCCCGTGGGTCAGGGACGAGCCAGCGCCGCCCGCGGGTGGTGCGCAGGAGCCAGTCGAGGCGAGCGCTGACGTTGGCGGGGCCGAGGCGGAGGCGCCACCCGATCGTCCAGCGGCGGGTTTCGAGTTTGAGCGAGCCTGGCAGGTCGGCTGGCGGGTCTTTCGGCGAAGGTACGGCCTGCTCCTGGGCGCGGCGGCCTTGCAACTGGCCGGGGCGGCGCCGGTGGTGCTGGCGCAGCTGGCGCTCGACGCCGCGAGCGGCGGGCAGCCGTTGGTGGGTGCGCTGGTGGGTCTGGCGGGGCAGGTGCTGGTCATTCAGCCGATGTCGGCGGGGGTCATCCTGCTCGCGTCGCGGCTCGCGCGGGGGGAGCGGCCTGAGATCGGCCTGATGTTCGCGGCATACTCGCGCCTGGGTCCGTTCGTGCTCACGGCGCTCATGCTGGGGCTGATTTCCTCGGCCCTGACGCTGCCGGCGGCGGCGGTGATGAGCGGGCCGTTCTGGTCGGTGTCGCGGACGGGGGTCGGCGCTCCGCTCGCGGCGTTCCTGCTGATCTTGATCTGCAGCGCCGGGGCGCTCTGGGTGATGACGCGCCTGCAGTTCGCCCTCACGGCGGCGATCGATGATCGCCGGCCGCCGCCGGGCCCGGGGCACGCGTTGAAGCTCTCGTGGCGGATCACTCGCGGGCCATTCTGGCCGCTGCTGGGCCTGGGAGTGGTGAACGGCGCCGTGGTGGTGGGTTCGGGGCTGCTGTGCGGGGTGGGGGTGGTGTTCCTGGGGTTGCCGCTGACCAGCGCGTTGGTGGGGACCGCGTATGCGCTCATCAGCGATGACTCGGCGGGGCGGTGCGGGCGCTGCGGTCTCGATGCCGGGGAGCTTGGGTCGCCCGGGGCGCCTTGCCCGGAGTGCGGCGAGCCGGCGGCGCGGCGGGCTGGACGGCAGGGGTAACGCTCGGTCAGATCCAGTCGGTCTCAAACCGCATGCCCTCGGCGATCACGGCGGCGTCAGACTGCTCGACCATCGCGGCGACGGGATAGGCGCAGTAATCGAGGGCGAACGAGCCGGCGGGGCGGTGGTTGCCCGAGGCCCCGAGGCCGCCAAAGGGGAGCTTGCTCGACGCGCCGGCCGTGCCGGTGTTGATGTTCAGGCAGCCAGCCCGGCAGCGGAGCAGGAAGTGGTCGATCGCGGCCTGATCGCGCGTGAAGAGTGACGCGGCGAGTCCGAAGCGCGTGGCGTTGGCCTGGTCGATCGCGTCGTCCAGCGAGCGGGCGGTGCTGATGCGCAGGAGCGGGCCGAAGATCTCGACATCGTCGGCGGCGCCGGGCTCGGAGGCCGGGCCGCCGGCGCTGCTGCAAGGCGTCGGCGGCGGCTCGAAGCGGCCGACGCGGATCACTGAGGGCGTCAGGAATCGCCCGCCCGGGCACCCCCCCCCCGGGATGTCAATGGGGGTGGAGGGCACGATGACATCGCCGCCGGTGGCGGCGGCCCGGCGCTGAAAGCTGAACACCGCTTCGCGGGCCTGATCAGTGATGATCGGGCCCATGAACACGGGGTGGGCGGCCCGCGGGTCGCCGATGATCAGGTTGCTGGCGGCTTTGCCGATCGCGGCGATCAGGCGGGGCGCGACGGCCTCGTGAATGATCGCCCGGCGGGTGCTGGTGCAGCGCTGGCCACAGGTGTTGAACGCGCAGCGGACGATCTCGATGGCGGCCTGGCGCAGGTCGGCGTCGGGCATGACAATGGCGGGGTTGCTCCCGCCCATCTCGAGGGCGACGATGCGGCCCGGGCGGTCGAGGTTCGCTTCGAGCAGACGCCGGCCGACGGGCCAGGAGCCGGTGAAGGCGATGGCGTCCACGTGATCGTGGTTGACCAGGGCCGAGGCGATGTCGGCCCCGCCGTGGACGAGGTTGAGGACGCCGGCGGAGGCGGACTCGCCCAGTTCGTCGCGGAGGGCGGTGTGGAACAGGGTGGCGAGGAGCTGGCCGGAGGCGGGGGCCTTGTCTGAGGGCTTGAGGACCACCGTGTTGCCCATGAGCAGGGCGGGCACGATGTGGCCGGCGGCAAGATGGACCGGGAAGTTGAATGGCCCGATCACGGCCATGACGCCGTGGGGGCGGAAGAGGCAGCGGCCCTCGCGCGTCTTGGTCAGGCCGAGGGTGAGCGGGGTGACGCGGCGTCGCCCGCTCTCGGGCGAGGCGTCGAGGGTGATGTCGACCTTGGCGGCGAGGAGGGACGCCTCCTGGCGGGCCTCCCAGAGCACCTTGCCGACCTCATCGCAGAGCACGGAGGCGAGCTGACCCTGATGGGCGGCGGCCTGCTGCTGGAAGCGGCGGAGCACGGCTTCGCGTCGGTCGATCGGGAGGGCGGACCAGGCCGGGAGCGCCCGGTGCGCGGCGAGCACGGCCTGATTAACGTGGGCGAGACGGGGCGAGCCGCTCCAGACGGTCTCGGCCGGGCGGGCGGGGTTGCGGCTCACCTGGGCGGCGCCGGCGATGGGGATGAACTGGCCGCCGACGATGTCGAAGGGCGCGGACGAAAGCGGGCTGGTCATGCGGTGAGGCTACCCGGCTCACTTCCTGGTGGCGCGGGAGGATCGGGGGCGCGGGGTCGCGGCGGGAGCCCGGCCCGCCGAGCGGCCGTTCCCGGCGTGGGCGCCGGACGTTGACGTGCGGCTGGGGGTGGTGGCGACGGAGGGCGGCGGGGGCGGGGAGGTTTCGAGGGCGGTCATGGGCGTGAAGCCGCACTCGACGCCCGGCTTGGCCGCGAGGAGGTCGAACGCGGCGCGGGGCAGGACGAGCCGCCCCGAGCGGTCGAGATCGCACTCGGTCTGGAGGGCGCGGAATTCACCGTCGTCATCGAGCGCGCTGACGATGCCCGACGAGCGGAGGGCCGCGGAGGGGCGAGCGGGCTCGGCGAGGCGCAGGCGGGTGGTGGCCTTGACGGGGGAGATCTCGTCGAGGAGGGCCTCGATGTGCGGACCAGCGTCGAAGGGATCGACGCGTTCGAAGCTGCGGAAGCCGAGCTTTTCGAGCATGCGCTTGGCGGGCGCGGTCTCGGGCCCGACGGTGCCGACGACGGTGCGGGCCTCGGGAGCGAGCAGGGTGAGGTAGATGTCCTCGCGCGGGAAGAGCGACAGGATGAACTCCTTGCTCTGCTGGCAGAAGCGGTCGGCCTCTTCGTAGGTGAGGTTGATGAAGCAGCGGGTGCAGTGGTCCCAGAATGGGCTCTCGCCCTCGGGGGTGATGGCGCCCATCAGCTCGGCGAGCACGCGGTCAGAGAACAAGGCCCGGTGCAGCGCCATGAAGTGGAACCGCACGATGGAGAGCAGCCGGCCGAGCTTGAGCTTGTGCCCGCGCAGGGAGGGCTGCAGGATGAGGCCGCCGATCTCTGTCGGGCCGGACTCATCAAGGTGCAGGCGGGCGACGGTGTGGGTGACGCCGATCTGCAGCGACGTGCTCCAGTGTTCGCGCCGGCTGAGCTGGAGGGAGAGGTTGGGCTGCCCGGGCCCGCCCATGCGGGCGATGATCTGGCTGGTGCCGACGACCCCCTTGGTCTCGACCTCTTCGAGCACGAACATGAACAAGGGCGACTGGCCGGAGAGGTTGCGGACGCCGCTGGAGATCTCGCCGTGCTCGGTGCGGTCGGCGGGTCGGGCGGTCTGACGGCGGGCGTGTCCGACTTCCTGATCGGCGGCGAGGAGGAAGCAGCTCCGGCTCCAGGCGACGCGCTCGCCGATGAGCTCGCGATCGGCGGGGAGATTGATGAAATGGACCATCTTCGCCAGCTTGAGCAGCGTGGGGACGTCCTCGATCTTGGCGCGCCTGATGAGAAACACGGGTGAACTTCTGGTGCGAGGAGGGGGAGGCTGTGTGTGGGTTTTGATCGGATCCCCAAGGCGGGGCGCGAGGCAGCATAGCCGCTTGGCCCTCGTCGGCCGAGGGCGCGGGGCGCGATTCGTCCAAACTGGCATATGCACCGATATTCGGAGGCTGATCGGGCGCCCGTGATGAGCTTGTGGTCAGCCCGGTGCCAGTCGGCGGCGGGCCTCGGCGATGGCCTCGGCGACGCGGGCGGGCGAAGTTCCGCCCAGGGCCGCCCGCCGGGCCAGGCTGGCCTGGAGCGTGAGGGCGGCGAAGACGTCGGGGCCGATGAGCGGGGAGTGCGACCGAAGGGACCCCAGGGGCAGCTCGTGGAGGGGCGTGCCCGTCTGGAGCGACAACCGGACGAGGCGGCCGGCGACCTCGTGGGCGTCGCGGAAGGGCATGCCGCGATCGACGAGGTAATCGGCGAGGTCGGTGGAGAGGACGGTCCCGTCGCCGAGCGCGGCCCGCTCGCAGGCGGCGCGGTTGACGCTCATGGTGTCGAGGACCGGGAGGGTCATGGCCAGGGAGAGCAGGAGGTTGTCGGTGGCGTCGAAGACCGGCTCCTTGTCCTCCTGGAGGTCTTTGTTGTACGCGAGGGGGAGGCCCTTGAGCGTGACGGAGAGGGCGACCTGGGCGCCGATGACGCGTCCGACCTTTCCGCGGATGAGTTCGAGGGCGTCGGGGTTCTTCTTCTGCGGCATGAGCGACGAGCCGCTGGTGACGGCGTCATCGAAGGTGACGAAGGCGAACTCGCTGGTGGTGTAGAGGATGAGGTCCTCGGCGAGGCGCGAGAGGTGGAGCGAGCAGGTGGTGCACGCCGCGAGCGTCTCGAGGACGAAGTCGCGGTCGCTCACGGCGTCGAGGCTGTTGCGTGTGGCGGCGGAGAAGCCGAGGTCGCGGGCGAGGGCCTCGCGATCGATGGCGAACGCCGTGCCGGCGAGGGCGCCGCTGCCGAGAGGGGAGACGGTGATGCGGCCGAGGGCGTCGGTGAAGCGGGCGGCGTCGCGGTCGAGCATCTCGAAGTAGGCGAGGGCCCAGTGCGACAGCAGCACGGGTTGGCCGCGCTGCATGTGGGTGTAGCCGGGGACGGGGGTGCCGAGTTCGCGCTCGGCGAGGCTGACGAGAGAGGCTTGCGCGGCCCGGACGGCCTCGATGAGCGTCCGGACGGTGGCGCTGAGCCAGAGCCGGAGGTCGGTGGCGACCTGGTCGTTGCGGCTGCGGCCGGTGTGGAGCTTCTTGCCCAGGTCGCCGACCCGCTTGATGAGCTGGACCTCGACCCAGGAGTGGACGTCTTCTTCGCCTGAGGCGACCACCGCGGGGTCGGCCTCGCTCTGGGATGGAACCTCGCTGGCGATGGCGTCGAGCGCGGCGAGGAGTCGGGCGAGCTCGTCGGCGGTCAAGACGCCGACTTTGTGGATCGCCCGGGCCCAGCACTTGGAACCGGTGATATCCGCGTGGAGGAGCCGGGCGTCGAAG
Organism: uncultured Phycisphaeraceae bacterium; assembly: GCA_964611125.1. Taxonomy (GTDB): domain Bacteria; phylum Planctomycetota; class Phycisphaerae; order Phycisphaerales; family UBA1924; genus JAEUIX01. The sequence continues at coordinate 8,755 of CAZSZO010000072.1, read as the reverse complement.
CGCAGGGAATCGTTGAACCGCCTGAAAAGCGGTGAGGACTTGCCTTCGAATCGTCCACCCCAGAGGGCCATAGGCGGGGAGAATAGCACGCCTGCTCCGCCGCGATCGCTGACAACACGTTGCGGCGGAGAGCCGCTGGAGACAGGGGTCTGCTGATATTGATATGCTTTGACCGGGATCGATGCGTGAGGGGCCGGACGGGTGGGGGGGGTGGATAGTCGGGAGTTGAATAGTCGGGGGTTGGGGGGTTGGGGGGGGCGGGAGGGTTGGCGCGCCAGGTCGCGACTTTTGCCACGAGGTGGTTCGATGATGCCAGCGAGTGTTCAGCGGAAGGTGGGCCCGCAACGGTTGTCGGCGAGCGGCTGGGCGCTCGCGGCGCTGGTGATCGCCACGGGCCTGGGTGCGTGTCGCCGCCCGCCGCCTGCGTTTGCGCCGCCCCCGCCGGCGGAGGTTGGCGTGCAGCAGCCCCGTCAGCATCGCGTGCCGGAGACGCTCGAGTTCACCGGGTTGACGCGAGGGATCGAGACGGTCGAGATTCGGGCCCGCGTGCGCGGCTTCCTCGAGAAAAAGCACGTGCAGGACGGCCGGCGGGTGAAGCAGGGGGATGTGCTCTTTACGATTGATGCGCGGACGTTCATCGCGGCCGAGCAGCAGGCTGAGGCCGAGCTTGCGGCCCGCAAGGCGGACCTGAAGCTGGCGGAGGTGACGCTTGAGCGCACTTCGCAGGCCGCGTCGGCGCAGGCGATCGCCAAGGTGGAGCTTGATCGGGCCGTCGCCCAGCGGGACGGCGCCAAGGCCCAGGTCGACCTGGCGAGTGCGCGGCTGGCGGCGGCGAAGCTCGACGTGGAGTTCACGCAGGTGCGCTCGCCGATCACGGGCCGGATCGGCTTCGTGCGCGTGGATGAGGGGCAACTGGTGGGCGCTTCGGAGCCGACGCTGCTGGCGATGGTCATCAATGACGAGAAGATCTACGCCACCTATGACATGGAGGAGCGGGTCATCCTCGAACTTCGCCGGCAGAACCAGAACCGGCGCCCGGGCGAGGACGGCCGGGCGAACCTGGAGGTGCGGCTGGGCCTGGCCAACGAGGAGGGCTTTCCTCACATCGGCCAGTTTGATCGGGCCGACAATGCGGTGAACCCCGTGACCGGCTCAGTCCGGGTCGAGGCGATCTTCGACAACGCCGACGGCACGCTGCTGCCCGGCGCCTTCGTGCGCGTGCAGCCGCAGCTGGGCGAGAAGGACGCGCTGACCATCCCGGATGTCGCGGTGCTCGCCGACCAGCGGGGCCGGTTCGTCTACGTGGTGGGCCCCGACAACAAGGTGGAGCGGCGCGAGGTGCTGGTGGCCGAGGTGATCGATCGGCAGCGGGTGATCCTCAAAGGCCTCACGACGCAGGACCGGGTGGTGGTTTCGGGCGTGCAGCGGGCCCGCCCGGGGGTGGAGGTGCGGGTGACCGCTTCGCCAGCCGCGGCTGCCGGCGGGGCTTCGTCTCCCGCGCCAAGCCCGGCTCAATCCGCGGCTCCGGCTGCCTCGTCTGGCGCCAAGCCGTCCGCGCCGGCTGCTCCGGGCGGCGCCAAACCTGACTGACCTGTTCGGAAGACCGCACGCCCGCCGTGACACCCTGCGACCCGGCCTCGCCTCGTTCGATCCCTGGGCAAACCATGTTCAGCAACTTCTTCATCCGGCGCCCCGTCTTCGCGTGCGTGCTGTCGATCCTGATCGTGCTGCTGGGCGCGGTCTCGGCCTTCCGCCTGCCCATCGCGCAGTATCCCGAGCTGGCGCCGCCGGTCGTCCGCGTCGAGGCGCTCTACCCCGGGGCCGACGCGCAGACTATCGCCGATACGGTCGCCGCGCCGGTCGAGCAGGAGATCAACGGCGTCGACCGCATGATCTACATGCAGTCGACCTCCTCCGACGGGCGGTACTCGCTGGATGTCTCATTCGAGGTCGGGGCCGATGTCGACATGGCGGCGGTGCTGGTGCAGAACCGCGTGAACATCGCTCAGTCCAAGCTTCCTGATGAGGTCCGCCGCCAGGGGGTGACCACCCGCAAGCAGTCGACCAACCTGGCGGGCGTGATCAGCCTGTCCGCCGCGACCGGCCCTGATGGAAAGCCTCTGGCCGACGATCTGTACCTGGCGAACTACCTGACGATCAACTGGCGGGATGAGTTCGCCCGCATCTACGGCGTCGGGGCGATCAACATCGTGCCCGGGAAAGACTACGGGATGCGGATCTGGCTCGACCCGGCGAAGCTCAAGGCCCGCAGCCTGACAGTGAACGATGTTGTCGCGGCGGTGCGTGAGCAGAACGTGCAGGTCGCCGCGGGCAAGATCGGCGCCCAGCCGGCCCCGGCCGATGCGGACTTCGAGCTCACCATCCGCACGCTCGGCCGCCTGACGGATCCCAAGCAATTCGAGGAGATCATCGTCAAGAGCGACGGCCTGGGCGTGGTGCGGGTGCGGGATCTGGCCCGGACGGAGCTGGGCGCCCGCGACTACAGCACGCAGGCGAGCTTCAACGGCCGGCCCAACGCGATCATGGTGATCTACCAGCTTCCCGGGGCCAACCTGGTGGCCCTGACCGACGCCGTGCGGGCCAAACTCGATGAGCTCCGGCCCCGCCTCCCTGCGGGCGTTGAGGCGAAGTTCTTCTACGACTCGTCGATGTTCATCAAGGCCTCGCTGGAGGAGGTCATTCACACGCTGGTCGAGGCGTTCATCCTGGTCTTCCTGGTGGTGCTGATCTTCCTGCAGAGCCTGCGGACCACCCTGATCCCGGCGCTGACCATTCCCGTCTCGCTCATCGGGGCGCTGCTGTTCATGGCCCTGCTGGGCTTCAGCATCAACATGCTCACGATGTTCGGCATGGTGCTGGCGATCGGGATCGTCGTCGACGACGCCATCGTGGTGGTGGAGAATGTCGAGCGGAACATGACCGAGTTCAAGCTCTCCCCGCTCGACGCCACGCTGCGGGCGATGTCGGAGATCTCCGGGGCGGTGGTGGCGATCACGCTGGTGCTGATGGCGGTGTTCATCCCCACTGCGGCCCTCCCGGGGATCACGGGGATCATGTACCGCCAGTTCGCCCTGACGATCGCGTCGAGCACGCTGCTCTCGGCGATCTGCGCCCTGACGCTCAGCCCGGCGCTGTGCGCGCTGATCCTGCAGGCCCACAAGCCCGACCACGCCAGGAAGCCCGCGCGCGGGCTGGGGCTGCTCATGCTGCCTTTCACCGCCGGGGCCAGGCTCTTCAACTGGATCTTCGACGGCCTCACGACCGCGTACGCGGCCGTCGTGGGCGTCTCGACCCGCGTCGCTGCGGTGATGGTGCTGCTGCTGGCGGGGGCGTACGCGGGCTCGAGCGCGCTCTACACCAGCGTTCCGACGGGCTTTGTCCCGCCGGAGGACCTGGGCTTCGTGGTGGTCGCGGCCCAGTTGCCCGACGGCGCCTCGCTCGAACGGTCGCGCGAGGTCATCGAGCGGGTGGGCGGGATCCTGCGGGGCGACGGCCCGGGGCGCCCCGGCGTCGATGGCGTTCAGGACGTGGTCACGCTGGCGGGCTTCAGCGTTCTCGACGGCAACGGCGTCAATTTCGCCAACGCCTGGATCGTCCTCGAGCCGTGGGATGTGCGTGAGAAGAAGCACCGCCCCTCGAGCGTGATCATCGCGGAGATCAACCAGCGCCTTCAGCCGATCATGGAGTCGCAGTTCCTGGTCTTCTCGCTCCCCCCGATCCCCGGGCTGGGGAACGCCTCGGCGATCGACCTGCGCATCCAGGACCGCGGGGGCCTCGGTCGCGACGCCCTGCAGCAGGCTGTGGGTGAGAGCATCGGCGCCATGATGGGCCAGCAGCCCCGGTCGCTCGCGGTGGCCTTCAGCTCCTACCGGGCGGGCGTGCCGCAGCTCTTCGCGGAGATCGACCGCGAGAAGGTCCTCAAGATGGATGTGCCGCTGCAGTCGGTCTTCGACACCCTGCAGGCGTATCTCGGCTCGGCGTATGTCAACGACTTCAACCAGTTCGGCCGCACCTGGCAGGTGAGCCTGCAGGCCGACGCGAAGTTCCGCCTGCGCCCTCAGGACATCACGCGCCTGGAGGTTCGGGCCCGCAATGGCACGATGATCCCGCTGGGCTCGCTGATGTACGTGCGCGACAGCTTCGGCCCCGAGCGTGTCACACGATACAACATGTACCCCGCCGCGACGGTCAACGGCATCCCGATGCCGGGCGTGGCGTCGGGCGAAGCGATGGGATCGATGGCGGCGTGCGTCAACTCGTCGATTCCGAGGGAGATGGGCTTTGAGTGGTCGGGGCTGTCGTTCCAGGAGTCGCGCGTCGGAAGTCAGGGGCTGCTGGTCTTCGCGCTGGCGATCCTGCTGGTGTACCTCATTCTGGCGGCGCAGTACGAGAGCTTTGTCACGCCCATCGCGGTGGTGCTGAGCGTGCCGCTGGTGGTGCCCGGTGCGATGGCGACGCTGTCGATGCGCGGGCTGGAGAACAACGTCTTCACGCAGATCGGCCTGGTGCTGCTGGTGGGGTTGGGCGCCAAGAACGCGATCCTCATTGTCGAGTTCGCCCGCGAGAACCGGGCCCGCGGGGTGTCGATCCGTCAGGCGGCCATTGACGCGGCGCGGAGCCGCTTCCGGCCCATCATCATGACTTCACTGGCGTTCATCCTGGGCGTGGCGCCGCTGCTCTTCGCCAGCGGGGCGGGCGCCGCGAGCCGGCAGGCGCTGGGCTCAGCCGTCTTCGGCGGCATGATCGGCAACACCGTCCTGGGGCTCTTGTTCACGCCGGCGCTGTATGTCGCGGTCGAGTCCACCGCGGCGTGGATCGGCGGGCTCTTCGGCCGCGCGGGGGCGGGTCCGACGCACCCGGCGCCCCCACCCACCACATCCCCCCCGGGCCCTCCGGCGCCTCATGGCCCTCACCCGGGCGCAACGGCCCCCGGCTCCGCCGCGGCGGCCTGACTCAGGTCTTTGCAGTCCGTTTGCGACTGGAGGCCTTGGTCTTGCTGACCTTGGTGGCTTTACTCGGCTGGGTTCGTGAAGCAGGCTTCCTGGCCGCCTTTGGCGGCTTCGCGCTGGGCTTGGGCTTCTGGGTGGTGGCCCGGCCTGAGCCCGCCAGATTAGCCTCGTAGGTGTCGATGTACGTCCTGGCGGGAACGCGACGGATCGCCTCGCCGATCAGGTCAAGCGGCAGATCGGCGAGCTTCTTGAAGCGGATGCACGCCTTGCCCATGTCCAGCTTCTTGCCGGTCTTCGCCCAGGCCGCACGGAACCAGTTCTGCAGGTCGGTGGCCGGTCCCGGGAGTCCCGCTCCGTACAGCGACATCAGGTAGAGCGACATGTGGCCCTTCTGGGAGGCCAGCCCGGCGTAGGGGAGCGGCTGGCGCGGGTCGCAGTGGTACCCCGCCGGGTAGATCGTGTGCGGCACGAAATAGCCGATCATGCCGTAGGTCATCCCCTCGGCGAGGTCCTTGTCGAGGTTGGCCAGGATGACCTTGCGCACGGCGTCGATGGCCTCCCGGCGGTCGGGCGGGAGCGACTCCAGATAGGCGCTGACGGTGGCGGCTTTGCTCTGCATGCCCAAGGCTAGCGCCAGCGGCTGACGCCCGCCGCGCGGCGCGGGCCATGTTCATCGGCGCAACGAGAAGGCCGCGGCCCGAGCGATTGTGCGGGCCGCGGCCGGAGGTCCGTGAGGGTCGCCCGAGCGGGCGCAAGCTCAGTGAGCCTGCCCGCGGTGCTTCAGAGCGCGGATCCGCTCGGGCAGCGAGAGCAGCTTGATGAAGCCGCCGGCGTCCTTCTGGCTGTAGATCTCCTCGCCCTCGAAGCTGACCATCTTCTCTGCGTAGAGGCTGTTGGGGCTCTTTCGCTGCACCGGCGTGGCCTGGCCCTTGAACAGGCGGACGACGATCTCGCCATCGAGCCGCTCGGCGATCTTCTCAGCGCAGGCCCACAGGGCCTCGCGCAGCGGCGTGAACCAGCGGCCGTCATAGACCAGCTCGCTGAAGGTCAGGCCCAGGTGCTCGCGGTAGTGGCGCGTCTCGCGATCCAGCACCAGTTCCTCGACCGCCCGCAGGGCCTCGACCACCACCGTGCCGCCCGGGGTCTCGTACAGCCCGCGCGACTTCATGCCCACACGCCGGTTCTCGACGAGGTCGATGCGGCCGACGCCGTGGGCCCCGGCGATCCCGTTGAGCTTCTCGATGATCCGCCAAGCCGGGAGGGCCTCGCCGTTGAGGGCGATCGGCCTGCCCCGGGCGAAGGCGACGGTGACGTGCTCGGGGGCGGCGGGCGCCTTGGCGGGATCGGCAGTCAGCATCCACGCGTCCTCGGGCGGGGCGTTCCACGGATCCTCGATGGCGCCGCCTTCGTGGGAGATGTGCCAGAGGTTGCGGTCGCGCGAGTAGATCTTGGTCGCCGAGGCGGTGGTGGGGATGTTGCGGGCCTTGAGGTACTCGAGCATCGCCAATCGGCCCGAGAGCTTCCACGCATCCATCCGCCACGGGGCGATGATCTCCATCTCCGGGGCCAGCGCGGCGTAGGCCGACTCGAAGCGCACCTGATCGTTCCCCTTGCCCGTGCAGCCGTGAGCCAGGGCGGTGCAGCCGGTCTTGCGGGCGACGTTCACCTGGCCGCGGGCGAGCACCGGGCGGGCGATGGCGGTGCCCAGCAGATACCGGCCCTCGTACACGGCCCCGGTGATCATGGTGGGCATGACGAACTCGTCAACGAACTCCTGCTTGAGGTCGACGACGTGGCACTCCACGGCGCCGGAGTCCTTGGCTTTCTTCTCAACCCCGGTCAGCTCATCGGCCCCCTGGCCGACGTCGCCGACGACGCAGACGACCTCGGCCCCGGGGATGTTCTCCCGAAGCCAGGGCACGATGCAGGAAGTGTCGAGTCCGCCGGAATACGCGAGGGCGATGCGAGGCATGAGGGGTCCTTCAGGTGGTGAAAGGGTGCGAGAGCCAGCCAGATCGCGGATTCAGCGGCCGCGGGCTCGGGTCTGGATTCATGGGACGGGCGCCCGCCCCACGGTGTGCAGCAGAATGGCGTTCTGCACGTGGAGGCGATTCTCGGCCTGGTCGTAGACGACGCTGCTTGGCGAATCGATCACCTCGTCGGTGACCTCCTCGCCGCGGTGGGCGGGAAGGCAGTGCATGAAGATCGCCCCCGGCGCGGCCTGGGCCATGAGCTCGGCGTCGACGCGGTAGGGCTCAAAGGCCCGCTCGCGCCGGTCGCTCTCGTGTTCGAGGTGCATCGAGACCCAGGTGTCGGTGTACACCCCATCGGCCCCGCGGACGTGCGCGGGGTCGTGGGAGAGCCGGAGGGTCGCGCCATGGACGCGGGCGAACTCGCTGGCGATGGCGATCTCGCCCTCCGGCGGGGCGTAGCCCTTGGGGGTGATCACGGTCAGATTGACCCCGAGCTTGGGGCAGAGGTGCATGAGCGAGACCACGGTGTTGCAGCCGTCGCCGACATAGGCGAGGTTGAGGCCTTGCAGGCGGCCGAAGCGCTCGTGAAGGGTGAAGACATCGGCCAGGGCCTGGCACGGGTGATAGGCGTCCGACAGCGCGTTGATGATCGGGACGCGGGAAAAGCGGGCCAGCTCGTCGATGGTGAGCTGAGAGAAGGTGCGGGCGACGACCGCGTGCACCCAGCGCTCGAGGTTCTTGGCGTAGTCCTTGGTCGTCTCGCGCTGGCCGATGCGCTCCTTGGCGTGGTCGTAGTAGATCGCGTGGCCGCCCAGGCGGGCGACACCGACCTCGAAGGTCAGGCGGGTGCGCAGCGAGGGCTTCTCAAAGAGCAGCACCACCGATAGCCCTTCGAGCGCCTTGCGATACGGGCGGGGGTCGCGCTTGACCGCCGCGGCGGTCTTCAGCAGCATCGCCAGGTCGGCAGGGGTGAACGCGGCGGACGTGGTGACGTCCTTGGCCGAGAGCCGGGGAAGACCTGGGAACGGGGTGGTCGCGGGCGGCGCCTGCGGTTGGGGGGTAAGGGCGTGCTGGGTCATCGGGTGCTCGTCGCACGCCGCGCGGCGGGGAGCGGCGTCGGCGTGATTGGTGCAGGGCGGTCGGGGAGGAGGCGAGGGGCGACAGGCTGGGCGGAAAGGGTACCGGCGGGCGGTGTGCCGGGCGCCTGGGAGGCGACTCGTTGGTCCGCTAGGGTCGGTCGATCAGGTGCCGGAGCGTGCGGTGCAGCGTCTTGGCCCGGGCCGGTGAATTCGCGGCGAGGAACACCGTGTCATCACCTGCGATGGTGCCGGCGATGCCTGGGAGGCCGGCCCGGTCCAGCTCCGCCGCGAGGGCCGAGGCGTTGCCGGGCCTGGTGCGGAGCACGAGCAGGCTGGCGGCCGGGGTCATGGTGAGGGTGTAGAGCCGCAGCGCTGATTGCAGCTGGGCGGAGGCCCCGGCGGGCTCGGGTGCGGAGCCGCCGGTGACGTAGCCCGAGGGGCCCTTGAGCACGTTGAGATCGCGAAGGTCCCGGGAAAGCGTCGCCTGGGTGACGGCCACGCCACGCGAGGCGAGGAGGTTCTGAAGCCGGTCCTGGTTGGGCACGCTCTGCTGACCGAGGATGTCGAGGATGTGTTGCTGACGGCGGGCCTTCGCGACCATGGTGCATGATTATTCACTGACTGGATGCCGGAGTCAACCAGCGTCGCCCGGCGCGCGGGGGGGGGGGGGGGGGGGGGGGGGGCGGCGGGGGGGGGGCGGGGGCGCCCCGGGCAGGGGAGACGAACCCCCGGC
>CAZSZO010000071.1:0-15373 GCA_964611125.1 uncultured Phycisphaeraceae bacterium | reverse complement strand
CCCAGAGCGGCACTTTGCTGCTCGATGAGATCAGCGAGGTTTCGACCAAGATCCAGGCCAAGCTGCTCCGGGTGCTGCAGGAGCGGGCCTTTGAGCGGGTCGGTTCGAGCACCGTGATCGGGGCCGACGCTCGCGTCATCGCCACGTCGAACATCGATCTTCCTCAGGCGGTCGCCAAGGGCTCGTTCCGCCAGGATCTCTTCTTCAGGCTCAATGTCCTCCCGATTCATGTGCCGCCGCTCCGGGACCGGGTCGAGGACATCCCTGATCTCGCCGAGCACTTCGTCGCGTCGATCGGCCGTCGCGAGGGACGCCCGGCCGCCCGCCTCGACGAGGCGGCGATGGAGGTGATGTGCCGATACTCCTGGCCCGGCAACGTGCGGGAGCTTCAGAACATCTGCGAGCGGGCCGTGGTCCTGACCAAGTCCTCAGTGATCGGCGCCGAGGTGATCAGCCCGTGGCTCGCCCAGTCGGGCCCTCGGCCCCCTGCCCCGGCAACCAACGGCTCGGCGGCGCACCTGGCCCCCAGCTTCGCTGAGCCCAAGCCCTTCGCCGCTGAGGATCCCTCGCTGGTCGCCGTCTTTGGCCGTCATCTGGAAGACATCGAACGCGACGCGATCGTGCGGACGCTCCACCGATTCGGGGGGCATCGCCAGAAGACCGCCCAAGCCCTCGGTATCGGAGTTCGCACGCTGGGCTTGAAGCTGAAGAAGTGGAAGGAAATGGCCCTGGTCGAGGCGTCGCTTTGACGGGTGGCGTGCCGATCGCTGGCACGCTGTTTTCTTGAGGCCTTGCGGAGGATCCGCTCGTGCTCGTGAATGAAGTCGCCAATTCCGGGGCCATGCCTGCACTCGAAATGATGATGCGGTTCGCTGCGCAGCGGCAGCGGCTCATCGCCTCCAACATCGCCAATATCTCTACGCCCGACTACCGGCAGAAGGATGTCTCGGTCGAGTCCTTTCAGGCCGCGCTGCGGCAGGCGGTCGACCGCAGGCGGGCCCAAAACGCGGGTCAGAGCGGGGAGCTCGCCGTCAGCGACACACGCGAGGTTCGGTTCGGCCCCGGGGGCGAGCTTCGGCTCCGGCCATCGGAGCCGACGACCAACATCCTGTTCCACGATCGGGGCAACCGCAACATCGAGCGCCTGATGCAGGACCAGGTCGAGAACGCGACGGTGTTTCGCGTGGCAGGGGACTTGCTCAAGAGCCGCTACGACCTGATGCGATCCGCGATCGCCGAGCGGGTCTGAAACCTCTGAGGTGCGTTTCGATGTACGGCGCCCTTGATATCTCCACCAGCGGCATGATCGTTCAGCGGATTCGCCTGGATGTCGCCGCGGCGAACATCGCGGCGGGCACGGCCAACGCGGTCCGTGATTCCAATGGGCGGCTGAACCCGTTCCAGAGGCGACTGGCCCTGGTGGCCCCGGGTGACCCCACCGCGCGCAACCCGGGCGCCCGCGATCTTGGGGTCCACGTCACCGATATCGCCATTGACTCAACCCTCCCGAAGCCCCGCCGCTACGACCCGGATCACAAGGACGCCTACCCCAGCGGCCCCTTCAAGGGGTACGTGGCCCAGGTGAACATCGACCCCGTGGTGGAGCAGGTGAACATGATCGAAGCCAGTCGGGCCTACGAGGCCAATGTCGCGGCGGCTGAGGCGACCAAGCAGATGCTCAGCGTGGCCCTTCGATTGATCGCCTGAGCCGTGAGCTTGACGCGGAGGTCGGGCCGAACGATTGAGTCGATTGGCAGGACGTTTGCGGTGGAGTCTGGTAAGCTTGGAGGACGACCGGGCTCAGATTCTGACCAGCGCGCCTGCGGCACGGAGGCCCGGCGCGCCGAAGAACGGACCAGAGCGGTATGGCAGACCCCCTTGGACTCATCGGCGCCCAAAACCCAGCCTTGCGGGGCCTCAGCGGTCCCCTGGGCGGCGCGGGCCGCCAGCTGGCTCAGCCGACAGACCCCAGCGCCCCGGCGTTTAAGGACATCCTCACCCAGAACCTCGATCAGGTGAACCAGCTCCAGCAGGAGGCCAGCACGGCCACCGAGGATCTGGTCACCGGCAAGCGGGCTGATCTGGAAGGGGTGCTGCTGGCGACGCAGAAGGCGGATACCGCCTTCCGCATGCTGCTGGCCCTGCGGAACAAAGTCCAGGCCGCTTACGACGAGATCAAGCAAGTCCGCGTGTGATGCCGCGGGCGGTGGCGCCGTTCGCGCCGTTCTTGCGCGTGGCTTCTGCGCGTCTGCGCAGGATTCGCGGGCGTCGTTCAAGCTCACCGGCCGATTGAACCGACTCTGAGAGCGTGCGGCGAGCTCGGCCAGGTCTGGCCGGCTTCGCCCCCGGCGCGAGGATCGCGCCGCGCAGCGCTCAGGAGGCCGGCGCATGGATCGACTCAAGCAGATGCTGGCGACCATCAGCGCGAGTCTCTCGACCCTTGGGACGAGCGGCAAGATCATCGCGGCGCTCGCGATGGGGTTGCTTGTCACCGTGTTCATCCTGGTCGCGATGTGGTCGAGCAAGCCCGCGATGGAGCCGCTCATGCCCGGGGCCCCGCCCCAGGCCCAGCAGGCCGCGGCGGCTGTCGCCCGCCAGCGCGGGATCCCCACGGGGACCAGCGGCGGCAACGTGACGGTCTCACCCGAGAACCGCGACGCCCTCATGGGGTGGCTGGCCGAGGAGGGCAAGCTCCCTGACGACACCACGGTGCTGTTCTCGAACCTGTCGAGCAAGCAGAACTGGATGAACTCCAACAAGGAGAACGACCGTCAGGCCAATCTGGCGCTGATGGGCGAGCTCGAGCGGGTCATCAGGCATTTCCCATCGGTTTCGAAGGTCAACGTGTTCATCGAGGCGCCCGAGGCGGTGGGCCTGGGTCAGGCGTACCGCAAGCCGACGGCGTCGGTGATCGTCTTCCCCAAAGGCGGGCGGGCCCTCACCCAGCAGACCGTGGACGCAGTCGCCAGCCTGGTGGCCGGCGCCAAGGCGGGCCTGTCGCCGTCGGATGTCAAGGTCATCGACGGGATCTCGCAGCGGCCCTTCAAGGTGCGGGCCGAGGGCGACTTCGCCGCGGGCGACTATTTGGAGCATGTCGCCAAGATCGAGGACCGCGTGCAGGGCAAGCTGCTCGAGACGCTCAAGTACATCGGCGGCGTGATCGTCGCGGTGAACGCCCAGGCCGACGTCCGCAAGACCACCGTGAGCGAGACCAAGGTCCTTCCCAACAAGGCGGGGTCCGAGTCGTTTGTCTCCAAGGAATCGACCAAGGACACCAATTCGTCTTCCGGATCGGCGGGCGGCGAGCCCGGAGCCGGCTCGAACGTCACCATGGACATCAATCGCGGCGGCGGCGGCGCGACCAAGCAGACCGACGCCACCACCGAGACGGAGTTCAATGTCGGCCTCGGGCGGCGGGTGGAGAACACCGTCGACCCGCGCGGCATGCCGACGAAGGTGAATGTCACCATCAACGTGCCGCGCGAGTACATCACCGACCTGATCCGCGTCGAGAAGAACGACCCCAAGGCGGAGGTCACCCAGGCGGATATCGACCAGAAGTTCACCGCTGAGAAAGACCGCATCTCCAAGGACATTCAGCCCCTGGTGGAGACGCTGGCGGGCGCGGCCGGTACGGGGCCCGGGCCTGTGCAGGCGGGCGTGGTGACGGTGTCGATGATCCCGGTGGCGACGCCGGGCGCCGGCGCCGCCCGGGGCGTGGCCATGGCGGGCCTGGGCGGGGATTCCAGCGGGCTGCTCGGGACGCTCTCTTCAGCGGCCGGGGGCGGGTTGGTGAAGCAGGTCTTCCTCGGGGTGCTGGCCCTGGCGGCCCTTGGGATGATGTTCATGCTGGTCCGCAAGTCGGCCAGCCCGATCGAACTGCCCTCGGCCCAGGAGATCGTGGGCGTGCCGCCCGCCCTGGAGGGTGATGCCGATGTGGTGGGCGAGGCCGACGAGACGCAGACAGCGATGGAGGGCATTGAACTCGAGGACGGCCAGCTGAAGGTCAAGAAGATGCTCGAGCAGGTGACCGACATGGTCAAGAAGAACCCGGGCGACGCCGCGGTGATGCTCAACCGCTGGATGCAGATCGAGAACTGAACCATGCCCAGGAAGCCCAACGACAAGCTGCCGACAGATCCCAAGGAGCTTGATGGTCTGACCAAGTCGGCCATCCTGCTGCTGACGCTCGATGCACAGACCGCCGGGGAGCTTCTCAAGCAGCTGGCCCCGGAGAACCTTGAGGAGGTCACGCGCGAGCTGGCGAGCCTGGGGCGGGTGCCCGACGTGCTCCGCGACGCGGTGATCGAGGAGTTCTACAACGTCTCGATCGCCAACCAGTACGCCAACGAGGGCGGGCTCGAGTACGCCAAGATCCTGCTGAAGAACTCGCTGGATCCCAAGAACGCCGACCGCGTGCTCCAGCAGATCCAGACCCAGGTGCAGAAGACCCCGTTCGCCTTCCTGCAGAAGGCCGAGAGTGAGAACCTCCTCACGTTCATCCAGGATGAGCACCCGCAGACGATCGCGCTGATCCTGTGCCACCTGCCCCACCACAAAGCGGCCGAGATCCTGGGCGGGCTGCCGATCCAGAAGCAGATCGAGTGCATCAAGCGCATGGCCAACATGGAGCAGACCAACCCCGAGGTGATCAAGGAGGTCGAGCGGGGGCTCGAGAGCCGACTCAGCAGCATGCTGATGCAGAGCATGGAGAAGGCCGGCGGCATCCCGACCGTCGCCGAGATCCTCAACCTGGCCGACCGCTCCACGGAAAAGTCGATCATGGAGGGCCTCGAATCCGAGGACCCCGACCTGGTCGAGCAGATCCGCCGCCTGATGTTCGTCTTCGAGGACATCAAGCTGGTCGACGACAAGGGCATCCAGACGCTGCTCAAGGAGGTCGACAACGACGAGCTCAGCCTTGCCCTGCGGACCGCCAGCGAGGAGCTCAAGAACAAGATCTTCAAGAACATGTCCGAGCGGGCCGCGGCCCTCATCAAGGAGGACATGCAATTCAGCGGGCCGGTCAAGGTCAGCGATGTCGAGGCCGCTCAGCAGCGCATCGTCGACATCGTCCGCCGCCTCGAAGACGCCGGCGAGATCATCATCGCCGGGCGCGGCGGCGACGCGGAACTCGTGGTGTGATCCGTTCCGTCAGCCCCTCCGTGCACTCGCGAACCTGACTCTCAATGGCCCTGATCAAGCACGCCAACCTGCACGAGCTCGCCCGCGACGCCCTGGTCCTCGACCTCGGCGATATCCATCGCCAGGGGGAGACCATGCTCGCCCAGGCTCGCGACCGCGCGGCTCGGGTCATCGCTAGCGCCCAGGCGGAGCGGGCCCGCCTGATCTCCGACGCCGCGGCCCTCGGGCGGGCCGAGGGCCAGGCCAAGGGCGTTGAGGAGGGCCGGGCCGTCGGGCAGGAGCAGGGGCGTGCCGCGGCCATGGTGGAGCACAAAGTCCTGCTCGCCGAGCTCGCCCAGGCGTGGACCGACGCCCTCGGGGCCTTCCTCGACCAGCGGCAGCGGCTGCTCGCCGACGCCCGGCGCGATGTCGTGCGCCTCGCGGCGGTCATCGCGGAGAAGGTCGTGAAGCGGCGGATCGAACTCGATCCCTCGCTGGTGCAGGACCAGCTTGAGAGCGTCCTGGCGCTGGTGCTCAAGCCATCGCGACTGACGGTGTCCATCAACCCCGCCGACCGGGCGGTGCTTCAGACGGCGCTCCCGGCGATCGCAGGCCGGTTTGAGTCGGTCGCCCACGCGGAGCTCGTGGACGACCCCTCGCTCCCGCGCGGCTCCTGCGTCGCCAAGGTCTCGGATCTCTCGGAATCCGGCAGCACGCCCAGCGGCCGGCTCGACGCCTCGCTGCGGACGCAGCTCGACCGCATTGTGGAGGCCCTGCTTCCCGGTGATGGCCCGCTCCGCGAGCTGGCCCCCGCCGTGGGGGAGCCGACCCTTCCCACCCCCCCCCAGCCCCAGCCCGCGCCGCCTGAATCGCTGTCCGCACAGCCCGCTCCGCCCCCTCCGCCGCCCGCCGCCAGCCCGTCGGATGGCCAGTCTGATCGCGCGTCTGGCGGCGATGGAGCCGGCGCGTGAGCGTCTTTGACTCCGCCATCCGCACCGCGGCCGGGGTGCAGCCCATCGAGGTCACCGGACGGGTGTGCGCTCTCCGCGGGCTGACGGTGGTGGTTGAGAACCTGCCCCTGCCTGTCGGCTCGCTGGTCATGATCCCGCGGGCGGGGCTCGGCGGCGATCGGCAGGGTCCGCTGTTCGGGGCGACCGATGCCGGCGGCGCCGCGCTCCCGGGCGAGGTGGTCGGGTTCAGCGCGGGCCAGGCGATCGTGATGATGCTCGGCGGGGTCACCGGCATTCGCCCGGGCGATCGCGTGGTCGGCATGCAGGCGGCCCAGACCGTGCCGGTGGGCGTCAGCATGCTGGGGCGGTGCGTTGACGGTCTCGGCCGGCCGATCGACGCCCTGGGCCCGCTGCACGACACGCAGCCCCGGGAGATCGACCCCCGGCCGATCGGCGCCATGCGCCGGCGGCGGATCACCGAGCCATTCCACACCGGGGTTCGGGCCATCGATCTGATGGCCACCTTGGGACGCGGGCAGCGCATGGGCATCTTCGCAGGACCTGGAGTGGGCAAGAGCACGCTGCTCTCCTCCATCGCCCGCGGGGCCG
This sequence comes from uncultured Phycisphaeraceae bacterium, assembly GCA_964611125.1. GTDB lineage: Bacteria > Planctomycetota > Phycisphaerae > Phycisphaerales > UBA1924 > JAEUIX01. The sequence continues at coordinate 8,690 of CAZSZO010000071.1, read as the reverse complement.
CCAGCGACGTCAACGTCGTGGCGCTCATCGGCGAGCGCGGGCGCGAGGTCAAGGACTTCATTCATCACGCGCTGGGGCCCAAGGGGATGCAACGCTCGGTGGTCGTCGCCGCGACGGGCGATGAATCGCCGCTGATGCGGGTCCGGGCCGCGCTGGTGGCCTGCGCGGTCGCCGAGCACTTCCGCGATGAGGGCGCGCAGGTCATGCTCATGATGGACTCCATCACGCGCTTCGCGCATGCCCATCGCCAGATCGGCCTGTCGGTCGGCGAACCCCCGGCCACCAAGGGATACACCCCGGGCGTCTTCGCCGCGATGGCGCGCCTGCTGGAGCGGGCCGGCGCGCTGGAGGCCGACCCGGCCCTGGGAACCGGTTCGGGGAGGGGGCCCGGCTCCATCACCGGCCTGTACACGATTCTTGTCGAGGGTGACGAGACGACCGAGCCGATCTCCGACGCGGCGCGCGGCATCCTCGATGGCCACCTGATGCTCTCTCGCTCGCTGGCACAGAAGGGGCACTTTCCGGCCATCGACGTCCTCGACTCTGTCAGCCGCGTCGCCGACGAGGTGATCGACCCGACCCACAAGGCCGCCCGCCGGCAGGTCGGCCGGCTGCTCGCGGCCTACAAGGAGGTTGAAGACCTCGTGCAGATCGGGGCCTATGTGAAGGGCGCGAGCCCGGAGGCCGATCTCGCGATCGCGTATCAGCCCCGGCTCATCGAGATGCTCCGTCAGGAGCCGACCGAGGTGGAGCCCTTCGAGCAGGCGCGGGCGCGGATGGTCAAGATCGCCCTTGAGTCGGGCAACCTCGGCGCCGCCGGGGCGAACGGCGGCGGTGGGGGGGGCGGGGGCGGTGCGGGATCTGGCGGGGCGCGGGCCGGAGCGGCTCGGCGCAACGCCGCGGCGTAGGGCTGGAACTGGCAGGAACTGATCCATGGCCAAGGGCTTCCAATTTCGACTCCAGAGCGTCCTCGACCATCGCGAGCGACTGGAGCAGCTGCGCATGGGTGAAGTCTCCAAGGCGCAGCGCGACCGCCTGGAGATCGAGGAACGCATCCGATCGATCCAGGATCAGATGAACGCTCAGCGGCGCGACCTGCGAGACCGGCTCTCAGGCCCGGCGCCGGCGGGGGGGGAAGCCGGGGCCTCCCGGCCCGTGCCGATGGATGAGGTGCGGCTGGCGGCGGGCGCCTCGCTGCACGGGCTGGTGCGGCTCCAGCGGGCGGCCATCGAGCTCGCGGGCGCCCATCAGAAGCTCGGCAAGGCGCGCCATGTGCTCCTGCGGGCCGCGGTCGACCGGAAGGCGGTTGAGTTGCTGCGCACGCGGGAGCGGGCGGAGCACCTGCGCCGCATGGCCCGAAGAGAATCCGACGAACTCGACGATCTGACCGTCATGCGGGCTCGCCAGCGAACCGACCCCGCTGAGGCGGTCGGCGGCGACGCGAACACAGATGTAGTTGGGGAGTGACCCATGAAGACGCTCTGGAACCTCCTGTGCGTGCTCGCCCTCGCCAATCTGCTGGCGATCATCGGCTTCGTGGGTTGGCTCGGCGCCACCGATCGGCTGAGCCTCGATCGGCTCAGGGCCATCCGCGTGGCCCTCTCCGCCACCAACGCCGATGAGGTCGCCAAGCAGGAGGAGGAGACCAAGAAGGTCAAGGAAGAGGAGAAAGTCGCCGCGGAGAAGAAGCGGATGGAGGGCGCCCCTGAGTCCGCCGCCGAGCGGAATGATCGCGTCCGCGCAGCCGACGACGCCCGAGAGCAGTCCCGCAACCGGTCGATGCGCGAGATCGAGGACCTGCGCCGGTCGCTCCTGAAGGACCGGGCCGATCTGGACGCTGACAAGGCCGCGCTCGCGGCGGAGCGCAAGAAGTTCGAGGCCGCTCGGGCGGAAATCGAGAAGCAAACCTCGGACGAACAGTTCAAACAGGCTCTCTCTACCCTTGAAGCCCAGAAGGCCAAGGACGCTCATAGCGTGTTGAAGGCGATGATCGACGACCAGAAGCGGGACCAGGCGATCGCCTACCTCGCCGGGATGGGCGAGCGGCAGCGTTCCCGAATCCTTGCGGAGTTCGTCAAGGTCGATGAGAAGCTGGCAGCGACTTTGCTTGAGCAGTTGCGGACAAGGGGCGTCACCGCGCCCCCCAAGCCGCCTGCCGAGCAACCATGACCATCCCAGCCTCAACCATCGGCATCACGAATCTGAGCGAGCTGTCGGGGAAGCTGCTGCGCGGCGGTCGGCCGGGAGACTTGGCCTCACGCGTTGGTCCGGCCGATTCGGCGTGGCAGCGCAAGCTCCGCGCCAAGATCGAGCAAGGCTCGCGCGGTGCTGGAGCACCCGCCCCGGGCACTGATCGCCCCGAGGGCCAGAACCCGGGTGAAAGCCGAGCGGCAAACAAGCGTGAGCATGCGGCGGGCGCCGCACCGACCGACGCCGAAGATCAATCGACGAACGATGCAGCGGCGGGCGACGAGCCGCTGGATGGGTCACAGGCCGCGCAGAAGCCAGTTGGTGTGCAGGACGCACAAGGGGGCAAGGACGCCCCCGGCGCTTCCGCGGCCGATCCGGCCAGTCGCGAACTTGAGGGTGGGGAGGATCGCTCGAGCGAGCCCGGCCCCCCGACGGGCGCGAGCTCAACCGGTGCGCCGCCGCCCGAAGGGCCGCTGACGATCAAGGCGCTCAACGCGGCGCTTGCCCAGGTGGATTTGTCGGTGTTGCCCAAGGACCTGCTGCGCGATCTCGGCTTGCTCCGCTCGCCGGGCGGCGCGGGCGACGCGATCGACCAAGGCGGCTCTGGAGAGCCGGCGGAGGATGGCGCCACCCAAGGGTGGCAAGAGACCAAGGTGCAGGCGAACACGACAGTTCCGTCTGGCCCGGCCGGCGGGCAGCAGGCGAACGGTGAGCCGGGAGCTGATTCACAGGCCCCTGGCGGGTCGGCTGAGCCTGGTTCGGAAGGCGAGGCGACTCGGAAGGGCAGCCATGCTGGGCCGATTGGGCACGCCGGGCGAAGCGGTGCTGATCGAGACGGGCCAACAGCCGACGCGAGCGGATTGGCTGACGCGGCGGGGCGAGAGGCCGCCGGGGCATCCACTGGGCCGGGGACATCGGCGACGGGGCTGATTGCGCGGCTCGACGTTGCGCATTCGGGACGCCTCTTCGAGTTGGGCGGGGCCCGGGGGACGGCGGGCGTCGACCACCAGCCCGGCGGGCGAGCCGTGGAGGGTGGACGCACCGGCGATGCGTTCGCCGATCAGGTTGCGCGCGGGCTGGCCGGGGCCACGGAACGGGCCGGAGGTTTGGGGGGCGTGGGGAGTGGGGGCGGTGGGGGGGGTGGGGGAGGTGAGGTGACGCTGCGGCTGCGCCCGATGGAGCTGGGCGCCTTGCGGATCAACGTCTCGCTGCAGGGCGAGGGCGTGAGCGTCCGCTTCGAGGCCGCGACAGCCGAGGCGGGCGCCCTGATCGAGAAGGCGATGCCCGAGCTTCGCCGGGGCCTTGAGGAAAAGGGTCTGGTGGTGCGCGAGGCGACCGTGCAGGTGGCGGACGGTCTGGCCGCCCAGGCGGGTGCTGACGTCCGGCCGCTGGCGCACGCATGGAACGATTCAGGTGCGACCCCGCAGGACGCTTCCCACCAGCAGAGCGGCGGCCCCGGCGATGGCCGGGCCGGCGAGCAGCCTGCGGGCGGTCAGCAGGGCGGCGGGGATGGTGGTGGGTGGGGGCGGGGCGTCCAGCAACCCGCGGAAGCGGCGGAAACTCCGAGGCCCCCGGCGGACGGCTGGATCGAGGGGACGACGATCGACGGCCTGCGGCTTCGGTTGAACGCGGTGGCGTAGCAGGACCAGATGATCGAGGACGGTTGAGTCCTCGCGAAGGAGTGGATCCCATGGCGGTTTCATCGATCGACACATCGACCACGGCGAACACGACCACCGCCAAGGCGGACGCGTTCGGCAGCCTCAAAAGCGAGGAGTTCGTGCGCATCATCTTCGCCGAGCTTCAGAACCAGGACCCCCTCAAGCCCAACGACTCGGCCCAGCTCGTGCAGCAGATGGCCAACCTGCGCTCGATCCAGTCGGACATTGACATGCAGAAGAAGCTGGGCGACCTGGTGAGCCAGAACCAGCTGGCCACGGCGGGGAACCTGGTGGGCAAGTACATCTCCGGCATCTCCCAGGGCAACGAGCGGGTGGAGGGCGTCGTCGCAACCGTCAGCCGGACCAACGACGGCGCGGTGCTCAACCTCACTTCGGGCGAGCGGGTGCCGATGAGCAAGGTGGATGAGATCACGAACGCTCTCTCCCAGACGGGCCCCTTCGGCCGCTAGGCCCCGCGACACACGCGACACACAGGGATATTGACAGACCAGGCATGAACAACGACTCACTGGATCTTCTGCGCAGATTGGGCGGCGGCGGAGCATCGGCCGCTCAGGCGGCGGCGCGCGTCGGGCCGATCCAGAAGGGCGGCGAGGCGGGGCAGGTGCGCACGCCGGGCGGCGCCAGTTTCGCCGACCTCCTGAAGAAGGCCGGCGGCGGGGAGCTCGCCAGCGGGCTGCCTGTCACGGTCGATGACGGCGCCGCCGAGCTCTCAGATGAGCAGCTCGAGCGGGTGGGCCGGGCGGCCGATCGGGCTGAGGCCGAGGGCTTCACCACCGCGATCGTGCACATCGACGGCCACCAGATCATCCTGGATGTCGGGGCCCGGCGGGTGACAGGGCGTGTTGACGCCGACAACCCCGTTGCTCGAAACATCGATGGCGTCGTCTTCGCTCCGCCCGCGGAGGGCGGCGTGCTCGCCGGCGCGGCCGACGCGGCCGGTGGAATCGCCAAGGGCGCGGCCGAAACCGCGCAGGCTGCGCTGAACCTGCCGAGAAAGGCGCTGCTCAAGCTGCTGGATCGGCGCCCGCCCGGACTGGCGCCAGACCAGCCGGCGAGCGGGTCTGGCGGGGCCCACGCGGCTTGAACTTTGCTTGACTGACCGCGGTCCGGCCAGAGGCGCCGCCTTGGTCCCGGACCGCCAAGAGAAACGAGGGATCAATGGCCTCAACCATCGCGATGTTCACCGGCCTGTCGGGCCTCACCGCCAACGCCCGGAACCTCGACGTCATCGGCAACAACATCGCCAACGTCAACACCACCGCGTACAAGTCCAACCGCATGCTGTTCGCGTCGCAGTTCTCGCGGAACTTCTCGCTCGGCTCGGCGCCGTCCACCGACGACGGCGGCTCCAACCCCGCCCAGGTGGGCCTGGGCGTCACCATCGCGGGCACGCAGCGAAACTTCTCCACAGGCTCCCTGGCCGCCACCGGCGACGCCCGCGACCTGGCGATCGAAGGCGGCGGCTTCTTCATCGTCGGGCGGGGCGATGACCAGTTCTACACCCGTGCTGGCGGCTTCCGCCAGAACTCCGCCAACGACCTCGTCACGGTCACCGGCGAGCGCCTGCAGGGTTACGGCGTCGATGAGAACTACAACGTGCTCCCCTCGCTGGGCAACCTGAACATCCCCATCGGCCAGCTGCGACTCGCGCAGGCGACCGAGAACGTCAACTTCACCGGGAACCTCAACGCCAGCGGCACAGTGGCCAGCCGGGGCTCACGCACCGTCTTCGGCGGCCTGACCGCCGTGACGGGCACGCTTTCGGCCACCAGCCTGCTGACCAACATCGATGAGCCCGTCTCCGGCGGCTCGCTCTTCACCGCCGGGCAGTCCATCAAGTTGTCAGGCGTTGAGAAGGGCGGACGCGTGCTGCCCGACGCGACGCTCCCCATCACGGCCACGACCACGATCCAGGATTACCTCAACTTCCTCAACGACGCCCTGGGCATCGACACCACCGTCGGCGCCAACCCCGACGGCTTCACCCCCGGTGCGACCTTCGACGCCACCACCGGCGTCATCACCGTGGTGGGCAACATCGGCACGAAGAACACCATCGCCCTCGCCTCCACCGACATCACCGTGCTCAACGCCGCCGGCGCGGTGGTCACGCCCCCGGCGGGGACCGCCTTCACCACCACCACCCCTGCGACCGCCGACGGCGAATCCGTCCGCACCAGCTTTGTCGTCTACGACTCCCTGGGCAACCAGGTCACCGCCGACATCACCATCACCCTCGCCGCGGCGACGACCAACTCGGGCACCACGTGGCGCTACCAGGTCGAGTCCGCCGACGACAGCGACCCCGCCCTGGCCATCGGCGGCGGCACGCTCACCTTCGACAGCCAGGGCCGCATCACCACCCCGGCCTCGACCCTCTCGGCCACCATCAACCGGGCGGGAACCGGCTCGGCTGAGCCCCTCACGTTCAACCTGCAGTTCGACTCCTCCTCGGGCTCAGTCTCCGCCCTGGCCGACACGGCCTCGAGCCTCGCCGCCAAGTTCCAGGACGGCGCCCAACTCGGCATCCTCGACAGCTTCCAGGTCGGGCAGGACGGCATCATCACCGGCTCGTTCTCCAACGGCCGAACCCGCACCATCGGCCAGGTCGCCCTCGCCACGTTCGCCAACCCCGAGGGTCTGGTCGATATCGGCAGCAACCTCTTCCGGGTCGGCCCCAACAGCGGCACCGCCGTCGTCACCACCCCGCTCAACCTTGGCGCCGGAAGGATCGTCGGCGGCTCCCTTGAGCAGTCCAATGTCGACCTCGCCGAGGAGTTCATCAAGCTGATCCAGGCCTCCACCGGCTACTCCGCCGCGTCGCGGGTCATCACCACCACCGATCAGCTCTTCCAGCAGTTGCTCGCCCTGGGCCGCTAGCGCCAGGTCATCCCGGCTTAAGCCGCAGGCTTATCGGTCCGATCCCTTCCCGATGGATCTCGCCGGCCGGTCGATCTCGTTCTGGACCGAAGTCTCCACCGCCGCCTCGGTTGAGCGCGGACTGGTGGGCTTCGCCTTCGCCATCGCCGCGGCCTTGGTCGCCCTCATCCTGGCCCGCTTGCTCAGGCTCGATCGCGCCCTGGTTCGCGGCGCCCTTGAGCCCTTCTCCGCCGCGGCGACCGGCGGGGCCATCCTCGTCATCATCCTGGGCGTTCAGGAAGCCCTGGCCAGGTCGCTCGTCAACGTCTCGGCCTGGCCCGTGATCGTCCTCGGCTTCACCTGCCTGTCGGCGCTCTCGATCGAGCGTGCCTGGACCACCGCCCCGGCCGAAGCAGTCCAGATCGCCCGCCCGCGCGCCGGCCGCCAGGCCCGGGCCGCCGACCCGGAGTCCGAGAAGCGGCGGGCCGCCTAGCCGGCCAGTCGCAACCGGCCCAGGTTGACTCTTCGACCCCGGCCGCCGCCGGATCCCCGCGCAGATGGCGCGAGGCCGGGCCGATGGAACTCCCGGGCCCGTTCGAGGACGGCCCTCCGCACGCACTGAGAGGGGCATCGACCCATGTCCGACAAGAAGGAAAAGCCGCCCGCGGCGGCCCCCGCCGAGGAGAAGGCGCCCGCCAAAGGCGGCCTGCCCATCAAGCTCATCGGTGTGATCGGCGCCGTCATGGTCGCCGAAGCGGTGGCCGTAGCCCTGTTCTTCAGCATGATCGGCCCCAAGAAGGCCGCGGCGGTCGACGTGCCCGAACACGGCATCCACGAGGACGACAGCCAGCAGGTCCAGGAGATCCTCATCGTCGAGGACAAGTTCCAGAACCTCCAACAGGGGAAGGTCTGGTTCTGGGACATCGCCGTGTACGTGCAGGTCCAGAAGCGCAACAGCGAGCAGGTCGAGAAGGCCCTTGAGTCCCGCGGTAACGAGATCAAAGAGGAGATCGGCCGCATCATCGGGCGCGCCCAGCCAGCCCAGCTCCGCGAGCCCGACGGCCAGACGATCAACCGCCAGCTCACCGCCTACCTCAACAAGGTCTTTGGAAACGACTCCGCCGACAAGCCCATCATCGAGCGGGTCGTCGTGCCCAAGCTGCGCGGGATCCGCGGCGAGTACTAGGCCCAACCCGCCCGAGCCGAGGCCCGAACCCGATGCGCAGATTCTGCCGCGTCCCGGGCCCGTCTTGCGCCGTGCGGACGCCAATTCTGCATGATCAGGCGCCCGGCGGCCGATGAGCCGATGCACCAACGAGCGGCCGGAGGCCGCGGAGGTTCGTCATGGCCGAGCAGGATGCTGGCGCCGGATCGGGTTCGGGTGGTTCCGGGGGCGGGGGCGATTCGCCCGCGATGAAGGCTCTCAAGGCCGCGCAGGCGGCGATCGCGCAAGCCAAAACCAATCAGGCCGCCCCACCTCCGGATGACTCGCAGGCCAGCGTCGAGGCCGCGATGGCTGAAGCCGCCGCCCAGGCCGCCGCCCAGGCCGCCGCACCGCCCACGCCGCCCGCCTCTCAGCGAAGCCAGGCCGCGCCAATGACCATCCCGACGTTCAGCGCCGGGACCGAGGCCAAGTCCCCGGAGGGGATCGACCTGCTGAGCGATGTCAACCTGCACGTCAAGATCGAACTCGGCCGCACCAAGATGCTGGTCGAGGATGTCCTCCGCCTGACGGAGGGCTCGGTCGTCGAACTCGACAAGCTCGCCGGCGACCCCGTCGACGTCTACGTCAACGACCGCCCTGTCGCCCGGGGTGAGGTCCTCGTCCTGAACGACAACTTCTGCGTCCGCATCAGCGAAATCGTCGGTTCGCCGGGCGCCAGCGCGTAGCTCCTCTGCACGTCGGGGGGGGGGGGGGGGGGGGGGGGGGGGGGGGGGGGGGGGGGGGGGGGGGGG
>CAZSZO010000070.1:0-15553 GCA_964611125.1 uncultured Phycisphaeraceae bacterium | reverse complement strand
CGCGATGCGAGCCCTGATCGACCCCAGCGGCGACTGCCTTGGCTTCGTCAAGGTCACCCGCGATGACACCGAAAGCTGGCGAACGGCCCGCGAGCTCGAGCGGCGCACGGCGGAGCTCGAACAGGCCCGGTGCGAAGCCGATGACGCCAGCCGCAGCAAGAGCGAGTTCCTGGCGAACATGAGCCACGAGATCCGCACGCCCATGACGGCGATCCTCGGCTTTGCCGAAATCCTGGCGAGCGAAGCCGACTGCCCTCCCACTGTCGAGGAGCGGCGGGAGCACATCGAGACCATCCGCCGCAACGGCGAGCACCTTCTGGCGATCATCAACGACATCCTGGATATCTCCAAGATCGAGGCCGGGAAGATGAGCGTCGAGCTCGCCGAGATCCGGCCCGAGGAGGTCGTCCGCCAGGTCGTGTCCCTCATGGAGGTGCGGGCCAAGAGCAAGGGTCTGCGGCTGACAGTCGAGGTCAGGTCACCGATCCCGCCGCGCGTCTGCTCCGACGCCTTCCGGCTGCGGCAGATCCTCCTCAACCTGGTGGGCAACGCCGTCAAGTTCACCGAGACGGGCAGCGTGACGCTGCGTCTCTCCGGGAACGCCGGCGGGGAGCTGCAGATTGATGTCGAGGACACCGGCATCGGGCTGGACGAATCTCGAGCCGGCGAGCTGTTCCAGGCCTTCACGCAGGCCGATGCGAGCACGACGCGCCGCTTTGGCGGCACGGGGCTCGGACTCCACATCAGCCAGCGGCTGGCTCACCTCCTCGGGGGCGCCATCTCGGTGCGGAGCCGCAAGGGCCAGGGAAGCACCTTCGCATTGACGCTGCCCGTGAGGCCCGCTGGGATCGTCGCCGATGCGGCGCTGGCGGCCGCCGCCGACGCCGCCCCCGCGCCGATCGTCGCCGGCGCGCCAATCGCCGCCGGCCAGGCGCCGTTGCAGGGCCTGCGGGTGCTGCTGGCGGAGGATGGGCCGGACAATCAGCGGCTGATCGCGCACCACTTGCGCCGCGCCGGGGCGACCGTCGAGGTCGCCGCCAATGGCCGCCTGGCGATGACCGCCCTCACCGCCGACGGCTCGGTCGAAGCGCCGCTGGTGCGCCCGCTGCCGTACGACCTCATCCTCACCGACATGCAGATGCCCGAAATGGACGGGTACCAACTCGCCAGGATGCTGCGCGCGAAAGGCTGGGACCATCCGATTCTCGCCCTCACCGCCCACGCCATGGCCGACGAAGCCCGCAGGTGCGTTGACGCCGGATGCGACCGTCGGCTGACCAAGCCCATCGACAAGGCCCAGCTGATCGAAGCCTGCCGAATCTGCAAGCACGCGGCGTGAACGAACCTGCCCCGCCCGATCGCCTGTACCGCCGAGATTTGTCAAACACCCGTGCCCGTCAGGCCGGGCCGCTCAACTGTCTTGGGCGGACAACCGACAGTTCCTAGGTCCATTTTCTGATTCTGAGAACATTGCCTCGTCGAGGAGCATCCAGTCATGCGCTTCCAGGATTTGCGAATCGGCTACAAGCTGGGTCTGTCGGTCGCCCTCACCATGGTGGGCTTCGCCGCGCTGGGCGTGGTCGCTCTGCGGACGATGCACAGCGTGCAGGTTCTCGGGCCGATCTACGAGCGGACCATCGCCGCCAAAGACTTCACTGCGGACATTCTCCCACCTCCGGCGTACATCATCGAAGCTTATCTGTGCGTCCACGAGATGGCCGACATGACCGAGCAGGGCGCCATCGACGGCAAGGCCCGGGAGATCGAGAAGCTGGAGAAGGAGTTCCACGAGCGGGTCGCGGTCTGGGAAAAGGCCCTGCCCCCGGGCGAGCTCCGCGGCGAGTTCCTGGGGGTCTGCAAACAATCCGCCGAGCAGTTTTTCGAAGCGTACAAGACCCAGTTCCTGCCCTTGGTCAGGCAGGGCAAGTTCGAGACCGGCCGCGAGTTTGTCGAGAGCACGCTGGGGCCGATCTTCAACAAGCAGCGCGAATCAATCCGCAAGATGGTGCCGATGGCGGCCCACTATGTGAAGAGCGCTGAGAGCGACGCGCAGACGGAGTCGGCCGTGGGCGCGTACAGCTTTGCCGGCGTGAGCCTCACCATCATGGCGATCATCGGCGGCGTGAGCTATGTCGTCGGCAAGGGCATTCTGGGCCCCCTCAAGCTGGTCACCGGCCGCATCCGCGATATCGCCGAGAGCAAGGGCGATCTCACCTGCCTGATCCCCGTGGAGCGCAAGGACGAGATGGGCGACCTTGCCGCCGTCTTCAACGCCTTCGTCGAGCGGATGCGCAACCTGGTGGCCGACATCGCCGATGTCGCCGCAGAGGTCGCCGCGGCGGGGACCGAACTCTCCGCAAGCACCGTGCAGACGACCGCCGGCGCCGAGCAGCAGGACCAGCAGTCGGCCCGCGTGGCGGCGGCCGTCGAGCAGATGGTGGCGAGCGTGGGCGAGGTGGCCCAGCAGGCCGACACGGCAAGCCAGGCCTCGGCCAAGTCGCGGACCGACGCGACCGAGGGCGGGCGCGTGGTCGACTCGACCATCACCGAGATCCGCACCATCGCCGCGAGTGTGAAGAACTCTGTCGAGGCGGTCTCCCGCCTGGGCGCCAAGAGCGAGAAGATCGGCGCCATCATCGGCGTGATCAACGACATCGCCGACCAGACCAACCTGCTGGCCCTGAACGCCGCGATCGAGGCGGCCCGGGCGGGCGAGCACGGGCGCGGCTTCGCGGTCGTGGCCGACGAGGTCCGCAAGCTGGCCGAGCGGACGCAGCGGGCCACCCAGGAGGTCGCCAGCTCGATCAAGGAGATTCAGACCGACACGGGCCAGGCGGTGGGCCTGATCCAGGCCGGCGAGCAGAGCGTGACCAAGGGCGTCGACATGGCCGCTTCGGCCGGGGCGTCGCTGGGCCGCATCGTCGACGGCTGCAGCAAGGTGGGCGAGATGGTCGGCTCGATCGCCGCGGCCGCCAAGCAGCAGGAGAGCGCTGCCCGCGAGGTTTCGCAGAGCATCGCACAGATCGCGGCCGTGACGCGGGAGTCGGCTCAGGCATCTAAGCATTCGGCCCAGGCGACGGAGTTGCTCTCCCATCGGGCCGAGCACCTGCACAAGCTCGTTTCGCAGTTCAATATCGAGCGCCGTAAGCAGACGCTCGGCCCGCCCACCGGCCTCTCGGACCGCCGGCAGGAGCGGGAATCCGCCGCGGCGAAGATCGCCAAGCTGGGGCCCGGCGGGGCCGGGCGTTTGACGGCCAAGACCGCGCGCGAGGCGCTGGCCAGCTCGAAGGCGAACTGACCGGGGCGGCCCAAACCAAGAACACGATGAGGGCGGAGGCGCGCGATGAACATCGTCGCCCCCGCCTTTTTCCTGCGCCCGCAAACCTGCAGCCGGACGGCATCAATCCTCGTCGTCTTCGTCGTCCTCGTCTTCGTCCTCGTCGCCTTCAGGGCCCTCGAACTGCACCCCCAGCAACTCGGCCTTGGCGGCGACGGCGACTCGCTCGACCTTCTCGAACTCGGCCCGCAGGACCTTCTCGTCGTTCGCCCCCAGGGTGTGGGCCATCACGCCGAACTCGCCGCCATCGTCCATCACCTCGGTGTCCTCGATCCCCGCGGCGAGGAGGGCTTTCTCAACGGCCTGGGCGTGCTTCCGGTCATCGGCGCTCAGGGCGAAGATGAACGACAACTCGGCGCCGGGCGCCAGGCCGGTGTCCTCAAAGTGCTTGAGCCGCCACGCGGCGTCGTCGACCGACAGCCAGCCGAAGAGCTCTTCTTCATCCATGGGGTCGTAGGACGCGACGCCCTCATAGGTCACGCCCTTCTGGGCGGCGAGCTTCTCAAAGCGGGCGGCGAGGGCCTTCACCTGCTCGGGGCGGAGGGCCTCGGTCACAACCACCGACAGGAGCGGCGGGCCCTCGACGGTCCGATCGTCCTCGATGGTCTCGACGCTCTCCTGAAGTTCCACGTGGAACTCTTCGCTCAGGTCTTCCCCCAGTCGGGTGAGCACATTCAGGTCCGTGGAGCGCAGGGAGAACGTCCAGTCCTTGGGATCGTCCAGGTCGTGCCCGAGATCCTTCACCATGTGGCTGAACAGCGCGTCGATGTCGCGGCTGAGATTGGGCGTGTCCTTGCTCATGGTGTGGCTCCTTCGGGAGGCGGCGGTGGAGGAATCGGGCGGGTGTGTGCAGCCGGATCGCCGGATCCTACCCGGGGGAGGCTTCGGGTGCGCGAAGCCTCCGCAAACTCTGCAAAGACCACGCAAAGCCCGCCTGAAGCGGGCGATCAGCGGGCCCTGATTGAGCGCGCCGTGCGGGAACGGGGGCCTATGTTTGCTCCCTGCTGAGCGCCGAACCCCGGGCGTCAAGCACGACCAGGAACGCCCCATGACTGACAACACGGTCTTTGAAGCCAACGGCCGCTCCTACTCCCCGTCCGCGTCGCCCCATGTGGTGATCTGCCTCGACGGCTCGGCGGATGAGTACCTGGACGCGGCGATTGCGCGCGGCCTGGCGCCGAACCTGGCCCGCCTGAGCGTGTCGGGCGGCCGGTACCGGGCCCGCTCGGTGATGCCCTCGTTCACCAACCCCAACAACACGAGCATCATCACCGGGGTTCCGCCGTCGGTGCACGGGATCGGCGGGAACTACTTCCTGGACCGCGCCACCGGGCGTGAGACCATGATGAACTCGGCGGAGTATCTGCGGGTTCCAACGATCATGGCGCGGGCCCGCGCGGCGGGGCGGCGGGTGGCGGTGGTGACGGCCAAGGACAAGCTGCGGAGCATCCTCTCCAAGGGGCTCGATATCGGGCCCGGAGCGATCAGCGTATCGAGCGAGCGGGCGCACGAGTGCACCGTCGAGAACTCAGGACTCGACGACGCCCTGCGGATCTCGGGTTACGCGGCCAAGCCGGAGATCTACTCGGCGGAGGCGAGCGTGTTCGTGCTGCGGCTGGGGGCGGCGCTCGTGCGCGAGAAGCGGTCGGACCTGCTGTACTTGTCGACGACGGATTTCATTCAGCACAAGTACGCCGCGCACGAGGCGGGGGCGCTGGACTTTTACGCCCGGATCGATGAGCATCTGGGCGAGCTCGACACGCTTGGCGCGGTGGTGGGCCTGACGGCCGACCACGGCATGAACGCCAAGATGACCCCCGAGGGGGCGCCCAACATCATCTATCTCGAGCCGCTGCTGCGCGAGATCGATCCGGGCGTCCGGGTGATTCTGCCGATCACCGACCCGTATGTCGTGCACCACGCTTCGCTGGGATCGTTCGCGGTGGTGCATGTTTCGGAGCCGGGCCGCGTCGAGGCGGTCGCCCGCAAGCTGCGGGGCACGGCGGGCATCACCGAGGTGCACGGGCACGATGAGGCGTGCGCGATCTTCCAGATGCCGCCGGATCGAACCGGGGACCTGGTGGTGTGCTCAGGCCGCGATGTCGTGGTCGGCACGAGCCCGGCGGGGCACGATCTGTCGAAGCTCGACGGCCTGCTCCGCTCCCACGGCGGGCGGTACGAAGAGATGGTGCCGATGATCTTCAACCGGCCGCTGAGCGAGCGGCATCATCGGCTGGCGCAGTGCGACCCGCGGAACTACGACATTTTCGATTTCACCCTGAACGGCGCGGGGCGCTGAAGGGCGAGACGCCCGTCGGGCCTAGGCCGGCCGGCGGTTCATTCTCGGAGCGAATCATGATGACCGATCGACCACTCTTCATCGCGGGCGAGCGATTCATGTCCGAGGCCCTCCAGGAGGTCCGCAATCCGTACACGGGCGGAGTGGTGGCGCGGGTCGCCCAGTGCGGCAAGGCGGAGGTCGACCGGGCGATCAGCGCGGCGGTGGCGTTCCGCTGCGCGCTGACCCGGCACGAGCGGTCAGAGATTCTCACGCGGACGGCGGCGGCGCTCAAGGCGCGGGCCGATGAGGTCTCGCTGCTGATCACCAGCGAGACGGGGCTGTGCCGGCGCGAGTCGCAGTATGAAGTCGGGCGGGCGCTCGACGTGCTGAAGTTTGCATCGATCGAGGCGCTGCACGATGACGGCGAGGCCTTCGCTTGCGACGTTTCGCCTGCGGGGAAGGCCCGCAGGATCTTCACGATGCGGCAGCCCGTAGGGTGCGTCGCGGCGATCACGCCGTTCAACCATCCGCTGAACACGGTGGCCCACAAGCTGGCGCCGGCGATCGCGGTCGGGGCGCCGCTGGTGCTCAAACCGTCGGAGAAAACGCCCCTGACGGCGCTCCTGCTGGCGGAGCTGCTCTTTGCAGCCGGCCTGCCCGGGCCGATGCTGAGCGTGGTGCTGGGCCCGACAGACCAGGTCGCGGCGCCGCTGGTTCAGGACCCGCGGACGGAATGCCTGACCTTCACCGGCAGCACGCATGTCGGCCTGCTGATCGCCCGCACGGCGGGGTACAAGCGGCTGGCGCTCGAGCTGGGGGGCAACAGCGAGATCATCGTGCTGCCCGACGCCGACCTGGAGCTCGCGGCGAAACTCGCGTGCGAGGGGGCGTTCCGCAACTCCGGGCAGCGGTGCACCGCGGCCAAGCGGCTGCTGGTGGATGAATCGGTGGCGGAAGAATTCACGCGCCGGGTGACGGCGCTGAGCGGCGAGTATGTGTGCGGCGACCCGATGGATCCCGCGACGCGGGTGGGGACGGTGATCGACGAAGCCGCGGCGATCCGGCTTGAGGGGATGATCAACGATGCGGTGGGCCGAGGGGCCAAGCTGCTGCGGGGCGGCGGGCGGCGCGGGGCACAACTGGAGCCGACGGTGCTGGGGGATGTGCCGCGGGATGCGCCGATCGTGTGCGAGGAGGCCTTCGGCCCGATCGCGAAGATCGTGCGGACCCAGGGGCTCGATGATGCGATCGCGGTGGCGAACAGCACGGCGTTCGGCCTGTCGGCGAGCGTGGTGACGAACAACCTGGCGTGGGCGACGCGGGTGATCCACGAGGTGCGGACGGGAACGGTGAACGTGAACGAGGTGCCGGGGTATCGAACGGAGCGGTCGCCCTTCGGCGGCGTGAAGATGTCGGGGCTCGGGGTGAAGGAAGGGGTCAGCGAGGCGTGCAAGTGGATGACCAACGTGAAGACGTTCTCGCTGCCTTGGTGATTGGCGGCGAGTCGAATCGAGGGGGGCGGCGTGATCCGGGAGCAGCACGGGCAGATCGTCGCAGATTCGATCACGGAGGCGGGAGTGGTGCTCGAGCGGCTAGGGGCCGGGCGGGTGCTGCTGGTGCTCGATGAAGGGGCGGCGCGGGCCACCGGGGCCCTGGCGCTGATCCGAACGGCCCTGGGCGAACGCCTGGCGGGTGTGTTTGTCGACTTTACGCCCAACCCGAGCGCCGACCAGCCGCTGCGGGCAGCGCGCGAGGCGTTGGCCTGCGGGGCCGACGCCGTGCTGGCCCTGGGTGGCGGCTCATGCATGGACGTCGCGAAGGTCGGGGCCCTCGCAGCCGGTGAACCGGCGCGGGCGGAGCACCTGGTGCGCGGCGAGGGGCTGGGGCGGGGGGCCGGTGGAGCTGGAACGGGGCCGCTGCCGGTGGTGGCGATCCCCACCACCAGCGGCACCGGCAGCGAGGCGACCCACTTCTCGGCGATCTATGTGGATGGCCACAAGGTGTCAGTGGCGCACCCCGGCATGCGTCCGCGCGGGGTCATCCTTGACGCTGGGCTGCACGTGGCGATGCCCCGGCTCGTCGCGGCGACGACCGGGCTTGACGCCCTCTGCCAGGCGACTGAATCGCTCTGGTCAGCAGGGAGCACCGACGCGTCGCGGGAGCACGCCCGGACGGCCCAGGGGCTGATCAGGCCGAACCTGACCGCAAGCGTGCTGACGGCGGCCCGCGACACCCGCGCGGCGATGATGCTGGGGGCTCACCTGGCCGGGCAGGCGATCAATATCAGCAAGACCACGGCGGCGCACGCGCTGTCTTATGAGCTCACGACCCGCTTCGGCATCGCGCACGGGCTGGGGGTGGCGCTGACGCTGGGGCATGTCGCGGCGTACAACGCCGGGCTCACGGAAGCTGACTGCACGCATCCCGCGGGCCCCGCAGCGGCCCGGGCGGGCGTGATCGAGGCGTGCCGGGGGCTGGGCGCCGAGCCCGAGGACGCGGCGAAGCACCTGCGGGGGCTGCTGACGGGGCTGGGCCTTCCCGCGACGCTGGAGGCGGCGGGGGTGGACCGGGCAGCGCTCGAGCCCATGGCGGAGGCGGCCGACACGGTGCGACTGTCAAACAACCCCCGCCGGCTCGGACCAGCGGGGGCGCATGCGATTCTGCTGGCCGCGTTTGCGGGGGCGTGAGGGGCGTGGGGTCAACCGCCGGAGAGAACTTGTCTTTTGGGCTCCCTCTCGAAGATAAGGCGAATTCCGCCTGAACCGGCTGGCACCAGTGTTCATGCCATGTGCGGAGATCTCAAGTCACCCGCCGACACCGAGCGGGCCTGCGGCAGAGGCGGTGTCCGGAGGGCATCCGGGTGAGCAGCCCGAGGGCATCAGGATGTTCGACAGGCAACCAGACCTGGCGGAATGGATGAACATCGCGCCGGGCGAAGCGCCGCCCAGCGCTGATGTGCTGCTCCCACTTATCTATGAAGAGCTCCGCGCCACCGCCCATCGCGTCATGGCGGGTGAGGCGCGCGACCACACCCTGCAAACCACGGCCCTGGTCCACGAGGCCTACCTCCGGCTCGGCGCGGATCCTCACGCACGGTGGGAGAGCTCGCCACTACTTCCAGGCCGCCGCGATGGCGATGCGCCGCATCCTCGTCGATCATGCTCGGGCGCGCGGCACGCTCAAACGCGGCGGTGAACGACGCCGCACCCCGCTGGAGGGGGCTGACATCGCCGCGCCGACAGGGCCGGTCGACTGGCTCGCGCTGGACGCGGCCCTGACCGCGCTGGAGGCGCGCGACGCCGATCTGGCGACGCTTGTTTCGCTGCGCTTCTTCGCGGGGCTGAGCGTGGAGCAGATCGCCGCCGCGCAGGGCGTATCGCCCAGCACGCTCGCCCGCGAATGGCGTGTGGCTCGAGCGTTCCTGGAAAGGCACATCCGGGCGATGGAGGATGAATCGTCGTGAGCCTGTCGGCGTCAGAATGGGCCCGGGCCAAGTCGATCGCGATGGAGGCCATCGAGCTTCCAGTCGGCGAGCGCTCAGGTTTTGTTGAGCGCGCGTGCAGCGACTCGGGGGAGGGGGGAGCGGGGGCGGAGATTCGGGCGGAGGTCGAATCGCTCCTCGAGGCCGACATCGGAGTGAGGGGTGGGGTGGGGGCTGCCTTCAGTTCGAGAAGAATTCAGCGATGTAATCGCTGAGATCGTCCGGGTCGACGAAGCCGTCGCCGTTGAAGTCCGCGTTGGACTCGGCGGGGAGGGTGAAGAAGATCGAGATGTAGTCGCTGAGGTCATCAGGATCGACGAATCCGTCGCCGTTGAAGTCGGCGCGGTCGAGCACGCCGACGAAGACGGTGTTGTCGTCGAGGTTGATCCAGCCGATGTTCTCGCCCCAGGCGTAGCCGCGGAGGCGGTTGGCGGCGGTGTCGAGGCGCGCGGGGTTTGGGGGCGTGGCGAGGGCGCCGCCGGCGAAGTTGACCCAGCCGGCGTTCTCGCTCCAGGCGAAGCCGGAGAGGGCTCCGTCCGCGGCAATATTGACGCCGAAGTCGGCGTGGTCGGTGTTGGCATAGGGGCCGGCGCCGGCGCCCAGGTTGAGGTAGCCGATGTTCTCGCCCCAGACGAAGCCGCGGGCGAAGCCGGCAGTGATGTTGAAGAAGGCGCCGCTGGAAGCAGGCGGATCGCCGGCGTCGCGGAAGTTGACGTAGCCGGTGTTTTCGCTCCAGGCGAATGGGCTGGCGGCGTTGATGTTGGATGCTTGAGCGAGGGCGAGGGAGGGGGAGAGGGCGGCGGCGGCGGCCGTTGCCGGGATGAGTGGGTATGGGATCTTCATGAAGGCGAGTCCTTCGGCGGGTGAATGGGATGGCGGAGTGAAGCGGGAATCGCGGGCCTGAAGGGCATGAGACACGGAGTTAATAGATAAAGTTGGCCCAGGGGTGGCTGGCATTGGGGACAGAGGAGATGTCGCCGACGCCGGCGACGTTGACGATGGGGCCGCGGGAGTTGTTGGGGGCGATCTGGTACGGGATGGTGACCTCCGCGGCGGCGTTGCGGGCGATGTGGTTCCGGATTCCATCGACGAGCACGCCCACGGCGCCCAGGCTGAACGTGTTACCCTCGATCCGAGACCTGTTGCCCCGTACGCTCACGCCGGCCTGGGAGCACTCATGGATGTTGTTTTCGCTCACCAGCGCTTCATCGTCCACCAAAATCCCAAACCCGCAGCGATCAACGACGCAGCCCTCGATGCGTTGGCGCAGGTTGGGCAAGAAGAACCCCAAGAACGCAAACGCGGCGGTGCAGCGCGTGAGTCGGCTGCCGCCGAGAGCCTGAATCGCAGCATCTCCGCCGAGCGCAACGCACTGGTCAATCTGGCCGTGCTCGCCGACGAAGAAGCGGCCGCCGTTCCCACCGGACCAGGCGAGACACTCGGCGATCTCGCCGCGGTTGCCCACGCGAAGGGCGGTTCCGCCGCTGTTGTTTGATGAGACGACGTTGCGGATCGAGCTTTGGTCGCCAAGGGTCACGGCGGTCTGCCAGCCGTCAAAGGTCCCGTTGAAAACCCGGCCATTGATCGTGGAGGGCGGTGCGAACACGCCGACTTGCTCGCCGACCACGCCGCGCAGACGGAAGCCGGACAGGTCAAGGGTGACGCCCGAGGCCTCGATCTCAATACCTCGCTTGCCCGGGACCCCCTCAATGTTCCCCGTCAGGTAATAGCTCCCCGGTTGGCTGATCACGTGGAGGGCCGTGGCGCTGCCGGGGAGGCTCTGCACCGGGATCCGCGGTTCGGCGAGGCCGGCGTCGGTGCGGGCGATCTTGTCGTAGATCTCTTGGACCGTCTTGCCGGTCGGGGCGATGGGGCCGGCCGGGGGGTTGAGGGGGCCGGCCTCGGCGAGGCGCGAGAGCGCGGCGACGCCCGCGGCGCCGCCGAGGGCGCCGATGAGGAAGCGACGGTCGATGGATTCGGTGGACATGGGTGCTCCTGAATGAGGATGGGTGTGCGAGGGGATGGGGCGATCAATAAATGAAATTGGCCCAGGGGTGGTTGGCGTTGGGGACGGCGGAGATGTCGCCGACGCCGGCGACGTTGACGATGGGGCCGTGGGAGTTGTTGGGGGCGATATCAAATCCTGAACCGCCTCCGCGCTTCGCGCAGCGGGTGATGAGCGCGTTACTCCCTGTTGCATTGAATCCAACTGGCGAGTCAATATCGACACATTCCGTCGCCATGGAGCCGTTTCCGACGGCGTATCCAGTGTTGTTTCCGCGGGACATGCACCCCACCGCGACAACACCACTCCCGAGGGCGAAGCCGGTGCCATTCTGCGTCGAGATGCAATCGCGGATCTGGGATTCGAAATCGATGCGGAAACCCTCGAATGCGTTTTGAGTGGCGGTGCAGTTGACGACCAGAGACCGATTGAAAATCAGGAAGCCGCCGCAGACCTGATTGCCGCTCACCGTACAGGATGCAATGAGGCAGTTCGCGCCGGAGTCAAGGGCGAAACAGCGGTTGGCGCGAAACACGCAATCGCGAACCACAGCGGACTGACCGGACCGAAGACTGCCGCCGTTCAACAGGAACCGCAATCGCTCAAACAAACCGCCATTGCTTCCCCCGAAGTCGAACGCGACCTCGGGCCAGTTTCGCACGGCGCCATTCACAACGCAGACGCCCTCAACGGGTGAGGAGGCCGCAATGGCCTCCAGTGCGCCGGCCACGCCTCTCAACTCGTGGCCACTGCAATCAACGGTGACCCCATCGGCAGCGATCTCGATCCCGCGCTTGCCTGGGACGCCCTCGATGTTGCCCGTGAGGTAATAGCTCCCCGGCTGGCTGATCACGTGCAGGGCGGTAGCGCTGCCCGGGAGGGATTGGACAGGGATCCGAGGTTCGGCGAAGCCCACGTCCGTACGGGCGACTTTGTCGTAGATCTCCTGCACCGTCTTGCCCGTCGGGGCGATCGGCCCGGCCGGCGGGTTCAGCGGGCCGGCCTGGGCAAGGCGGCTCAGCGCGGCGACGCCCGCAGCCCCGCCAAGGGCGCCGATGAGGAAGCGACGGTCAACCGGGTGTCCTGACTGGCTCGACATGTTCGCTCCTCCGTTCGTGGATCGTTGGGTCGTGGGTTTGAACGACCACCTTACCCAACGAGAAGCGACAAAAGTGCCTGGCCACCTTGGACTTTCGGACTGGGACGCGGGGCCCGCTTTGCGTGATCTTTGCGCAACGGGCGAAAACTGCCCCCCGCGTCGTGGTATAAAGCGGCTCGTCCGCAGTGCGCCCGTGCTCGACGGCGCCACCGGTCACTTTTTTCGGAGAGATCACCATGAGTCAGTCGGCACTCGTCATCGCGTTCATCGCCGGGACGGCCTCGGCGGTGATGGGCCAGGGTCAGTTCACCACGCCGAACGTCATCAACACGGCGGGGCCCGTGAGCGCCTCGCTCAACGGGGCGACCTTTGTGAACCACGGCCTGGTCGGCGTCGGCCGGATTCCGGCGTTCCTAGATGCCCAGGGTTCGACCTTCGGGTCGGTGTCGTCGCTGGCGATCACGCCGGGCTCGTGGGGGTATGACGCGGCGACGGGCCAGTACAGCGGCCAGTTTCTGACGCTCCCGGACCGGGGCCGGAACGATCCGGCGACCAACAACTTCGTGAACTATCAGGGGCGGGTGCAGCGGCTGGATTTCACGTTTTCGCCCAGCTATCAGGGGAGCGGGGCTTCGCAGAACCAGATCCAGTTCAACTACCGCGGCCTCACGCTGCTGAGCGAGGCCTCGGGCGCGCCGCTGGTGGGCAACGACCCCGGCAGCGCGTTCGGCACGGCGTTCGGGCGGACGGTGCCGCGGAACAACGGGAACATCACACTGGATGCGGAGGGCCTGGTGGCCCGGCCGGGCGGCGGGTACTACGTGAGCGATGAGTACGCGTCGGCGATCTACCGGTTCAACGACGCCGGGGTGCTGCAGGGGGTGATCACGCCGCCCGAGGCGCTGGTGCCGCGCGATGGGCAGGGGAACCCGAATTACAACTCGGTCAACCCGCCCACGACGGGCCGCCGGAACAACCAGGGCATGGAGGGGCTGAGCCTCTCGCCGGATGGGCGGTATCTGTTCGCGATGAACCAGAGCGGGGCGATTCAGGATAGCGGCGGGAGCAACCAGGCCAACCGGCGGTTCACGCGGGTGCTGGTGTACGACGTGTCGCAGAACCCCGATCCGGTCAATCCGATCGGCCACTATGTGATGGAGCTGCCGACGACGCGCGACACCGGCAACGGCAGCGCGGTGAACCGCACGGCGGCGGAGAGCGAGATCGTCGCGCTGAGCCCGACGCAGTTCCTGGTGCTGGCCCGCGACAGCAACGGGCGCGGCCCCGGGACGGGCCTGACGCCGGTGTACAAGAGCGTGATCCTGGCGGATCTCGCGGGCGCGACCAACCTCGTGGGCTCGTCGTTTGAGGGGCTGACGCCGGTGGCGATCAGCGGCGCCCCCAACAGCGGGATCAGCCGCGTGCAGCAGGTTGAAGCCCTGAACATCCTCAACACCTTCGACCTCAACCGGTTCAACCTGAACCTGACGCTGAACCCGGCGAACCCCAACGGCGACACCAACACGCTCTCGGAGAAGTGGGAAGGCCTCTCGCTGGTCCCCGATCTGGCGACTGCCGATCCGACCGACTTCTTCCTGTTCATCGCCAATGACAACGACTTCCTGACCACCAATGGCGTGATGCAGACAAGCGACGGGCAGACGATCAACTACAGCGACCCCATCAACAACGACACGATGTTCCTGGTCTACCGGGTCAACATCCCCACGCCGGGCGCGGCGGGTGTTCTGCTGCTGGGCGCTGCGGCGGGCTGGCGGCGGCGGCGGGCGTAGGCGCGGCCAGGCTGGCATCGTCCCAATCCACAATCAGCACAGCGGGCGAGCTCTCGGGCTCGCCCGCTTTCGTTTGCTGGGCGTTTGCTGGGCGTTTGCCGGTGCTTGCCGGCGTTTGCGGGCGGGGCAGAATGAAAGCCAGGCTCCGACCGGGTGATCGGAGCCTGGCGGGTGAAGTCAGGTCGCGGAACGAGGGTCAGCCGGCGTCAGCGATCAGGCGGCGCGGCGGCGGCGGGCCGCGGCGAAGCCCGTGAGCGCGAGGAGCGAAAAGCAGCCGGGCGAGGGGATGGCGTCAACGGCGCGGACGCCGAGGTCGGGGTGATCGGTGAAGAACCCGTCGATACCCAGACGGAGGTACAGCAGCGTCTCGTCCTGGTAGTTGCCCAAGGCGGTGAGGTCGGTCCCGATCCGGAAGCCGCTCGATAGGAAGTTGTTCTCAGCGCGGAAGGTGAAGGGGTGAACGAGCAGGCCCGCAGCGTGCGCATCGGCGACCAGCGTGGTGGGCGAGCCGAGCACGTTGCCGGGACGGGGGATGATGAGGTCGCGGGTGGGGCCGATGCCGTTGGCGTAAGCGGCGAGGCCGGCCAGACCGGTGACGGAGATGAGGTCGTTGTAGGTGCGGGTGTCGCCGGCGACGACGAAGTCGTAGGGGCGGGAAGCGCCCGAGTTGATCAGCTGAACGATGGGGATGTTGGTCTGCGTGCGGATGTACTGGAGGTTGGAGACCTCGAAGGACTGAATGAAGACGGGCGCCGTCGCCGAGTTGCCGTAGTTGGCGTGCAAGATCGAGACGACGGTGTCCTCGAAGCGGGCGGGATTGGTGCGATTACCGGCGTTGGTCTGGAAGAAGGTTGGGTGCTTGGTCTCGGGATAGATGCCGATGCGGCGCGTCGCGGGCGGCTTCGGTGCGGTGCTCGCCTCGATCCCGGCGCTGCGCACCCACGTCGTCGCCTTCGACACCAGCGTCGCCGACCTCACCGAGAAGATGTCCGACCCGGTCGATGTCCTCATGGGCGTCCAGCTCGGCGGCGGCACCGACATCAACCAGGCGCTCAAGTACTGCCAGGGCCTCATCACCAGACCGCACGACACCATCTTCGTGCTCATCACCGACCTCTTCGAAGGCGGCGACAACAAGGAGATGCTCAAACGCGCCGCCGCCATTGCCGGTTCGGGCGTGCGCATGGTCACGCTGCTCGCCCTCGCCGACACCGGCGCCCCGGGCTTCGACGAAAGGAACGCCGCGGCCCTCGCCACCCTGGGCATCCCCAGCTTCGCCTGCACCCCCGACAAATTCCCCGAGCTCATGGCCGCGGCGATCCAGAGCCGGGACCTCGGCCAGTGGGCCTCCGAGCAAGGCATGACCGCCACCCGCGCTAAGGACGGGCAGGCCTGACCCCCCAACACGCCCCAACACATCCCGGCAGCGCCACTCATCACGTCCGGTCGACTTCGCCCAGCCACGCGTCAATCCTCTGCGCAATCTCATCGCGCACCGTGCGGGTCCTGGGCGATGTGGCCCGACTCGCGGCCCGCCACCTGCCAGCCAACGACGTA
>CAZSZO010000069.1:0-16160 GCA_964611125.1 uncultured Phycisphaeraceae bacterium | reverse complement strand
AGCGCCCGCTGGGGTCATGAACACCGGACTTGTCAATCCGGCCGCGAGGATCAGCACCAGACCGTGACGGCGAGGGGATTTCGGCATACTCCTTGAGTGTACACCAGAATCGGCGCGGCGCGTCCGAATCAGACGGCGGCGCCGCGGGAGCCGCGCGCGATGCTCACCTTTGCGGCCCGGGCGGCTTCCTGATCGGCCGTGGCGAGCCCGAACGCGTGGTGCATGGCCCGCAGGGCCCGCTCGCCGTCGGCCTCGGCGACCACGCACGAGATGCGGATCTCGGAGGTGGTGATGTTCTCGATGCGGATCCCCTCGGCCGCCATGGCGTCAAAGAGCATCGCCGCGACGCCTGAACTGGTCCGCATTCCGGCCCCGACGGCCGAGACCGTGGAGAGCCCGACATCGAATCGCACCGCCTCGGCCCCGCCGCCGCCAGCGCCGGCCGCTCCGGCGCCGGCCCCGCCGATCTCCCCGGCGACGCGGTTGATGATCGGGGTGAGCTCCAGCAGGTCCTTGCGGTCAACAGTGAATGTCAGGTTGATGGTGCCCGGGCCGTCATCCTCTTGAATGATGTCGTCAACACTAATGCCCGCGGCGGCGATGGGACCGAAGACGGCAGCCTGCACGCCGGGCCGATTGGTAAGCCCGCGCAGCGAGACGCGACCGACGTTTCGCTTCAGCACCACCGAACTGACGACTCGGCTTTCCATGTTCGGATCATCCGCGAGCACGCGGGTGCCGGTGTCGGCCCCGCCCGGGCGATGGCTGTGCAGGACGCGCAGCGGCGCCCCGAACTTCTTGGCGAGCTCCACCGCGCGGGGGTGGATGACCTGCGACCCGACGGCCGCCGTTTCGAGCATCTCATCGTAGGTGACGATCTCGCGCCGGCGGGCCTCGGGAACGATTCGCGGGTCGGCGGTGTAGACCCCTTCAACGTCCTTGTAAATGTCACAGGACGCGGCGTGGCCTTCGGTGATCAGGGCCCCGGCCAACGCCACGGCGGTCGTGTCGCTGCCGCCGCGCCCCAGCGTCGTCACTTCACCATTTTCAGTGACGCCCTGAAAGCCGCAGACGACCGGCGTCCTGCCCGCCCGCAGCTCCGCGACCAGGCGGGCGGGGTCCACCGAGAGGATCATCGCCCGGCCGAACGCGGCGTCGGTCCGGACCCCGGCCTGGGCGCCCGTCAGGCTGATCGCGGCCACCCCGAGTTGTTGCAGCACGATCGCCATGAGCGCGACCGACACCTGCTCGCCGGTGGCGAGCATCTGGTCGAGTTCGCGCCGATCAGGCAGCTCCGCCCCGGTCCTGGCCAGTTCGATCAGGTCGTCGGTCGCGTCGCCCATCGCCGAGACGACCACGACCACCGCTCTGCCGGCGCGGCGTTCCTCGATCACGCGCTGGGCGCACAAACGCATCTTGCCCGCGTCGGCCACAGACGAACCGCCGAACTTCTGCACGACAACGTCAAGCCTCGACACAGGATCCCTCGCGCGCGCTGGGCCGGCGCCGGCCGGCGGTTTCAGTTCAGGGTATTCGGGCGGCTTGTTCAAACCGATGCGGCCCGGGAGGCGCCCGCGAGCGACCGGAGAGTTGGCGAAAGCCCCTGGGCGTCGAGGGCCGGCATCGGCAGCCCAGCGAAGGCCAAGGCCTTGCGCCATCGCTCGCTATCAGCCTCCGTCGAGCCGTAATACGCGGCCTCAACAGGCAGGTCGACGTCGCCAGCCAGGTCGGCGAGCTGAGCGTCGGTGAAATCCACAAAGGGGGTCTGAATCGTCAGGCCTTCGCCCTCGCAGTCGAGCGAGAGCAGCCGCGAGCAGACCACCGCTCGGTCGCAGGCATCGGCCACCGAATCGAGCCAGGCTGAGCTGGGCTCGCGGGCGCCGTCGCCGCCGCCTGGGCCGCCGAGCTGGATCGGCCAGACCACTCGGCTGAGGCCGCGGCGCAAGGCCTCGTGGCCAGCCGCGATCAGGAGTTTGGAGCGTTCCTCGCCCCGGGCGCGGGCGTCGAGGGCTGGGGTGGCGGTCGGCCCGTCCCACTCAACCAGTTCGCTGAGGTGGGCCAGTTGAGCGGCCCTTCGAGCGGCGGTGCGGCGGGCATCGCGCTGACCAACCTGGTCGGCCGCGATCGCGAACCACGCGGCGGAGTGGGCCGGACCGGCGGCGCCGGCGTTCCGGTCAAGCTTGGCGGCGGGGCGGCAGACGCCTTCGATGAAGCACGCGAGCAACCCCGCAAGGCCGCCATCGGTGATCACCAGCGCCGGGTCAGCGGAGATAGTCATGCAAGGGTTATCGGCAGGCGCGGGGGCGAGGCTGGAATGCACCGGGACGAACCTGAGGGGATAACCGGAGCGGACGTGCAATCTTGGCGCATTGGTAAGAGTCGCCGGCGGCGATCGGCCGATAGGCCTATAGTCCATCCACTTGCCGGTGGCCTCAGGTGCTTTTCGCCTTCTCGTTTGAACGGGAATGGCCAAGACGTTCTGGGAATCTGCTGGCCGCGACGCTCCGTGACGAACGGGCGACGTGCCCCCCAGTACGGCTTCACTTGTTCCAATTGGATTGGCGCAGGGACGCCCGAACCAACGTTCGACCTTGGCGGTCGCCCTTCGTGGCGATGCTCGCCCGGGCCGGAGGAGTTGATTGCTTTGGTCCAGTTCACTGATCTCGCTTTGAATCCCATTCTCGTCCGCGCCCTCACCGATGAGGGTTACACCATCCCGACGCCGATCCAGGCCCAGGGAATTCCGCCGGCGCTGGCGGGCAAAGACGTCCTCGGGTGCGCCCAGACGGGCACGGGCAAGACCGCCGCGTTCGCGCTGCCGATCCTGCACCGCCTGCTGGCCAACAAGCCCGACAAGGCGCTGCGCGGCCCGACGCTTCCGCGGGCCCTCATCCTGTCGCCGACGCGCGAGCTGGCCAGCCAGATCGGCGAGAGCTTCGGCGCCTATGGCCGCCACACCGGCTTCTCGCACGCGATCATCTTCGGCGGCGTGAGCCAGTTCCACCAGGTCCGCGCTCTGCAGCGTGGCGTCGACATCCTCGTCGCCACACCCGGCCGCCTGCTCGACCTCATGGAGCAGCGGCTGGTGAACCTCTCGCAGGTGGGGATCTTCGTCCTCGACGAGGCCGATCGCATGCTCGACATGGGCTTCATCCAGCCCATCCGGCGGATCGCCGGCTCGCTCCCCAAGACCTCGGCCATCACCGGCGGCGTCGGCCGGCAGACGCTGCTGTTCTCGGCCACCATGCCGCGGGAGATCATGCACCTGGCCGAGTCGCTGCTGCGCGAGCCGGTGAAGGTCTCGGTGGCGCCGGTGGCCTCGACGGCCGCGCTGATCGAGCAGCGAATCTACATGGTGCCGCGCACCCGCAAGCAGGCCATGCTGCACCACCTGCTCGAGGAGAAGAACATCTCCCGCGCCGTGGTCTTCACCCGCACCAAGCACGGGGCCGACAAGGTCTGCCGCAAGCTGCTGCAGGCCGGCATCTCGGCGGAGGCCATTCACGGCAACAAGGCTCAGAACCAGCGCATGCGGGCCCTGCAGGCCTTCAAGACGGGCCGCTCGCGCGTGCTCGTGGCCACCGACGTCGCCGCCCGCGGGCTCGATGTCGACGGCATCACGCACGTCTTCAACTTCGATATCCCCAATGAGCCCGAGGCGTATGTGCACCGAATCGGCCGCACCGGCCGGGCCGGCGCGACCGGCGAGGCCATCTCCTTCTGCGATGGTGAGGAGCGGTCCTTCCTGCGCGATATCGAGCGCCTCACCGGCAAGCGCTTCGCCCCCATCGTCGACCTGCCCACGCTCCCCGTTCTCGCCCCCGACACCGGGCCTAGCGACAGCGGCTACGAAGGCCGTTCCTACGGCGGGCAGGCGGGTCGCCAGGGCCGCAGCGGCCAGCAGCCTCGCCAGGGCGGGCACGGCGGCTACCCGAATCAGCCGGGCCACGCCCATCGCGGGGGCGGCCACAGCCCACGCGGGGCCAGCGAACACGCCCAGCACCAGAATCAGAACCACCACGCCCCGCGTCAGGGGCAGGGCGCCCTCAGCACCACCGGCAGCCACGGCAGCCATCTGGCCCACGGCGCCCAGCCGGCGGGCGGAAACCCCGCACCGGCGCAGCGCCAGCAAGCCGGACATGCCCAGGGCGGCCGGGGCGGGCACGGCGGTCAGGGTGGCGGGGGCCGAGCCGGAGGAGGTCAGCAGGCCCCGGGAATGCGGGCCTGGAACCGCAAGACCCCGGGCGGTCGTGGCGGCCGCTGAACAGGGCAAGCTCCGCTTGTTGACCCGCTGAGGGCCATTTTCTTGAGTCTGAACGATGCCGAGCCACGGGGCTCGGCATTTTTCGTTATCCGCCGGACCCCAGGTTGTCGCTTCTGCTGATAGGCAGCGCCTCGCGCGGCGGACTCTCCGCCCGGACGCCGGACCCATCTGCAGGAGATCGCCCATGACATTTTCGCGCCGCGGCGCCGCGTTGACCGGTGTTCTGGCGGGCCTTGTGCTCGCCTTGCCCTCCCTGGCGACGATCCTGCCTCCGGGCGGGTCGCTCACGCCCCCACCGCTGGCGTTTATCCCAAGCGGCACAACGATCGCTTCAGGATCAACCCCATTCACGCTTCGGTTCTCCAGCCTCACGCCACCCTTTCTGAATCTGACCACCACGGGCGAGGTCGCCTATTCGGTCATACGCCTGCCCGACAACACGTTGACCTTCACCTATACGGTGACGAACGACGACACCTCCGACACGGTCATCAACCACTTCTCCGTCAACTCGTTCGCCTCGTTCACGACCGACGTCAACGCCGCGGCGTCGTTCGTCACCGCCGGCGATCGGCCTGACTCGGCCACTCGGACGGCCGACGGGGGGACCATCGTCTTCACCTACGACTTGGGCTTTATCCAGACCGCCCGGACCGTGTGGGTGAAGACCAACGCGACCTCGTTCTCGCGGACGGGTCACGCGACGCTGTCGATGTTCCCCAACGGCAACGGCTCGGCGACGATCGGCAGGATCCCCCGCCCTGTGGTGGACAGCACGCCGCCGACCGTTTCCATCACCTCTCCATCGACGTTGGCCGATGTATGCAACCCCGTGCCGGTCATCGGCTCGGCCAACGACACAGGCGGGTTTGATGGCTACACGCTTGAGTTCAGCGCCAGCCCCAACGGACCGTGGACCACGATCGCGTCGCCAACGACCCCCGTCACCGGCGCCCTGCTGGGCTCATGGAGCACCACTGGCCTCAGCCAGGGGTACTACTTTCTGCGCGTCGTGGCCCGCAACACGTCCGATCTTGAATCGGTCGCGACGACGGTGGTCTTCGTCGACAAGCAGTTCGACACCGTGGAGGCGCGCTCGCCGCGAACTGGCCAGATCCTGGGCGGAACCGTGTGCTTCGACGGCACGGTCACTGATCCGGGATTCAGCAACTACCGCATCGACTACGCGCCGCTCCCCGCAGGGGCGCCGTTCCAGCCCGTAAGCGCCGGGACGCCGACCTACGGCTCGATTGTCCTCAATGACCCGCTGGGCTCGTGGAGCACCGCCAGCGGCCCGACCGCCGTCGCGGACGGCGCATACCGCGTACGTGTCTTGGGCTCCGACCAGTGCGGGTTCACCCGCAGCGTCACCCGCGACATCATCATCGACAACACTCCCCCCACCGGCCGCATCGACTTCCCCCAGTCTTGCTCGCCCGTCAGCGGCGTGGTGCAGGTGCGGGGTGTCGCCACCGACGCCCACATGGGCGCGTGGACGCTGCAATTCGTCGGGGGCGACGCCCACACGTGGACCACCATCGCCACAGGCAACAGCAACGTCACCGGGGTGCTGGGTCTGTGGAACACCAGCGGCCTGCGCCCATGCGCCTACGCCCTGCGGCTGGTCGTGGCCGACGCCACCGGCGTCAACTGCTCGGACGACCCATATCAGGTGGAGTACGTCACGCTCGTAAACGTCGGCGGGACCTGCAACGTCGACTTCAACTTCGACGGCAACATCGATCCTGACGACCTGTCGGATTACATCGCGGCGTATTTCGGCGGCTGCCCCTGAGCGGCGCAGCATGCCGCAGTGCATCCCTCAACACGCGGCCGACAGGCCGCGATTCCCCGAGCTTGGGCTGTCGTGCTGCCGCGCGACCGCCTGCTTCAGCGCACTGCGTTGGCCGCCCTTTGGCGGCGATCGCCAGTCTGTGATGCTCCTGAGGCCCCTTCCCCGCCGCTTGCCGCGGCGGGCTCTGAGGGGGCGCAAAGAAAAGGGCCCCGGTCTCGGGGCCCTTGGCGGGTGCATGAAATGGTCAGGCGGCCGGTCTCAGGCGAAGTGGGCGAAGGCCTTGTTGGCCTCGGCCATGCGGTGAGTCTGGTCCCGGGTGCCCATCGCCTTGCCCTCGCCACGCGCGGCGTTGTAGAGCTCGTCGGCGAGCTTCTCGGCCATCGGGCGGCCCTTCTCAGCACGCACGGCGTCGATGATCCAGCGGAAGGCCAGCGACTGCTGCCGCTTGGGCTTCACGGGCAGGGGGACCTGGTAGTTGGCGCCGCCGATGCGCTTGGAGCGGACCTCGACGAACGGCTTGACGTTGTCAATGGCCCGGTGGAAGACGACGATCGATTCCTTGGGGGCCGCAGGGTCGGTTTCCTTGGCGAGGCGACCCTCGATGATGTCCATGGCGCCGTAGACCAGCCGCTGCGAGGTGGCCTTCTTGCCGCGCTCCATGATGCAGTTGATGAACTTCGAGAGGACCCGGTCGTTGAAACGCGGATCGGGACGGAGCTGAGCCACTGAAGCCGTCGGCTTGCCTGCCATGCGAAACTCCTCGGAAAAGACCTGCGGGCCCCGCAGGCGTCTGGCGCGGCGTACTCAGCCGCGCCACTCGACGCGATAGGCCCGGATGTGACGGAGAACGAAACCCGCAGTAGCGGGCGAAGGCCCGCGCCCGACGGGCGGATTGCTGTTTAGCCCTTGCCGACCTTGGCGCCGTACTTGGACCGGCCCTGCTTGCGCTTCTCGACGCCGAGGCAGTCGAGCGTGCCGCGGACGATGTGGTAACGCACACCGGGAAGGTCGCGGACGCGGCCGCCGCGCACGAGCACGATCGAGTGCTCCTGCAGGTTGTGGCCCTCGCCGCCGATGTAGGCGGTGACTTCCTTGCCGTTGGAGAGGCGGACGCGGGCGACCTTTCGAAGCGCCGAGTTGGGCTTCTTGGGCGTCTGCGTGCGGACGATCGTGCACACGCCGCGCTTCTGCGGCGACTTGTTCAGGTCGCGCGTCTTGATGCGGGCGGCGGGGGAGCGACGGGGCTTGCGGATGAGCTGGTTGATCGTCGGCATGATTCTCTATCGAAAAGAGGGGCCTTGAATTGGGAGGGAAGGATAGCGGGCAGGGGCGCGATGGCAAACGGGATCTGGGGACGATTCGGAGTCTGGGTGGGGTGCGGGTGGGAGACTTGACGGAATCCGAACGGGAGAGCCTGGTTACCGGCGTGCGCGAGAGGTTAGGCTGTCGGCCATGAATTCCCCTGCTTCTTCCGCGTCGGATCCTTCGCCGCTGACGTTCAAGGCGTTTCAGCAGCTCATTCGCGAGCGGTACTTTGCGACCGACAACGCGCGGGGGACGCCGGGGACGTTCATGTGGTTTATCGAGGAGATCGGGGAGCTGTCGACGGCGCTGGCCAACAACGCCCCAGGCAAGACGCCGACCCCGGCCGAGCGGGCCAACCTCGAAGAGGAGTTCGCGGACGTGATCGCCTGGCTCAGCACCCTGGCGAACATCAACGGCGTGGACCTCGAGAAAGCGCTCGAGAAGTACACGGTGAAGGGGGTGGAGGGGGTGAAGGCGTGAGCGGGAGGCGGCGTGACCTGTCGGCTGAAGGCGAAGTAATGCTGCGTCGCGTGGTGGTGAGGGGGTCAGGAACGGGCGCGGCGAGGGCCTGGCGGAGCGGGTTGTGGCGGCATGGGTCCACGGCTACCGCGAGCTTGCGCTCGCGGCTCCCTTGTCAGAACTAGTTCAGGCCGGCGGCTTCGTTGAGGCCGAGCATGAGGTTGGCGTTTTGGATGGCCTGACCGCTCGCGCCCTTGACGAGGTTGTCAATCGCCGCGACGACAACCACCCATCCACCCACCACCCGCGCGTTGATGTGCACCTGGTTGGTGCGGTTGACGTGGCGCAGGGCCGGGGCTTCGTCCCGGACTTTGACGAACGGCTCGCCCGCATAGGCGTGCCGCAGCACGCTCATCACTCGCTCAGTATCAACGTGCGAACTGGCGGGGCGGGCGTAGATGGTCTCAAGGATGCCGCGCTCGATCGGCAGCAGGTGCGGAACAAAGAGGGCCCCACCGCCCGCCCTGCGCCCCCCGGCGTGCAGGTGCAATGTCTGGTTGATCTCGGGCTGGTGCCGGTGCGTGCCGATGCCGTAGGGCGAATAGTTGTCGCCGGCCTCGGCCAGCGTCGTGTTCGGCTTGGGCTCGCGTCCCGCGCCGCTCACGCCCGACGCCGCGTTGATGATGATGCCCCCGCCTGCCTCACCGGGATCAATGACGCCCGCCCGGAGGAGCGGCAGCAGGCTCAGGGCCGCGGCGGTGGGGTAGCAACCCGGGTTGGCCACCAGGCGGGCGCCCTTCACCTGCTCCCGCGCCGCCTCGCACAGGCCGTAGACCGCATGCTCAAGGTTGGCTGGGTCCGT
Source organism: uncultured Phycisphaeraceae bacterium (assembly GCA_964611125.1). Lineage (GTDB taxonomy): Bacteria > Planctomycetota > Phycisphaerae > Phycisphaerales > UBA1924 > JAEUIX01. The sequence continues at coordinate 7,475 of CAZSZO010000069.1, read as the reverse complement.
GTGCTTGTGGCCGTAGGCCTGCTCGTAGACCACCGGGTCCTTGAGCCTGTAGGCGGCCGAGAGGTCGACCACCTTGACCCCCCGGGCGAGGAGCGCCGGGGCGTGGTGCATCGCCGCCTCGTGGGGCAGACACAGAAAAGCCAGCTTCGCGCCGCCGGCAATCGCGTCATGATCGATGGGGCGGCACTGCGGGTCGACATCGCCGCCCTGCTGGCCCCCACCGCCGCCCAACCCCCCGGGGCCCGGGCCCAGGCGGCCGGCCAGCCTGGGGAACTCGACATCGATGCGGGGCTGCTTCTCGCGGGCGGTGGCGAGGTACGCGACCCTCAGCGAGGGGTGGCGGGCGAGCAGTTCGAGCAGCTCGAGCCCCGTGTACCCAGTGGGGCCGAGGATGGCGACGGGAAAGGTCGGCGGAACGGAAGTATGCGTGCTCATGGTGGCGGCGGCTCTGCGGACGGCGCAAACTGAAGAGCGTTGGAACCCGACTTTCAGCGGCCGCGCGCCCTGCGGCGGGCCAGCTCCTGGTCGGCGAGGCGGGCCCGGTCGATCAGCCGCTGAACCTGGGGATCATCCTTGGCGGAGTAGATGCCCAGCAGTTCGCCATCGGGGCCGATGAGTGAAAACGCCCCAGGGTGGGAGATGTTGTTCATCGTTCCCCCGCCGGGGAGCGGGATCGTCGTCTTTGGGTCTTCCTCGAGGTTGAAGCCGAGGGAGTCGGTGACGATCGACTTCACCGTCGCCCAGTCGCCCGTCGCGAACGTCCAGCGTGTGAGGTCGGCGCCGTAGGCGCTGGCGTACTCGCGCAGCGCGGCCGGGGTGTCGCGCTCCGGGTCGACGCTCACGCTGAGGAACCGCACGCCGGTTCCCTGGAGCCGTTCGGTCATGTGTTTCATCTTGGCGGTGAGCAGAGGGCAGATGAACGGGCAGCGGGTGAACATGAAATCGACGATGGTGATGTCGCCCTGGAGGTTCTTGCGCGAATAGGGCTTGTCATCCTGCGTTGCGAGCGCGAATTCCGGCAGGCGGATACCCGCCACGGGCTTGTCGGGAAGGAGCGCCGCCGCCCCCGTCACCCCCGGCGAGCCGATGCGGAGCCCCACCGCCAGGGCTATCGCGACCAGCAACACGGCCACACTGACGGCCCCGATCACCCTGAGCATCCCCGCACCCCGGTTCACCCGCTCAGCCCCCCCCCCGCGCCCCCACCCACCCACCAACCGCCGCCCTGGCCCGAAAGGCCGCTCCACCGCAGCGCCGCCGCGCCGATCACGCCGATCGCCAGGGTCGCGAGCAGGATCGGCAGGTGGATCACCGAGGTGATGAACACCCGTCGGGCCCGCGCCGGCGAGCGGTCGGCGATGAGGCCCATCGCCTCCCACAGATACCACACGCCGGTGACCAGCGCGACCGCCGCGTAGATGATGCCCACGCGCTCGGGCATCGCCAGCCAAGGCGACATCGATGCCGGCAACAGCAGCACCGACCACAGCACGACCTGGGTGACGGTGGCTCCTCCCGTGGGGTCAACCACGGGCAGCATGCAGTAGCCGCCCCGGGCGTAATCCTCGCGATACAGCCACGCCAGGGCCAGGAAGTGCGGGATCTGCCACACCGCCATCAGCGCCACCAGCGACCAGCCGCCCGGCTCCACCAGGCTCGACCACGCGGCCCCGCCCCCCCCCGCGCCCGCCTCGGCCCCAGCCGCCCAGCCGATCAGCGGCGGCAGCGCCCCCGGCACGGCGCCCACCCAGGTGTTGAGCACCGTGACCGGCTTGAGCGGCGTGTAGATGGCGAGGTAGGTGAACGCGGTGACCAGCGCGACAACCATCGCCGGCGCCCCGCACGTCGCCCACAGCACCAGCAAACCGGTCAGCAGCATCAAGGAAGACGCCAGCACTCCGCCCGGCACGCCGATGCGCCCGCTGGGGAGCGGGCGGTGGCGGGTCCGGTCCATGCGCCGGTCGCGATCGACCTCCATGCACTGATTCAGGGCGTTGGCGCCCCCGGAGGAGAGCCACGTGCCGATGGCGCAGCCGGCCGCCGCGATCGAGAGCGACCACCACGTCCAAGGCCGGTCGATCACGCTCAGGGCCAGGCCGCCCAGGGCGGTCATCGTCACCAGCCGGGTGATCCGCGGCTTGGCGAGTTCCATCACCGCCCGCGCGACTGCCCACGGGCCGGTCGCCCGCTCGATGGGGGCTTCAGCCTGCCGCTCGCGGCACGACAGCGGGGGCGGCGCCAGCGTGAGTGGCGTAGCGATCCCGCCCGCTGGCTCGTCGGCCGGCGCCTCGACAACCACCGGGCGAACCAGCCCCGGCGCGATCAACTGGGCCGCCGGCAGGGCGGAGCCATCATCGTTTCGTCCTGTCGCGGCGATCGCCATTCGTTGCTTCGCCGGCCTCGCGCCCCTCCGCCAGGTCGCCGCCAAATCGGCGCCAGATCGGGCCAGGGGTGCTTTCAGCCGACTGAACAATCATTGCCGACCCGGAGCAGGATGGGAAGCCCCGGAACGGTCCAACTTCACAGGCCCGGAATCGTCCAACAACCCGTCAGGCGATACCCTTTCCTCGCCAGTCCCGGTAGCTCAGCTGGATAGAGCAGCTGCCTTCTAAGCAGCAGGTCGTGCGTTCGAGTCGCACCCGGGACGTTTCCGGGCCCTCCTGCGCTCGCATCGGTCCCCCCGCCACCCACCCTCGGACCTCGCATGGATATTCCACAACTGCGGATGGCATTTCAGGCGGGGGCGTGCGTCTCGCTCGTCTATGTCTTTTGGCCGCAGCTCACAGTCTGGTTTGATCGAACCCGCGAGCCCGGGTGCGGCGCGTGCCGGCATCCGGTTCGGGACACGGCCAGCGTGCACTGCGCTGGGTGCGGGGCTGATCTGCGCCTGTGCGGGATCGTGACGCCGACACTTGTCCGTCGCCCGCCCTTCACGCTCGTGAGGGCGGTGCTCCTGTGGACCTGTCTGTGGTGCTTCCTTGGTCTGGCCGTCGTGTTCTTGACCGAGAGTTTGCCGTCCTATCGCATCAACATTCGAACCAGCGGCTACTCGCCGGTTGACACGACACGCGCGCGGGCCGTGCTTCCCGGGGATCTCAACCTGGCCTGGCGCCGGGAGGGCTGGGGCGATCCCGCAGCCGACGGTGAGTTCACACTCAAGTACGATGTCGCTGACAAGGCCGAGAACGCCGGTCAGGTCCGCTGCGCCTGGCCCAGCCGCGTCATTCTCGCCAGCTCTGGAACCGCCGACCACCTCCGCCCTGGCGCCGCGCTGAGCGACGAGGCGCTCACCTCCTGGTTCGGGCGAATCAACCTTCCTGAAGCGGTACGGCCCCAGTACAGTGCCGAGGTCCAGTCCCTCATGGCGGCGATCTCCGCTGGGAAGGGACCCATCCTGTCGGTCTGGTCTCCGGGCGGCGGGTCCACGTCCAACCTCCGGGTCACACCCTGGTGGGTGGGTGTCGCGGTTGGGGCTTCTTGGGCGGCGGTCTGGCCCGTCGGGGCGGTCGTTGTCGTGGCCCGAAACCGTCGCCGCGCCCTCGGGCTGGCGACTCGACCCGCTTGAACCCGGGCCGTCGTGACGGTCGTGGAGCGTTCACCTGGAGCCCGCATGCACGCCATCGCACTCAGCCTGATCTTCACAGCCGGCGCCGTGGCCTGCGTGGCCTACTTGCTCTGGCCGCAGATCGCACTCTGGCGCGAGCTGGTGAAGGAGCCGGCCTGCGGCCGCTGCCGCTACGCCGTGCGCGGCAACACCACGCTCCGGTGCTCTGAATGCGGGGCGGATCTTCGGATCCACGGGATCGTCACCCCCGGCATGGCCATGCGCCGACCGCGCACGCTCGCCACGGGCCTGGTCGCGTGGACCTTCCTTTGGGCGATACTGGGCTACGCAGTCACCCTCGCCGCGGCGCGGTTGCCGGGCCGAATCACCGCCGACAAGAACACCACGTTCACCTCGGTGGACCCCGCGGATGCCGGGGTCACACTCCAGGCCAACCTCACCAGCACCGGCTGGGTGGAGCCGCCCGCCTCGCAGGTCTTCACCTTCACCCTCAAGCACTCCGGAGACGCCTCGAAAGACGGCGCCGTGCGGTTCCCCTGGCCGGGCGCCACCGTCGAGAGCAGCTCGGGCAGCGCCGCGCCGGCCCTGAAGCCCGGTACCTCGGTCGGGCCCGAAGCCCTCCAGGCCTGGCTCCGCGCCGCGGGGGTGGCCCAGCCCACGGCACTGGGTGCTGAGCTCAGCGACATCATTCGGGAACTCGCCGGCCAGCCGTACAACGTTGCCATGGCCTTGAGCAGGCCCGAGGCGTGGCTCGGCGGGGGTATGTCGAACTCCGTCGGACTCGAAACTCCATGGTGGTTTCAGCCCGCCCTCGGCGGGGCGTGGTGCCTGGTCTGGCCCATCGGCGGCCTCCTGGTCGCTCGCTGGCGCGCCAAGCCCGCGGATCCCTCCCCGACCCGCTGAACTCGCGCCAACGCGGCATCGTGTCCACGCTCGACGCGCGGCGGGCCCACCCGTTCTTGACCATTCCTCAACACTTTCTACCCCATCCCGCTCGTACCCTCAGCCATGACCGTCCATCCGACATCCAAGCCCGTACTCGACCGCCGACAATTCCTGCTTTCCGCCGGCGCCGCGTCCGCCGCGGCGGTCGGAATCGGCGCCACCCCGGCCCCCACGCACGCTGAAAGCCGTTCGGGCGGCGTCGGCCGGGCCCAGCCCACCCGAGCCCGCAACGTCATCTTCATGGTCAGCGACGGCATGAGCACCGGCACGCTGACCCTCGCCCACATCGCCTCCAAGCGCTGGCGCCAGAAGCCCTCCACCTGGGTTGACCTCTGGAACCAGGCCGGGGTCCGTCGGGCCTTCGCCACCACCCACTCAGCCGACTCACTCGTGACCGACTCGGCCGCGGGCGGCTCAGCCTGGGGCGCGGGCGTGCACATCAACAACGGCGCCATCAACGTCAACCCCGATGGCGCGCAGCTCATGCCCATCCTGCCCCACGCGGCCCAGTCCGGCAAGGCCACCGGCGTCGTCACCACCACCCGCGTGACCCACGCCACGCCGGCGTCATTCGTCGCCAACGCATCCAGCCGCGACCACGAAGACCGCATCGCTTTTCACATGCTGGCGCGGAAGCTCGATGTGATCATGGGCGGTGGGGCCAAGTTCTTCCCCGCCGAGCTCACCAAGGACTATCCGCAGTACACGATCGTCCGCAACGCCCCGCAGCTCGCCGCCGCTCGTGACAGCGCCGGGCCGCTGCTGGGGCTGTTCTCGCACGATCACGTGCCGATGGAGGTTGACCGCCTGCCGATCATCCCCTCGCTGGCGGAGATGTCGCGGGTCGCCCTCGATCGGCTGGACCGCAACAAGGACGGGTTCGTGCTGCAGATCGAGGGCGGCCGCATCGACCACGCCGCGCACATCAACGACGCCGCGTCGATCGTGGCCGACCAGCTCGCCTTCGATGACGCCATCGGCGTGGTCCGCGAGTTCACCAGGGGTCGCGACGACACGCTGGTGGTGCTGACCACCGACCACGGCAACGCCAACCCCGGCCTCACCCTGTACGGCGACCGGGCCAACACGGCGTTTGATCGGCTCGCCCAGGTGCGTCGGTCATTCGAGCGGATCGAGGCTCGCCTCAAGGTCTTCGGCGACCCGGCCGAGGCCATGAAGGAGGCGCCCGCGCTCATCGAGGAGGCGGTCAATGTCCGCCTGTCCGCCGCGGAGCTGGCGATCCTGGCCCAGTCGCTCGCCAACGAGCGCGTCGCCCCGTTCGGTGAGCTCAACTCCCCCATGCTGGTCCTTGGCGCCCTGCTGGCCAACCACTTCGGCGTCAGCTTCATCTCGGGCAACCACACGGCCGACTTGGTCGAAGTGACCGCCTGGGGACCGGGCTCGCAGGCGATGCCGCAGATGATCGACAACATCGACCTTCACGGCCTGATGGTGACCGCCTTGGCCCTGCCCCCCGCCAAGCGGCTGGAGGGCATGGAGGAGATCCTGAAGGTGACGCGGCGGGATGGGGATTGACCTGAAGATGGGCGGCCGATCGGCTCGTGGCGCCCGGGGTGGCACCGTTGCCGGGTCAATCGGAATTGAGGATATTTAGGCACTTTATGCCCTTTTGATAATTCGCTAAATATCGGTATACTTTCGCGTGGACCCAATCAAGAACCCCTATTCGCCCGGCGCCGGAACCCAACCTCCCGAATTGGCAGGCCGTGATGCGCTCAGAGAAACCGTTAGGGTCGCATTAGCGCGTATCCGAATGGGACGCCCGACCAAGAGCGTCCTGATGGTCGGGTTGCGCGGGGTCGGAAAGACGGTGCTGCTCGATCGAATGCGAGCGGATGCCGAACATGAAGGACTTCAGACCATGAGGGTCGAAGCTCCGGAGTCTCGCTCGCTACCAGCCATTCTGGCTCCCCAACTTCGGATCGCGCTCTTGACCCTGTCGAGGATCGAACGAGCTCGAGACCTGGCACAGCGAGCACTGCGTGGACTCGCCGGTTTCGCGAGGGCGCTGAAGTTCAAGTACACTGACATCGAAGTCGGCATCGATTTCGAGCCTGAAGCGGGCCTCGCCGACAACGGAGACCTTGAACACGATCTCCAAGCGCTGCTTGAGGCGGCGGGCCGCGCCGCTCAAGAAGCCGGCACGGCCCTCGCGCTCTTCATCGATGAGCTCCAATACGTTGAGGAAGACGAATTGGCTTCTCTCATCACTGCATTACATCGCGCAGCGCAACGAGCGCTGCCAGTTGTGCTCATTGGCGCCGGTCTGCCGCAGCTGCGAGGTCGAATGGGTCGAGCGAAGTCCTATAGCGAGCGGCTGTTTGATTTTCCTGAGATTGGCCCGCTCACGTCGGACGAAGCGCAACTCGCGATCGTCAAGCCAGCGAAGAACCAGGGAGTGGAATTTGCCGGGGACGCGCTGACGAGAATCATCTCTGAGACTCGTGGCTACCCGTATTTTCTTCAGGAATGGGGCAAGCATGTCTGGGACATCGCATCCAAGTCACCGATCGAACTACCGGACGTCAAGAAGGCTTCCGCCATTGCAATCGCGGCGTTGGATGAGAGCTTTTTCCGTGTAAGATTTGATCGACTGACGCCATCAGAGAAAAGGTATCTGCGAGCCATGGCCCACCTTGGACCGGGACCTCACCGGTCGGGAGACATCTCTAGCGAACTTGAGAGGGCAGTGTCTTCGCTCGGTCCAACCCGCAGTTCGCTTATCGAAAAGGGCATGATCTGGAGTCCAAATCACGGAGACACGGCATTCACCGTTCCATTGTTCGATGAGTTCATGTTACGCATCATGCGCGGAGATGAATGGCGAACGAATTGAGCAGCGCTGCCGCAAGGATTGTCGATCTGTGTTCAACTCCGACGCGAACTGGCCCCACGCAACCGGGGGGTCGGCCAAGCGGCGGCAAATCCGGCAACACAAGCGCGC
>CAZSZO010000068.1:0-16194 GCA_964611125.1 uncultured Phycisphaeraceae bacterium | reverse complement strand
TCATTGGACCGCCTTGCCCGGCGTGATCCATGCATGGCTGCTCGCGCCAGGGCTGGTGGCGTGGCGGGGTCCGGGTGATCAGTTTCGCTCCCCCAGCGAGCACACATGGCGCGTCTGGGCCATGCTGTCGTCGGAGGTGAAACGCCTGACGAAGCGGCTGCCCGGCCGGCGCGACCGCCTGTCGGTGTCATCAGCCGCGAGGGAGGTCGTCCTCGCAACGCCCGCAGAACGCACGGATATGTGGAGAGGCATTCAGGCCTTACTCCGCCAACGCTCCCAGGAGGGCAGCACACGTCGGCGCGGCCTCAAGACGCCTCGCGGGCGTGAACCTCGCTCCTGACTCTCGCGGAACTTCCGAGAGTCATCGCTTGGCATCAGCACGATCGATGAACTCCGCACTGCGCGACAGCCAGTGCGTCCAGACGGCGAATTGCATCAGTGATCGGGGAGTGTTCGGGAGAACCGGGCAGGTTCTTGAGCGAGAGCAGTCCTGCCGCGCCCAAGTGGGCGGCGGACTCCTCTGCATCTTGGTCGCCACTGCAGGCGAGCAGCTGAGGCCGACCGATCCGCCTTCCACCGCCTTTCAGACCCAGCCATGGCGGAGGTGCTCGCCGGACCGGCCGCCGGAAAGCAGATCGATTGCCGATTCTCGATGGAATGGGCGAATCGGGGTAAGACTCGAGGGCGCCGAGGCGTCCGACTGGAGATGATCCGGGACCGATGAGCGACGCACTCCTGCCCATCTGCGCGACGGAAGACGACCAACGATGGCTCCTCGGCCTGTCGCGCCGCCCGCCGGAGAGCTCGGGGGTGTCGGCTCTGCGCGAGCTGGTGATCGGGGGCCTGCGCCGGGCCCTCGCGGGTCGGTGGGGCGTTTCGGACGCGGACATCGAGGATTTCGCTCAGCAGACCGTGATCCGGGTGCTGGACCGGCTGGAGACCTTTGAGGGCCGCAGCCGCCTGTCAACGTGGGTGCTGGCGATCGCCATCCGGATCGCGCTCTCCGACCTTCGGCGCCGCCGGTGGGCGGGCCGGTCGCTGGCGGATCTGGCCCTCGACCCGTCTGGTCGGGCGGCGCCCGCCCGTCCGCCCGCAGGCGATGCGGAGCAGGAGGAGGATGCCGGGCGCCTGCGCCGAGCCATCGAGGCGGACCTGACGCCTCGCCAGCGGGCGGCCATCCTGGCGGAGCTGGCGGGTATGCCCACCCGGGTGCTCGCGGAACAGCTGGGCATCTCGACCAACGCCCTGTACAAGCTGACCCACGACGCGCGACGCAAGCTGCGGAGCGTTCTGGCCTGCGGGACGGACGGACCACACTTCGGGGAGCAAGGAATGAAATCGTGAGCCGTGGACCATCGGAGCTCGAATTGAGCGAACTCGCCCGGCTGATCGCCGCGACGGCGGAGCACGAGGTCGACTGCGAGACCTTCGGGGCCCGTGTCGCGGAGTTCCTCGAACGCCGGCGCGGCTCGGCGGGCCTCCCGGCGGACCTCGAGATGTTGCGCCAGCACATGGCGGTCTGCCCGGAGTGCCGCGAGGAGTTCGACCTCCTGACCCGCGCCGTGGACGAGAGCCCGGGCTGACGCATTGCGGATGTTCTTTCACTTCGCGGGGTAAGACCCCGGCTGCGGGAAGCTCTCACCTGCGGGCCGCGCCCAAAGACACCAGTCGGCCCCAGGGAGAACCAAGCATGGCGAATGTAGTGTTGTACACCGATACGGCCGACGACCGCGCCCGGGACATCCAGGCGAACCTGAAGCGCGCCTTGGGCGTGCTGCCCGAGACCTACCAGGCGATGGGCCGCAGCGGCCGGTTCCTCGACGCCGTGCTGAGCCTCGATAAGGCCGCAGGCGCCAACTTGGATGAGAAGACCCGCCAGCTGCTGGCCATCGCCGTCAGCGCCGCCAACGGCTGCGGATACTGCCTGCATGCCCATCGCGCGATGGCTCTCAAGGCCGGGTGCTCCGAGCAGGAGGTCACCGGCGCCATCGAGGTCGCCGCCATGATGAGCGCATACAACACCTTCAACAAGGCGATCGGGCTCAAGCACGATGTGACCCCCGAGTCGCTGGGCGTGACGGCCGCCCACTGACGGCGAGGGGAGGCGGTCATGCGGCTGACGGTGCTGCTCGAACAGGTGCGTGCGTGCAAGGTATGCGAGCCGAGCCTACCCGCTGGGGCCCGCCCGCTCGTGCAGATTTCAGCCTCGGCCCGGGTGCTGATCATCGGTCAGGCCCCGGGCCGGGTCGCCCACGAGAGCGGGATTCCTTGGAACGACAAGAGCGGCGACCGCCTGCGCGACTGGTTGGGCGTGGACCGAAAGACGTTCTACAACGAGCGCCGGTTCGCCCTCATGCCCACGGGCTTCTGCTACCCCGGGTCGGGCAAGTCCGGGGACCTGCCTCCACGAACCGAATGCGCCCCGCTGTGGCGCTCTCAACTGCTCGCGGCGATGAAAGGTATCCGGCTGACGATCTACGTGGGCGGCCACGCCTTTGCGAGCCACCTTGCGGACCAGTTCGAAACGCTGACCGACGCCGCCCGGGCGGCTGATCAACTGCTCCCGAGGCGGATGGCGCTCCCGCATCCGTCCCCGAGGAACAACCTCTGGCTCAAGCGCAACCCATGGTTCGACGAACGTGCCCTGCCGGCCCTGCGAGCGGCAGTGGCCGCGGCGCTCGCGGGCGCGCCCGCGCCAGCGGGGCCGGAGCGGCGGCTCTAGGACCTAGGGCCCGAAGCTCCGCTGCAGCTCCGTCAGCGGCGCATCACTGACGCGGATCAGGCCCCAGCGCGGGTGATCCATATCGATCGTCACCCAGATCACGGCGCCGATCAGCGCCACCAGCGCGAAACCCGGCCACACGAGCGGCCGCGTCGCCCCCGCCAGGCCGTACCCGACCGATCCGACGCTGATCGCCGCGCACGCCACCATCACGGCCAGCACCGGCAGCGGGAGGTGCCGACGCACGGCATGGTTGCGCGTGGTGAGCAGATCGAACGACTCGTTGAGCTGGGGCAGCAGCAGCACCGCGGCGTCGGGAGCCGCCTCCACGGCCTGCACCGACCTGCGCCAGAGCTCGGCCTGTTGCGCGGCGAGGCGGGCGTTGCACGCCGCGACATCGGCATCGGCGAGGGCGCGGAACAGCTCAAGCCGGGTCGCCACGTAGCGGCGCAGCATGCCGCGCAGCTCGCCCCGCGCCGGCTCCGCGAGCAGGTCGGTCCGAAGCCAGATCGTTCCCAGCGTGTTGGCCTCGCGGACCAGGAGGTCCTGCCGCTCCACAAACCGCTGCGTCGCCCCGGAGAACGAGAAGCCGATGATGAGCCCCAGCAGGCCGAGCGTGGCGCCCTGGAGCACCCCGAGCTGGGGGTGGTCATCCCGCGCTCGCCTGCCGGTCCGCCAGCCGACAACGAACGCGCCGATGAGGACGCCGAAGAGCCCCAGCGCGATCGCAACGGCAAGCAGCACCAGACTGAACATCACGCCATGATAGAGAACAGCCGGTCGCCGACGCGAACCGGCCAAGGTGAGGCCGGTGTGAGGAAAAACCGGAGCGGGCCTTCGCCCGCCCCGGCGTGAGATCGCTCGATCAGGCGCCTCGATGGCGCGGAGGGCGGCCGTCGCACGATCGCACGGGCCGATCAGCGGCGCCGACGGAGCGCGGCCAGGCCGGCCAGGCCCAGGAGCCCGACCGAAGCCGGGGCGGGGATCGCCGCGCGGGCGGTGTCGGGGAAGTCGCTGAAGACGCCGTCGATGCCCAGGGCGTAGTACGCGCGGTACTCGTCAAGGGGGTTGCTGAAGCCGTAGAGGCTGGAATCGTTGCGGAAGGTGAAACCGTGCACCAGCAGTCCGGCGGCGTGGGCCCGGGTGATCACGCCCGAGTCACCGAGGACGACGCGATCGCTGATGTTGACCACGCCGTCGCCGTTGCGGTCATCGGCGATCCCATCGTTGTTGGGGTCGAAGATCGCCGTGGTGAGCAGATAGGGCTTCCAGGGGCCGATGCCGTCGGCGTAATCGTTCACAAAGTCAAGCCCGCCGGGGGTGAGCAGATCAGCGAACGTGCGGGTGTCGCCGGCGACGGCGAAGTCGTAGGGCCGGTCGTAGGGGGCGGTGAGGTCGAGCGTGCCGTTGTTGTTGACGTCGTTGGCGTCAATGAGCTGAACCAGCCGCACGTTGGTGATCTGGTTGAGCTGGCGCAGGTTGCTGCTCTCGAACGACTGGATGAACACGGGGGCCGCGGCGTTGTTCCAGCCGGCTGTGCTAAGGGCAGCCAGCAGGGGCTCCTCGAGCGACAGGCCGAGGTTGTCGTGGAAGGTGGGATGCTTGGTCTCGGGGTAGATGCCGACGCCGCGCGACTGGGCCAGGGTGATGATCTCGGCGAAGGTGGGGATGACGTACTGGTCGTTGAACTCCTGGGGGCGATCGGCGCGGGGCTGGCGGGCCCTCAGGGTGCGGATCTCAGCCAGGGTGAAGTCGCTGGCGAACCAGTCGGTGGTCGGCACGCCGTCGAGGACCTTGGTGGTGCGGCGGGCGGCGAACTGGGGCAGATCGGCGACGTTGGTGGTGCCGCTCAGCGTGGGCTCGTGACGGGCGATGAGCACGCCGTCGGAGGTCGCGACCAGGTCGGGCTCGATGAAGTCGGCGCCGAGTTCGATGGCGCGCGTGTACGACTCGAGCGTGTGCTCGGGGAGGTAGCCGCTGGCCCCGCGATGGCCGATCACGAGCGGCGGGGCGCCGGTGAGGGTGTTGAACTGCGCTGAGGCGGCGCTGGCGAGCGAGGCGACAGCCATCGACGAGATCACGAATCGATTCATCTTCCACCTCCGTTGAGATCGCAGGCATCGCCTGCGCTCGGACCATGGCGCGGCGCTCCACATGGAGGGCGCGCCACAAACCGACACGGCGCGGAGTCTAATGGCCGCTGGCGGTCACTCACGCGTGGTTGCGATGAGGTTCCGGCCAAGGGGCGAGGCGCGTGCGAGCCGACTTCACAGTTGCTTAACTCAATCTCAACGAACTCAGGGCGCCAAAGTCGAGGTTCGTGCGGGATCACCCCATCTCGGCGGCATAAGGTTTTCACTGAGAGAGTTCGCCCCGGGCCAGGCGGCCGCGTCGGTCTGTCTGGGCCGCGAGGCATCAAGGGAGAGCATCCAAATGAATCGTTCCGTCCTCGCCGCTATGGCGTCCGCTATTGCTTTTGGCGCGTCCGTCGCCTCGGCTGACCTCATCATCACCGAGGTGCTGCCCCAGACCACCGCCGGCACCACCAACACCATCAACGGCGACTGGTGGGAGCTCACCAATACCGGCCCGACCGCCATCAACCTCGCCGGCTACCAGTGGGCCGACTCCGAGGACATCCTCGGCGGCGCCACCCCCCAGCCCAACTTCTTCCCCTCCGTCACCATCAACGCCGGCCAGAGCATCATCATCCTCGAAGAGGCCGCGGCCAACGAGGCCGCCTGGCGGACCAACTGGAACGCCCCCTCGACCCTCGTCATCCTTGGCACCGATGAGATGCTCCCCTCCCCCGGCGTCACCGACACCTTCTCCGGGCTGGGCGCCGGCGGCGATGCGGTCTACTTCTACAGCCCCAGCGGCCTCCTGCTCTCCTCGTACATCTACACCTCCACCACCCGCGGCGTGAGCTTCGAGGCCTCGAACACCGGCGCCGACCTCGGCCTGAGCGTCGAGGGCGTCAACGGCGCCATCCGCGCCGCCAACCGCGACGTCGGCTCCCCCGGCTTCGCCGTGCCCTCGCCCTCGGCGGGCGCGCTGCTTGTGCTCGCGGCGTTCGGCGCCGGTCGCCGCCGCGTTGCTCGCTGAAATCGATTCGTGCTTTGACCCTTCTCGTCCTGATTCCCGGCCACTGCGGCCGGGCCTTTGCACCTGACCCCGCCGCGCTCAACGCGGCGACAAGGAGTTCACCATGATTGCTCGCGCACTGCTCGCTTCGCTCGCCCTGACGGCCTCGGCTTCGGCCACCATCACCTCGCTGGACCTGAACAACTACCAGCTCACCGCGACAATCGCGCTCCCCGCCGCGGCCGCCGAAGCCTCGGCGATCACCTTTAACTGGGACACCGGCACGCTGTTCGTGCTGGGCGACGAGGGCGACGCCCTGGTCGAGATCAGCCGCACCGGAACCGTGCTGGGCACGATGGCGCTGACCGGCTTCGCCGACACCGAGGGGCTGACCTACACCGGCAACGGCGTCTTCGTCATCGGCGAGGAGCGGCTCCAGGATGTCTACCAGCTCACCTACACCAACGGCGGCACGCGCGACCGCAGCGCGCTGACGACCGCATCGATCGGCCCCACGGTCGGCAACATCGGCATCGAGGGGTTCTCGTTCGACCCCCGCAACAACCGCTTCGTGCTCGTGAAGGAGAAGAGCCCCCAGGGGATCTACGACACCGCCATCACCTTCGGCCCTCAGCCCGCCGCTGGCAACATCAACCCCGCGAACCTCTTCGATCCCACCCTGCTGGGCGTGCTGGATCTGTCGGACGTGCAGGTGCTCTCGACGGTGAACTCCCTGCTGGGCACGGCCGATGAGGACAACCTGCTGATCTACAGCCAGGAGTCGGCCCGCCTGCTGGAGGTGACCCGCACCGGCGTCATCCTGAGCAGCTTCGACTTCCGGTCGATCGCCACCGACGCCGAGGGCGTCACGATCGATGACCAGGGCGTGATCTACATCGCCGGCGAGGCCCCGGCCGTCTACGTGCTGACCCCGATCCCCACCCCCGGCGCCTCGTCGGTGCTGGTGCTGGCCGGCCTGGCCGCGACCCGCCGCCGCCGGGCCTGATTGGGCCTGACTGGGGCTTTGGTCCCGCGTGAATCTGCGAAACTCGTTCCCGCCCGCCCCGCCGCCGGGGCGGGCGTTTTCGTTGAAAGTGCACGGCGGCCGAGCGCCCAACCGGGAGTTGAACCGGGAGAGTCCTGAAGCCTGAAGCTCAGGCCACGCGGGTCGGCACATCGCCCTCGCGGCCGATCTGCATGCCGTAGAACGACCGCCAGACGAAGAACATCGACACCACGAAGAAGAGCCCGGCGAGCACGTTGGTCAGCGTGTGGCTGCCCCCCTGCTGATGCACGATGCTCACCGCGAGCTCCACGGCCAGCAGGCCGAAGAGGGTCGAGAACTTGATGACCGGGTTCATCGCGACCGAGCTGGTGTCCTTGAACGGGTCGCCGACGGTGTCGCCGACGACGGTCGCGGCGTGCAGGTCGGTGCCCTTGGCCTTGAGCTCGACTTCGACGATCTTCTTGGCGTTGTCCCACGCGCCGCCGGCGTTGGCCATGAAGATGGCCTGGAAGAGCCCGAAGAGCGCCGTGGAGATCAGGAACCCGATGAAGAAGAACGGCTCATAGAACGCGAAGGCCAGCGTGCCGAAGAAGACCCCCAGGAAGATGTTGAACATCCCCTTCTGGGCGTACTGGGTGCAGATGGTGACGACCTTCTGGCTGTCCTCGACGCTCGCCTTGGTCGAGCCGTCGAGCTTGATGTTGGCCTTGATGAACTCCACCGCGCGGTAGGCGCCGGTGGTCACGGCCTGGATGCTCGCGCCCGTGAACCAGTAGATGATCGAGCCGCCCGTGATCAGCCCGAGCAGGAAGGGCGGGTGCATGAGCGAGAGCTTCTCCAGATCGTGCTGGAGGCCGCCGGTGAGCGCCATGATGATCGAGAAGATCATGGTGGTGGCGCCGACGACCGCGGTGCCGATGAGCACCGGCTTGGCCGTCGCCTTGAAGGTGTTGCCCGCACCGTCGTTCTCCTCAAGGAAGTGCTTGGCTTTCTCGAACTGAGGGGTGAAGCCGAAGGAGTCCTTGAGCTCGCGGTCGACATTGGGGATCGACTCGATCTGCGAGAGCTCATAGACCGACTGGGCGTTGTCGGTCACCGGGCCGTAGCTGTCGACGGCGATCGTGACCGGGCCCATGCCCAGGAAGCCGAAGGCCACCAGGCCGAAGGCGAAGACCGAGGGCGCCAGCATCATGGCGTCAGCCGGAGAGGCGGTCACCGGGTTGTCGGGGAACATCAGCGAGATGTAGTACGCCACGCCCATCAGCACGGTGATGGCGATGCCCAGCCAGTAGGCCGAGAAGTTGCCCGCCACCAGGCCCGAGAGGATGTTGAGCGAAGCCCCTCCCTCGCGCGAAGACGTGACCACTTCACGCACGTGGCGCGAGTTGGTGGACGTGAAGACCTTCACGAACTCGGGGATGATCGCCCCCGCCGCGGTGCCGCAGGTGATGATGGTCGAGAGCTTCCACCACATGCCGCTCCCCTCGCCGCCCAGGTTCGGGATCAGCAGGTACGAGGCGATGTAGGTGAGGGCGATGGAGATGATGGACGTCAGGAAGACCAGGTTGGTCAGGGGCTTCTCAAAGTCCATGTGCTCGGCGTCTTGATAGTACGACTTGGCCACAGCCTCGTTGATCAGGTACGAGACGCCCGAGGCCACCACCATCACGATTCGCATCAGGAAGATCCAGACCAGCAGCTGCACCTGATCCTCCGGGCGGGCCACCGCGAGCAGGATGAACGAGATCAGGGCCACGCCGGTGACGCCGTAGGTCTCGAAGCCGTCGGCGGAGGGGCCGACCGAGTCGCCGGCGTTGTCGCCCACGCAGTCGGCGATCACGCCGGGGTTGCGGGCGTCGTCTTCCTTGATCTTGAAGACGATCTTCATGAGGTCCGAGCCGATGTCGGCGATCTTGGTGAAGATGCCGCCGGCGATGCGGAGGGCCGCGGCGCCGAGGGACTCGCCGATGGCGAAGCCGATGAAGCAGGGCCCGGCCCACTTGTTGGTGCCGTCAGCTTCCTTGGGCAGGAAGAGCAGGATGATGAGCATGATCAGCAGCTCGACGCTGATGAGGGCCATGCCGATGCTCATGCCCGCCTTGAGGGGGATGGCGTAGCACGGGAAGGGCTTGCCGCGAAGGGCGGCGAAGGCGGTTCGGGAGTTGGCGAAGGTGTTGACGCGGATGCCGAACCAGGCCACGCCGTAGGAGCCGGCGATGCCCACCAGCGAGAAGAAGATGATCACCGCGACCTTGAGGGTGTCCATCCCGACCAGGAACTTGAAATAGGCGACGATGACCGCCGCAATGAAGAGCCACAGGATCATCAGGAACTTGCCCTGCTGGAACAGATACGACTGGCAGGTCTGGTAGATGAGCTCGGAGATGTCGAGCATCGACTTGTGAACCGGCAGGGCCTTGAGCTGGACGTAGATCACGCCGCCGAAGACCAGCCCCGCGAGGCAGACCAGGATGCCCGCCATAAGCAGCAGATCGCCCGAGACGCCCATCATCTTGACCTTGCTCAGGTCGGGCAGTTCGAGGTTCGCTTCACCGCCAGGCTTGTGGACATGCCCGCCGCCCGCCGAGTGCGCGGCGTCAGCGACCTTCTGACTCAGACCGGACTGGGCCTTCTCAAGCTCCGTAGAGGTCTGGGCGGGACAAACGCCCGTGACGCACAGGAGGGTGATGGCGACAACCGCCGTCGCGAGGGCCCGGGCGCCAAGCGCCTCGACCAGTCTGCTGAAGGTGCTGAGCAAGGTGGACTCCTTGGCTTGAAGAGAGAGGGCCCGCAAGCCGGGCCCTTCATCAGATCAACTGGAAGAGATGTCGGGCCTTAGCGAGTGCTTACATGAACGAATCAGCCACCCACCGTGCGAACCGGCCGCGATCAGTCCGCAGTCAGTCCGCCGCTCGCCCGCTAAACCCACGCTCCAAGAACGGGAGCTGGGGAGCGATCAGCCGCGGGCGACCCGCGACGGACGCGCGGGGCGCTCCATGGGCCCCATGGCCTCACGGATCCGTCGGGCGATGGACTTGCGGACATCGCGCCGGCGCCGCTCCGAGGGCTTCTCGTAGTATTCCTTGCGCTTGATGTCCTTGTTCAGACCTTCCTTTTCGCAGAGCTTCTTGAAGCGCCGCATCATCTGCTCGGTCGTCTCGCCGCTGCGGGCCTTCACTCGGATCGCCATGGGTCTCTCGATTGAGGAATGGGAAATCAACAACTCTCGCACCGGGGAGTCCACGACGCCCACGGATCCCGAACTGCTTGCCGGGGGGAGAAGTAAACCCGCTCGCGGGCATCGGATCAAGTCTCCCGCTCGAACCCGCCCCGACGCCCCCTCGCACGCCGGCCCACCCCCCCATGGTCATCATCGACGCCTACAACCTGCTGCATGCGACCAAGACGCTTCCCGGCCAGCTCGCCGGGCTTGATCTGGAAGGCCTGCTGGGCCTGATCACGAACAGCCGATTCGGCGATCAGTCCGTCTGGTTGGTCTGCGATGGGGGTAGCGCCCCGGCGAATTGGCCCAAAGCCCGCCGCTCTGCCGAATCCCCTCAGATGCCCAACATTCGCATGGTCTACGCCGGGCATGGCCAAGAGGCGGATGCGGCGATTGAACGAATCCTGGCCGAAAGGCCCCGCCTCGGCAAAGACCAGCGGGCCCTGCTGGTGGTCTCCAGTGACCGTCGCGTGCGGCACGCCGCGACCACCCACGGGTTCGATTCCATCCGCAGCGAGGCCTTCCTCGCCCGCCTCGCGGCCGACCAGCAGCGCGAGGCCGACCGGACCCGGCAGGCCGAAGCCGCGGCCCAGCCCCCGCTCGATGCCATCGAAGCCCGAGCCTGGGCCCGCCAGTTCCGGGCCGATGCGCCGGACGTCGCCAAGCTGGTCGCCGAGGCGGACCGGGCCTTGCAGGCGATGAAACGCGACGCCGAGGCCCGGCGCAAAGACAATCAGCCCACGACCCAGCCGCTCGTAAAGCTAAAAAATACCCCTGTTCAGGCGGCACGTCGGGCGATCGAGCGCGCTGACCCGGCCGCCCCGGGCGGGGTCGGTGAGGACCCGGTTTTGCGCGCGCTGCTCGATGATTGTGGTGATGGGGTGAACATGGACGATCTCGACATGACCAAATGGCTCACCAAACCACTCAAGCAGCCACCCGCCCCCCGCTCGCCGCCGCCGCGGTGACGAAGATCGCGCCTCTTGCTCCGCTGCTGGCTGTGGCCGCGCTGGCCGGGCTTGCCGCGCTTGCCGCGGGGTGCCGGAGCCAGCCGCAGCCGATCGGACAGACCGGTGTGCAGGCTGACTATGGCCTGGGCACGCTGAAGGCGGAGATCAGCCCGCAGGTGAGCGTCGTAGCCGCGACCACCGCGGCGGAGATCGCGCTGCGGCAGCGCGGCTACACCATCGAATCCCGCGTTGGCACCCATGACGAGGGTCTGGTGGTCGCCCGGCGGGCCCGCGCGGCGCTCTGGGAGTCGGTTCGGGTGTCAACGTACTTGACGCCCTCGGGCACCGGGCTGAGCGTCTGGGTGACGCCCGTGGGTGAGGAAGTGACCAGCCGGGTGGTGATGGAGGCGATCCTGGCGCGGTTGGGCCCGGGGATCGCGCTTCCGACGCCCGAGGCCCAGCCGGCCCAAGCGGCGGCCCCGTCCGCCGACGCGCCGGACCAGTAAGCTCGATCAGCGGACTACATCGGCCGCAGGATCGACTGCACGCGGGCGGTGAGTTCGTTGAGATCGATGCGGACATAGGCGGAGTTGATGGTGTGACGGCCTGCGCGCAGGTAGCCGTGCCTTTCAACCCATTCGCGCACGGGGATGTCGCGCGGGCGGTCTTCGTCCTCGATCAGCAGGAGCTTGGGCCGCCAGCGGGCGAGGTCGAAGCCCTGGAGGAGGGCGAGCTCGCCGCCCTCGACATCGATCACGGCGAAGTCGATCTCCGGCCCGAGCCGGGCTCCGTGGGTTTCAAGCAGGGCGTCCATCGTGGTGAGGGGCGTCTGGATGCGGACAAGCGTCTTGCCGCGCCCCTCCAGGAACCGCGCGTTCGCCTGGTCATCGCCAAGAAACGACCGCTGTTCGTCGAGCCCGCCGCCACGGACCTCGGTGAACGTCGCGAACCCGCTGCTCCCTGCGGGCCCCAGGGCGGCGTTGACGACGATGCTCGCCGGGCGACAGGCCTGGCACTTGGCGAAGGGGGTCGGGAGCGGCTCGACCAGCAGCCCGCGCCAGCCGACGGCCTCGAAGGGAAAAGTCACGGCGTTGTAGCGGCCGTCGTGGGCGCCCACTTCGATGAAGACCCCCTCCAGCTTGCCGGCGAAGGCCTCGAACAGGAACTCATCCTCGCCGAACTGGGCAGTGAACTCGATGGGGAAACGCGGGCTGCGGCCAGCCGCGGCGAGGTCGCGCTCCAGTTGCTGGCGTCGAAGCGTGCGCTGCACGCGGAGCAGGTCATCGCGGACCGCGGCGAGACTGAGCCGCCGCTCGCGCCGGCGGGAGCGGTTGGCCCTGCGCCAGCGGTAGGCCAGCAAGCCGCCAGCGCCGGCGCCGACCGCGAGCAGGATCAGCAACACTGCGACGACCGCGGGCCACATGCGGGGAGCGTCCGATAGCCGCGGACCAGCCCGCGGGGCGGGAGTATACCGAGATGCGGCGGAGCGGCGAGGGAGCGAGGACGGGGCGAGAACGAAAACGGCCCGCGCCGGAGGTCCGGCGCGGGCCGCGCATTTCTGCTTTCAAGGGAACTGCGCTGGCAGCTCCGTCGAGCGGCGTTTACACGCGCAGCCCCTTCGTACATCCATTAATCGACACTGGATCACCTCCTTTCACGGGAACCTTGCCGAGCCGTCACCGCCGGATGTCGGCGGTCGCCCAACTATCCCCCGCGGACCGTCGCCCGCGGCACATCGCCCGTTCCACAGGTCTGCAGCCCCTGAAACGGTCGTCATCGCACCCTGGTCAAGGAAGGGTCGGGTTCTTGTGTGTCCGCCGATCCCTGGAGCACGATGAAGATCATCTACTATCGTCTTTACGAGGCTGAAAGGCAAGGGGTTCTGCGGTTATCCACAGCACGAACCTTCTGCGAACGCCGGGGGTTGCGCCGGTCGGAAATCAGTCGGCGTCAGTCCGGGTCAACGCCCTTGAAGGCCCCTTTCTTGGCTTCCGCTTCGACATAGGCGCGGAAGTCGGTCATCTTGTAGGAAACGAAGCAGAACACGTGGTGCAGCGTCACCCACTCCAGGTCGCCGGGGTCCTTCGGGGCGTCCTTGCGGAGGCGGTCGAGTTCAGCCAGCAGGGTCTCGGGTTTCATGCCTGACGGTAGCCGCGGACGCCGCTAGCGGCGGATCGACCACGCCGCGCCGAACAGGGCGACCAGCACGCCCACGATGCAGGGGCCAGGTTGCCAGCCGGTCTCGAACGCCACGATGTAACCCCCCAGCAGGCCTGTGAGGCCCGACGCGATCGACCAGGCCGTCACGGCTGAAAAACGCTCACTCAGGCGGAGCGCCGTGGCCCCGGGCAAGACCAGGAGCGCTGACGCCAGCACCACCCCGGCGACCTTCATGGCCGTGACCACCACCAGCGCCAGCAGGACCATGAGGGCCGCCTGGACCGCCCGCGTCGGCACGCCGAACGCCCGGGCCGATTCACCATCAAACGCCCAGAACAGCAGCGGCCGGCGGATGAGCCACACGACGCCGGCGACCACGCCCAGGGCCCCGGTCGCCAGCACGATCTCGGCCGGGCCCGCCAGCGCGACGGAGCCGAACAGGATCTGCTCCCACGAGCGGACATCGGCCGGGCGGCCGCCCGCCTCCGCGACGCCCCTCGCGACCTGAACCAGAATCGCCCCCGCGGCCATCGACCCCACCAGGAACACGCCGATGGCGGTGTCCTCGGAGACGCGGGCGCGCGCCGACCCCTGGCGGCCCGAAAGCGAGCCCATGCCGAGGGCCGCGCCGATGCAGAAAGTCGCAACCACCGTGAACTCCGCCGGACCGCCGGAGGCGATGAGCCCCCACGCCGCGAGCAGCGAGGCGACGCCGATTCCACCGAAGGCCGAGTGGCTCACACCCTGCCCGATGAACCCGAGCCGCTTGACGACCACCAGCGGGCTGAGCACGCCGCACATGGCGACGGTCGCGCCGCCGGCGACCATCCCGGGGAGATAGATCCCGCGAAGCAGCGGATCGCTGAGGTACTCAATCGTCCGCACGGGCGGCTCCGGGGGGGGCGGGGGCGGGGACGCTGGCGGGGATGGAGGGTTGCGGAGCCGGCCCGGCGTCAGCGGGAGTCCCGCAGTCAGCGCACTCGCCCGCCCGGTGGGCGTGAATGTGCACGCCCTGGCCGCCCAGTGGCCCCACCACGCCGGCCAGATCATGGCTGAAGACCTCGGCCAGCACCTGCGGCGTGAGCCCCTGCGGGCTGGTATGGGAGTGCAGCCGGCGGGCCAGGCACGCGACGCGATCGCTCCCCGCCGCAATGGCCCGCAGGTCGTGACTCACCACCAGCAGCGTCAGGCCGGTCTCGCGATGCACGCGATCGAGCAGCTCGCCGAAGAGCCGCTGCCCGGAGGCGTCGATCCCCACCGTGGGCTCATCGAGCACCAGCATGCGGGCCGACGCGGCGAGGGCCCGCGCAATCATCGCCCGCTGAAACTGACCGCCGCTGAGCTTGCCGATGGGCCGATGCGCGAACTCCCCGGCGCCGACCAGCTCGATGGCTCGCTCGACGCGGGCCCGCAGCCCCGGGCCCGGGCCGGTCCACGGAGGCAGCCGCCAGGTCGCGGCGAGGCTGACCACCTCACGCACGCTGAGGGGCATGGCCAGCACGGCCTCGGAGCGCTGCGCGACGTACCCCACGAGCCCGGCAGCCCGGGCCCGCGCGGGGGCCATGCCCAGCACCTCGAGCCGCCCTTGCTGCACCGGCAAGAGCCCCAGGATGAGCTTGAGAAGCGTGCTCTTGCCGCCGCCGTTGGGACCCAGCACACCCAGGCGCTCCCCGGATTCGACGCGCAGCGAGATGTTCTCGATCGCCGAGGCGGCCGCGCCCGGGTATGTGAAGCTGAGCCCCTCGCACAGCACGGCGGGCGTTCCATCGCCCTGAGCCCGAA
Source organism: uncultured Phycisphaeraceae bacterium (assembly GCA_964611125.1). Taxonomy (GTDB): domain Bacteria; phylum Planctomycetota; class Phycisphaerae; order Phycisphaerales; family UBA1924; genus JAEUIX01. Next base: position 1,267 of record CAZSZO010000068.1, on the reverse strand, counting down.
GCGCGGCCGACGTGCGCGGCAGGTCGTGACCCGGGGTGATTGGGAGGGCAAAAGACACCTGAGGTGAGATCTTGGCGGTGTCGCCGGTCACTTTCCACCCGCGCCGGCGGGCGCGGGTCCCCCCAGGCCGCGGACCAGCTCGTCGAGATTCCTGCGCATCATGGTGAAGTAGTCGCCATCGCCGAGCGGATCGATCTTGAGCAGCGGCACGCCGGTGGCCTTGGCGACTCGCTCGGACGCCGCCGGGTTGAGCTGCGGCTCGCAGAAGACCGCGCGGGCGGCCTCGGCCCGAACCGCGTTGACTGCGTCGCTGATGGCCTTGGGCGTGGGCTCACCGGCCGTGAGGCCCGAAAGTGCGACCGCGCGCAGGCCGTACCGCCCGGCCAGACGGCCCCAGGCATCATGGGCCACCACCAGCGTCCTGGTCGGGCACGCCGCCAACCGGGTGCGATACGCGGAGTCCAACTCGCTCAGGCGGGCGAGCAAGGCCCGCTCCGCCGCGTTGATCTCGGCCAGGGCCTCGACGACGCCGGGCCGGGCCGCCCCATCGGCGGGGCGCGACCGGGCCTTTTCAAGCTCGCGCAGCGATTCGCTTGCGGCCTGAACGAGCTTTGAGGCGAGGGCGGGGTCCAGCCACAGGTGGGGATCGACCGCGTGCTGATGCGCGTGGTCGTGCTGGGCGTGGTCATGCCCGGCGTGGTCATGGTCGTGGTCGCACGCGGCCGCGCCCGCGACACCGGCGGCCTTGGCGAACTCGACCGACCGGCGCCCCTCGCGCGGGCGCTCGGCGAGGAACGAGGTCACCCGGCCATCGAGCCCGAGGCCGACGGTCACCACGAGGTCGCAACGTGCGAGCGTGGCGAGCTTGGGAAGCGGGATCTCGTAGCCGTGCTCGCTGACGCCGGGCGGGATCAGCAGTTCGATCGAACTGCCCTTGGGCAGCAGCGGCTCGACCAAACCCTTGAGCGGGGCGATCGTGACCACGACCTTCATGGGCGCCCGGACCGAGGGACCGGGGATCACGGCGGGAGGCTCGACTGGCGCCGCGGCCGGCCCGGCCGATCCCGGCTGCGAGGCGCCGGCAGGCAGCGTCAGGCAGCAGGCGATGACCGGGGCAACGAGGGCGGGAACGGCGAGAAGGCGGCGGGCGGTGGGCACGGGCGTCTCCAGGGGCGTGGCCGAGGGGCCTGCGCAGGCATTATTGGCCGGCCGACCGGCAGATGCAACCCAGTTGCAAGTACGATCGACCTGCCCGGGCGGTTCGCTG
>CAZSZO010000067.1:0-16402 GCA_964611125.1 uncultured Phycisphaeraceae bacterium | reverse complement strand
CGCCCGCGGCACGTCCTGGTGGTAGTCGTGGGAATCATCCGTCGCCAGCCCCAGCAGCGGCGCCCGCCGAAATCCCGCGACCCGCAGCGTGTTGGCGATATCCCAGATCTCGTCGGTCGAGGGGTACCCGTCGGCGCCCGGGTCGCCGTCGCCGTCGACCCCGTTCCACACTTCGAAGAACCGCTCGTCGGCGATCGCCGCGAGATCCTCGGCCGTCACCCCCCACTTGTAGTTCGGGTGGTTCACGTGAATGAGGATGTCGCGCCCCAGCCTCGCGGCCTGCTTGCGGGCCTCCTCCGAGGTCTTGGTGATCATCTCAACGACCGTCGCGCCCTGGGCGGGCTTGATCAGCTCCATGAGGTTGGTCGCGTTGATGTGAATGGCCCGCTTGTTCCCCGCGTCGCCGGTGATCTCTTCACCGGGGATCAGCAGAAACCGCCCGGGCTGCTCAAAGAGGCAGCGGTACTCCTCCAGCGGCTTGAGGCGCACTTCGAGCGTCTCCAGCTCGCGCGAGCCGCGGGTTTCGACCCAGTTGGCGCCGAACCGGTCCAGGTACTTCTGAAAGGCCTTGCCGCGGGAGCGCTTGTCGATCTCCTTCAGCGGCCGGAACGTCACCCCCTGGTTGAGGACGTTGTGATCCGAGATCGCGAGAAACTCATAGTCGTTGCGCACATACCAGTCCACCACCATCTCGGGGAAGTCGTTGCCGTCGGACCAGAAGGTGTGCGTGTGGAGGTTGCCGCGCCAGTAGCGCGGGGCGGCCTCGGCGACGGGCGAGGGGGCGAGAGCCTGCTCGGGCGGCGCGTCGCCCGCTCCCGATCCCGGATTCGCCGGATTCGCCTGGGCCGCCGGAGCCGCCGGAGCCGCCGGAGCCGCCGGAGCCGACAGGGCGAGCGTCAGGACCAACGTCTGCACGAACATCGCCATCGCACGCATGGGCGCTCCAAGGTTGCAGTTCTGGTGAAAGCGTCGGGCCCTCCCCGCCGCGGCGAGCGCCTCTGACCGGCGAGCGCGCGGCGAGCGTACCCGCAGCGCCGGGGCTTCGCGGAGCGACGGGCCGCCGTCTGAACAGCCTGAGGATGGCCGCAGGACGCCCGGGCCTACTCGGGCTCGGAGGAGCCGTCGCGCTCAGGCCGGTCGCTGCCGTTGCCGTAGTAAACAGTCAGCACCTGCGCGGCGTCCTCTGATCGGCACACGAACCGATGAGGGACAATGCCGTCAAAGTACGCGCTGTCGCCCTCACCCAGGCGGTGCAACTCGTCCCCATGCTCCAGGTCGATCTCCCCGTGCAGCACCAGCAGGAATTCCTCGCCGGAGTGGGAGAGCCGGGGACGGTTGTCCGACCGCGGGACCGTGATGATGAACGGGTCCATGTTGCGCGACGGGCGGCGATGGGCCAGCGAGTCATAGGTCAACTCAGAGACATCTTCGTCGCGGCGCATCCGAAGGCGGTCCTCGCGGCGCACCACCGCCAGCGGCGGGCGGGCATCCAGCCCCTCGAACAGCTCCGAGAGCGTAACCCCCAGCCCGCTGGCTATGCGGTGGAGGGCCGGGAGCGAGGGTGTGACGCGGAAGTTCTCGACCTTTGAGAGCCAGCCGCGCGTGAGCCCCCCGCGGGAGGCGACCTCCTCAAGAGTGAGACCACGCTCGACGCGGAGTCGGCGGAGGCGCTGTGAGAGTTCGACGAGGTTCATGCCATCGCGTCCGACCGCGGAGGGTAGGCCGAGGAGCTCGGAGGGGCGTCCAGCGGACAGCCGCCAGCCCGGGAGGAATCCAGCCTGGAAGGCTGGACGCGCCTGGGTCTCAACGGATATTGACATAAAATACACCTAAATACGGGGGCATATGAGTTTCAACAGACCTTCACCGGCGGAAACAGGACACACATGTATACTTTGAGGAAACACAGCGGCGGTTTCCGGAGCTGCCGCCCGGCGACGTCGCCACACTCGAGGAGATCCCCTTGAAGCAGAACCAGATCCTTGCGTTGGCACTCATGTGCGGTTCATGTTCGGTGGCATTGGGGCAGGCCCCGACCGACTACTGGACGTTTGACGCCGACCTCACCAGTAACGGGACCGCCGCGAACGCCGGCGTCGCCGTGGGCGATGGCATCTCGATCACCACCGTCGCCAGCGAGCGGATTCGCGGCGTCGGCGCCCTCAAGATCGATCACGCCACCGCCACCGCGGACTATGTCAGCATCCCCACCCCGGTGTTCCCCGAGTTCCTGACGCTCAACGGCCGCCCCGAGGCCTTCACCGTGGCGATGTGGTACAAGCTCGACCCGAACCTCGGCCCCAACGACACCCGCAACTTCCTCTTCGAGACCAAGCCTGATGACGCCCTGGGCATCGGCACCCGCTCGCCCGAGGAGGACATGGAGTGGTTCCTGGGCGCCGTGGCCACCGATCAGACCGGCCCGCTGGTCGGTGACAACGCCTGGCACCACATCGCGTTCGTGTACGACAAGGCCGGCCAGGGCCTGATCACCTATTACCACGACGGCCAGGTCCGCGATGTGGTCCGCCTCGGCCTCGGCCAGTTCTTCTCTGACGGCCCCTTCGACCCCATCGGCGACGCGGCCTCCCTGGGCGACTCCCAGGAGCAGGGCATGAACATCGGCAACCACCGCGCCGGCGACGGCAGCCGCAACTGGCAGGGCTTCATCGATGACTTCGCGATCTGGGATGTCGCCCTCGGCCCCGCGCAGGTCCAGGCCCTCTACCAGGGAAGCGTCAACGGCACGACCATCACTCCGCTGAACGTGACGGGCGTGGTCGGCTTCGATAACCAGACACTGCTGAGCTTCCTCCCCAACTTCGATCCGACCCCGATCGAGGCCGGCTGGTCGCTCTCGCGGACGGTCCGGTTCCCCGGCGCCGCGGGCCTCGCGTATGACTCCTCGGCCGACATCCTGTACGCCGGCCGACGCTTCCAGGGCGCCGACAACGGCGCGACCCTCTTCGGCTTCGACGGCCTGTACAAGGTCGAGCGGAACGGCACGGTCACGCAGCTGGCCGGCGGCGACCGTCTGGCCGGCATCGCGCTGACGCCCGACAGCAACAGCGTGCTCTGGTGCGAGGACTTCGCCGGGTTCATCTACCGCTCGCCCGTCACCGGCGGCGAGCAGCTCTGGGCCGACGGGTTCTATCCCACCGGCGACGTCGACCCCACGACCGTCAACTTCGTCCCCGCCGGCTTCGATGCCTCGAGCTTCGGGCTTGACAGCCAGGGCCTCCCCTTCCTGCGGGGCGGACAGGCGATGTGCGTCGACCGCGGGAACGGCGGCGCCGATGAGGTCTATGTCTGGGACGGCTCAGCAGCCAACCTCTCGGTCGCGGTCAACCCCGACCTCACGACCAACTTCGACCAGGTGCTGCTGGCCGACGGCGCCCTGTCCCTCGACGGCGACGGCGTCGCCTACGCCGATGTGGTTGTCGGCGGCGCGACGGTGCGCAACTCGCCGCTCGCCAACCCGACCGACGTGGCCTTCGGCCCCAACGTGGTCTACCTCGCCGACGCCGGGACGACCATCGGCGGTTCGATCTGGCGGGTCACCGGGCCCGACACCCTGACCAAGCTCGACATCGTCGAGCCGCTCCGGCCGACGGCCCTGGATATCGACCCCGTCACGGGCGACCTGATCGTGCTGGACCGCAACCTGGGCAACGGGCAGACCCGCGTCCTGCGGATCAATCCCGCCACCGGCGCCACGTCGACGATCATCGCCGGCATCGGCGGGTTCACCGGCGACACCAACAACGGCGGCTACGGCGCCATGGCGCTCTCGGCCGACGGGACCAAGCTCTTCGTGAGCGACGAGCTCATGCTGCGGATCTACGAGTTCCGCTTCGCCGGGACCTGCCCCGCGGACATCAACGGCGACGGCAACGTCGACCCCGACGACCTCTCCGACTACATCGCCTGCTTCTTCACCCCGCCCTGCGACCGGGCCGACTTCAACCGCGACGGCAACACCGACCCCGATGATCTCTCCGATTACATCAGCGTGTTCTTCTCCGGCGCCGGCTGCTGAGCTGGCCGACGGGGCCCCGCCGGGGGCCGCACGAAATCTATGTGACCGCACTCGCGCACGGCCTCAACGGGCCGTCCGCGACTTGGCTGAAGGGCGCCGGCTCTCCGCGTGGATCGCGGGCCGGCGGCCGGTGATCAGGAGGACCACGCGATGCAGTCCATGGCCGGAAACACGCGCTGCCCCGTCGGGACCCGCCCACGAGCCCTCCCCGGGTTCACCTTGGTCGAGCTGCTGGTGGTGATCTCGATCATCGCGCTGCTGATGTCACTGCTGCTGCCCTCGATCGGCGGGGCCCGCCAGCTCGCCCAGTCCACCAAGTGCCTGGCCCAGGAGCAGCAGATCGGCGTCATGGTGACGGCCTACCTCGGCGACTTCAAGGACACGTTCTTCGAGAAGCGCAACTGGATGCGCTGGATCCCGCGTGAGCAGGTGCCGCAGTCCGACTCGCTCACCTCAGCGGGCATGAGCGACTTCATCGACTCCACCCGCGTCGCCGACGACGGGCAGTGGGCCTTCTGGGGCGTCGCGTACGCCAAGCACTCCGGCGCCAACCGGGCGGTGTTCTTCTGCCCGGCGGCCCGGGCCTCGGACCCCAACGGCGCCGAAGCCCAGGGCGGCGTGAATGACGGGCCGTTCCAGAGAGGGCACGTCTTTTCGGTGTACGGAATCAACGCGTGGGCGGGGGCCAGGCCGGGCACGGGGATCTTCAAGCCCGTCGCGGTCCGGTCATCGCTGATGATCGACCCCACCGGCGAAAACTCCTACGGCGGCTCGGACTGGGCGGGCAACAAGGTGCACCAGATCCGCCTGCCCAGCGAGCTGATCTTCATGCAGGACAGCTACGAGGCGGCGATCGAAGGCAACGGCGACATCCCCGCCCCAGGGTGCGGGGGCTTCACGCAGTGGAGCTACCAGAACTCACGCGAGTACTTCCGGCACAAGGGCGCCGGGAACGTGCTCTGGGCCGACGGGCACGCCAGCACCCGCGGCGAGAACCAGGAGTGGGCGGCCCGCTGGTACGGCGACCCGCCGCCGCCGCGCGTCCGGCCCCGCCGCCGCCGCAAGGACCGGAACGATCGCAACGACCGCTCGCGCCAGTCCCGGAGGAACCGCCGATGCTGAAGGAGATCCGGCAAAGGCCCGCGATCGGCGTGGCGATCAGCGCCATCTGCCTGGGCGCGGCGGCGCTCTCGTGGACGATCCGCGGGCGCGGCGAGCCGGCGGGCCTGTCCGACGCGTATTACTTCGACATGAACACAACGAAGATCTTCCGGGCGCCAGGCCCGAGGTCGCCGGTGGCGGCGCCGAGCGGCCCCGCGAGCGACGGGACCCCCGCGGGCTACAAGGCGTATGTGTTCGCGTGCGGGGGCGGGCTGGATCCGGTCGGTCTCACGCTGGCCGAGCTCAAGGCCCGTGGCGGGGGGATCGCCTTCATCTCGCGCTACACCGACGACGGGGCCGCGGCGCAGCAGGAACTGGCGGGGGCCAACTTCCCCGATAACGACAAGCGCTACTCCGAGCTCACGACGCGGGCCCGGGCGGGCCACATGGTGCGGGCGCCGGAAGGGACCCAGTGGGTCCAGTCCGACTCCGCCGCGGCGACGGATCTGCTGACCGTGATCTCGACGCTGTGCAAAGATGGCCACCCGCGCCGGCTCATCCCCCCGGGCAGCCGGGAGTGGGATTGACAGGCCCGGCCGCCCGGCCAGCCCGGCCAGCTCGAAGCGAGTTCGCGGGACCCCGGTTCCGCGCGGTACGATCGCCGCATGAATCAAGTCGAACACTCGGCTCACCCGGCGTCGTATGCAGTGCGAAGGGTCGTCGCCATGGTGCACGTGCTCGATGTGGAGCGCTCGCTGGAGTTCTATGCCCTGCTGGGCTTCTCGCCGCGCGGCAGGGTGAAAGACCACGGCGGACGGACGAACTGGGCAAGCGCGGCGAGCGGATCGAGTGAGTTCGACCGGGCGCCCGCGTCAAATAGCCCGACCGCCGCGCGTGGCCAGGCCGGGGGCCAAGTGGGCCAGGGGGTCGGCGCGGAAATCATGTTCGCGCAGGCGGATGCGGAGATCGCGGCCGAGCAGCAGGCCGTGCTGTTCTATATGTACAGCGAGGACGTCGCCGAGCTGCGCCGGCGGCTCCTGGCCGCGGGGGTGCGTGACGGCGGGGCGTACTGCGGGCAGCCGCCGCCGCTGGGAGGGCCGCGAATGGTCTTTGAGATCGCCCGGCCGTTTTACATGCCCGAGGGCGAGGTGCGGGTGCACGACCCGGATGGGTACTGCGCATCCTGGTGGGGCAGCTTTCGAAGGAGTAACGGCGAGGCGGGGGCCGGGAGGTGCGGGGTGCAGGGGCCGGGGGGCGGGGGGCTCGGGGCGGGCTCGAAGCTACCGATCAAGCTCCGCCGCGACCACGTTGACGCTGCCCAGGATGGCGACGATGTCGCTGACCATGTGGCCCTCGGTGAGCTTGCTCATGGCCGAGTAGTTGATGAACACCGGCGGCCGCACCTTGACCCGCCAGGGGCGGGGGCCGCCGTCGGCGACGATGAAGTAGCCCAGTTCGCCATTGGGGCTCTCGATGGCGCCATAGCACTCGCCGATGGGGGCCTTCCAGCCGCGGTTGCTCATGATGAGCTCGAAGTGCTGGATCAGACCTTCGATCGAGCCATAGACCTGGCTCTTGGGGGGCTTGACCATCTTGCCGTCGGCCATGGTGTCGAGTGGCCCCTGCGGGATGTTGTCGATGAGCTGCTCGACGATCTTGACTGACTGCTTCATCTCCTCCATGCGGACGAGGAAGCGGGCGTAGACGTCGCCCTCCTCGCACACGGGAACGGAGAACTTCACCGCCGGGGCGCCCTGGCCATCCCAATTGTCGGCGAAGCAGAGGTACGGCTCATCCTTACGGATGTCGCGGCGAACGCCGCTGGCGCGGGCGCAGGGGCCGGTCCAGCTCCAGGAAATGGCGTCCTCCTTGCTCATGACGCCGACGCCCTGGGTGCGGTCCATGAAGATGCGGTTGCGCTGGACAAGCTTCTCCATGTCCTCGATGGTCTTGGGGAGGTCGTCGTGGATGATCCGCTTGACGAGCTTCTTGAACATCGCCTCGTCGGGCAGCTCCTGCATCAGGCCGCCCACGCGGGTCCAGTCGGGGTGGAAGCGCTGGCCGGAGATGAAGTCCACCAGGTCGTAGATGGGCTCGCGGGCATTGAAACCGTAAATGAACGCGGTGAAGCCGCCCAGGTCGAGGGCCGCGGCGCCGCAGCAGAGCAGGTGGTTCTGGATCCGGCCCATCTCGCCCATGATCGTCCGCAACACCTTGCAGCGGGGGGTGATCTCGATATTGAAGAGCTTCTCGACGGCGTGGTGCCAGGCGATGTCGTTGACAATCGGCGAGAGGTAGTCCATACGCGACACGACAGTCACGTATTGGTTGTAATCCATGTGCTCGGCGAGCTTCTCAAAGCCGCTGTGCAGATAGCCGATGTGGGGCACGCAGCGAACCACGCGCTCGCCGTCGAGTTCCAGCACCACGCGCAGCGTGGTGTGGGTCGCGGGGTGCTGCGGGCCGAAGTTGAGCACCCAGCGCTCGCCCGTGTCGACCGACTTCTCCAGGTACTTGGTCGTCTCGACGTCGACGTCGTACCCCTCGTATGGCTTCAGCGTGAACGGCATGGGCCGAGTATAGGGTCCGCCGCATCCGGCGCGGGAGCGCATCCCCGCACCCAGCCCGCCCGACCCCGCCCCCGGCCGCCCCGGAAGGGCCCCCGCCCCGTTGATTCGTTCGAAGATCGGGCGCCGGGGGCCGCCGCCCTGATAAGCTGGCGCGGATGGACTTGTCCCCGCAGCCGCCGCCGCTTCCAGATTCCACGCCGCCGATGGCCCTGACGCACGTGCCGCCCGGGTACCTCTGCAACGGGTGCGGCTACGAGCTGGCGGGGCTGCCGATCGATGGCGTCTGCCCCGAGTGCGCTCGCCCCGTCAGCGCGTCATTGCACGGCGGGGACCTGCAGTACGCCGCGCCAGAGCACCTGGCGTCGCTCGAGCGCGGGTGCCTGATGGTGCAAACGTACCTGATCGCCTCGCTGATCGTGGGCGTGGCGTTGTTGGTGATCAGCATTGTCGCGCAGGTCAGCCAGGCGCCAGGGGCTCAGCAGGTGGTGAGCTTCCTGGGGAGCTTGGCGAACGTGGGCTTGACGGCCGTGTACATCGCCGGCTGGTGGCTGCTGAGCAAGCCTGATCCGTCCCGCCGATATGGCGACCTGGGCGAGTCCCCACGCCGGATCGCGCGCATCGCGGTGGTGGTGCTGGGGTCGGCTTCGCTGCTGCAGTTCGCCGGCACCATGCTGGCGGGCTTTTCGTCCACCGGCGGGGCCGCGGCGGGGTCCATTTACGCCGCGAGCGGGGCGCTGCTGATGATCGCGGGGATCGCCTCGCTGATCGCCTCGTGCGTGAACTATTTCGCGTCGATGTACTACCTGCGCTGGCTGGCCCCGCGGATCCCCAACCCGAAGGCCGAAGCCCGCGCCAAGCAGCTCCTGTGGCTGGGCCCCGTGCTGTACATCTTCGGGTGCGGCATCGGCGGGCTGGTCGCGCTGGTGCTGTTCTACCAGTTGCTCTCGTGGATCCGGGCCGATGTGCGGGGTTTCATCGCGGACGCGCGCGACGACGCGGGCTTCGCTCCCGCCACGCCCACCTCGGGCCCCGATTCCCCCGGCGGCCAGCCCGTGTGAGCCGCATCGGCGCGGCAGGCCCGGCCGGACGCCCAGGAATCTCGCTGCAACCGTCGACATGCCCGGCGACCGCCCATGACTTCGCCCGACCCTGGTCGGGCGCCTCAGGCGGTCTTCAGGAGGTCGGGAACGCCAATGAAAAACCCCGAGCTTGCGCTCGGGGCTCTCTTGGGTCAATCACGGAGGTTCAGGCCGGGATCAGTGCGAGGCCTTGGTCTGCACCTGCGGGCGGCCCGGGGCCGTCCAGTCGAGGTGGTAGGTCTTGCCCTTGAGGGCCTTGTTGGCGGACTTGTCGTAGTCGTCGGTGCGCTCGTAGGTGTGGCTGCCGAAGTAGTCGCGCTGGGCCTGGAGCAGGTTGGCCGGCAGCGAGCCCGAGCGGTAGCTGTCGAAGTACGACAGAGCCGAGGCGAACGCGGGAACGGGGACGCCCTCAATCGCACAGCGGGCGACGACGGCCCGCCAGTCGGACTGGCCCTTCTCCATGACGCCCGCGAAGTACGGGTCGAGCATGAGGTTGGCCAGCTCGCTGTTCTTCTTGTACGCCTCGTAGATCTTCTGCAGGAAGCGGGCCCGGATGATGCAGCCGCCGCGGAAGATCATCGAGATCTCGCCCAGCTTCAGGTTCCACTCGCGGGCCTTGCTGGCGACGCTCATGAGGGCGAAGCCCTGGGCGTAGCAGCAGATCTTCGAACAGTACAGGGCGTTCTTGACGCACTCGACCCAGTCGCGCTTGTCGCTGTTCTTGGCCGCCTTGGGGCCCTTGAGGATCTTGGCCGCCTCTTCACGCTCGTGCTTCACCGCCGAGATGTTGCGGGCGAAGACCGCCTCGGCCATCGTCGCCGCGGGCACGCCCAGGTCGAGGGCGCTGCCGATGGTCCACTTGCCCGTGCCCTTCTGCCCGGCCCGGTCGAGAACGATGTCGACGAACGGCTTGCCCGTGACAGGGTCCTTCTGCTGCAGCACATCGGCGGTGATCTCGATCAGGAACGAGTCGAGGTCGCCCTTGTTCCACTCGCCGAAGACCTTGGACATCTCGGCGGGATTCATCCCCAGCACATCGCGCATGAACTGGTACGCCTCGCAGATCAGCTGCATGTCGGCGTACTCGACGCCGTTGTGCACCATCTTCACGTAGTGCCCGGCGCCGTCGGGGCCGATGTAGGTCGTGCACGCCACGCCGCCCTTGACGGGCTTGCCGGGCGCCGCGCCTTCGAGGGGCTTACCGGTCTTCTCATCGACCTTGGCCGCGATGGCCTCCCAGTAGGGCTTGAGGATCTTCCACGCGTCGGCCTTGCCGCCCGGCATGAGCGACGGGCCGAAGCGGGCCCCCGTCTCGCCGCCCGACACGCCCGAGCCGACGAAGTGAATGCCCTTCTCGCCCAGGGTCTTTTCGCGACGGATGGTGTCCTGCCACTCGGCGTTGCCGCCGTCGACGATGACATCGCCCTTGTCGCACAGGGCCGCGAGGCCGTCGATCACGGCGTCGGTGCCCTTGCCCGCCTGCACCATGATCACCATGACGCGCGGGGCCTTGATGGACTTGACGAACTCCTTCATGCCGTCGGCGTCGCCGTTGGCGGGGATGAGCTTGCCGCCGGTCTTGCCGAAGACGCTGGGCGGATTCTCGTCCATGATCGCCTGAGTCTTCTCAACCGAGCGGTTGTAGACGGCGACCTTGTAGCCGTGGTCGGCGATGTTCAGGGCGAGGTTCTGGCCCATGACGGCCAGACCGACGACGCCGATATCGGCGGAGTTCGGGGCTGGGGAAGTGAACGTGGACATGCAACAGGCTCCAGGGGAGGGAAATGGGGCGGCAGTATGCCGAAAAGCCGCCCGTTTGCCAAGGGCGGGCGGGCGGCGCCCGAAGCGTGGACAACCACGCCCGGGCGCACAAACTTCGGCGCCCTCGGGCGCCCCCCGGGCGGCGGCCCGCTGCCCGCGTGAAGTCTGCGTGCTCGCCTCCGCCGCGCGCCAGCAGCCGGCAACGCCGCCGGCGACGAGTCCCAAACAAGCCTCAGAGGCTGATTCTGATCCACTTCGACGCGCCCGTTGCAGACCCCGATGCTCCGTCCGCACGTCAGGCGCGCGTCAAAAGGAACCCATGTGGAAGACCGCTCAGCATGCCTGCGCGGCCCATCCCGCATAGACTCCGTCCCTCTGCGTCCACCACCCGGTGGGGGTGAATGCTGGATTTTCCGTGGGACTCAGCCAGATTTTTCGGAGATGATTATGAGCATGATCAAGGCGCTGATGGTCGGACTTTTGACCGCCGGGTGTACGGCGATGATCGCGTGCGAGGGTGATGCCTCGGGCCGGGCCGGTTACACCTACGACGGCATGTGGGTCCCCGAGGACGACTCGGCCCGCCCCGTCGCGGCCGCCCCCGTGTCGGCCCCGGCGCCCAAGGCTCAGCCGAAGGCCGAGGCCAAGGCCGCGCCGGTTGCGCCCATGCCCTCGGGCGATGGCCTGAACCGCACGTCGATGGCGTTCCCCACCGGCGTGCGCGAGACGAGCGCCATCCTGCTTGAGCGGACCATGCCCTCGGAGGTCACCGCCGGCAGTGAGTTCAGCTACGACATGAAGGTCTGCAACCTGACCAACATGACCCTCAGCGGCGTCACCCTCAAGGACGCCTGCATGGCCAACGCGACGTTCGTCGCCTCCAACCCCCCCGTCTCGGCCGGCACCCCGCTCAAGGACATGACCTGGAGCCTGGGCGACCTGAAGGCCGGCGAGTGCAAGACGGTGAAGGTCACCGTGAAGCCCACCGGCACCGGTGAGGTCACTTCCTGCGCCACCGTCACCTACAACAGCCTGCTCTGCCAGAACACCGTGGTGGTGCAGCCGGCCCTGGCCATCACCAAGCAGATCACGCCCGAGGCGCTCATCTGCGACCCCATCACCATGACTGTCGAGGTCAAGAACACCGGTTCAGGCCTCGCCCGCAACGTCAAGATCACCGACAACCTGCCCGCCGGGCTGACGACCGTCGACGGCAAGAACCAGATCACCCTGGACGCGGGGACCCTGGCCGCCGGCCAGAGCAAGCCCTTCACCGTGCAGCTCAAGGCCGCCAAGACCGGCAAGTATGAGGGCGCCGCGTCGGCGATGGCCGACGGGGGTCTCAAGGCCGATTCCAACAAGGTCGCCACCGTCATCCGCCAGCCCGCGCTGGCCCTGGAGTGCAAGGCGACTGGCCAGGTCTTCTTCGGCCGCGATGTGACCTTCGACTTCACGCTCCGCAACTCCGGCGACGCCCCGTGCAACGCCACCGTCAGCATCCCCGTGCCGACCAACGCGACCTTCGTCCGGGCCAGCGACGGCGGCGCCGCGAGCGGCACGAACATCGTCTGGAACTTCGGCGCCCTGCCCGCCAGCGGCTCCAAGACCTTCAGCGTGACGCTGAAGCCCGCCGGGATGACGCCGGTGGCCATCACCGCCTCGGCCAACTGCCCCTGCTCGCAGCCCGCCAGCACCCAGTGCTCGACCAACGTCGTCGGCATCCCCGCTCTGCTGCTCGACGGCGGCGATGATCCCGACCCGATCCAGATCGGCGAGACCACCACCTACACCCTCAAGGTCACCAACCAGGGCTCGGCGAACCTGACCAACGTCAAGCTCGTCTGCACCATGGTCGACGGCGAGAACATGCAGTATGTCAGCTCCACCGGCGGCGGCGCTCTGAGCGGCACGACGATCACCTTCCCGCCCATCGCGGTGCTCGCCCCCAAGGCCTCGATGACCTTCACCGTTAGGGTCAAGGCGATCAAGGACGGCCAGGTCTCCTTCAAGGCTGAGGCCAGCAGCACCGAGATCACCCGCCCGCTGATCAAGACCGAGACGACCAACTTCTACAAGTAATCACCGCACCGATCCGGCCGGCCCCCGGGCCGACCGGAAACACGGTGTGCGACTGAGATCACCAGGCCCCGGCGCTCCAGCGCCGGGGCCTTTTCGTTTGGCTCCGTGGCATTCAGTTCCTTGCGGTTGGTTCCCTCGAGCGTCTCGGCGCGGGGCCTGCGCGCGCGGCGCACCGCCGACCCGCGCCGGCGCCGCGATCACCATCTTGCCTGGCGATTACGCCACGTCGGGCGCCGCAGCCACGGGCGCCGGGTCCGCCGGGTCGGCCCGCATGAAGAGCGCCTCACCCTTGGTCATCGGGGCCCCGGGCTGGAGGGCGTGGTGCGAACCCCACAGGGCCGCGTGCGCCAGGGCGTGCCCCTTGCTCGGCTCAAGCGGGGGGCACGACCAGTTGGCGAAGACCTTCGCCGCGGCGTCAGGAATCACCGGCGACAGCAGCAGCGTCGCCACCCGCAGGGCCTCAGCGCAGTGGTACAGAATGGCCGCGAGGTCATCGCGCTTGGCCGGCTCGGCCTCGATCTTCTTGGCCAGCTTGAAGGGCTCGGTGGCGTTGATGTAGCCGTCCACCAGCCGTTGCAGCGCCAGCCCCTCCCCCACCGCCCCGGGGATGTCCATCATGTCCGCCTTGGCGATGCACGCCTGCACGTGCTTGTGCACGATCGACGGCCAGTCATGCCCCGCGAACTCCGAGCGGCCCTTGGGGTCGGGGCACTTGCCGTCAAAGTACTTGGCGATCATGTTCCCCACGCGGCTGGTCGCGTTGCCGATGCCGTTGGCCAGATCGGCGTTGTACACATCGACGAACTTGGCATGGCTGAAGTCGGCGTCGGTTGAGTACATGGGGCCCTGCGAGACGAGGTAGTACCGCACGGCGTCGCGGGTGAACTTCTTGATGTACGCCTCGATGAGGTCGATATCGATGAAGTTGCCCAGGCTCTTGGACATCTTCTTGCCGTCGCGCACCCAGTAGGCGTGGGCGTAGACCATCCTGGGCAGCGGCCGATCGAGAGCCATCAGCAGGGCCGGCCAGATCACGGCGTGGAACCACAGGATGTCTTTGGCCATCACGTGCGTCGCCGGGGGCCAGTACCCGGCCTTCTCGGGCGTATCCACGGCGGAGAGGTAGTTGAACAGCGCGTCGATCCACACGTAGATCCGCTGCGAAGGATCATCGGGCATGCGGATCCCCCACTGGCTCGCAGGGTCGTCGGTGATCGGGCGCGAGAGCGGCACATCCTGCAGGCCGTCTCGCAGCCGGCCCAGCACCTCATTGCGGCGGGCGTCGGGCTGAATGAACTCGGGGTTGGCGTCGATGTGGGCCCGCAGGCGGGCCTCGTAGGCCGAGAGCCTGAAGAAGTAGTTCTTCTCGCTGCGCTTCACCAGCGGCTTGCCGGTAACGGGGCTGGTGTAGGGCCCGTGGACGCTCTCTTTAGCGACCGTCTCGGTCAGGTACTCATCCTGGGACTGGTCGTACCAGCCCTCGTACAGGCCTTCGTATACGTCGCCGTGCTTCTGAAGCGCCCGCACGTACTCGACGACCTTGGTCGTGTGGCGGGCCTGGGTGGTGCGCATGAAGTCGTCGTACTGGAAGCCCATCAGCGCGAACGCTTTCTGGAACTCCGCCGCGTTTCGGTCGGCCCACTCGATGGGGGTGCACCCGCGCTCGGCGCCGCTGGTGACGACCTTGTCGGCGTGCTCATCGGTGCCGGTGAGGAAGTAGACGTGCTTGCCGAAGAGCCGCTGGTAGCGGGCCGCGACATCCGCAATGACGGTGGTGTAGCAGTGCCCGATGTGCGGCCGATCGTTCACGTAGTAGATCGGAGTGGTGAGGTAGTGGGTGGACGGCGGTGGGGTGGACATGTGTGGGGAGAGTACGGGGGGAGAGAGGACACGCGGCGGTGAGAGGGAACGCCCCGGTCAAGTCCGACCAGGTCTCGGCAGGGGGTCGGCAGGGGGTCGGCAGGGGGTCGGCAGGGGGTCGGCAGGCGTCACGATACGTGTTCGCATTCCAGACGGATCCAACGACCCCCCCAGAATCCGAACATTCTGCAGACCTCGGGCAAGCCCGATGACGAACTTGGAACCCCGGCCCCCTCGGCGAGTCTAATCTGAAGCTCCGTTCTCCCCTCCCGGGCGGTTGATCCGTATGGACAAGCATCAGGCGGATGCGATCCACCACCCGGGCCGACAACACTCGACTCAAAGACATTCAACCCAACGAGGTGTGCAAATGAAGAGCATCTGGCGAAAGTGGCTGACGAGCGTTCTGGCGGCCGGTCTGGCATTCAGCGTGCTCGCGGCGCCTGATGCGCTGGCCCAGTCTGACAAGGGCAAGGACAAGGCCTCCGAGGACGCCAAGGAGCCCAAGACCCCCTCGGAAGTCCCCGCCAGCCGCAAGATCCTCTTCCAGTTCGACCTGTACGGCGAGCTGGGGCGCGAGGTCTCTTCGGTCTCCATGAAGCAGGCGCTCGAGGACGCCAAGAAGTGGAAGCCCGACTACCTGATCATGCGGGTCAACATGGCCTTCTCGCAGTACGGCCGCGGCCTGGCCGACTGGCGCACCGGCCTGTTCAGCGACGGCACGCCCTACAACCAGCTCGAGACCGTCCGCGAGCTGCAGACGATGTTCACCGACGGCATCCGCGATGACCCCAACTGGATCACCCGCGACGGCAAGAAGCCCGAGCTCGTCATGTGGGTCAAGAACGCCATGGGCGGCGCGGCGTTCATCCCGTTCGTCGGCCCCACCATCTACTACACCTCCGACGCCCACCACGGCGGCATCGGCTACCTCGAGTTCATCTTCGCCGGCGTCGGCGATTACGTCGCCCGCGAAAAGCAGTACTCGCTCCGCCTGGGCCGGGCCGAGGGCCTCGCGATCAAGGGCGGCCACGCTCCCGAGATCATCCGCGCCATGGCCCGCATGGACTATGTCCTCTCGGTGAGCTACGTCGGCGGCAAGCCGGTCTTCTATCCCAACGACCCCTCGTCCGGCGATGAGCTGCTCACCGACGATGGCGACCCCGACGCCGGCCGGCGCGACGGCATCGAGGACATGCTGAACTTCAAGGGCAACGACGTCCTCATCCTCGACGCCTCCAAGGCGATCAAGCTCCAGCTGGGCAAGGCGATCATCGACACCAACGACGACCTGGTCAACGAGCTGGGCGTCTCGCGCGACTATGTCATCGTCAAGGGCAGGCACGACCAGATCTTCAAGGCCTGGGTCAAGAGCGTCGTGAAGGCCGAGGAGGAGCTCGTCGCCAACTGGCGCGAGTTCCAGCGCACCGAGGTCGCCGGCCAGACCCCCAGCGATCGCAACAAGGGGCGCGGCAAGCGCCTCAAGCTGCTCCGCGATATCGGCGACGCCTGGAAGAAGTACGGCGAGTCGATCAACCCCTTGCGCGTCCGCGGCGTGCCCGGCCCCGATGACGTTGAGGTGATCACCGAGCAGCTCAAGCAGCAGATGCGGCTTGACAAGTAACCAGCGCCGCGCCGACACCCCTCGCAAGCCTGCACGCACAACCAAAACGATTCCGCCTCTGGAGAACCCATGAACCTGATCAAGAGCTTCAAGACGCTGGCGCTGGGCCTGGTGGCCTCGGCCGCCGTGCTGCTGGCGGCCCACACCGCCCTGGCCGACAAGATCCTCCTCAAGAACGGCGACACGATCGTCTGCGAGATCATCAAGGAGGAAGCCGACTGGTACGTCGTGAAGGTCGACGGCCGGACCGAGTACATCGAGAAGGCCAACGTCCGCACCGTGACCCGCG
>CAZSZO010000066.1:0-16906 GCA_964611125.1 uncultured Phycisphaeraceae bacterium | reverse complement strand
TAGTGCGGCTCGCGCGTGATCGGCTGCCCCACCAGATTGAAGCCGCAGCCCGTGCAGGGGCGGTCGCCGGTGATCTGCCCGAGGGCCGCCGGGGGCCGCTGGCCGGCTGGCGCGGGGCCGCTGGGTGAGATCGCGGGCGGGTCAGGGAGCATCGTCATGTCGTTCTCCGGCGCCGGGCCCGGCGCAACCGCCACCCTCGCAGCATCGAGAGGCCCTCACCCAGCAAGCCCAGCCCGAGCAAGCCCACCGGAACCCCCACGAAGCTCACCAGGGCTGTCAGGGCCGCCATCAGCGCCGCGGCGCCAACCTCGCCGGGGTTGATGGCCACGCCCCGGATGATGCCGCCCCCACCCAACCCGCCTCCCAGCCCCGCTCCCACCCCCGCATCGCCGCGCGTGGTCATCAGCCCCAGGACCACCGCGCACTCCTGCCACAGCGAGCAGACCAGCAGCACGCAGGTGAGCAGGCCGACCCGCGCGCTAACGCTGAGGTGCCCGAGGGCCAGACGGGCCCACGCCCCGAGCGCCACCGCCCCGCCCAGCCAGACCACGATCGGAAAGAACCCCGATGACTGGCGCCAGTACGCCCAGCGGTCCGCCAGCGGGCGGGTCAGCAGGTCCGCCGAGCGCGGGAGCACGTTGAAGGCCTCGGGCGGCAGCACGGCGCACTCGGCCAGCTCGATGATCAGCCCCCGCCCGAACAGCGCGCTGAGGACGCTCAGGCCGCCGATCATGCCGATCTGCAGGGCCATCAGCCCGAGGGCCGCGATCAGCCGCCGCAGCCGCACCCCGCCCCGCACCAGGGGATGCCCGCGGGCCGGCGCCGCGGGGGCCCAGCGGCCGCAGCCGCAGCGGACCAGCATGAGGCCGTAGTGCGGATCGCGCACCGGCAGGGCGCCGCCGAAGTCGGTCCCGCAAGATGGGCAGATGCGTGAAAGGGGCATTGGGGATCGGACACCGCCCGGGCGCGGGCGTGTCTTGGGCCGCCCGCGATGACGGGGCCCCTCTCCGCTATCGTTGGCCATGGATGTGACAGGCGCCATCAAGTCGCTGCTCAAGCGGCCCGCCAAGGCGGTTAAGCGGTTCAACTCATGGTCATACCTGCGGCACACGCAGCGCCGGCAGGAGCACCTGGCGACGCTCGGGCTCGACCTGGCCGGGAAGCGCGTGCTGGAGGTGGGCGCGGGGATCGGCGATCACACGACGTTCTTTCTCGACCGGGGCTGCCGGGTGGTGACCAGCGACGGGCGGGCCGACAACTGCGACGTGATGCGCGACCGCTTCAAGGGGCGGGGCGACGTCGATGTCCGGCTTATTGACCTCGATCAGCCTGCGATCACGGGCCTGCGCGATGATGAGCGGTTCGAGATCGTCTACTGCTACGGCACGCTCTATCACCTCGCCCGCCCCGCCGAGGCCCTCGCGTGGCTGGCCGCCCGCTGCACAAACCTGTTCCTGCTGGAGCTGTGCGTCTCGTACGGTGAGGACGAGGCCATCAATCTCGTCAAGGAAGTGCAGCACAGCCACTCGCAGGCCGTGTCAGGGACCGGGTGCCGGCCGACCCGCCCGTGGGTGATGAACCGACTGAAAGATCACCTGCCGCACGTCTACGCCACCCGGACTCAGCCGTGGCACCCGGAGTTCCCGACCGACTGGACGGCGAAGCCTGCGGCCCGCCAGGCCAACGGCGAAGAGTTGCTCACGCGCGCGGTCTTCGTCGCGGCGCGGGCGCCGCTGACCAGCCCAGCCTTGAGCAGCGAACTGCTGATGCAGCAGACGCGGGCCTAGCGCGGGCCGACCACGAAGCGGGCCGCAGTCGGGCGGTGGTCAGAGCCCGTATCGCCGCCCACCTCTGAGCCGATGCACTCCAGCGGACCGGTGTAGAGCACGTGGTCCAGCCGCACGCCCGGGAGCCATGGCAGGATCCCGCCCTTCCGCGGCCACGTCGCCCCGCGCCAGCGTCCGGCTGCGGCGTGCGCCTCGCGCAGCCCCGCCTGGCGCAGCGCGGCCAGGTGCGACGATTCGGGCGTGGCGTTGAAGTCGCCGGCGAAGATCAGGGCCCGGCCGGGCGCCGCGGCCAGCTCCTGGCGGGCCAGGTCCGCCAGGCAGCGCGTCTGCTGGCGCTGCTCGCTGAAGTAATCGAGGCTCACCGGCGGCAGCACATGGACGTTCTGGATCGCCACGCGCACGCCCTGGACCTCGACCTCAACACGGATCTGCGGATCCGCCCAATTGAACGAGCCGTTCGGAGGCGGGTACATCCGCGCGGGGGCCGCAAAGGGCAGCCGCGAGTAGACGGCCTGCCCGAAGGCGTCGTCGCGGGAGCGTTCGACGATGTGCGGGAACCGGGCCCCCAAAAGGCCGGGGAGGGTCCGCTCGCTGGCCCGGGTGTACTCCTGGAAGACCAGCACATCGGGGGCGAGGCGCTCGATCTCCCTGAGCAGCGTCTGCTGATCAGCCCGCCCGTAGAGCAGGTTCACCGACATAACGGTGAGCGTCGTCTCCCCGGCCGCAGCCGAGCGCCCACGCGGGAGCAGGGAATGCAGCGACGGCCCGACCGCCGTCAAACCGAGCAGCAACAGCACCGCGGCGGTCCAGCGGGCCCTGACCCCGGCCGCGAGGGCCGCGAGAGTCAACAGGGCGATTCCGCCATGGAACCAGAAGGTCGTGAGCATGAACGCGGCCCAGGAGAGCGCGACGAACCAGCGGGCGTCGTTCGCCAGGTCGGCGGGCCAGAGGATCGCGAAAGCCATGGCCGCGCCGCCCGCCATGGCGAGCACGTTGACCCGCCAGCGCCAGGTTTCCCGAAAGCCCTTTGGCCACAGCCAGCGGCGCCAGCTCGGCCGGGCGGCGGGCTCGGGGGCTGGGTGGACTGGGGGGGCTGGGTCGGGGGCTGGCGGCGCCGAGGGTGCGGTCATATCGGGGGCGGGGGGGGTCAAGCGGGCGTCCTCAGCCACGTACCGCGGTGGACACCTCCAGGTTCGATCCGTGCGGACGGAGCGTGCAGGGAACAAAAGAGGCGTCCCTGGCCATGGCCGGGACGCCTCGATGGTGCTTCATAGGGCTGCGGCCGCGCCGCGCCGGGCGAATCACTCGTCGTCGCGCGGGGCGCCTTCCTTGCGGGTCTTGGGCATCTGGCGCAGGACCTTGTCGATCAGGCCGTAGGAGAGCATCTCCTCCTCATCGAGCCACTTGTTGCGGTCGCAGTCGACCTTGATCCGGTCGGTGCTCTGGCCTGTCGCCTCCGCGTAGATCGTGTACAGGCGGTCGCGGATGCGGAGCATCTCGCGGGCCTCGATTTCGAGGTCGGTCGCCTGGCCCTCCATCACCCCGCCGATCAGCGGCTGGTGCATCAGGTTGCGGGCGTTGGGGAGGCTGAACCGCTTGCCCTTGGAGCCGCTGGTGGCGATCAGCGAGCCCATGCTCGCCGCCTGCCCGATGATGTACGTGCACACGTCGCACTGGATGAACTTCATCGTGTCGATGATGCCCAGACCCGACGACACGCTGCCGCCGGGCGAGTTCACGTAGAAGTGGATGTCGCTCTTGCTGTCCTCGTTGGCGAGGAAGAGCAGCTGCGCGATCACCAGGCTGGCGATGTCGTCGTTGACGGGGCCGCCCAGGAAGATGATGCGGTCCTTGAGCAGGCGCGAGTAGATGTCGTACGAGCGCTCGCCGCGGCCGGTCTTTTCAATCACGATGGGAACGAGGTAGCCTGACATGGGGTGTTTCCCGGGGGGTTTCCCGTGCGTCTTCAGATTCGGGTCTTCCGCTGGTCTGCTCCGCCTGAGCCGATCGCCTTACTTCTTGGGTTCCTGGATGACCTCATCCACCAGCCCATAGGCCTTGGCTTCATGGGCGTCAAAGTACTTGTCGCGCTCGCCATCGCGGCGGACGCGGTCCTCGCTCTGGCCGGTGTGGTTCGAGAGGATCTTGATCAGTTCGTCCTTGGACTTGATGATCTGCTCGGCCTGGATGCGGATGTCCTCCGCCTGGCCGCCCACCCCGCCGTAGGGCTGGTGGATCATGACCTTGGCATGGGGCAGGATGAACCGCCGGCCTTTGGCGCCGGCGGTGAGCAGCACGGCCCCGCCCGAGTACGCGCGACCCAGGCAGTAGGTGCTCACGGGGCTGCTGAGGAACCGCATGGTGTCGTAGAGGGCCAGCGTGTCGTCCACCGCCCCGCCCGGTGAGTTGATGTAGAAGTGGATCTCCTGGCCCTTCTTCTGGTTCTCCAGGTAGAGCATCTGCATCATGACGCGGGCGGCCGAGGCGTGGTTGATCTCGCCGATGAGGAAGACCACCCTGTTCTCGAGCAAAAGCTCGTCGATGGTCATCTCACGCGTGCGCTGGTAGTTGATGCTCACGATTGTCCCCTCTTGATGTTCCACGAGGAACATGTGTTCGGCTGGCGGGCGGCCGCCGGCCAATCGTCCAAATCGATTTGGTGCGATCGGCGCTCAGGGCAATATCGGCAAACGCGGCGCCGCCGTCCAGAGCTATTTCGCGACCGGCCTCGCCCACGGGGCCGAAAGCCGTTCCGCCGGGCCTCGCGCCCACCCGAGCGGCCATGCCAGAATGGCAGACCGCCCGCGCGCGCCCGACCGCGGCGTTCAGTTCAATCGGGGCTCAATCCGGGTTGGTCGCGACCACGGTGTTCTGCACCTTGCGGACCACGACGCGACCGGTGAACGGCTCAACGACCACGTTGTACACCTGGTCGGAGCCGAAAATCGTGATCGAGCCGCCCCGACCGGGGGTGTCGCCGGTGGTCGCCGCGGAGGGCGAGCCCAGATCATCAAAGATGATCGTGTCGGCGACCTCGAAATCGGTCGCGGTGATGCGGGCGCCGGCGTAGTCCTGGCCGTTGAGGCTGGTGACGTAGCGGCCGTTGGGCCCGCTGGGCAGATAGAGGGTGTTGTCGGCGTCGATGGTGCTGCCGGGGATGGCGATGAGGCTGTAGGTGTTGGCGGCGACGTCGAAGACGATGGCGCGGCGCTGCTGGAAGGCGATGGCGTCGGCCTGGGCGAAGGTGATGTCGGAGACCACCGTCCGCAGGGCCGCCTGCACGCGCAGCACCGAGACTGAGCCCATTTGAGGAATGACCAGGGCCGCGGCGAGCCCGAGCAGGGCGATGACCACGAGCAGTTCAATCAGCGTGAATCCGGTGCGACGCATCGGCGATCTCCAACCTCCGACACTCGGCCTCCCCACCCACCCGCACGGTCAGTTCTTGGGCGACTCCACCTTGATGGCGGGCATCTCGGTGACCTTGACGTTGATGCCCTTATCGAGCTTGCCCTCCAGGCGGGCCAGCCGGTCGTTGATCTGCGTGAGCTGATCGATCATCCGCTTGCGCTGCTCGGCGGCGTTGAAAGGCGGGTCGTTCTGCGGCGGGTCGGCCATGGCGGGAGAGGTCCCGCGCAGGCCCGAGACGCCCAGCATCAGGTTGAAGCCCAGGAGCGCCGCGGCGGCCCAGAGGGCGACGGTGGCGCTGGAGGGGCGAGCGGAATGGGCGGGGGCGTGCTGAGTCATTGGCGCACCTCAGGTGGGGACTGGGCTCGGAGCTTGAGGATCATCGACGCTTTGCCAGGGGGTGATGAGCGACAGAGCGGGGTTATCGGGGGTTATCGTGACCACGACCTCCACCCACCCGGTTCCCCGCCACCTGACCCCGCCACCTGACTGGGCGGCTCCCCAAAACAGCGACAGCCCCGGCCGCGCGGGGCGGGCCTGGGGCCGAGGGTGCTGGACCATGAGGAGCGATCAGGGGCGCGGCAGCGGCTGGTCGTTGGCGTCGAAGGCGCCGGCCCAGATGTCGCCGGTGGTGGGGTCGTAGATCCAGCCGTAGTCCTGGTGGAAGGCGGTGTCGGGCCCGGTGCCGAAGATGATGTCGTGGCCGTGGGGCTCACCAACCCAGGCGTTGTACGGAGGCGCCATGAGGTATTCGCCGTTGACGCCGACGAGCTCACCCCAGGTGCCGTCGCCGACGGCGACGGAAGGCAGGGCGTTGGAGTTTCGGACCTTGAAGACCTCGATGTGGCGGCGGAGCTTCTGGACCTCGGTATAGGTCGCGGTCGTCTGGGCGTCGACGCTGGCCTGGGCGAACTGCGGGATCACGATCGCGGCGAGGATGCCGAGGATGACCACCACGATCAAGATCTCAACAAGAGTGAACGCATTACGCATGATACCACTCCCTACGGATACTCTCGAATACCGCACCTCGTCTGGCCACCTAACCCAGCAAAAAGAAATGGGCCCCAGATCGCCGTCACCGCGCAAAGCTTATTGGCCCAACCGGGCCCGACTTGGCTGATGCGTGCGCCGGCAAGCTCCCCGACGGCAGTCAGCGGAGCGGCAATTGGCTATCTTCCGCAACTAGGACGCGTCGTTTTGCATGGCGGACAGACTTCAAACACTCTTGTGGGAAGCACATGGACTTGGGATGGCGACAATTGGGAACGAATGAACCTTGCGGTGGCAGGTCCCGCCAGGACCGGACATTCGTTCGCCTACGATGCTGCGCGTAATCGACTCATCATGTATGGCGGCACTAACACCATAAGCGGGTCTGGCACGTTTACGGTGTCGAACGACACGTGGAGTTTTGACGGACATTGGACACAGATCCCTGCGAACACTGGACCAGGCAGAAGGACGGATTATTCGATCGCGTACGACACTGTTCGCGACAGAGTCATTATGTACGGTGGAGTGGATGGCCTGGGAAATTTTAGCTCGGAAACCTGGGAGTTTGACGGTAACACCAACACCTGGTCATTGGCCGCGACTGCTGGATCACCAGGATGCACAGTTGGACAGAACATGATTTTCAATCCGACCATTGGCCGCGTGCTGATGATTCAAAGCAATCGGAGATGTGCGCCAGTTGGGACAACGGTTGCTACTTGGCAGTTCGATCCACAACAGTCATTGTGGATAACGCTACCGGTTGTTTCCAGCTATTCTCCTGTTCGAGAGCGCACTGGACTTGCTTTTGACTCAGCATCCGGCAAATCGCTTTTGTTTGGCGGCGATCTTCTTAACGTTCCCGGCCAGACTAGAATTGGCGACTCTTGGGCCTTCGACGGTGTCGGTTGGATTTTGCTTTCGCCGTCCCTGTCGCCGCCGGCGCGAGGCGGCCATGCAATGGCCTTCATGAACTGTCGTCGCAGATTTGTTGTGTTCGGAGGTCGTGGCTTGGCGGCCGTGGGCTTTCTGAACGACACGTGGGAGTTTGGCGCTGATTGTCCAGCCGATTTCAATGGCGATGGCCTCGTCGATCCTGACGATCTTTCTAACTTCATCTCGGCCTTCTTTGCCAATCCACCGGCTAATATCTCTGACTTTGATTGCAGCGGAACCGTTGATCCGGATGACCTTTCTGACTTTCTTACACGCTATTTTTCGGGATGCTGAACGTGAATAACGGATGATCCGCTCTCGAGGATCATCCGCCTTGATCCTGGGTTATTTCACCAGATTACTGGTTCCACGGCATGCCGAAGTTCGCCGCGCCGGTGACGCGGAAGTCCTCGTTGAAGCCGTTGCAGTAAAGGGTCCTACCGCCCGAGCCCGTGCTGTCATCCCAAATCCAGCCGGTGTCGCCGGGGACGACCGTGGCCGAGATCGCGGCCGCGCGGTTGCTGACGGCGATCGTCGAGGTCTGGGTGCGGGGGTTGATGGGGGCGGCCTTGAGGTAGTCGGCGCCGATGATGTCCGAGAAGTCGGTGCCAGCGGTGATCGAGGGGGGGTAGTTGCCGTTGTTCTTGACGCGGTAGAGCTCGATCTGGCTGCGGACCGTCTGGAGCTGGGTCTCGACGTTGCCGACCTGGGCGTCCTCGCTCGCCTTGGTGAACTGGGGGATCACGATCGCGGCGAGGATGCCGAGAATCACGACCACGATGAGAATTTCAATCAGCGTGAATGCCTTGGACGTTGACCATCGACGATTGATCATGCGAGGACTCCTTACCGAAAGCGCTTCCGAACGCCACTGGCCGGGGACGCGCCGGCCATTGGGTGGGCCACTCTGTTGGTTCGCCCGTGCCGGCCGACGTGGCGCGACAACCGGGCGATGGGTGTCATCGACCGCGCAGGAATGACGCGTGCGTCGAAGGGCGTGGACGGCCGCACCCGCGCGATGCTCTGTGCGGACTGGGTGGAAGCTCGAGGGCGCTCGGAACGGTTACGGGGCGGGGCGCGGTCCGAGAGTCCGCAGACCGAAGGGGCCGAGCGCCGCAGCGTTGGGGGCGGCGAGCGGCGGCCGATGGCGGGCGCGGCAAACCCGCGCACAGGGAAACCCGTACACTTGCGACCAGTTGCGGGGCCTCGAGGTCGCGCCAGAAAGGTTCCAGGACTTGGCTCAAGACACGCGAAGCGACGAGGCGGTGCTGGAGGCGTATCGCCGGGGGGAAAGTGCAGCCCTGGAGATCCTGATCCGGCGGCACCATGACGACCTGCTGCGGTTCCTGGTGCGACTGGTCGGGGATCGTACGGGTGCGGAGGATGTCTTCCAGGAGACCTTCCTGCAGATTCATGTCTCGGCGGAGGCGTTCGACGCGTCGCGCCGGTTCAAGCCGTGGCTTTTCACGATCGCCGCGAACAAGGCCCGGGACCATCTGCGTAGAACGACCCGTCGGAGGATGCTCGACTTGTCCGCCCCGGTATCCGGGTCCGGAAAACGGGGCGGTGGGGGTGGCGGCGAGTCGGACGGTCCGACATTCGTCGACCTGCTGTCGGTCGAGGTGGCCCAGCCCGGCGAGGTCGCCGATGTGGCCGAGAGGGATCGGTTGGTGCAGCGGGCGGTGTCCGAGCTGCCCGTGACGCTTCGCGAGGTGCTTTTGCTGGCGTACTTCCAGCGGCTGAGTTACAACGACATTGCCGAGGCCTTGCAGATCCCCCTGGGGACCGTCAAGAGCCGACTGCACGCGGCGGTGGCGGCTTTCGCCCGAAAGTGGTCGGTGGTGAGTCGGAACGGAGCGGGGCCGAAAGGCCCGGCTGAGGCGACAGGAGCGGGATCGGCTGGCACGCGCGGAGCGGGTGGCGGCGGCAACGCCGGAGGCGGCCTTCAGGGAGACGCGGCTCGATGAATCAGCATGCGGATGAACGTGGCGGGTTGATGGGTGACGCCGAGCTTTCGGCGCCTGACGGCCTGGCGGTGGATGCGCTGGTCGCAGCTGGTTTTGAGCTGGCGGACGTGCCGGAGGGGCTGCGGCCCCGGGCGGAGCGGGCCCTGCGGCTGCTGGACGGACTGGGCGCCGGCCCCCGCGCGGCGGGCGGCTCGGCGGAGCTGATGACGGCGGCGATCGTGGCCCGGATCGCCCGGGCGGCTCTGGGCGCGGGCGAGGGGGATGGCACGAGTGTCTCTGGCGGCGCCGAGGGGCCTGCCCAGGCTCGGCGCGGCGGGTGGGTGAGCGTTGAATCGGAGCTGTCGCCTGACGACGCCGAGGCGATGGAGGCCCTGGTGGGCGCCGGATATGACGCGCGGCGGACGCCGTCGGCGGTGCGGGCGCGGGCGGAGCAGGTATCGGGGCTGCTGAGCCTGCTGGCTCGGCCGCTGCATGAGGAACTGGAGTCGGACGGCGAAGGCAGCCTGGGGCGGGGCCCGACGGTGGCGGAGCGGCGCGAGGCCCTGGTGCGGCGGACGCTGGACGCGGTGCAGACCGAGGCGGACCGGCAGGCGGTGCGGATGATCGTGGATACGCCGCGGCCGGCGCGATCGCGCTTCCGGCTGGGGGAACTGGCGGCGGCGGCGGCGGTGCTGCTGGTGGGCGGCGCGGTGGCGGCGCCGATGATCACGAATATGCGGCAGCAGAACCGGCTGGCGGCGTGCGCCTCGAACATGTATGCCGCGGGCGTGGGGCTGGGGACGTACGCCAACGACTCGCGCGATTCGCTGCCGATGGCGTCGGCGTCGCTGGCGGGGCGGCCGTGGTGGAATGTGGGGTCGGTGGAGGAATCGAACTCGGCGAACCTGTTTACGCTGGCGCGGATGCAGTACGTGCCCACGATGGAGCCGCTGAGCTGCCCGGGGTGCGCGACCGCCCCGCGGGGCAAGCCGCAGGCGGGGGCGTGGGACTGGGCGAACCTGGATCAGGTGTCGGTGTCGTTCCAGAACCTGTTCAGCCATCAGCGGCCTGGGTGGACGTCGCCGCAGCGGATGGTGGTGCTGGCGGACCGTTCGCCGATCACGCTCAGCTCGTACCGGAAGGAAGCGCAGAACCCCTTCGCCAACTCGCCCAATCACTGCGGGCGGGGCCAGTGGGCGCTGTGCAACGACGGCTCGGCGGAGTGGCTGAAGACGCCGCTGACGGCGTCTGGGGACAACATCTGGCTGCCGCGGGTGCTGGAGTTGGGCCTGCAGGCGGCGGACCTGGCGCAGAAGACGGGGAAGCCGGTGATCCTGATCGGGACTGAGGCGCCGGGGGCGGCGGGCGATGTGTTCCTGGGGCCGTGAAGCCATCGGTCATTCGGCTGGGGCGATAAGACCCACCGGCTGGCGCTGTTGAGGCGCTGCTGTAGCACGCAAACACACGCAACAGGGTCCTTGCGGGCTGGTAGGATGGTCCGCGGGTTGTGCCGCGCTCGCGGCGGGGGCGCGACCCGCGCGAAGGTGGGGCGTCCTGGCATCATTCATTCGTCGTCGCGAGATGGGACGGACCGTTGGCGAACCTGTGTGCGCTGGAGATATCGAGGTTGAAGTTCCACTACCCGGGCGGAGCCGGGGGGGGGCGGGGGTCTGGCGGAGGGGCTGGTGCGGGGGGCGGCTGGGTGGTGGACCTGCCGGAGCTGCGGCTGGAGCGCGGCGAGCAGGTGCTGGTGCAGGCGCCGTCGGGGCGGGGGAAGAGCACGCTGCTGCAGTTGATCGCCGGGCTGATGGAGCCGTCGGAGGGGACGGTGACGGTCGACGGGGTGGATGTGCACGCGCTGCGCGGGGCGGCCCGCGATGGGTTGCGGGGGCGCGCGATCGGGATGATCTTTCAGACGTTTAACCTACTGCAGGGCTTCACGGCGATCGAGAACGTGATGGCGGCGCTGATGTTCAGCCGCGTGCCGGCGGGGGAGCACCGGGCCCGGGCGGCGGGGCTGCTCAAGGGCCTGGGGATCGATCGGCCAGACGCGCTGAGCGAGGAGCTGAGCATCGGCCAGCAGCAGCGGGTGGCGGTGGCCAGGGCGGTGGCGTGCGACCCGGTGCTGGTGCTGGCCGATGAGCCGACAGCGAGCCTGGACCCGGAGAACGCGGCGGGGGCGATGGAGTTGATCCAGCAGACGTGCCGGGCGCGGAACGCGGCGCTGCTGTGCGTGAGCCACGACCCGGGAATGGCGGCGCGGTTCGAGCGGCGGGTGGCGCTGTAGGGCGAGGAACCGGAACACTGGAAAGGGACGGTGGGCATGGCCCTGACGGATTTCACGATCGTGACGCGCAGCCTGCGGACGCGGCTCTTCTCGACGGTCACCACGGTGCTGATGGTGGCGGTATCGGTGGCGCTGATGCTGGCGCTGCTGTCGATGAAGGATGCGGGGCGGCGATCGTTCGAGCGCGGGCCGGGGAACATGCACATCCTGGTGTCGGCGGACACGGGGCCGCTGCCGTCGGTGCTGAACGCGGTGTTCTACGCGCGCTCGCCGGCGCGGCCGATCACGTACGCGCGGTTCCTGGCGTTGGTGGGGCCAGGTGGGGGTGGGGGCGGCGGTGAGGAGCGGCCGCCGCTGCCGCTGGAATACGCGGTGCCGACACTGCAGGGGGACAGCTATCGCGGCTTCCCCACGATGGCGACCACGCCGGAGTTCTTCACGAAGTTTCAGCCCGATCCGGAGGCGGATCAGGCCGCGGATCGGCGGTGGCGGCTGGAGGCGGGGCGGTTCTTCGAGAAGCCCTTTGAGGTGGTGGCGGGGGCGAAGGCCGCGGCGGGGGCGGGGCTGAAGGTTGGGGACACGATCTATCTGACGCACGGGACCGGTGCGTCGCGGGCGGGGGCGGATGACGGCGCGGGCGACGACCACGGGCATGGCGACCATGGGCACGACGATCACGGGCATGGCGACCATGGGCACGACGATCACGGGCACGACGACCACGGGCACGACCACCCGCCCGGGGCCCATGTGCACCGTGAGTTTCCCTTCAAGGTGGTCGGCATTCTGAGCCCGACCGGGGCGGCCCATGACCGGGCGGTGTTCTGCGACCTGACGAGCTCGTGGATCCTGCACGCCCACGACCGGCGCGAGCGCGAGGACCCGAAGGTCAAGACGACCACCGAGGCGGACCTGCAGGAGGCCGACAAGCTGATCACGGGGATCTACATGCGGGTGAAGACCCGGCCGGGGTCCGACGCCTCGGCAGGGATCGGGCAGGTCTTCGAGGTGCTGCGCCGGCAGGTGGATCTGACGGTGGCCAACCCGGCCGACCAGGTGCGCCAGTTGTTCGTGATCGTGTCGAACATCGATCAGATCTTCCTGGCGATGGCGGCGGTGGTGATGGTGTGCGGGGGGCTGGCGATCATGCTGGCGCTGTACAACTCGATGGAGCAGCGGCGGCGGCAGATCGCGGTGCTGCGGGTGCTGGGGGCCAGCCAGGGGCGGATCTTCGGGTTGATCGTGACTGAGTCAGCGGTGATCGGCGTTCTGGGGGCCCTGGTGGGCGTGGGGGCGTGCGTGGGCGGGGTGCGGGTCGTCGCGGCGGTGCTGAAGGAGCGGCTGGGGCTGGTTCTGGACGCCGGGCTGCCGCTGGAGGCGACGCTGGTGGTCGTTGTGGCGACGGTGGCGCTGGCGGCGGCGGCGGGGATCGCTCCGGCAGTCGCGGCCTACCGGACTTCGGTTGCGCGGAACCTGCGGCCGCTG
Organism: uncultured Phycisphaeraceae bacterium; assembly: GCA_964611125.1. GTDB lineage: Bacteria > Planctomycetota > Phycisphaerae > Phycisphaerales > UBA1924 > JAEUIX01. Next base: position 4,061 of record CAZSZO010000066.1, on the reverse strand, counting down.
GGGTGAGTAGGACCGTGGCGAGGGACGCACTTTGGCCCTGCCGGGCCGCACCTCGGCGGGGTCAAGACCGTATCGTTAGGCATGCGACTCTTCTGGCTGGCGATTGGCGTGCTGGTGGCTGCGACGGCGGTGGTGGTCGCGCTCGGACGCGGCGGGTCCAGCATCACCCTGACCGGGCCGAGTGTGGCGGTGAACTCCCCCCCCCCCCCGTCCGGCCCCGCGCCGGCAGTGGAAGCCGCGTCGCCGACCCCCCCACCCGCATCCCCCCCACCACCCTCCGCACCGCTCTCCGCTCCGCTGGCGAGCGAGCCCGAGCCAGAGGCATCCAAGGCACTCCCGGGCGGCACAGCCCCGGCGGCCTCGCCGGCAGGCGACGCGGAGCCCGCGCCGGCCCCCGAGGAGAAGCCGGTGGACGCCGGCGAGGCGGAGGCCGCGCTGGCGGAACTCGCCAAGGCGGCGACAGCGCCGATCGAGGCCAAGCCCGAAACGAAGGAGGCGGAGGCGAGCGGAGGCAAGCCGTTCGCCTTCCCGGCCGACCCGGCCTTCCCGGCGGAGAAGCTGGTTCCGTCGAAGGCGGTGCAGCGGGAGGATGGGTCGCTGCTGATTGACGATCGCTTCGTCGTGAAGGGGGCGGGCACGAAGGAGGACCCGGTGCGGGCGCCTTGGGAGCTGCTGGTGTCGGCTCAGGAGGTGTACAAGCCGCGGATGAACCAGAAGCGGATCCCGCAGCGGGTGGCGTACCTGAACGGGAAGTACGTGAAGCTGACGGGGTTCGTGGCGTTCCCGCTGGCCTCGAACAACCCGCGCGAGTGCCTGGTGATGCTGAACCAGTGGGACGGGTGCTGCATCGGCGTGCCGCCCACGGCGTACGACGCGGTGGAGGTGAAGCTGGCCCGCCCGGCGACAGGCGACCAGCGGCTGACGTTTCACGGGACGCTGGAAGGCAAGTTCAAGGTCGATCCTTATGAAGAGGGCGGCTGGCTGATTGGCCTGTACCTGATGGACGACGCGACGCTCAAGGGCGACCAGTAAGTCGACCCGCGGGCACGCTGGGACGGGCGCCCGGGGCGGGGGAGGCGCGGCTGGGGGCGGCGCAGGATCTGCGCGGCCTGGCGGACGCCGGCGGAATGCCTGCGAATACGGCAATTCGGCGAGGCGATCGGGCCGACGTCCTGAGACGGCCAGCGATTCCCATGGAACAGGGAGGCTTCGCATGAACGGCGAGCATGATGATCAGTCAGGCGGGCGCGACGGCACTGCGGACGGCGGGCACGGGGGGGGTGGGGGCGGGGCGGGGGAGCGGCGGCAGGCGCCGCGGCGGAACCTTGGCGCGCCCGGTCAACCGGTGGATCCGGTGACGGGTCTGCACGCGCCCGGGGCGCTGCAGCGGCTGATCGAGTCGGGGCGGCTGCGGCACGACCGGCGGCGGCCGCTGTCGCTGCTGGTGATTGCGATCGACGACCTGCACGCGGTGCAGATGGTGCACGGCCCGGCGCGACGTGAGCAGGCGCTGCGGTCGGTGGCGGATGAGCTCCGCGCGGTGTGCGGACCGTCGGATGTGCCCTTTCGCGGGGGTCCGGATCGGTTCGTGGTGCTCCGCAGCGGCGGCGAGACCGGCCAGGCATGGGTGTGGGCCGAGGGGCTGCGCGAGCGGGTGCGCGACACCTACGTCGGCCACCACGGGAGCGAGGTGGCGGTGACGGTCAGCATCGGCCTGCACACGCTGGAGCCGGCGAGCTTCACCTGCGACACGCTCGACCTGGCGGAGACGGCGGCGTGCGTGGCCCGTGAGCGCGGCGGCGATCGCGTGTGCACATGGGAATCGGTGGTGATCGACCGGGCGTGCGATCATGCGGCGACCGCGGCGGGGGGCTCGACGGCGGCAGCGCGGGCGGCCCTGGTGCAGCGGCTGGAGCCCCGGCTGGGCCCCTGGCGGCGGGCCCTGGGCGTGTGGCATGGCGAGCTGACAGCCCGCCTGGCGGTGGACACGGCCCGGCGGCTGGGGGCGCCCGGGGCGCACCTCGAACGGATCAGCGAGATCGCGGCGTTGCAGGCGCTGGGGTCGCTGGCGATCCCCGAGACGCTGCTGGGCAAGCCCGAGTCGCTTACGCACGGCGAGCGGGCGGTGGTGAACAGCCGGGGCGAGACGGCGGGGCGGATCGCCCAGCGGCTGGGGGCCGACGAGGCCACGGCTGAGTGCGTGCGGCTCTGCCACGCCCGGTTCGATGACCCGTCTGACGATGGCGTGGAGCTGGACGGGCCGCAGCCGCGGGATGCGCAGATCGTGGCCGCGGCGGCGACTGCGGCGGCGCTGATCGAGGCCCGCCCGCAGCGCGCGGCGATGCCGGCGAGCGAGGCGGTCCGCGAGCTGATGCGGCAGGCCGGGGGCCGGCTGGCGCCGGACGCGGCCCGCGCGGCGAGCGCGGCGGTCGCGGAGCGGGGAGAGGGGCGCGGCGTGCGGGCGGCATGAGCGGCGTGAGTCGGCGTCAGTTGGCGTCAGTCAGCGTCAGTCAGCGTCATGGTCCTTCCGGCCGCCGGAGTCGTTGCCGGCTTCGCCCTTGTTCTCGTTCTCGCCAAGTTGCAGCACCGCGCCGATGAGCGGGATCGTGGTGGTCTGTGTCGTGGAGTTGTAGTTGCGGACGAGCGACGCGGCCCAGGCGCCGGCGATGACGAGGAACACGGCCGCGACGATGGGCTCAGAGGACCTGATGGCGTCGCTTGGCTCGGCGTCCTTGTTGCCGTGGATCATGCTCAGGGTGATGTTCTCGCGGTGGCGGATCGTGTGCAAGGCCACGCCCAGCACGTGCACGACCACGACGCCGAGGGTGACATAGGACAGGATTTCGTGGATCTCCTTCACGCGCTCGTCGCCCCGGCTCAGCATGATGCCGGTGACGGCCATCGCGAGGACGATCGCGAGGAGCGCGAAGATCGCGAGGGCTGAGCCGGGGTTGTGCCCGATGTAGCGCTTGCCGCCGCCGAGGAGCGTGCCCTGAGCGTACTCAATCACCGCGCCAGGGCCGAAGATGAACGTGCCGAACCGGGCGTAGCGCGTGCCCACGACGCCCCAAATCACGCGGAGGCAGACCATCAGCGCGATCGTGAGGCCGATGATCGCGTGGTAGGGGAAGAGCGGGCTGTCCTCACCCAGCAGGAGCGCGATGACCGCAGCGGCGAAAAGCCCGCCCGAGAGGAGCCAGTGGAACAGGCGGGTCGGCAGATCCCAGATGAGGACGCGGTTCATGGGAGGTCCCTTGGCGGCGCCGGGGCGGCGCCGCATGCGATATCACTCCGGTTTGCACACCTCGGAGCGCCGCACGATGCGTCCCACCTGGCGACGACCCCGGTCACGCTCGTCAACCCGGCACGCTGACGCTTGGGCGAGAATAGAAGACAACAGAGTCCGGAATAGCATAGCCGCCGGCGCGGGCCGAGATCAAGCATGCGCGACGGAGCAACCATGCCCTATTGTGAGGCATGAGCGAGCCGAGCGAAGCGGTGGTGGAGCGGGCCAGGAGCCTGGCGGTTTCGATGCACGAGGGCTGCGGGCACACGCGCTCCAGCGGCGAACCCTACTGGCGGCACCCCGAGCGGGTGGTGGGCACGCTGCGGGCGTGCGGGCAGGGCCCGGCGGTGCTCGCCGCGGCGTGGCTGCACGATGTGCCGGAGGACTGCCCGCCGGACGAGGCGGGCTGCCGGGAGCTGCTGGCGCGGATCGGTCGGGAGTTCGGCGCCGAGGTGGGGGCGATCGTCGGCGAGGTGACCAACTACTTCGCCCCCGGGCAACTGGCGACGATGGAGGAGAAGCAGGCCCGCCTGTGCGAGCACGCGCGGCACATGAGCGTGAGCGCCAAGTGGATCAAGCTGGCGGATCGCTGGGACAACATCAGCGGGATGCAGGGGTGGGCCGAGTCCAAGCGGCGGCGGTATGCGCAGGCGACGTTGGCGCTGCTGGAGGCGCTACGCCCGTGGCCGGAAGGGGCGGAGGAACTGGCGGGCAGGATCGAGGCGCGGGCGCGGACGGTCGGGGCGGAGCCGGAGTGAGGGCGGCCGGGGGTGGG
>CAZSZO010000065.1:0-17318 GCA_964611125.1 uncultured Phycisphaeraceae bacterium | reverse complement strand
AGCAGCAGCACAAGCCAGCGGTTCTTGATGGAGAAATGAAGGATGGAATCAAGCATGGCAGGGGTTCCTTAATGACATGCGGTTGAATGGCTTAGTGCTCATGGGCCGCGCTGCCCTTGCCCAGTTCGGCCTTCAGAATGAACGTTCCAGCAACCACAAACTCCTCGCCCTCGACCAAGCCTCCGAGAATGGGCACGAGCCCGCCGACGGAGGGGCCGACCGTCACCGCCCGCTTGGCAAACGTGTTGGGCTCGCCTTTCACAGGGACAAAGACCGCCGGGCCGCCCTCGACCGTCTGCACGGCCTCATCAGGGACCGCCACCATCGGCGCGGCCTCCGGATTGGCAGTGTCGGTTGCGACGATCTCGACATGCGCGAACATGCCCGGCTTGAGGGTCAATGCGGCGGCAGGCACCTCGATGCGCACTTGAGCGGTCCGCGTTGCGGCGTCGACCAGCGGGGCCACGAACGCGACCTGCCCTTCGAAGCGCCGGGCACCGGTCGTTCCGACCGCCACCCACGACTTGGCCCCGACGGCGATCTCATGAAGCCGGGCCTCGGGGACATCGGCCAGGACCCAGAGCGTGCTGGTATCCGCCAGCACCAGGAGCGCCTCGCGATCGGGGCTGACCAGTTCGCCCAACGTAACCTCACGCTGCACCACCTGACCGTCGATCGGCGCATGCACCGTGTATCTCGGCGATATCTCACCGGTCTTGGCGAGCTCTTCCACCGATGCCTGAGACATGCCGAGCAGGTGCAGGCGATTCTCCGAGCCGACAACAGCGGCTTCCGCCGCACGCTGCGAAGCCACCGCGGCCTTGTACTCCGCCTCGCGCTTTTGCACTTCGGTAAGTGAGATGCCCTGGGACTGTTCGAGTACTGCCTTTGCACGCTCCCATGCAACTCTGGCGAGGTCCACGGCGGGTGATGCGGACTGAGCGGCGATTCGCTTCTGGAAGAAGTCGTTCTGCGCCTCGCCGAGCTCCGGGCTTTCGACCACGAGCAGGGCATCTCCACGCTTGACAGTGTCGCCCAAGCGGACCTTGAGCTCGACCGCACGGCCGCGCAGCGGGGAGCCAACGTGCGCCATCGCTTCAGTGTTGAAGCCAACGCGGGCTGGCGCGACGAAGGTCGGCTTGAGCGCCCATAGCTGCGCTGGCTGCACCTTTACCCCGTAGCGCTCGATGGCTTCGGCGGTGAGCTTGACCTCGTCCGCGTGACCTTCAGCGCCGCCACTCTCAGAACCGTGGTCGTGACCCGCGTGCTCGTCGGCCTTTGCCGGTGGTTTGGAGCCGTGGTCGTGCCCATCACCCTCGGTGTGCTTCTTGCACCCGGCGAGCAGGGTCAAAGTCATGACTGCGGCGGCAATCGCCGGGAGATGGAGTCGAGTCAGAAGTGGACGAATCGTTCGAACGTTGTTCATGTTTGATCTCATGGCTGGAGTGCTGTTCTGGGGTATGCGGCGGGCGGTATTAGCGGTTCGACACCGTGGGCAGGGCTGAGAGTGGCGAAGCACTCGTGCGTCCAGCGCCCGCGTCGGATTGGGTTGGGATGGCTGCGGTGGGAGCGGCCATCAGCGGCGACGCAACGCCAGGTCCGCCGACGGCTCGCTGCAGACGAACGAACGCAGTTACGGCCTGCCGCTCGACCTCGATGGCTTTGGCCTGGGTAAGCCGAAGGTCCTGTTCGGCTAGGAACAGGGCGGTGACGTCGCTCTGTCCCGCTCGGTACGCATCCTCGGCGAGGGTCCGGCGCTGCTGCTGGAGCGGAATCAACTCGTCGCGGATGCGTGCGAGGTTGGCGTTACTCGCGGTCATCGTCTGGTAGGCGACGCGAACGTCCTCCACGACCTTTCGACGCGTCAGCGTCAGTTCGTGCCTGGCTTCCAGCTGCTCGGCGGTGACTCGTGCTCTCTTGGCCTGGCCCATATCGAAGATGGGGAGCGGTGTGGATACCGATGGTCCTGCGAACCACTTGTCGTCGCGTTGAGCATCGACGCCAACGCTCGCGCCCTCCCAAGGAAGTAGACGGGCAATCGCTTCATCATCACCGAGCGCCCGTAGCTTCCATGCGACCGCCTGAATCTCCGGACGGCGTAACAGTGCCGCGTCAACCCAGCGAGATTCTGGCTGAAGGTCGTTGCCTGGCGCGGTCCATGCGTCGAGCGTCCACGATGCGGCCGAAGAAGGCTCGCCGATGAGGCGTGCCAGCCGAAGGCGTTCCTCCCGCTCAGAAAGCACCGCTTGGTCGATCTCCACCTGCAGTTCGACCCGCTGGGATTGGAGGGTGACAAGGTCGCTGCGCGTCCCCTCGCCCGCATCGAGCCTGGACTTGGCAACTGCCGCCAATCGCTCGAGGAGCACCATGCGGTCGCGGAGCAAGGGCACGACCTCAGCCGACGCCTGCGCCGTCGCGTACCGCTCTTGTACCTCGCTCGCAACGTCGATCGCCACTGTCACTGCGTCCGCCGCAGCCTGCCGCAGCCGGTTGTCGGCCGCGCTGGAACGTCGAGGAATCTGCATCGCCTGCACGAAGTCCTGCGCCAACGACGCTTCAATCTGCGGCTTTCCAGGTCCCCATCGCAGTACCACATTGAGCACGGGATTCGGGAGCAGCCTGGACTGGTCCGCGTCGGCGAGGGCGATACGGACTCTTGCCATCGCCGCCTGCAGTCCGGGATCGGTGGTGACGGCCCGTCGTAGGGCATCGGCCAACGTGAGAACGGCTCCCGCCGCGTCAGGTTCGTCGAGAGGACCGCCGTCGGGTCCAACGGCGATGAACTCGATCTGGGCGGAGAGTCCGGTGGCCTCGCCTGCACTTCGAGCTGCATCAACGTCTGCTCGGGGCGTGGACTGACAGCCAGTAAACACCGCGAGAGTAATCACCAGTCCCAAGGGAATGGCAACCCGGCAAGCGGATGAAGATGGGATTCGCAGGGTCTTTGGGTTCATGTTTGGACCTCGGGTTACTGCTGGATGGACCGGGAACGCCCTCGCCCGCAGGCGTCCGCGTCGCGTTTGGAATCGCAGCGATTCCGAGCGTGGTCTGACCGCTGGGGTCATGAGAACTGGATTGACAAAATTGGTGGCGATGCGGATGAGAGCGTCACGCAGTACCAGACCCGATTGGGCCGGCGCGCAACGACAACACGATCACCATCACGCTTCAAGCGTTGTGAGGCGATCGATCCGATAGCACAGCTACACAGTGAGGATGACCGACCGCAATCGCGTCAGTGCGTCCGGCGGTCGATCTCGATCCAGCGCAGACCGAGCGCACCGCACGGGCAATTCGACCGCAAAGGACCACTGATCCCAGAGGAACGCTACCGCGATGGCAGCGAAGACCGGTTCAATCGCCCCATTCGAGGGGATCACTTTCGCGGCCGACAATTGCGAACCGAGGGGTTCGTCTTCGCACGGCGTCGGGGTCGTTGGATCCCCTTCGTGGTCGTCATCGGTCGCATGCACACCGGGTTCGGTGCATGGGGTCAGACACTCGCCTTGGGAAGACTTGATGCAGGCGTACTCAATTCGGGTATTTCCCGAAGCGTCCGTGCACCGAACACCCATCGACGCGAACACCGTCTGCCCGAGGCCGAAGGCCACGAGACACAGGAATGCAATCAGGCGTTGGATCGATGGTGGGTTCATGGACGGACGGAAGAGTGTATACGGGTAGCACGCCCGAAAGTTCACTGGGTGAATATCGGTCGTTTTTGGACCTCGGCTGAATACCCCAAACACGGTCTGAACCGACAACGAGCTGCATTGCGGATAAGTCTGTCGGCATCTGGCGATCAACCCGCCGGACGGCGGGCGGCCGCGAACCACGAGCAGCAGAAACAACGATCCGCGCCCTGCGACCCTTCACCACGCCGACGCGAGTGCGGCGGTTTACGATCATGCCTGCATGACCCAGGACCTGACCAACGCGATCGAATCCCTCCTCCGGCGTATCCCCGATCGGTGGCAGTCGGTGGACATTGACCAGCTCTCGGTGACCGAACAGCGGGCGATCTTGCTGCTTGTGGAAGCAGGACTTGTGCAGCGACGAAGCTCCATCCGTCTGGGAATGGCGGGTCAGGGTGAGGCTATCGAAGCGACGGTCGCGGTGACCGGAGAGGCCGGACTGCTTCAGGCGATCGAGCCTTTGCTGGCGGAATCCTGGAGCCGGTGGTCCGCGGCGATCGACCAATGGCGTCGGGGATCCGAGGGGGCCGTCCGGCCGTTCAGAGTGACGAAAGTCGGTGGCGACGAATGGCGGCTCACCGAGCACGGCCTGCTCGCGAGGGCGGATCTGGGCGTGCCGCTGGACACGAAGTTGACCCGGGACCACGCGGCACTCATTGGCAGCCGTGAGCGGGTCATCGACTTTGTGATGAAGGCCGGGAGTCTTGAGGATCGGCCGCCGGTTCACGGCACCGGTACGCTCGTCGCACTGCGCGGGGTTGCTGCGGAACCAGGCGGCGCTTCGAAGACGGCCGGTCCGACACAGGTGAACCTGACGAACGCCGCCGACATCGCCGCGGCGTTCCGGGACGCGATCTTGCCGATGGTCGAGGCCATCGTGAGCGGTTCGGCTCGCGAGAGCAGCGGCGGCAGCGCGAAGGCATCACAGGCTGACACCATGACCTGGCAGGAAGCCATGAGCCTGGCCGAGGCACACGTCAAGAAGCACGGCGGGTTCTTCCCGGGCCGGAACGAACTTGCCAGAATCGTCGGTTGCGGGTCGTCCACGATGACGAAGGCGATCGAGCGGTCCGGGTACCTCAAGGCGCGCCGCAAAGAGGCCGAGAAGGCAAAGAAGGCCCGGGAATTCGGCTCGTCGGAGACGCACGGAGAGAGTCTCGCCGAGGTAAGGGCGGCCCAGGAAGCGGTTGATGCCCGGATTGATGCGGGCGAGCCCCTCGACGCTTATCACGCGGGCGACGAGGACACGCCCGGCGACCGTGATGAGATCATCGCGAAGCTCGCCGCTGAGCAGCGAGCCGAGCGGCTGCGCGAGGACCGCCAGCACAAGGTCGCCAAGAAGCGGCCCGAGCGGTAACGCTGCGACAAGACACTGGACGGGCGGTCGCGACCAGTCGCGACCGGTTGCCGTCCTGCGAATCCCGAGACATCCAGGGCGGTCGCGCGACCACCCGCGGTCTGGTAGCCGGGCAAGCCGCCCGGGATCGGAGCCGCCGTCATGGGAATCGCGCCCCCACCCCGCCCTATCGATACGACACCACCGCCCGGGCTGATCACCGCCGGCGTGATCGCCAGCGAACTGGACGAACCCATTCACCGGGTCGTGCGAGTCCTGGCGACCCGCCCGTGGATCAAACCGGCTGCCCTGGCCGGTCGCGTCCGACTGTTTGACCGCCGGGCCATCGAGCAGGTTCGCCGAGAACTCGACGGCATCGACCGCCGCCGCACGCCGCTCGGCCAAGGCGGTGCGGCTTGAACAGCACCAACGCCCAGGTTCGCAGAGCATCGCTCGATGAAGGCTCACAGCGGCTAATCGCAATGATGCATCGCATCGGGTTCGGCCGGATCGAGTCGCTCAGCGTCTCGGACGGCCGGCCCGTGTTCGATCCGCCTCCCCGTGTCATCCGAGAGGTCAGGCTCGGGGCCGAGTCGGCGAGCCCGAGGCAGGTCGGAGACACTGACTTTGCTGTCAAGAGAGCGGTTGTTGATCTTCTCGCCGAACTGGCCGCCGTTGGCGTCGCCAACGTCGCCATCGAGGTTCGTCACGGAATGCCCGCGCGGTTGATCTTCGAGGAGGTGACGCATGGTTGAGTGCGCCACAGCTTCAACACCTCCGCCGTTCGCCTCGCTCGATCTGGATCGGCTTGGTGCGACCGCCCACGGGATCGCGAACCGTCTGACCGGCAACCGCTATCCCGTCGACGACGCGGCGGATCTTCGCGCCGATCTCATCCTGGCCGCACTGGAACGCTGGCCCAAGTTCGATCCGTCGCGCGGTCGCCCGATGGCGTTCCTTGCCATTGCCATGTCTCGGGCCGGGACGTCGATCCTCCGGGCCCAGCACGCGGCCAAGCGGGGCGGTCGATCGACGACGGTCCCGCTTGATGATGCGATGGCGGCCGGGGCAGATCGCCAGCCGTCCTTCACGGCAGCGTCATCGATCGGGCGACGGGATCTCGAACTCGACGTCCGCGTTGCGATCGATGCTCTGCCCAAAGACCTAGCCACAGTCTGCAACGACTTCTTGGAAGCGGCCACGGATGGCCGCCGTCGCCCCTCACTCGGCGCTGCGGCCACGTCCGCGCTGCGCCGTCACTTCGAATCCGTCGGATTCTCGGAGAACTTTTCATGACGACTCGAACACTTTCCTCCATCCCGCCCAGCACGACGCCCCGACCCGCCGTGACGGCTGCGCCCAGTCCCCGGACCAGGCGTCGTGTGTACCTCGCCGGGAAGATGCACGGATCGGGAAACTGGCGATTGCCGCTGGTGCCGCAACTGGGCGTCTCGCCGTTCGGACAGCCGATCGACTGCGGCCGTTTCATCTTCACTGGGCCGCACTTCGTGCCGTTCGGCGGCGAGAGCCACGAGTGGGTCGGATGGCACGCGGGCGTCGGGCAGCACGACTCAAGTCCATCGTGGCCCGCGCCAGTGAATAGTCGCCCCCGCTGGGTGGTGCCGGGGCTGTGCATTGAGTGGATCAGGGAGTCGGACCTGTTCTTCGCCTGGATCAACGCCACGGACTGCCATGCGACGCTGCTGGAGTTGGGCTGGGCGCACATGCTCGGCAAGCCGGTGTACCTGGCGTTCGCGTCGCGGGACCTGGCGCGGCAGATGTGGTTCGCTCGCAACTGCCCGCGGACGACCGCGCACGTGCATGCCTCTCCTGCCGAAGCGCTCGACCGCGCGCTGGCGTGGGAGGTGCCGTTCGAATGACGCTCCCGTTGCCCTCAACCCTGGACGCGGCCCGGCGATATGCCGCCGCGGGGCTCTGCGTACTGCCGGCGATCCGCGAGGGCGACGACAAGCGCGTTGCCCTGCGCTCGTGGAAGTCGTACCAGACGCGGCTCCCAACGCCGGCGGAGCACGCGCGATGGTTCGCCGGGCCCGCCCGGCGTGATCTGTGCCTGGTGTGCGGACGCGTCTCGGGTAACCTCGAGATGATCGACTTCGACCTGGCTGGCGTGGCGTTCGAGCCGTGGCGAGCGCGGGTCGAGGCGGTGTGCCCGGGCCTCATCGATCGCCTTGTCGTCGAGACCACACCCTCGGGCGGTCGCCATGTCGCATACCGGTGTTCGGACCCTGTCTGCGGCAACATGAAACTCGCGCAACGGTCCTTCGACGCACCCGGGGCTGATCCGATCGAGGTTGCGGGCAAGCGATTCACTCCGCGGAAGGGTGTCGATGGCTGTTGGCGTGCGGTCGCCACGATGATCGAGACCCGCGGTGAGGGCGGGATGTTCCTGTGCGCACCGTCGAACGGGTATGTGCTCACAGCTGGCGATCTTGCAGCGTTGCCGGTCATCACGCCCGAGGAGCGCGAGTGCTTGCTGGCCTGCGCGTGGGAGCTCAACGAGGCCCGGAATCCTGTGGAGAATGGTCCTCTGCACAAGACTTCCTCCGCCTCATCACCCAGCGACCTGAAGCCGGGCGACGACTTCAACCAGCGCGGCGATGTCCGTGATCTGCTGGTCGAGCATGGCTGGTCACGCGTGAGCGGCGGCGAGAACGAGCACTGGGCCCGCCCTGGCAAGGACAGTGGCTGCAGCGCCACGCTCAAGGGCGGCGTGTTCTATGTGTTCTCGACCAACGCGCCGCCCTTCGAGGACAGCCGCGGATACTCGCTCTTCGCCGTGTACACGCTGCTCAAGCACGACGGCGACTTCGCGGCGGCCGCCCGGGCGCTTCGGCGCGAGGGATTTGGTGCGGCACCTGCCTCCGGCGATGTCGATCTGTCTGTCTTCAAGGTCACAACCCCGCAGGCCGAGCCGCCGCCGGCCGCGCCGATCGATCCCGGCCCTGTGCCGCCGTCGCTCTTGCGCGTGCCCGGATTCATCGACGAAGTCATCGATTACACGCTCGCCAACGCGCCGTACCCCGAGCCGGTGCTGGCTTTCTGCGGCGCGGTGGCGCTGCAGGCCGCGCTGGCGGGCCGAAAGGTCCGCGATCCGCAGGACAACCGCACCGCGATCTATCTCCTGGGGCTGGCCAACACCGGCACGGGCAAGGACTTCCCGCGCAAGGTCAACCAGCGGATACTCGCGAGCGCCGGCATGGCCGGCGCGGTCGCGGACGGCTTCGCCAGCGGCGAAGGCCTCGAGGACCGGATGCACCTGACGCCCGTGATGCTCTTTCAGACCGACGAGATCGACACGCTCATGCAGGCCATCAGCGGCTACGGCACCAAGCGCGACCCCCGGTACGAGGGCATCATGCAGACGCTGCTGAAGCTGTACACCTCGGCCAACACGATCTACCCGCTCCGCGTCAAGGCCAGCGACGAGGAGCCTCGCATCATCGATCAGCCGTGCCTGTGCCTTTTCGGGACGGCGATTCCAGACATCTTCTATGAGGCGCTGTCGCCGAAGATGCTCTCCAACGGCTTCTTCGCTCGCATGCTCATCTTCGAGGCCGGCCGCCGCGGGCTCGGCCAGGATGTGGATGTGCACGAACTCCCGAAAGCGATTCTCAAGCGGGCGCGGTGGTGGGCGGAGTTAAAGCCGGGCAAGGGCAACCTGAAGACCGCGCACCCCGAACCCAAACTTGTCGAGCCCACACCGGATGCGAGAGTGCGCCTCGGCGAGATTCGCGCCTTGGCCGATGCCGCGTACGCCGAGGCCGAAGGCAAGTCGGATCATGCGGGGATGGCACTGTGGGCCCGCGCCAACGAGAAGGCCCGGCGCCTCGCGCTCGTGCATGCGTGCAGCACTGGGCACCGCAATCCCGAGATCTCCGTCGAGGGGGTGAACTGGGCGTGGGCGCTGGTCGAACATCAGACCCGCCGCATGCTCTTCAAGGCCAGCCAGCACGTCAGCGCCGGCGACTTCGAGAGCCAGTGCAAGGCGATGATCCGCGTGCTCCGGGAATGGGCGGTCAAACACCCCGCCGACCCGTGGATGCCCTTCTGGCAACTCAGCCGGCGCTTGGCCTGGTCGCCCCGCGAGCACGACGAGGTCCGGCAGGCGCTGATGGATCAGCGCCGCATCCAGTTCGCCGAGCGGGCCACCGGCGGCACGCCCCAGCGGCTGTACAGGCTCATCGAGGACGTTGCCGAAGCATGAAAACGCGCTCCAAAGCCACACAAACCGGTCTGCGCAGCGCCCTTTGCCGCTCAAACACAGCGAAGAAGCGCTCCGGCGCAGCGTGAGCACGAGCGCGGACCCTCGATTCCGCAGCGCCAGCGGGGGTGCGCAGCTACCTGTTGCGCCTATTGCAACCTCTTGCGCGCAATAGGTTCATCGCGGGAACATCGAGAAATCATGGAGCAAACAACAACACACCCCCCTCTTTACTACCTGTTGCGCCCACCCCCCCCGTGCCGGCGCGGGCGCGACGGGCGCGCAATAGGTTCGGCGCAACGGGCGTGCGGCGTGCGGATCGCACGCCATCGTCGCACCGATTCGGACATGCAGTTGGCGTGCCAGGCAGCGCCTACCCGAAGCCTTACAGCCGGAGTCCGAACGGGGGAGGGGAGGGGGCAATAGGTACTTCCCCGCCGGAATCGAAAGCCAACGCCCGCGGGAACAGCCGCGCTTGGAGACAGAGTTTGTTTGCGCGTCCGAGCGCCGACGGTCGCGTGGTGGGGATTGGTACGTCCCGCCGCGAGGACGCGACGTGGGCGATCGTGGGCCAACCCGTGGCCAGCGGGCGGGTGGGAAAGCCGCGCTGTGCGGCCCGCTTTCCCGCGCCGCCCACATGTTTGGCCGAGTTGCCCACATGTCGCAGAATCATCGAGAAATGAAGGCCGATCGCCTTGCCTGTTCGCCATCAGCCGGCCAATGTGTGTCCAACGCGAGCGGGAACAACGCACCCCCCGCACGCGACGGAGACCACGAACATGAACGCGACCACGAAGACCACGCTCGACCTCGCCAAGACCCTCGCCAAGAGCGGGTTCCACATCCCCGCGATCGAGATCCACACGCCCGACGGCCGCACCTGGAACATCGCGACCGTCCCCGCCGGACGCGGCCGCCACCTCGACGGCCACTGGGGACCGCGCCCCGGAGCGCTGGGCGGCTTCCGCCTTTTCGAGATCGACCGCGATACCGACGCCCCTAACGAGCACGACGCCATCGACGGCGACACATGGAACGCCGACGAGTTGGTCGACTACCTCCGGGCGGTTGGCCAGCCGAAAGACACGACGAGTTGGGACCGCAAGAACGACAACCACCCGACGACCTGAAGCCCGCGAAATGCGGGCTTCGCTGTTTACCAGAGACCACCAACCCAAAGGAGCACGACCATGACGAAGCGCACCCCGAAGACCACCAAGCCCGAACCGACCGCTGCCGAGACGTACGCCGCACGCCGCAACGACATCGCCCGCCTGATGGACGTGCTGCAGATGGAACTCGATAAGCACGCCGAGGGGGCCAAGGCCGACCCGCGCAACTGGGGCTTCGCGGGAAGCCTCGGAAAGGTCCGCAGCGACCTGATTGATCTGGTCGGGTTCCTCAGCAACATGGACCCCGAGCACGTCGAGGCCTTTCTGAACGACGCCGAGTGACCAGAACCACCAACCGCAAGGAGCAACGCCATGAACATCAGAACGATCGTGATCGAAGGCATCGAGAAGGACGTGAAGATCAGCCGCACCGAGCGCGGCGCGGAAGTGACCATCGAGCAGAACACGCGCCACGCGGGCAGGCAGGACATCTGCATCGCGCACATCGCCCGCGACGAGGACCGGGATAGCCGCTACGCCAAGGCCGCCGAGGTCGCCAAGGTGGTCTACGGGACCGACCGCCGGGGCCGGGCCGCCGCCACCAACTCGATGGTCCACGACGTGCTCAACGAGATGGAGCGCGTCGCGGGCTGCTGACAGAACCCACGCGGGGTCGCGGGGAACCGCGACGGCCACGCTTCCCCGCCGCAATGTGCGGCGGGGGTTCCAACCCCCAGTTCGGAGATGACCATGAGCACGAAGACGAAGAAGCCCGCCAAGCCCCGCACCCCGCGCACCCCGAAGATGTCCAAGAGCGCCGCCCGCACCGAGGGGGCCGCCAAGACGGACCGCCTCCGCAAGGCAGCGATTGCGGAGATCAACGACCGGTTGGCGGGCGGGAAGCAGGACCACGAGGTCCCCAGCGAGAAGGAGGTCGCCAACAACGCGAACCTTGGCGCGGCTACGAAGGGCAAGAAGACCCAAGGCGAGAAGGCCCCCAAGACGCCGAGGGCCCCGAAGCCCGGAAAGGAGACCAAGCCCAAGCGCGTCAGCGCCCTCGACGCGGCGGCGCAGGTGCTCGCCGCGAGCGAGGTTCCGATGCGGGCCAAGGAGATGATCGCGGCGATGGAGGCCAAGAAACTCTGGACCAGCCCCGGCGGTAAGACGCCCGAGGCCACGCTCTACGCCGCCATCATCCGCGAGATCGCCGCTAAGGGCACCGCCGCCCGCTTCAAGAAGCATGAACGCGGCGTCTTCGTCGCTGGCAAGGGAGCCTGAGCAATGAGCGCCACCCCCGCCCCGCAGCCCGCGCCGACCCAAGCCCAACTCGATGCCGTGCTGCAGGCCGCCCTGTACCTCCTCGGCGCACGGCAAGACCGGATGCTCACCATCGAGGAATGGACGGACCTGGCGCGGGCTGCCGCCGCCTGCCAAGGGCGCAAGACGGCCGACTACCTCACCGAGCACGACCTCGAGGACATCGCGGAGCGCCACGCCCTTGAATGGGACGAAGCGACCGACGGAGTTCTGCCGATGCTCGACGACGAGTGAGGCGTGCATCACGCCTTGCTCCCAGCCGCGACCCGCTTGTGGGTGGTCGCGGCTTTCTCTTCGGCCACACCCTTTGCCGGGAGTCGCTCCGCCTTGCGGCCCGTGAACTTCTCCCAGCGCTGCACGATGACATCGCAGTAGAGCGCATCGAGCTCCATGAGGAACGCGTGCCGCCCGGTCATCTCCGCGCCGATGAGCGTTGAGCCGCTTCCCCCGAAGAGGTCGAGCACGTTCTCGCCGGGACGCGATGAGAACTCGATAGCACGCCGCGCGAGTTCGACGGGCTTCTCGGTGAGGTGGACCATGCTCTGCGGGTTTACCTTCTTGATCGACCACGTGTCGGGCACGTTGGCCGGGCCGAAGAAGCGGTGCGCCGCGCCTTCCTTCCAGCCGTAGAAGCACCACTCGTGGTTGCCCATGAAGTCCTTCCGCGTGAGGACCGGGTGCTCCTTGATCCAGATGATCGCCTGCGCGAAGTAGAGCTCGCACCGCTTGAGCACCGGCGGGTAGTTGCCGCAGTTGGCGTAGCCGCCCCAGATGTAGAAGGTGCCGCCGGGGATGAGCACGCGGGTGATGTTCCCGAACCACGCCGCGAGCAGTCGGTCGAACTCGTCATCGGACACGAAGTCGTTGGCCAGCGGCCGGTCCTTGGCCCGGAGCTTCTTGTGCGTGGCGCGGCTCTTCTCCGGGTATCGGTTGAGGTCGGCGCTCTGCTGGTCGTGCTCGTCGGCGTTGGCCTTCTTCCCAAGCGCAAATGAACTCAGCCCTGCCACGATTGCGTTGTTCGAGCGCGGCTCGACTTTCACGTTGTACGGCGGGTCCGTGTTCACGAGGTGGATCGGCTGGCCATCGAGCAGACGGTCTAGGTCCTCGGGCTTGGATGAGTCGCCGCACATCAGGCGGTGGTTGCCGAGCACCCAGATGTCGCCGGGCACCGTCGTCGCTGCGTCCGGTGCGCCCGGCACGTCATCGGGATCAGTCAAACCCTCGCTGCCCGCGGGAGCCATGATGGCGCTGAGGTCCTCGGCGCTGAAGCCGAGCAGCGCGAGATCGAAGTCCATGCCCTTGAGGTCGGTGAGTTCTAGGGGCAGCAGCTCCATGTCCCAGGACGTCAGCGTGGCGACCTTGTTGTCGGCGATGCGGAGCGCCTTGACCTGCTCGGGCGTCAGATCATCGGCGCGGATGGTCGGCACCTCCTTCAGCCCGATTTTCCGCGCCGCGCGGAGCCGCGTGTGCCCGGCGATGATCACGCCGTCGGCGTCGATCAGGATCGGCACCTTGAAGCCGAACGCCTCGATGCTCTTGGCCACCGCGTCGATGGCGGCGTCGTTGATGGTGCGGGGGTTGCGGTCGTACTCGTGAACCGCGTCGATGGGAAGCGTTTCGATGTTCATAGCGATCTCCGTCGTGAGCGCCGGCGCGGCGCATGGGGCGTCGTGGTGGCCCGCCGCACATGCGGTGGGTCCGGGGATCGGTGGATCGCTGGTTGGCTGGATCGCTCGGGCGACGGGCCCGTCCGGGAGCGATTAGCGCCCCGATTCCCCCGCGCTACGGGCCGCGCCCGTTGGCCACGGGTCCGCCCACGTTGGCCCACGTCGCGTCATTGGCGGCGAGGCGTACCAACCCCGCCACGGGGCCGCCCCGCGCTCGGACGGGTGAAACAAACTCTGTCGCCAAGCGCGGCTGTTCCCGCGGGCGTCGGATCTGGATTCCGGCCCGGGAGTACCTAACGCCATCCGCCTCCCCTCGCGTAAGGCTTCCGGCTGTAAGGCTCCCACCCGGGAATGCCACGCTGCGCTTCAATGAAGTCCGGATGGCCGGAGCGTGGCGGGCGGAGAGATGGCGTTTTCCACGCGGAAAACATGGGAATTGGGTAGAAGAGAAAGATGATTGCTTGTTTGCATACCTCCTCCGTCTCCCCCCACGCGTGTAGAGAGACTGAACGGACCCACAAACAAGCAGCGAAGTTGTCGGTGTACGCTCAGGCCTTGGAAACATAGCGGATTCCGCTCCTTCCCTTCGTTGCAACCCGAACTTCATTGATCTGCCCGGTGGCAATCAGGTTCTCGATGACCTCCTGCCGTTCACGCACGCTCAGCCAGCGCGTCTTCCACAGCAACTGGGTGTGGCTGATCCCCTGGCTGCCTCCGTGCTCGTCGATGATCCGGAGCACGCGCTTCTGCCTGGCGTCGAACTGCCCGTCGGCGATGCGCACGTGGGCCTCGAAGAGCAGCCGCCGTGTGACGTAGCTGGACAGTTCACACGCCCAAGCCGCGGCCCGCTCATCAACGACCGGCTTCTCCGGGCACGCTGAGCAGGCGTAGATCAGCGCCAAGCGGCATGCCTTTTCTTCGGCCCGCGACCACACCGCCGCGATCCCCTCGCCCTTGGTCTCCATTTCCGCGTCGGCGTGATCGGCCAGCGCGTCGAACCGCGCTGCTGCCTCCGGCGTTGAAGGAACGAGCAGGGGTTCGGGGTGCTCCCGGCCGAGATTGCCCCCGGGCGAGAACTCGGCCCACCACCGGACGCGGTCAACGACCGACTTGGGCGGAGCGACGCGTGTCCGGCGCTGCCGCTTGGGACGTTGCGGGCTCTCGAAGACCAGGAGCCGCCCGATGAATCCATCGCTGAGGCTTTCGGAGGTGAGTGACTCCCAGAAGCTGTCGGGCACAGTCGTGCCGTAGAGCACGACGCACGGTTGATCGACGGCCTTGTTGCGCTTTGGATCGGCATACGCCTTGCCGCGCACGAACGTGTCGGCGGAGCTGTAGAACTTCATGAAGGCGGTGAGGACGTTGAAGAGGTGTGGGGCCTTCTTCGCGTCACCGATGGTCCGCAGGAAACGCCCGAACTCATCCAACTGGAACAGACTCGCGGGCTCAGCTTCGACCGCTGCGAAGAGGCCTGCGTCGCTGGCGAGGTCCTCGTTGCCCTCCAAGTCCTCCGCTCCGGCAGCGAAGAGGATGTCGCGATTGAGCTTCCGCGCGTGATCCTTGCCCGCGCCGCTCTTGGCAAGCCCCACGCAGTAGACATTGGTGCGGTTCCCGCGCTCGTCGCACACCTTTCGCCCCGCGAGCACGGCCTGCAGGCAGATGGCTCCCGCGAGGGCCAGTTGCGGTTGTGGCCGCGGCGCGTACGCGAGGTTGTGCGCGATGACGTCGCCCATCAGGCCCGGAACGTCGAGCAGGACGTCAGGGAACGGACCGGGGTCGTCGGGGCGTTCCAGACGCTCGATCGGCTCGGCGTCGTGAGCTTCGCTGCCGAACGCGGAAAGGTCGACCTCCCCGGTATCAGGCACGTCCGTGCCGTACCCGTCGGCGCGGAGCGCCCCGGCGGCCGCGTTGAAATCACCCGCGTGTTCGAGCATCGCATAGACCGCGAACGGGGCGTATGCACGTCCGGATTCGAACGGGTCTGCGTTGCTGGAGAACACATAGAAGACGCCGTCCTTGAGCGTGGCGCTCGTGCCGGCCGCTTTGCCGGGCCGTCGCCAGTGCTCGTTCTCGCCAGACTTGACCAGCACCCAACCGTGGCTCGCGAGCACCGCTCGCACGTCCCCGCGAGCGTTGAAGTCATCGCCCGGGCGGATCTGCGGGCCGGGCAACGGTGGTGCGTTGCCGACCACGGCGGGCGTGGCCTCGTTGAGCCGCCAGGCGCAACCGAGCAGTACTTCCCGCTCCTCGGCGGTGAGGACGGCGAGGACGTCGAGCCGCCCGGCGACGGATTGGTAGCCCGGCGATGGCTCGCACAGGAACATTCCACCTTCGCCACGAGTCTCGATGAGCGTCACGGAAACCGACCAGCGGCCGTCGCGGTCCTTGCGGGCCGCGATCGACTTGCCCGCGACAACAGTCTCGCCCGGGCCATCGACCTCGATGCGGCGGTGCGCGAGTTTGGTGTTGCCGCAGACCGGCGCCTCGCATCGATACACCACATGGCGACCGCCCGAAGGCGTGGTTTCCACGAACAGACGATCGACAATGCCGGGCTCGATCTCCTCAACCATCGACCGCCAGGCCTCGAAGGCCTCCCCGGCGCAGTCGAAGTCGATCATCTCAAGGTTGCCCGAGATTGCGCCGGCGACTACGCAGATCGAGTCTGGCTTGGCATTGAGCCAGCTATCCAGTTGTCCGGCGGTGGGGAGACGCTTCTGGAAGTGGGCCCATCGCGGCAACGCCACGCGCTTGTCGTCGCCGCGGCGCGACGCTGGCAGCACGCACAGCCCAGCGGTCAAGTACGCCCGAGCCGCGTCGCACAGTTGTTGAGAGGTGGCGGGAGTCAGAACGGGATCTCCTCGTCGGGGATGCCGTACGTCATGCCCGCGGGCTCAGGCGGTTGCTCTGGCAATCCCTCGTCACTCTCAAGCCGTGGCGGCTTGTTTCCAAGGCGGTGCGATCCGACACGCTCGAACTGATCGCCGGCCTTCTTCTCGACGGTGATGGAGAGCGTCGGCGCGAGCGCCCCCGCCTTGGCCATCTCGACCGCATCCTCCGTGCCGCCCGGCACCGGCTCAACGGAGCGTGCCCGCCACCACGCCTCAGCCTTCGTGCGCGCGTAGCCGGTGTGGTCGAAGCAGACCCACTCGCGGAAGTAGCGGTTGAAGCCGACCCGGTACTCGACTCGCATGGTCAGCGGCGCTGAAGGATCGCTGCGCTTGTAGTGGACGTGATACGTCGTCTCGCTGACGTGGTGATCCTCGCGCGTGGTCTGCCCGGAGAGGATGCCCTCGGTACTGGCCTTCGCCTCGTGCTGCTGGCGGTTCGGTTCGGGGAACTGGTGGCCGCACTGCGGGCAGGTCTGGTATCCCGCCGCGATGAGCGCCTGGCAGTTGGGGCACTCCTTGGCCGGCGCTTCGCCGTCGCCGCGATCGTCGGTGGAGATGCGGATGGCGTCGACCGGCCCGTGCCGCAGCACATTGCCGCCGAAGTCCAACACGAGGCAGTCGGCTTTCCCGGGGTGAAGCCGGAAGCCCCTGCCCACCATCTGGTAGTAGAGCCCTGGCGACATGGTCGGCCGCACCAGCGCCACGCAATCGATGTGCGGGGCGTCGAACCCGGTCGTCAGCACGTTCACGTTGCAGAGGTACTTCAGGCCGCCCGCGCGGAAGCGGTTCAGGATGGCGCTGCGGACGCCGTCGGGTGTTTCGCCCGAGACGAAGCCGCACTCGATGCCGTGCTTGGCCTTGAGCACATCCACGAGGTGCTGCCCGTGGCGGATGCCAGACGAGAAGATCAGCGTCGCGCTGCGGTCCTTGGTGTGCTCAACGATCTCAGCGCACGCCCCTTCGACCAGCCCCTCCTTGTCCATGAGGTCCTCGACCTCACTGGCGACGAACTCGCCGGCGCGAACGTGCAGGTCGTCGGTGCTGATCTTCTGCAGGCCCGCCTTGGTCTTGAGCGGCG
>CAZSZO010000064.1:0-17508 GCA_964611125.1 uncultured Phycisphaeraceae bacterium | reverse complement strand
GACAGTGGACATCGACCGGGCCGCGATCGCCCGCTACGGCCTCTCCGTGCACGATGTGCAGGAGGTCGTCGCGGTTGCTATGGGCGGACGTGAGGCCGGTCAGGTGTTTGAAGGGGACCGCCGCTTCGATCTGGTTGTTCGACTTCCCGATGCCCTCCGCGGCAAGATCGACACGCTCGGGCGGCTTCCGATCCCGCTTCCGAAAGTGAGTGACGAGCGGCAGGCCGTGCGTCTTGTGAGTGCGAACGGCGGGACCGGTCTGGGCGCGCCTATCGATGAGATGGGCTTCGTCCCGCTGGGCAACGTTGCCAAGATCGATATCGCTGAAGGCACCAACCAGATCAGCCGCGAGAACGGCAAGCGACGAATTGTGGTGCAGTGCAACGTGCGCGGCCGAGATCTGGGCTCGTTCGTCGAAGAGGCCCAGTCAAAGATGGTTTCGGTCCAACTGCCAGCAGGCCAGTGGCTTGTCTGGGGCGGGCAGTTCGAGAACCTCGTGGCGGCCAAGCAGCGACTCACGGTCGTGGTGCCGATCTGCTTCTTCCTGATCTTCCTGCTGCTCTTCTCAACGTTCAAGAGCGTCAAGTACGCGCTGTTGGTATTCAGTGCGGTGCCGCTTGGCTTGACCGGCGGTATCGTCGCGCTCTGGCTGCGCGATATGCCATTCTCCATTTCCGCAGCCGTGGGGTTCATCGCTCTCTCGGGCGTGGCCGTTCTCAACGGGCTCGTGATGGTGTCCTTCATAAACCAGTTGCGACGCGAGGGGCTCGGTCGCGACGCCGCGATTCTCAGGGGCTGTCTCGTGCGGCTTAGGCCAGTGCTCATGACGGCGATGGTGGCGTCGCTGGGCTTCGTGCCGATGGCGCTCGCGCACGGCACCGGTGCCGAGGTGCAGAAACCACTGGCAACAGTCGTCATCGGCGGCCTGATTTCCAGCACGCTCTTGACGCTCGTTGTGCTCCCGGCGCTCTATCGCATCTTCACGGGACGGGAGCCTGGCGGCCAACTCGTTACGGCGGAACAACCGTGGGAGAAGCCCGAGACTGGACCGCTGGAAGTGAAGTCCACGGACGCCGCCCCTGCGGCGACCAGTTCCACTGACGCTCCCACGCCCGCGGCGAGTTCCGCGGCCCAGCCCGACAACCCGGGGCGCGCAGCGCCAAGTGGCCCCGATCAGTGAGCCTTTCGGCCTGCCTACCCGGCGCGTGCCGGTGATCTGTGCAGAACTAAATGTGTTCCGTGTCCATCAATAGGAGTTCTTCGATGAGTCAGATTGCTTCCCCCGCTGTTAGTCGTTCAAAGTCCATGATCGCAGGCCTCGTCACCGGAGTTGGCCTCACCGCGCTTGCTGCCGTCATGATGGGGCAGGGCGCTTCGCAGCCTGTCAAGAGCGAGCCGCAGTACTTCGTCACCGCCGACGGGGAGGGTGCGCACTTGTGGGTACGTGAAGGCACCGCTCTCCGCGTCGTCGGGCATGGCGAGTGCAAGGAGTGCAAAGCCAAGGGGCATGACGACCACAAAGAAGGGGACGGTCACGACCACACGAAGGACGCCCCCAAGAAGTAAACACTCCGCTTCGCGGCGTGCTCGCGCACGCCCGAAGCATTTCCCGTTCATGGAGATCCCAATGCGCCGAGTCATTTCTGTTGTTGCCGTGTCCTTCCTGCTTGCCGGGTGCGCGTCAAATCGCACCGATTTGGTGAAGACTGGCTATCTCGCCCTCCAACCCACGCTCACCGCTTCACTCTCGCATCCGCCCGAGGTGTACGAGCAAGACGGAGGTCTTGTCGTTGACGGCCGCCTTGATGCTGCGGAGGCAACAAAGGGCGGCCACGTTGACGTTCAGGTCGTTAGCCCCGATGGACAAGTCGTTTATGACGCAGCGGTCAACTACCGCAAGCCTGCGGCACAGACCCAAACCGGCCCGAGGGGTTCATATCGTGGGCCGCGATCGTCGGCAGACAGCCACGCTACCTATTCGGTCCGCTTCCCCGGCTTGCCTCCCGAGGGCTCGGTGGTCCGGGTCAAATACGATTCCCAGCCGCATCAAGCGGAAGGATCGAAGTAAACCGTGCCAGAAAGCGTCTACACCATCCCGGCGATGGACTGCCCTGCCGAAGAGGCGTTGATCCGACGGAGGCTCGGGAAACTCGCGGCCATCTCGGATCTGCAGTTCGACCTCATGGGTCGTCGGCTGACAGTGATTCACGATGGCACCGCCGAAGCTGCCGTCGTCGCCGCGTTGGCCGACATCGGCATGCCACCCGCACCGCGTCCGTCGGCTGAGAGTTCGTCTGGAGCAGCATGCGCGGATGGAGTGTGCGCCGCACATCCGCCTGCGGTCCAGAGCCCGGAACGTCCCTGGTGGCGGCAGCACGGGGTCTTCGCCCTGTCGGGCGTACTCGCGGCCGCCGCAGAAGCGATGTACTTCGGGGGCGTCAAGGAGACCTCGGCCCCGATAATTGCGGTGTCGGTCGTCTCGATCCTGCTTGGCGGCCTTCCAACGCTCAAGAAGGGCTGGATCGCGCTGCGGACCCTCACGCTCAACATCAACTTCCTGATGACCGTCGCGATCATCGGCGGGGCGGTGATCGGCGCGTGGCCGGAGATCGCGCTGGTGACGTTTCTTTTCGGCCTCGCCGAGTTGATCGAGGCCAAGGCCTTGGACCGCGCCCGCAACGCCGTCAAGGGGCTCATGGCGATGGCCCCCGACGAGGCGAGCGTCAAGCAGCCCGACGGATCGTGGAAGTTGACGCGCGCCGGCGAGGTGCCTGTGGGGGGCGTCGTGCAGGTGAAGCCCGGCGAGCGGCTCGCGCTCGACGGTGTCGTAGTTGTCGGCGAGTCGAGCGTCAATCAAGCCCCGGTTACGGGTGAATCCGTCCCAGTGGACAAGAAGGCGGGCGACAAGGTCTTCGCCGGTACGATCAACGAGTCGGGCGTGTTTGAGTTCCGAACCACCGGCGGCAAGGATCAGACGACGCTCGCCAAGATCATCCGGACGGTGCAGGAGGCGCAAGGGAGCCGAGCGCCGACGCAGCGATTCGTGGACAACTTCGCCCGGGTCTACACGCCGGTGGTGTGCGTCGCGGCGGTGCTGGTCGCCGTGATGCCGTGGCTCGCGTTCGGGCAGCCGTTCTACCCGTGGCTCTACAAAGCGCTGGTGCTGCTAGTGATCGCGTGCCCGTGTGCCTTGGTGATCTCAACACCGGTGACGGTCGTCAGCGGCCTGACGGCGGCGGCGCGACGGGGCATCCTCATCAAGGGTGGCGTGCATCTGGAGAACGGCCGCAAGTTGAAGGTCGTCGCGCTGGATAAGACCGGAACCATCACCGAGGGCAAGCCACGCGTGACAGACGTGCAGCCCATCGACGGCGCGAGTAAGGAGGAGGTGCTCCGCATCGCCGCGAGTCTGGATGCCCTCTCGCAACACCCGGTGGCGCTCGCGGTCGTCGCGGCGTGGAGCGGCGAGCGGGCGAGCGTCGAGAACTTCAAGTCGCTCACGGGCCGGGGTGTCGAAGGACGCATCCACGGTGCGGTGTACTTCGTCGGCAATCACCGCCTCGCCGAGGAGCGCAAGGTCTGCTCGCTGGAAGTTGAGGCCGTCCTGAGTCACTTCGAGGTGCAGGGCAAGACGGCGGTGGTGGTCGCTTCGGAGAGTGCGGTGCTGGGCGTCATCGCCGTCGCCGACACGCCCCGCGAGAGCAGCCTCAAGGCGATCAAGACCTTGCACGACCTGGGCGTCAAGACGCTCATGCTCTCGGGCGACAACCAGACCACCGCGTCGGCCATCGCCAAGATCGTCGGCATCGACGAGGCTCGTGGGGGGATGCTCCCCGAGGACAAACTTGCCGAGATCGAGCGCTTGACCAAAGAGCACGGCGACGCGATCGGCATGGTCGGCGACGGCGTGAACGACGCTCCGGCTCTCGCCAAGAGCACCATCGGCTTCGCGATGGGCGCGGCGGGCACGGACACCGCGCTCGAAACCGCCGACGTGGCGCTCATGCAGGATGACCTGCGCGGCGTGCCGGAGTTCGTGCGGCTCTCACGCCGCACCCGCGCGATCTTGACCCAGAACATCACGCTCGCCATCGGGATCAAGGTAGTCTTCTTCGCGCTGACGGTGGCGGGGCTGGGGACGATGTGGATGGCCGTCATCGCGGATGTGGGGGCGAGCTTGCTGGTCGTGGGCAATGGACTGCGTGTGCTTCGTCGGAGCGCGCCGATCTCCAAGGGCTGACCGCATCGCCAAGCGGGAATCGCTCGCTGGGCACAGCCCGTTTCATGGCCGTGCAGGGAGGGAGCCTCGCTTGATTTGAGCGACACGTTGACATCATGTTTAACTGCGGCGCACTGCTTTGATACCTCCATGACGGGACGCGCGTTCCGCCAGCAACCCCCAACCGCCGCGGCGGAGATTCCCGCTCGGCCACGGAGCACTCGCATGGATACTCGGAAACTCTCGGTCGGACTCGTTTCGCTCGTCCTCATCACTGGCGCTGGTGCCTGGGCCTTCGCTCAGCCCGGACAGCCGCCCCAGCCCGCCGGGCAGGCCCAGCCCAAGGGTGAGGACAAGGAAGGCGATGAGGAGGAAGTCATCACGCTCGACAAGGCCCCCGAGGCCGTCCGCGCCGCCGCGATCAAGCTCGCGGGCGAGGCCAAGAACATCACCAAGGTCATCAAGGAGGAGGACGACGAGGACGTGGTGCAGTACGAGGTCGAGTACACCGAGGGAGCGGTCAAGTGCGCCGCGATCTTCTCGACCGCCGGAGAGTTGATGGAGACCGAGAAGGCCACGAGCGAAGCCAAACTCCCGGCGGCGGTGATGGCCGCGCTGAAGAAGGACTACCCCAAGGCCACCTTCGCCAACCCGTTCGTCGTGACCAGGATGTTCTACGAGATCGAGATCGTCATCGACGGCAAGAAGCACGAGGTCAAGGTCGATGCCTCGGGCAACATCGAGGACGAGTCTGAAGGCGGCGACGAGCACGCCAAGGGCGATGAGCACAGCAAGGCCGAGAAGGGCGAAGGCAAGAAGGACAAGAAGGACTGAGCACGCCCGCCGCGACCGAGCAAGCACACTCACCGCCCGCCGCCCCACCGGGCGACCGGCGGCTTTCCCCGCAGCCTCGTCCAGACGATTCCCGAGGAGTATCGCTCAATGCCCACGCCCGCCGCTTCAACACTCAGCAAACTCCCCGCGATCACGCTCGCGTTCTGGATCATGAAGATCGCCGCGACCACGCTGGGGGAGACACTCGGCGACTTTCTCTCCAAAGGACCCGAGCACGGGGGCATCAACCTCGGCTACGGCATCGCTTCGCTCATCGTGCTGAGCATCTTCCTCGCCACGCTCCTCCCGCAACTCGCGGTCAAGCGGTACATTCCATTTCTCTACTGGGCCGTGATCCTCTCCACCAGCACGGCGGGCACCACGATGTCCGACTTCATCGACCGCACGCTGGGGCTCGGCTACGCCAAGGGGAGCGCGATCCTGATCGCGATGCTCATCGGCGCGCTGGTGGTGTGGCGGCTGGTGGAAGGCACGATCTCCGTGAGCAGCGTCCGCACGCTCCGGGCTGAGATCCTCTACTGGTTCGCCATCCTCTGCTCCAACACGCTGGGCACGGCCCTGGGAGACTACCTCGCCGACGAGGAGCAAGGGCCGGGCCTGGGCTTCATGGGCGGGGCCGCGATCATCGGCGGCGTGATTGCGGTCATCGCGATCGCCTACTTCATCGCCCGCAGAACGAAAGCCACAAACGCCGCGCTCTACGTCGGCCTCTTCTGGGCCGCCTTTGTGCTCACCCGCCCCTTCGGCGCGACGTTCGGCGACGTGCTGGCCCGCCCCATCCACGAGGGCGGCCTGGGCTTCGGCCCCGGCGGCTCCTCGGCGGCGCTGGCCGCGATCCTCGTGGGGATGATCCTGTACACGATGAAGTTCGTCCCCTCACTCAGCGCAGCCCGGCCCGCTCCGTCGGATCACTGAAACCACTTGAAGTGGCCGACGAGCCACAGGTAGCCCACCGCCAGGGCCGCGAAGGCCGCCAGCCCCAGCGCCGTCGCTTTCCCCGCGCCCAGTTTCGGGGCCAGAACGATGACCACCAGCATGTACGGCACCCACGAGACCAGCGTGCCCACGAGCACGAGTTTGGCGTGCTGGCCCACGGCCTGGCCGCCCCGCGCGGAGCCGATGAACAGGTACGCGACGACCGTGAACACCGGAGCGAGCGTCGCCAGCCCCGACCACAGCCGCGACCCGCGCTCCTCCAGGGCCACGATCAGCACCGTCACCAGCCCGCCGGTCACGAAGTAGATGATGAGATTCTTGATGCCCATGACGCACGACTCCGATGTGGTGACAGCGATCCAGCGGTCCCGCGCCGCGGGCTACTCCATCGTTCCCCCGGCCCGCCCGACCGCGCCCGGGGCCAGCCGCCGCATCAAGAGCACCTTGACCGCGTCGTTGACCAAGAGGCAACAGGCGGCGGCGTAGCCCAGGATCGCCAGCACGCGCCACCATTCGAGCGGCGCCAGCGACCCGAAGCCCAGCAGCCCGATCGCCGCGCCCAGCGCCAGTTCGCCGCCCAGCGCCGCCGCCAGCGCCGCGCTGGGGCGCGACGCCCAGAACCAGCGCCGCTCCCGCGCCGAGACCACCGACCACACGCCGAAGAAGAGCAGCGTGAGGAAACTGAACGCGTGCAGGTCGCCGGGGCGCTCGCCCAGGCCCCAGGGGCTCCAGCACAGCCACAGCAACACCAGCGCCTCGACGACCATGAGCACGCCCAGCCCCGCCGAGACCCACACCAGCGGGCCGATGTTCCACGTCTCGGGTTTCCGCGACCAGCGGACGTTGTCGGTCGCCAGCGCGATCTTGGCGAAGTCCGTCAAAAACGTCAGCAGCAGCATGGCGAAGGCCGACACCACGAAGTGCCCGCTGACCACGAACGCCACCGCCACGAACGCCGACTTGAAGATCGTGCGGCTGATCTTGTTGACGATCCAGGTGAGGATGCGCTGGTAGATCGAGCGCCCCATGCCCACCAGCGTCACGATGTTGGCCAGCCCCGGGTCGGTAAGCACCACGCTCGCCGCGCCCCGGGCCACGTCGGTGGCCCCCGCGACGGCGATCCCCACCTCGGCCTGCCGCAGCGCTGGGGCGTCGTTCACGCCGTCGCCGGTCATCCCCGCCACGCGCCCCGCGCCCTGGAGCCGCCGGACCACGGCGTACTTGTCCTCGGGGTAGACCTCGGCCAGACCGTCGGCGCCGCCGAGCGGATCGGCCCGTTCGCTGGCGGGATCGCCCGCGCCTGAGGTCGATTCGGCCCGCACCTCCGACGCGCGGCGGATGGGCCCCAGACCGACGCGCGTGGCGATCTCCTGCCCCACGGCCAGCGCATCGCCGGTGAGCATTTTGACTGAGACCCCCAGATCACGCAGGGCCGCGACCATCGCGCGGGCGTCGGGGCGGGGCGGGTCCTCCATCGCCACCAGGCCCAGCAGCAGCGGCGCGGACTCGCCCTCGCCCCGAGCCACCGCGAACGTGCGGTGCCCGTGCCGGGCCGATTCGGTGACCCGGGCCTCCAGGTCAGCCACCGCGCTCGCGTCCAGCCCGCACACCTCCGCCACCGAGCGCACCGCCCCCTTCACCACGCGCACGCGCTTGCCGTCGATCAGCACCACGGCCTCCGTCCGCCGCGTCGCGGCGTCGAAGGGCGTGAACGAGACGGGCGTCGCGGCCGACGCCCGCGCGGCCGCATCGCCGGCGCGGGCCGCGGCCAGGAAGGCCAGGTCGATGGGGTCCTGGTTGGATTCCTGCGAGGCCATCGCCCCGGCGGCGAGCACGTCCGCCTCGTTCGCGCTTCCCAGCGGCGTCACCGACCGGACGGTCAACTGGTTCATGGTGATCGTGCCGGTCTTGTCCACGCACAGCACGTCCATCGTGGCGGCGTCCTCGGCGGCGCTCAGCCGAGTGACCAGCACGCCGTGCCGCGCCAGTTCCCGCGCGCCCAGCGCCATGCTGAAGGTGAACATCACCGGCAGGGCCACCGGCACGGCGCTCATGAGCAGCACCAGCAGCAGGCTGGAGACCTCCAGCAGCGGGATGGCCCGCACCGCCGCCAACACGGCGACGACGCCGATGAGCACGCCCGTGATGACAAACAGCCAGCGGACCACCCGGCCCACCACCGCGTCAACGTGCAGTTTCGGGGTCGCCCGCTGGACCAGTTCCGTGGTGCGGCCAAAGAGCGTCCGCGCGCCGGTCGCCGCGACGACGCCGACACCCTCGCCCCGGCGCACGGCGGCGCCCGATGGAGCCAGGTCGCCCGCGGCCTTGTCCACCTCCGCGGACTCGCCGGTCAGGGCCGACTGGTCCACGCTCACCGTCCCGCTCGACAGCGTGAGGTCCGCCGGGACGATGTCGCCCGTGCGCACACGCACGAGGTCGCCGAGCACCAGTTCGCGTGCCGGGAGGAGCGTCCACCGGCCGTCGCGGCGAACTCGCGCGTTGACCTGGAGCCGCCGGCGCAGCGCCTCAACGACGCCCGCGGCCCGCCGGTCTTGCACGAACGAGACCACCGCGTTGACCACCAGCAGCCCGCCGACGATGGCGAGGTCCTCGTACTTCCCGAGCAGGGCGGACACGACCATGATGACTTCGAGCATCCACGCCGAGAGCCCCCAGAACTTGGCGAGCAGCGCCCGCACCGGGTGGCGGCGCTGTTCGAGCACCTCGTTGGGTCCGTGCTCGGCCAGGAGCCGAGCCGCGCCCGACGTCGTGAGTCCGTGCGGTTCTGTTGCCAGCGTCGCGTTCGGTGCGGGAGCGGGTGCGACCGGGTTGTCGGGGGCGGTATCTCCGGGCATCTATGTCCTTGCTGCGGCGGTCGCGGGCACGACCAGCACCGGGCAAGGCGCGTGCCGGACCACCGCCTCGGCGGTGCTGCCCATGAGCAAGCGCGAAAGCCCGCCGCGTCCGTGCGTGCCGATGACGATCAGGTCCGCGCCCCACTCGCGCGCCGAAGCGCACACCTCCGCGCCCGGCGCACCTTCGCGCAGGAACTGGTGGGCGACGGCCACGCCCGGCGCGTCCTTGGCCGCCTGCGCAAGGACGCCCTTGCCCTCGTCCAAGAGAATCTGACGCATCTCCGCCGCGGGCGGTCCGCCCTCGACGGCCATCGCTCCGGCCACGTTGACAACATGCACCATCGCCGCCTGAGCGCCGAGCGCGCTTGCGAGCGCGGCCCCGACCGCGGCCGCCCGCGTAGCCATCTCGCTGCCATCGACCGCGATCAAGATTTGCTGGATCTTCATGCCCTCAGTGTACTCGTGTGTGCGGACGTTGACGCCTAAGGAGCGTGGCGTCGTTTGGTCCGTGGCTATACCCCAACGGACTCGCTGGGCGGGAGCATCCGGCTCGTACACTCCCCACGGAATGATTCAAACCCCGACTCCTGACCGTGCCGCAACACCACGACCCCTTCCCCGGGCCGTGTGGCTGCTCAGTTGGGTCTCGTTCTTCGCCGACGTTTCCAGCGAGATGATCTACCCGCTGTTGCCGCTCTTTCTCGTGGGCGTGCTCGGGGCGTCGAAGGTGGAACTCGGGCTGGTCGAGGGGGCGGCGGTGCTCATCGTCGCGGTGATGACCGCCTTCGCCGGGTTCCGCAGCGACCGCTCGGGCAAACGCGTCCGCTGGATCAGGATCGGCTACGGGCTGCCGATGCTGGGCAAGGCGATGATTGCTCTCGCCACGACGTGGGGCGTGGTGCTGGGTGGGCGCTTGCTGGACCGTTTCGGCAAGGGGCTGCGGAGCGCGCCGCGCGACGCCATGATCGCCGGGGCGGTCGGGGCCGACCAGCGCGGGCGGGCCTTCGGCGTGCATCGCGCCCTCGACACCGCGGGTGCGCTGATCGGCGTGCTGCTCTCGGCGCTCTTGCTCTGGTGGCTCACGGGCACGCCCGCCAAGCCGCCGACGGCGGGCGCGGCGGAAGTTGCGCGGGCGGCGGCGCAGGTCGGCGCGACGCCGGTGTGGGTCTATCGCGCGATCTTCGGCGTCGCGGCGGCTTTGGGGCTGGCGTCGTTCCTGCTCACGTTCCTGGTCCGCGAGGAAGAGTCACCGCACGCACCGACGACGACCGCCAAGCCGCCCCCGGACGAATCACGCGCGGGCGCCGCCGCGCCCTCGAACAGCGCCGGGCCGCTCGGCCTGCCGCGCTCGTACTGGGCGGTGCTGGGCGTGCTGGTCCTCTTCTCGCTGGCCAACAGCAGCGACACGTTCATCCTCTTGCGGGCGAGCGACCTGGGCTTCTCGCCGTGGATGGTGGTGATGGTCTACGCGCTCTTCAACGTGACCTACGCCGCCCTCTCCTACGCAGCGGGCGCGCTGAGCGACCGCCTGGGCGGCGGGGCGCGAGGGAGCCGTGGACGCTGGATCGTCATCGCGGCGGGGTGGGTGATCTACGCGGGCGTCTACGCAGGGTTCGCGCTGCTCCCCAAAGCGCACGCGTGGGGGTTCTGGCCCCTCATGGCCGTCTACGGCGTCTACATGGCGCTCACCGACGGCGTGGGCAAGGCCCTCATCGCCGACCACGCGCCGCGCGAGCGCCGCGGCGCGGCGATGGGCCTCTTCTACGCCCTCACCGGCCTGACCACGCTGGTGGCGAGTCTTGTCGCGGGCCTCTTGTGGGACCGCGCCGGCCCGGCGGCGGCGTTCCTTTTCGGTTCCGCCTTCGCCGTGCTGGCGCTGGCGGCGCTGGGCGCGCTGGTGCTGGTGGAACGCGCCCGCGCGGGGAACGCGGACGCGACGTGAAAGCGTGTTGCTTAGACCGCCGCCGTGCCGCGCTCGCGGGCGATGAGCCGGCGGTACACCTCGTAGCCGATGAACCAGAGGGAGTAGACCGAGATGCGGCCCCAGAAGTCCACCAGGGCCAGCGTCGCCGGGGCGTTGCTGATCTTGTCGAGGTACGCCATGAGCAGGAAGAACGGGATGTTCAAGACCACCAGCGCGGCGATGCCGACACGGAGCACGGGTACCGGCCACGCGAAGCGGCGGTAGAGGGCGTAGGCGATGAACCAGAGCGAGTAGACCGTGAAGCGACCCCAGAAGTCAATGAAGACCAGCGCCTTGCCCTCGCCGGGAAGTCTGTTGAGCACCGCGAGGGTGAGGAAGACGATGGTGTTGACCACGATGAACGCGACCAGCGCGAACTGAAGGGCTCGCAGCGCAGGAGAGAGGGGCGTCGTGGTGGGGAGGGCGTCGGAAGCGGTTGGGCGGGGGCTGGGCATATTGGTAGTTCCGGGTGGGCTCGCATCCGGGGCCCATCCCATCAGGGCGTGGGCCGGGCGCGATCATGGTGCAGCGTTCGCCGACGAAGGCGGGGAAACATGACGGGGAGGTGATCGGCGGGCGGCCCGGCTCGGGCATCACGTTGCCGTCACCTTGCGGGCGCCGCGCCGTCGATACCCTTGAGCGTCCATGCGCATCCTCATCGTCGAAGATTCCGCCGTGCTCCGCGACTCGCTGGCCCAGGGCCTGCGCGAGGCGGGGTACGCCGTGGACGCGGTGGCCGACGGCAAGCGCGGGCTGATCCATGCGCAGACCACCGATTACGACGTGATCGTGCTGGATTGGATGCTGCCGGAACTGGACGGCGTGACGATGCTCTCGCGGTACCGCGCGTGGGCGGGCGAGAAGAAGATCGCGGGCGGCGGCGCGGCGGTCCTCATGCTCACGGCCAAGGACACGCTCGATGACAAGGTGCGCGGCCTGACCACGGGGGCCGATGATTACCTCGTGAAGCCCTTCGCGTTCAAGGAACTGCTCGCACGCGTGCAGGCCATGACGCGGCGGCGGCACGGTCAGTCTTCCCCGCTCGTCCGGGTGGGGCCGCTGACGATCGACACGGCGGCGAAGGCGGCGCACATCACACGCGGGACCGTCGGGCGGGGAGGCGCGGATGTTCCTGTGGACCTCTCGCCACGCGAGTACGCGCTGCTGGCGTACCTCGCGGCCCACGCGGGCAAGCCCGTGACGCGCGCCGAACTCGAAGAGCACCTCTACGACGACCGCTCGCAGGTCTTCTCAAACGCGATCGACTCCGCGGTGGCCGCGCTGCGGGCGAAGCTGACCGCGGCGGGCGGAGCCGAGTGCCCCGAACTCATCCACACGCGGCGGAAGATCGGGTACGTGCTGAAAGCGGGCGTGCCATGACCAGCATCCGCCGCCGCACCGCCGCGCTGGTGGCGCTGAGCATGGCCGCACTGCTGGCCGTCGGCGGCGTCGTGCTCGTGATCGTGCTGCGCCGGGCCATGACCGCGCAGTTCGATGAGGCCCTTGCAGCGCGGGCCGCCGCACTGCAATCACTCACGCGCTTCGATGGAACGCGGGTCGAACTGGACTTCGCGGGCGAGGCCATGCCGCGCTTCGCACGCGCCGCAAGACAGCCCGGCGAGGCCGAGTACTTTGTCGCGTGGGTCCGCGAAGGGACCGGCTGGCGTGTGCTGGAGCGTTCCGAGTCCTTGAGGAACGAGGCATGGCCCCCGGCGACGGTGCGCGACGGGCCGGCGAGCATCCGCGACGTGGCGCTCCCCGGCGGCGGTGCGGGGCGCGCGGCAATGATCGAGTTCTCAGCGCCGCGCGAGCGCGACGAAGAGAACGAGCAGCACGGCGACAAGGCGGCGGCCGCACCAGCGGCGAGCACCGTCCCCGCGCCCGCTGTCCGTCTGATGGTCGCGCTGCCGCGTGCGTCGCTGGACCGCACGCTGTCCGTCATCAGCTGGTGCATCGCGGGCGTATGCGGCGTGCTCGCGCTGGCGAGCATCGCCGTCTCGCGCTGGGCCGTTGGGCGCGGGCTGGTCCCGCTGGGCGACCTCTCCCGGCGCGTGCAATCCCTCGGCCCGGAGACGCTCGGGGCCCGCTTCGAGTCCGCCGGTCTGCCCGCCGAACTCCGCCCCATCGCCGAGCAACTCTCGGCCCTGCTGGCCCGGCTCGAAGAAGCGTTCGAGCGCGAGAAACGCTTCAGCGCCGCGGCCAGCCACGAACTCCGCACGCCCATCGCGGAACTGCGGATGCTCCTTGAAGTCGCCTCCAGTCAGCCCCGCACCGGCGAGGAATGGTCGCGCACGGCCGAGACCGCGCTGGGGGTGCTCGCCCGCGCGCAATCGCTCTGCGAGACGTTGCTGCGACTGTCACGCGCCGGCGCGGCCCACCCCGCGCCCGGCGCGAAGGCACGCACCCAAGTCGGTCCCGTTCTTACGGAGCAAGCCGCCCGCGCTATCGCCATGCACGGCGGCGATGCCCGTCTTGTGCGCATCGACGCGGATGAGACGCTTGTGGCCCGCGTCGAGAGCGCCACGCTCGCGGCCATCGTCGGCAACCTGCTCGACAACGCTCTGCGCCACGGCGACGTCGCGCCGGATGATCCGGTGATTGTCCGTGCGCATTTGGTTGCGGACGGGGTTCGCATCGATATCACCAACTCGGCCCCGGCTCTCACGAACGAAGACCTCGCACACCTCTTCGAGCCGTTCTGGCGCAAGGACGCTTCTCGCCACGATCAACGCGGCTTCGGCCTGGGCCTCGCCGTCGCCCGTACGCTCGCGAGAGCCAGCGGCGGAGAGATTGCTGTGCGACACGACAGTGCGCGAGCAGTCAAGTTCTCAATATCGCTTCTCCCATCGGATGGACGCCGATGATGTGCTGGCAATACCTCTTGAAAGCGTCACCATCTCCCCTCGGGATGTCGCGATAGATTGCTGTCGACAGATCACATGAAGCTGTTTGGCGACCTCACAATTGCGGTAGTTGGCAACGAGGCCGCCTTGCGCCCGCTAACTCCCGCCATCGCCGGCGCTGCCTGCACCAGTCCGAGGCGGCACACACCGTGCGCAGTTCGTGCTCGCTGATTGCATCACGCTCTCGCTCAACGTGGGGCAGGAACAGCAACTCCTCCTGGATGTCCGGAGCCAGGCACAGCAGATCCATGATCTGGCTGATCCGAGCCCGCGTGACCTGCCCCAACCGGGCGAGGTCGGCGTGGGAGTCGACCTCGCTCATCCGAACCAACTCCTCAAACCGGATCGCCAGCGCCATCAGGCGGGCGATGCGGGGCACGCGGCCCGCTTCAACGGGCGGCGCGGCGGGCTCCACGCCGACGTGGACCTCTTTCCGGCCCGCCGCCCCCCGCGTGAAGTGCACTGGGAACTCGATCGTGACGTCGTGCATGTTTTTCATGCGACCTCCTCGTGCTCAACGGGTGCTTGGCCGAGCGTGCGCAGCCCGGCCGGATGGAACGTGATCGACACCGTCTTCTTTGCACCGTCGTAGTCCACCCGTTTGACGAGGTTCGCCAGCACGGCCGCCTGTTCCCGCGGGTAGAGCACGTCCCACGTCGCGGCGAACTCGCGAAGCGAGGCCGCGACGTCGGACTGGGTGATCGACTCGCCGTCGACCTGGTCCGCCTCGGCGCGAAGAACTCGCGCCCGCTCGCTGGCCGTCGCCAGGCGTTCGTGGAGGTCGGCCAGCCGGGCGGCGGCGTTGGCGTCCGTGCCTGCGGCCATCGCGGCCTTGCGGATGTCGCCCTCAATCTTCTGGATCTCACGCGTGCTCGCCGTGTGGTCCTTGTCGATCTGGGCGCTCCGAGAGCGGATGCCGCTCTGCAACTGGCGGAATGTGGCTGTGACCAGCGCCGCATCGCCGCCGATGTGCTTGATCCGATCGACCACCAGCCTTTCGATCTGCTCGGCGGGCAAGGAACCCGATGGGCACGCGTGCCAG
Source organism: uncultured Phycisphaeraceae bacterium (assembly GCA_964611125.1). GTDB lineage: Bacteria > Planctomycetota > Phycisphaerae > Phycisphaerales > UBA1924 > JAEUIX01. The sequence continues at coordinate 2,735 of CAZSZO010000064.1, read as the reverse complement.
CCCTGTTTCTGGGCGACGTAGCAGACGTAGTAGCGGTACGCGGCCCTGCCGTCTTTGACGCTGTAGGTGTGGCCCATCGCGTGCCCGCACGGCCCGCAGTGGATCAGCCCCTTGAGCAGCGCCCCGTGCTGGTTACGGACGTGCATGCCACCGGTGCGGCCGTTGTGCTTGATCGTTTGGAAGACCTGCTGCCACAGCCGCTCGTCGACGATGGCCGCGTGTTCGCTGGCGAACAGCTCCTTCTTGTGCTTGACCTTGCCCACGTAGGCCGGGTTGGTGAGGAGGTTGATCAGCAGGTGCTTGTCCCACACGCGACCGCCGACCGCCGTGCCCTTGCGGGTCGTCCAGCGCTTGCTCGTGCTGCCGCGGGCATTGAGGATCTGGGCCACCTTGGTGAGCGAGCGGTGCTCCAGATACAAGTGGTAGACCTCGCGGACGAGCTCCGCCTCCGCGGCGTTTACGACGAGCTTGCTCCCGCCCGCGGGCTGGGGCGCGAGGTCGTACCCCAGGATCGGCTTGCCGCCGAACCACTTGCCCTTGCGCTTGGACGCGGCGATCTTGTCGCGGGTGCGCTCGGAGATGATCTCGCGCTCGAACTGGGCGAACGAGAGCAGGATGTTCAGCGTGAGCCGCCCCATCGACTGCGTGGTGTTGAACTGCTGCGTCACCGATACGAACGACACGCGGTGCTTCTCGAAGACAGCCATCATGCGGGCAAAGTCCAGGAGCGAGCGCGACAGCCGGTCGACCTTGTAGACCACCACGCAGTCGACCTTACCCGCTTCGATGTCCGCCATCAGCCGCTGGCAACCGGGTCGGTCGGTGTTCCCGCCGGTGAAGCCGCCGTCGTTGTACTGGTCCGCCAGCGCTACCCAGCCTTCGTGCTTCATGCTGGCGATGTAGGCCTCGCCGCTTTCGCGCTGGGCGTGCAGCGAGTTGAACTCCTGCTCGAGTCCCTGTTCGCTGGACTTGCGGGTGTAGATGGCGCACCGCACCGTCGGCACGCCGGACTGCTTGGGTGGTGCTGTATTGATGGACGATCTCATACGTTGCCCTCCGTGGTGCCGGGCTCATTGAGCCCGAAGAAGCGGAATCCGTTCCAGTGCGAGCCGGTCACCTTCGCCGCGATGGCGCTCAGCGACCGGTAGACCTCTCCCTCAAACTCGAAGCCTTTGGGCAGCACCCGGACAAACACGGCGCGGCCCTTGTACTCGCGGCGGAGGACCGTCCCGGGTGGCGGCAGCCGCTCGTCCTCTCGCGTGTGGATGGGCACGCTCACCACGCTCTCGCCGTTGGCCCGGGGCTTGGGCGCGTCCGGCGATTGGGCGCGTGGCGGGCTTCGCCGCAGATCGGCGTCGTTGGCCAGTTCGCGTGCCCTCTGGCGAGCCCGCTCGGAGAGGTCGCCCTCTCGCAGGGCCTGCATCCGCCAGAGAATCCGTTTGATGAGCAGCACCTTGTGGTGCGTGCGAGTTTCTTCGCCGTAGACGTTGGCGTACCGCTGCTTCAGTTGCGGCACCGTCATCTGTTCCAAGGCCCGTTCGGCTGCATTCACATCGATCGCCATCGGGGTCTCCGTTCTCGTGGTCGTTAACCACGCGACCCATCAGGGCGGGCATGCTCGGAGAGTTCAAGTCGAGTCGGAGAGCCTTCTTGATGCTCGATGCTCGGCCCCGACATGGCGACCTGTCGCCGCTGGCGGCGGATGCTCTCGGCAAAGATGGCGGCGATGGCATTCAGTCGCGCCACGGGCGTCGTCGGGGCATCGGGATCAAGCGAGGCGGTTGGGGGGGTGGGGGCGGGCGCATCGTCGATGAGCGCGGTGTCGTGCACGGGCACATCCTCCGTGAAGGGGGACATGCATCCGTGCGGGCGTGCGCTTGGCGCTCGGCTTCGCACCTGATGCTGGAATGGGGCCCGCGTCCGGTGCTGGCCGCCTGCCTCTGAATACGCGAAACGGTCGGGGAGCGGCGCAGGGTCCGAATCTCACCCCTCGTTCACCCCGACGGCGCGTTAACCAGACCCGCCCGGGCGTTCGAGAGCGCGGAGAGACTCTCGGTCCCCAACCCCGGCGTGGCGACCGAAACGGCGATGCGATGCCTCGGATTCGAGAGCGCCCGGCAAATCGTGGACCTTCAGGAAGTGCCACGATTCCCGAGAGATACGCGCGGTGGGCGAAAGGCCCAGACCGTTAACGAGAAAAGGCCTCTTTACGAGGCCTTTCTCAGAACTCCTCCAGTAGGACTCGAACCTACAACCTAGCGGTTAACAGCCGCTCGCTCTACCATTGAGCTATGGAGGAAAACGCAACGCATCCGTTGCTGCATCGGGTTTCTCAATCGACCTGACCTATCCCACACCTGACCTGACAATCCCGCGCCGCCGGGTTACCGGACGGACACCGAGCGCTCGCCCACTCCATCGCCCGCCTTGCAGGGCCCTAAGCCTAGCGGCGAGCCGTCATCGGTCAAGGCGGGGTCTCGCCTCAGTCGCTCGGCGGGAATACCATCTTGACCCGCCCCAGGGGCCCCCCTCCAGCGTCGCACGCCTTGGGGTGTTTCCGGGCGGGTGCTTTGCCGCCCAGTCGTTCCGCCTTCTCGCCTCCTGCAGGCGCCCTCAGGTGACCCCATGAAGCCCAAGACCCACCCCAAGTACTACCCCGACTGCAAGGTCTTCCACAACGGCATCCAGGTCATGACCGTCGGCGCCACGGTGCCGGAGATGCACGTCGAAGTCTG
>CAZSZO010000063.1:0-18170 GCA_964611125.1 uncultured Phycisphaeraceae bacterium | reverse complement strand
CGGCCGAAGTCGTCCCGGCGAACACCCGCTTCCCGTCGGCCGACGTGGTCACGTCCATGAAGTAGCCCGGGGTGTTCTCGGCCAGCGTCTTGTGGAGCTTGCCGGTCGTCCGGTCGAACACCCAGATGTGCCCGACCTGCCGGCCGTTGGTCCCGTCCTCCGGGATCACCTCGCCCCCGCCGACCACCAGCCACTTCCCGTCGGCCGTGTACGTCAGCGAGGTATTGACCGTCTTGCCGCCCTTGTTCATCACGACCGTCGGGACGCGGCGCAGCTCCTCGCCGGTCGCCACGTCCCACTCGACCACCCCGGCAAACGCCTCGCCGCCGTCGAATGGGGTGTTGCAGATCGCCGCCAGGACCTTCCCGTCCGGCGAGAAGCGGACCCCGTCCTCGCACCGCAGGCGGCTGGCGCACTGGAACCGTCGGCCTGGCTTCAGCGTCCTGACATCCCAGAGCTGCACCCAGCTCGTGGGGAACTCCTTGTCGATCGGCGGGTCCTGAACGTGGGCCGTGGCCAGGGTCTTCCCGTCCGACGACAGGATAACCGCCGGGCACCGTCCGGCCCCGACTTCGAGCTTCGGCCCGGCTTTCCCGGTCGCCACCTCCCACGAGTAGACGACGCCGTCGTCGCAGGCCGCGAACAGGGTCTTGCCGTCGGCCGTGAACGCCAGCCCGCGGGTGATGCGCGTCGGCCCGGTCAGCGCCCGCACCACTTGGCCGGTGGCGGCGTTGAACAGCGTCACCGTGTGCTCGCCCTCCACCTCCTCGACGGCGTTCCCGCCCCCGCCCCCGCGGATGATGACGTGGCGGCCCGACTGGGCGACGGCGAGCAGCCGGCTGTCGGGCGAGTAAGCCACCTGGTAGGCGTGCGGGCCGGCTTGTGGGACCGGGTCGGGCGGGTCCGCGACCGGCTTCCGGGCGGCGGGCTCGGGCGGCGACGTGGCGTGCGGCTGGGGGCTGACGGCCGCGGTGCGGGCGAGGCCGACCGCGGCGGCGCAGGCGACGGCGGACACCATCAGCAGGCGGAGCGGGATCATGGGCTTGCAGACCTCCGTGGCGAGGGACGCGATCGGGCGCCCCAGCCAAACCCCGCCGCGCAGCCCGGCGACCTTGCCTGGCCTGCTCGCTGGGCACGCAGGTGGGCGTTCTGGGGCTATGTCTGCGTGCTGCTGGTCGGCACGCACTGGCCCCGGCTGGAGCTGAACGTTCCCGGCGTGGAGCGACCCGACCTGATCATCCACTTCACCGCCTTCGGCGCCTGGACGGTCCTGTTCTGGGCCGCCGGGCTCGGCGGGGCCCCGCTCCGCTGGCGGTCGCTCTGCTGGGTGTTCCCGGCGTGTGTGCTCTACGCTGGGCTCGATGAATCCACCCAGGGGCTCCCGGGCATCCACCGCACCGTGGCGTGGGACGATTTTCTTGCCAACTGCGGCGGCGTGACGCTGGGCACGCTCTTCGCCTCGGCGGTCATCGTCGCGACACGCTGGTGGGCCCCGGCCCCTACTCTGGGCCGCCCAACCAGCCGAGAATAATCCCGTGAACGCCCCGACCGCCGCCAACCCGGATTGGACCCCCGACTCCTGGCTGTCGCGCCCGTGGGCCTGGTCGGTGCATTATCCGGACTCCGCGGCCCTCGCCTCGGCCTGCGCCCGCCTGCGCGAGCTGCCGCCCCTGGTCACCTCGTGGGAGATCGAGCGGCTCAAGAGCCTGATCGCCCAGGCCGAGCGGGGCGAGCGATTCCTGCTTCAGGGGGGCGACTGCGCCGAGATGCTCGCCGGCTGCGTCCCCGATGTCATCACCGCCAAGCTCAAGATCCTGCTGCAGATCTCGCTGGTGCTCACCTTCGCGGGCAAGCGGCCGGTGATCCGCCTCGGGCGCTTCGCCGGGCAGTACGCCAAGCCGCGCTCCAGCCCCACCGAGACGCGCACCGTCGATGGGCGCGAGCTGACGCTGCCTTCCTATTTCGGCGACCTGGTGAACCGCGCCGAGTTCACCGAGGCCGCCCGCCGCCCCGACCCGGCCCTGATGGTCGAGGGCTATAAGCACTCGGCCATTACGCTCAATTTCGTGCGTTCGCTGCTCGACGCCGGCTTCGGCGACGTGCACCACCCCGAGTACTGGGACCTGGGATTCCTCAAGACGGCCCAGCTTCCGCCCGACATCCGGGCCCAGTATGAGCGGCTCACACGTCAGATCGGCGAAGGGGTCCGCTTCATCGAGGCCCTGGGCGAGCGGGCCGTGGGCGACCTTACCGCCGTGGAGTTCTACACCTGCCACGAGGGGCTGAATCTCTACTACGAATCGGCTCAGACCCGCACCGTCCCGCGGCGCAGCGGCTACTACAACCTCACCACCCACCTCCCGTGGATCGGCGAGCGCACGCGGGCCCTCGACGGGCCGCACATGGAGTACTTCCGCGGGATCCGCAACCCCGTGGGCCTGAAGCTCGGGCCGTCCTCCAACGCCGACAGCGTCCTCCGGGCCCTCGACCTGCTCAACCCCGCCAACGAAGCGGGCAAGGTCGTGCTCACCCCCCGCATGGGCGTGAAGAACGTCGAGCGCGTCCTCCCCGGCCTCGTCGAGGCCGTCCGGCGGGGCGGGCGCTCGGCCCTCTGGTCATGCGACCCGATGCACGGCAACGGCGCCACCACCAGCACGGGCGTCAAGACCCGCCATTTCGACGATGTGCGGCGCGAGGTGCTGCTGTCGTGGGACATCCACGCCGGGCTGGGCTCGCGCCTGGGCGGGGTTCACGTTGAACTCACCGGCGAGGACGTCACCGAGTGCCTGGGCGGCGCCTCGGGCCTGACCGAGCGCGACCTGTCGCGCCGCTACGACTCGCTCTGCGATCCGCGGCTCAATTATGAGCAGAGCATGGAGCTCGCCTTCGCCCTTGCGGAGAAGATGCAGCAGGCCCAGAATCCGGCGTAGCGGCGCCACGTAGCGAGCCACGCGGGTCCCCCAACGCCGAGTCTTCGCCTGCAACCGCCCCGGCAGACCCCGCGAATCGACGTGCATGCCCATCTCGTGGGAATCCATCGTCACCCCGGCGATGGCGGGCGGTCTCCTTCGCACGCTCGCCTGCGGTAGCCGGTCCCCCTCCACCAGCCCGGTGGCGCTGCTCGCGATGCTGGCGGCTCCATTGCTCGTGCTGGCGAGATTCGCGTCGGCCTTCCGCCACGTGAACCGGGTTGAGGCCTGCCTGCCGATCTGCGACCACTGCCGATACGACCTCACCGGCCTGCCCGCCCCCTGGCGCTGTCCAGAGTGCGGTCGGTCCACCCGCAGCGTGTTTGTGCCGGGCGGCGTCATCACCGAGAATCGCACCCTGGCCGAGCTTCAGGCCGTCGGTTTCGGCCTCGTCACCGCGCTGCTCCTCCACCCCGCAGCCTCGTGCGAGCGTCTGGACGCCTTCATCCGCTGGCTCCAGGCCGCCGGGCTGGGGCGGCTCCTCGGGCCCAGCCGCATGATCTTCGAGGGGCAAGGCGGCGCCTCCGCATCGCTCTGGAACTTCTTCGCCGCCAGCGTCGTGGCCCTGCCTCTGGCGCCGGCCCGCTCGCTGCGCCGCGCTGCCGCCATCGCGGCAGGGCTCGTCTGCGGGTTCTACGCCGCGTTCGCCGTCTCCCTCGCTCTGGAGTGGTCCCGCGGCGCCACGCTGGTGTCGCCAGAGGCCCTCGCGGTCCGCTCGGCGCTCTGGGCCTTCGCCGCTTCGGCCATCATCCGCTGGATCCGCCGGAAAGATCCGACGTTTGACCAGCGCCTCCTCACCAGCGCGCCTTCACCTGCTCCCAGGCCTCCCGGAACCGCTTGGCCATCAGTTCCAGCGATGATGGAATCACCCGCACCCGCGCCACCACCGTGATGAAGTTCACATCCCCCGCCCAGCGCGGGACCAGGTGCACGTGCAGGTGCCCGGGCACGCCGGCGCCCCCGGCCCGCCCCTGGTTCACCCCGATGTTCACGCCCTGTGGTTGCAGCGCCGTCTCCAGGATGTCCGCCGCGAGGTCAGTCAGGCGCCACAGCTCGGCCCGCTGGGCCGGGGCGTAGTCGAGCAGGCGCGGCCGCCCCTCGCCCAGGGCCGCCAGCAGGTGCCCGTTGGCGTAGGGAAAGCCATTCAGCAGAACCATGCCGTGGGCGTTCCGCACAATCACGTGGTTCTTCTCATCGTCGCCCGGGGCGAGCCAGTAATCACGCAGAAAGCTCGCGGCGCCCGCGCTCTCTCCGCCGGCGCCCCCGCCCGCGCCCGGCGCCGTCTGGGCCGTCGTCTGGGCCGCCGCCGCGACCGACTTCTCCGCGGCGCTGATGCTCTCGAGGTACTGCATCCGCCAGGGGGCTTGCAGCGCGGCGGTTCCCAGGGCCGGGTCCACCGGGTTGTTCTGCGGGTTTCCGGACGCGCCGGCGCGCGCCGGCGCCGGTCGCGCCGATGGGGTTTCGCTCGGTCGGGGGTTTTCTTGCGGAGTGCTCACGGACACATCCTACCGGCTCCCTCGCCAGGCCGATACCAGCCCTTCAGGTTTCGGCCGATCGGGATCGCCCGCTCGGCATCGACCGCCCCGGAGGCCCGCCCATGCTCATCGAACACGTCATGAAGCGTCAGGTCGTCACCGTCACCCCCGATGACACCCTCGAGCACGTCCGCTCGCTGTTCGACAAGCACGGCTTCCACCACCTCATCGTCGTCGAGAAAAGCAAGGTCGTCGGCGTGCTGAGCGATCGCGACCTGCTCCGGAACCTCAGCCCGTTCATCGGCAAGGCCTCCGAGCGGGCCCAGGACGCATTCCTCCTCCGCCGGCACGTGCACCAGATCATGACCCGTAAGCTCGTCTCGGTCCGGCCCTTCACGCCGATCAAGGACGCCGTGATCATGATGCTGGCCAACACCATCTCCTGCGTGCCGGTGCTCGATGACCACGGCGGCTGCGCCGGCATCGTCGCGGAGCGCGACCTGCTCCGCTATCTGCTGGAGTGCGGGATCGAGCCCACCTGCGCCATCAACCGCACCGCCGCGTGAGCGGAGGTGAGTCCGGTGGGCCCGCCGGGCCCGACCGACCAGCGGGCCCTACGCTCGGGCGTGTTCGGCAGTCACCTCTCCATCGCCGGCGGGATGCACAACGCCCTGCTCGAGGCCGAGCGGCTCGGCCTCGATTGCGTGCAGGTTTTCACCAAGAACCAGCAGCAGTGGTCGGCCCCGCCGCTGAGCCGCGAGGCGATCAACGCCTGGTCGAGCGAGCTCAGCCGCCTGGGCTGGGCGCCCCCGGCTGACGGCTCCGCCCCTCACCGCGTGACCTCGCACGCCTCGTACCTCATCAACATGGCCTCCCCGGATGAAGCCCTGCGTGAGAAGTCGATCGGGCTGATGCGCGATGAGATTGAGCGCTGTGAGGCCCTCGCCATCCCGCTGCTCGTCTTCCACCCCGGGGCCAGCACCACGGGCACGCCCGAGGCCGGGGTCAGCGCCCTGGCGGGCGCCTGCGCCCGCCTGATCGCCGAGACCGCCGGCTTCCGCACCGTGCTGTGCCTGGAGAACGTCGCCGGGGCCGGCAGCGCGCTGGGCCGCACCTTCGAGCAACTCGCCGAGCTTCGGGCCCGGATCGTCGAGGCGACGGGCGCCCCGGGCCGCGTGGGTTTCTGCATCGACACCTGCCACGCGCACGCCGCTGGGTATGACCTGTCGACCCCCGGCTTGGCCCTTGAGGCGCTCCGCCAGCTTGAAAGCCACTGCGGGCTGGCGAGCGTGCGGGCCCTGCATGTCAACGACTCCAAGGGCGCCTGCGGGTCCCGCCTCGACCGGCACGAGCACATCGGTCAGGGGACGATCGGGGGCGGTGGTGGGGGGGTTGGAGATGGGGGCGGTTTCGCGGCGTTCGTCGGTTGCCCCGCCTGGCGAACCATCCCCAAGATCATGGAGACCCCCAAGGGCGACAGCCCGGACGGCCTTGCGTGGGACCTCATCAATGTCCGCAGACTCCGGGCGATGCTCGACCCCGCCGGCGCCAGCGCGCCGGGGCCCGCTGTCTCCGCCCGCACACCGGCCAAGGCCGGAGCGAAGCCCAAGACCAGAACCAAGACCAAGGCCAACACGAGCCCCAAGGCCGTCCAGGGCAAGCGAGCCACGGCCAAATCCGCCCAGGCCAAGCCAACCGGCAGGCCCGCCAAGCCGGTCACTCCTGCTCGCCGCGGGCCATCGGCTGCGGCCGCGGGCTCGTCGTCGAAGCGGCCCCCTCCGTCGTCATCTCGCCGCCGACCCCGCTGAGGTTGTTCCCCGTCCCGCCAGGTGTCCCGGGTACCCGGTTCCGCACCCCCGGGCGGATCTCCATGGTCGCCAGGTCGAGTTCAGGCGTCAGGTCCCACACGCCCACGCGCGAGCAGAACTCCACATCCGCCGCCATCCCCAGCGCCAGCAGGTTGCGCCCGCCGCAGCTCTCCCGCAGCGCCTGGTGCAGCCGCTCGGCCGATGTCGACGCTTCGCGCCAGGCCGCGCTCATCAGGCGGCCCTGGTCGCTGTCAGTCCATGAGCGCCCGCGAAACACCAGCATCTCGCCCATCGCGCCCGCCGCGATGGCGTCCTCCATCGCCAGTTCCCCCGACACGCCCGCACACAGCAGGTGGACGGGGCGCGGATCGCTGGCGAGCCGGTTCACCACCGCCGCGGCGTTGGCCAGGCACCCCACCACCACCGCCGCCGCGCCCGACCGCACCGCGTGCAAAAGGGCCGCCGTGCCGTTGGTGGTGGTGAAGATCACCGCCTTCCCGAAAACCGTCAGCGGCGTGTACTCACTTGGCGAGTTCCCGAGGTCGAAGCCCTCGATCCTTGTTCCGCGCCGCTCCCCCCCAAGCACCAGGCCCTCGCCCCCCAGGCGCTGCCGGATGGCCCGGGCCTGCTCGACCTCCAGGCACGGCAGCACGCAGCGGGCCCCCGCAGCCAGCGCCGCGACGATGGTGGTGGACGCCCGAAGCTGATCGATCACGACGACGACCCCGCCGCGCAGCTCGCGCGGGTCGGCCTGGTGAGGGGTCGGATGGGCTTGCACAAACCGCGCCACCGGTGGCTCCCTTCACCCGCCCGCGGCCCCGCTGCCTGGGCGACGCCCGGCGTCGTCATCGCAGCCTGGCGCCCGCCTCACAGGCGGATCGGACGGAGCGTGAATCTACCCGAAACCGCCGCGGCGCCGTCGGCGGCGTGGGGGGGGGGGGGGGGGGGGCCCCCCCCGCCGCGGCCCGCCCCCCCCACCCCCGAACACCCGCACCACCCGCCCCTCGCCCTTGAGTTCAATCGAGCCGTCGCCCAGGTCCTTCGCCACGGTCACCTCCACCCGCAGCGACTCGCCCGGGCGCACAAAGCGCCCGTACTTGAGGGCCCGGGCCCCGCCCAGCACCATCCGCGAAGCGCCCGCGACGCCGCGCGCCTCCAGCAGCACCCGCCCGGCCTGCACCATGGCCTCCAGCATCATCACGCCCGGCAGCACGGGAAAGTCAGGAAAGTGATCCTGCAGATACTCCTCCGCCGCGGAGACGTTCTTGAGGGTGACCACCCGCTCGGGCGTACGTTCGATCACGCTGTCAACAAGCGAAAAATGCATGGACAGACCGTATGGCCGGCGCGGGCGTTGTGATCAGACCTGGCTCGCCCCCCCGCTGACCCCTGCTGCCGCCCGCCGCCCCCCCCGGCCACCCCTAACCTGCCCCGTGCCCTCTCACGATGATCAGGCCGTGTGCGTGCGCGTCTGGGATTGGTCAGAGACCAGCCAGACCGTCAGCCTCTTCTCGCGCTCGCTGGGGCTGCTCCGCTGCCTGGCCAAGGGCTCCAAGCGGGCCAACTCGGCGTTCTCCGGCGGCGTCGAGATGCTCACCCTGGGCGATATCGGGGTCATCATCAAGCCTTCGTCTGAGCTGGCCCTGCTGACCCGCTGGGACCTGGTCGAGATCTTCCCGGCCCTCCGCAAGGCCCTCCCCGCTCATCATGCCGGTCTGTACATGGCCGAGCTGGTCCACCGCTTCACGGCCGACCACGACCCGCACCCGGGCCTGTTCGACGCCTTGCTGGCGGGCCTGCGCGGGCTGGATGACGCCTCGGCGTGCCAGGCCGCGCTGCTGCGCTTCCAGTGGGCGGTTCTCAATGAGGCGGGCTACCGCCCAGTGCTGGATCGGCTGGTGACGGATAACAGCCCGCTGCCCGACGCGCAGGTGTACACGTTCGACCCCGCATCAGGGGGGGTGGTCGGCGCGGGCGACTCCGCCTCGGCTCGGGCTGAACTGGCTGACTGGCGCCTGCGGCGCTCGACCCTCGACACCCTGCTGAGGGTGGCGGAGGCTCAGGATGGGCCCCCCGGCGACGGTGACGCCACCACCCGCGCGGCACGGTTCCTCGCCTCCTACCTCCGCCAGATCCTCGGGAGCGAGCCGGCAACGCTGCGTCTGGTCTTTCCGGACCTCTCGTCCCCCACCTCGCCGGGTGGTCGCCGGTGAACCGGGCTAGGGATTCGGCCGATACCACCGGTCGAGACAGGCCGCTCGCCCTCCGTCGGATTTCGCGCGATCGCCGACAATGAACCCAGAAGTGCTCGACAAAGTGCTCTCGTGCCAACGGCTTCCGAGCCTCCCGGCGGTGGCGCTGCGCGTGCTTGAGCTCACCAAGGACGAGAACGTCTCGTTCAAAGAGCTCGCCGCGACGATCACCAACGACATCGCCCTGGCCTCCAAGGTCCTCAAGACCGTCAACTCGTCGTTCTACGCGCTCCGCAAGCCGTGCTCGACGATCAACCAGGCGATCGTGCTGCTTGGCCTCTCCGCCGTCAAGACGCTCGCCCTGGGCTTCTCGCTCGTCTCGTCGGTGGCCCAGGTGAAGGCCGACGGATTCGACCTGCAGGCGTACTGGCGGCGCTCGCTGATGTCGGGAATCGCCGCCAAGTGCGTCGCCGTCGAGGCCCAGACGGGCTCGGATGAAGAGTGCTTCCTGGGCGGCCTGCTGCAGGACGTGGGCATGATCGCCATGTTCGTGGGCCTCGGGAAGGATTACCTCAACGTTCTCGCCATGACCGACGGCCGCCACCACCAGCTGGTGAAGGTCGAGACCCTTGAGCTCGATATCACCCACGCTGACATCGGGGCCCTGCTCGCCACCCGCTGGAAGCTCCCGCCCGAGCTCGTGATGCCCATCAAGTACCACGAGCGGCCCACCGCGGCGCCGCAGGAATACGTCCGCATCGTCCAGGCCGTGGCCCTGGGCGACATCGCCGCCGACGTCGTCATGAGCGCCGAGCCGGGCGTGCCGCTCAAGCGGCTCTACGAGCGGGGCGAGCAGTGGTTCGGCCTGCGGGCCGCGCAGTGCGACGAGATCGTCCGGCGCGTCACGCAGGGCACGCGCGAGATCGCCCGCCTCTTCGATATCGAGGTCGGGGCCATCGCCAACTGCGAAGACGTCCTGAAGCGGGCCGGCGAGCAGCTCCAGCGCATCGCGCTACCCATCGATACAGGCTCGCCCGTCAGTGGTTCTGGCGGTGAGGTCGACCCCGTCACCGGCCTGCCAGGCCGTCTGATGATCAACCAGAACATCGTCGCCGGGTTCGAGCAGGCCATCGCCGGCGAGCGCCGTCTCTCCCTGGCGCTCCTGACCATCGATCAGCACGACCAGCTCGCGCAGCGCGGGGCCCCGGTGCGGGATGCCGCCCTCAAGCAGATCGCCGCGCACCTCGCGCCACAGGCGAGAGCCGCCGGCGGGCTGCTGTGCCGCTTTGATGACCGGCGTCTGGCCCTGCTGCTCCCGGGCCTCGCCCGCGCCCAGGCCACAGCGTTCCTCGAGCTGCTCAAGGATGAGATCGCCCGCAAGCCGATGGTGATCGCGCCTTCGGCCCTTCACGAGACGCCCGAAAGCCTGAGCCTCTCCGCCGGGCTCACCACCCTCGATGAATCGACCCGGGCCCGTATCGCCGACGCCGAGGCCCTGGTCGCCCTCACCGAGCAGGCCCTCGCCGCGGCCCGCCGGGCCGGCAGCAACGCCCTGCGGGTGTTCGCCCCGCGCGTCGCGGCGTAGCCTGCGTCGCTCCATAGGCGTTTAGGCGACGAGCCAGCGCGTCCGCGCTGAGCGCAGCAGCAGCCATGTCAGAACCGCGCCCCCGATGCTGGCGATGGCCAGCGTCGCCAGATCGCGCCCCAGCGAGGGTTCGACGTGCAGCCGGGCCGCCGCGATGTTGCACGCCTGAATGAACAGCACGTGGCTGAGGTACACGCCGAAGGCCAGTCCGCCGAGGGCCGCCAGCGGGCTCGGTGGAGCGGGCGCCGGCAGCCATAGCGCGAAGACGAAGACCCCGACCCCTGCGATGTTCTCGCACGCCAGGGCCAGCGGCGACACCGCCGCCGGGGGGATCGGCCGCCAGCCGATCGCCAGCGCCGCCACCGCGACCAGCAGGCCCAGCCAGCCCAGCCAGGCCGGCGCCCGCAGCGATCCAAGCCCCTTCCCCAGCCACAGCGCCCCGGCCAGGCCCCAGCAGAACGCCGGGAGCGCCTCAAAGCCCAGCGCCAGGCCGCCCCGCCAGTCGCCCGACCCCTCGGTGCGGATCGGGAAGTCAATGCCCAGGACCGCCCGCGCCACGCACACGCCGACGCCCAGCCCGACGAGGACGCCGGCCACGATCCGCTCCCGCGCCGGCGTGCCCAGGGCCCACCGCAGCGGTCCGATCGCCACGATCTGGGCAAGGAGCAGGAACGGCAGGAACCAGAGCTGTTGAGCCGTGCCCACCAGCAGAAACGTGAGGGGCGTGTCTTCGAGCTTGTGCATGTCGCCGCCGTGCTTGAGCACGCGGGCCGCGAGGTAGACAAAGTTCCAAGCGAGGAACGGCACGTACAGCCGCGTGAACCGGCCGATAACAAACGCCCCGAAACTCGTCGGCCGGGCCCGTGCGGAGCCCACCATGGCGTACGCCGAGGCCAGCGCAAAGAGCGGCACCGCGAACCGGCTGGCCGAGGTGCTGCCCGACCACCACGTCAGGTTGGGTGTGTGGATCCAAACCACCGCAATCGCGGCGACGAATCGCACAAGATCAAGGCCCCCGGCCCGCGCCGCCGAAGATCGGTGTCCGTCGGGTGTCCGGCCGGGGAGAGGTGGCATGCCGAAAGACTATACCCGGTCACACGTGCCGCCCCTGATTCCTGAATTCGCAGAGCGGCTACCATGCTCCCTCGCGGCAGGCCCACACCCGCAGACGTACAGGAGGGGACAGGTCATGATCACCGATCTGTCGCTCGGCCCATCGGCCGGAAGCTGTCAATCGCTATCCCGGCGCACCGCCCCAGCGATGATGTACCGCCCGTTTCCCGCCGATGCAATTATGGTGATGGTGAATCGTTCTCGCATAGATGCTGATGTTGCGCGCGCTGGCTGGCCGCGGCAGGCGGTCCTAGGAGCCGGGTGGTGTTGACGGCGGTCGATTCGAGTCCGGTGCGCGCGGAGAACCTTCAAGATGGGGAGGTGGCGCCCCGCCCGGTCGATGCCGCCGCGCTCAAACGAGCCCGAGTCTCACGAGTCGATTATGCCCGCGGAATCGCCATCTTCCTGGTGGTGGTCGGACATGTCGCCGGCGGTCTGGACGCCTCCAATGTCCCGGGCGATCAACTCTCCAACATCCTCTTTTCGCTGCACCTGAAGAACCAGTTCCGCATGCCTGCGCTCTTCATGATCGCCGGCATCTTCGCAGAGCGTGGTCTCCGCAAGGGATTCCACGAGTACCTCACCGACAAGGTCGGCTACCTCCTGTACCCGTATCTGGTCTGGAACATCCTGAACTGGGCCGCCGTCGACGTCGCCAACATCGTGGGCGACCGCGTCGGCCGGAAGCTGGTGAACACCCCGCCCACCAACTGGTGGGACTTGGGCCATTCGCTGTATGAGCCCAAGGGGCATTGGTTCCTGTTCTCGCTCTTCGCCACCATGATCCTCTACGGCGTGCTGCGCAAGCTGGGCCTGCGCATCCGCTGGGTGTTTGCGATCTCGATCCTTACCCACATCATCGCTCGACTGGGCCTCGTGGACCCGTGGCCGCTGGCCTTCCAGGTCGGTCGGCTGCTGCCGTTCTTCTGCCTGGGGGCCGGCTGCGCAGAGTGGCTCCTGCGGTTATGGCGGCACGCGCCGCTCTGGAAGCCCGTCGCCACCTTCGTTGGCCTCGCGGCGTTGATGGCGTGGGTCTCGACGTTCACGATCATGGGCGAGGACCCGCCCGTCAATTCGAACGGCCACACGGTCATCTCATCAGAAAACCTGTTCCTGCTGGGCGAGAAGATCCCCTACCGCGCCGCCATCAGCCTCGCCGGCATCGGCGCCATGTGGTGTCTGGCCATCGTCTTTGAGCGGCTCCACGGCCCCCGGATCATCCAGTTCTGGGGGAGGATCTCCATGGAGATCTACATCATCAGCAGCTTCGGCATGGTCGCCGCCCGCATGCTCCTGCGCGACACGCTGCACATCGAGCACGCCTGGGTCCTGGTCCTGGGCGGCATCGCCGGGGGCATGCTGCTGCCCATGGTCATGGTCTTCGTCGCCAATTGGCTGGGTGTCAAGCACCTCTTCCGCTGGGGCCGTCCCAGCGCTGGCTACCCCGCGCCCAACTGAGCGACGGCCCCCGGCCCCCCCGTCCCCGAACCCCCCCGGTCCCCCCGACGTCCCGGGTGCGCTGGGCCGCCCGCTACGCTGCTCGAGTCATGCTCCTCGCCGCGATGTCCCTGCTGCTGGCGCTCGGGCTGCTCCTGGCCGCCCTCGGCTTGCGCGGCCGCCGCATCGACGCCGCGCGCCTGTGCGCCCGCTGCGGCTTCGACCTGCGCGGCCTTCGGCAGGTCCCCCCGGCCCGCCGCCTCTGCCCCGAGTGCGGGGCCGACCTCGCCCGCGTGGGCGTCCGTTTCGGCCGCCGGCGGGCCCGCCCGACTTTCATCATCGCCGGGCTCGCCCTCAGCCTGCTGGGCGGCGGCGCCCTCATCCTCGACGCGTGGACGCGGGCCTTCGCCTTCGACCTTCTCACCATCGCCCCCGCATGGTGGCTCGAGCGGGAGACCCGCCTGGGCCCGCTCCCCGCCCGCGCCCGGGCCGTGCGCGAGCTCTCCGCCCGCTTCGCCCGATCGGGCATCGACCCCGCGCTCCGCGACACCGTCCTCGCGACGCTGTTCAACAGCCAGGTCGACCCCGCCCAGCCCTGGTCACCCGCCTTCGGCGACTTCATCGAGGCCATGCGGGCCGCCCGCGGCGTGCCCGATGACCGCTGGCGCCGCTACCTGCGCGACAGCGTGCAGGCCCGCCTCGTGCTCACCAGCCCCGTCTCCGACCCCGGCCCCCCGCCCCGGCGCGGGCTGAGCTTCGGGATCGCCCTGGCGCCGGTGCGCCTGGGTGGGGGCGGAGGAGGCGGTGGCGGGGGTGGGGGGGGTGGGGGGGGTGGGGGGCTTGCAGGCGGCACAAGCTCAGGCGGGCTGGAGCTGGTGCTGCGGTGCGTGGCCGTGCAGCTCGGAGATGACATAACCCGCGTCGATCTGCCCCCGCGGACGCTCCCCCGTGAGGTCCGCGTCGGTGTGGTCGGCGGCGTCGGCCCCATCATCCTGATTGATCACATCGAGCTGCCCACCGAGCAGGCCCGACCGCTGCGCGTGCGGACACGCTGGCGCCTGGAGCTCTTCGATGACCCGCGGGCCGCGCCCGAGGCCGCGTGGGAGCTCGATCTCGACGGCGACATCCCGCCCGCCCAGCCCTGACGCTCCGCGCTCGGGCCGCCCGTGCGGCTTCAGCATCCGGAGAAGAACGCCGTGATGTAGTCCGACAGGTCGTCAGGATCGGTGTTGCCGTCGTCGTTGAAGTCAGCGCCCACGCACGGCGGAATCGAGAAATAGCACGTGATGTAGTCCGACAGGTCATCGGGGTCGGTCGCCCCGTCGCCGTTGAAGTCGGTCGGGCAGTTGCACGTGCCCAGGAGCGTCACATCGGCCGAGTCACTGACGGCCTGCCCGCAGGCGCTCGTCGCCTGAAGGCGGTAGCTCCCGGCGTCGGCGTTGCCCAGCCCCGCCAGCGTCAGCGTGCTGGTTGTCGCCCCCGAGACGACGGCGCCCACGCCCGTCGGGCCGTCGCTCATCGGGATGCCGTCTTTCAGCCAGCGGAGCGCGACCAGGGGGTTGGTGGGCCGCGCGACCAGGGTGATCGTGCTGCCGCATGCCGAGAACGGCGCATCGTTCAGCGTCCCCGGCAGCAGCCCGGGCGTGGTGATGCTCATCCGCAGGGCCGTGGGCTCGAGAGAGAACGTCGCCGGGAGCTGGCCGGGCAGCAGGGCCGTCTGCTCGCCGATGAGCCCGCTCACCACCGGCGCGGTGAGCAGCTCGAAGGTGTCCCCGCATGCCGCGCTGAAGCCGTCGCGGGCGATGAACTCCGCTGCGCCCGAGAAGGCGCTGGTGGTGCTGGCGGTGAGCAGCCCTCGTCCGCTGGCCGCCGCGGCCGAGGCCTCGACCGCCAGCCTTCCCGTTGCGGCCTGGGTGTACGCCCCGGCGACGTTCAGGCGCGCCCCCGGACCCAGCCGAATCTCTCCGGCGCTCGTGAGGATCCCGCCGAGTGGTTGGACGTTCAGCACGCGCCCGCCGTCGAGCATCAGCAGGCCCTGCAGTGAGTTCAGCCGGCTGGGCGAGGGCCCCGGCGGCGTCGCGGCGGTCGAAGGATCGATAGCGTTGAACCTGCTCAGCGGCCCATCGAGGATCACCCGTGCCCCGGGCCCGATCCGCTCGACATACGCCTGGTTGGCCGGGTTCGGCGGATTGCCCGGGCTGATGGGGAAATTGAACCCGCCGCCATTGCGGGCGACCCACGTGCTCGCAGGGGCGCCGGGCGTGCCCGCCAGCGTGCGCGTCGCGGGGTCGTAGTTCCCCAGGGTGGAGAGGTTCTCGAAGGAGAAGGGCGCCGCGGCGCTGAGCGATTCCAGCACACCCTCGTTGATCAGGGCGGTCCGGTCAAGCACCTGGATCGGCCCAACCTGAGCGCGGATCACCCCGCGGTTGCGGAACGCCGTGGGAGGTGACCCGTTCCACCAGAGCGTGAGACCGCCAACGCTGACCGTTCGGACGGTGACGCCCGGCCCAATGGTCACCACCGCGTTGACGCCCGAGGAATAGAGGTTCGAGTTTCCCGAGGCGAGGATCTCGCCGCTCCCGCTGATCGACTGCGTTCCGCGGAAATCAAGCGTTGCGTTCGTGAGCGCCACGGCGCCGCCGTCGAGGACGAGGCCACCCGAGGTGGAGAGCAAGCTCTGAACCGTCGCGGTGCAGTTGCGGACCGTCAGGCCCCTCGTGACGGAGGCGCCGCTCGGGATCGTCAAATCCTGATTGATGGTGACGCCCGCGAGATGCGGCGACTGGAGCACCGTCGCCAAGCCGACGATCGGCAGGACGCCCCCGTTGATCGTGCCCCCCAGCTGCAGCACGCCGCCGGTGGAGGTCGTGAAGCCGGTCAAAGCCGACGGCGCGTACTCCCCGCCGATGAGCACCCGGGCGTTGTTGGAGATGGCCGTGGTTCCTGAGCCGACATTGGCGGTCGCGGGCATCGAGACCTGCGTGCTGGCTCCGCTGACGGTGATCAAGCCCTCGTTCTGGATAGCTACAAACTGGTTCCCCGGACTGGCCCCCACCGTGAGGGTTCCGCGATTGATGAGGGTCGTCCCGCTGAAGGAGTTCAGGGTCGCGGACCCGTCGGCCCTGATCGCGCCGAGGTTCACAAACGACGTGGGCGGTGCGGAATTCCACCAGAACGTCAGCGAGCCGGTGACGGCTCGCGTGGTGACGTCGGCGCCCAGGGTGATCTGCCCATTGCTGCTTGCGTACAAGTTGTTCGACCCGCTGACCCCGCGGATCTCACCCGGCCCGGTGACGCTCTGCGTCCCCAGGAAGTCCATCGTGGCGCTCCCACCCATTTGCACCTGCCGGCCGTTCAAGGCCAGCCCGCCGGTGACGCGGGTCGTGCCCCCGCTGAGCACCAGCGGGGCCCCGAGGGTCACGCTGTTGAGTTGTACGCCCTGGCTGCTCGCCTGGAGCTGAGTCTCGACGGGGTCGGTGACGAGGCGCAGCGGCGGGCCCCCGGCGCCGTTAATGATCCCGGTGAGCTCAACGAGCCCCCCGCCGTTCCGGTTGACCGAGGCGAGGGCCGCGGTGGTGTACGTTCCGCCCAGGCGGAGTGTGCCGGTGGCCTGGGCCAGAAAGGCCCCGGCGCCGGCAGCGCTGAAGTTGTCGATGCGAACCAGGCTCCCCAGCCCGGTGCTGGTCACGGTGCCGGTGTTGACCACCGACGCGAGTTCAACCCGGCCCGCCTCGCCCGCCCGGATCGAGCCGCTGTTCATAGCGCCCGAGCCGGACCCGAGCACGACGCTCGACAAGGCGCCTGTCGACTCGACCAGGCCGCGGTTGTCCAGCGAAACGCCGTTCTCGAACCGAATCGAGCGCCCCGCCGTGGCCCTGATGACGCCGAAGTTGACGAACGTCGACCCCTGGCCGGTGTTGTACCACAGCGTCCCGAACGTCGAGCCGCAGACGACCGTGATCCCGCTTCCGAGGGTGATCTGCGACTGGTTCGAGGCGTACAGCGAACCGTTGTTCAGCGTGATGGTCGCGTTGCCGGAGACCGATTGCGACGCGATGAAGTCGACAAAGGCCCCGCTGTTGACCGTCAGCCCGCCGTCGGGGTTGAACGTCAGCCCCGCGGCGAGGCTCAGGCTCGCGCTCGACCCCACCACCAGCGTCCGGCTGGTCACGATGCTGCGGGCCCTGGCAGTGGAGGAGGGAGGAATCGTGATCGGGCCGCTGCCGACCGCAATGGTCACGTCGTTGTTGGCCCCGGGGACGACCGTGGGGGTCCAGTTGCCGGGATTCGTCCAGACGTTGTCGCCCGCGGCGCCGGTCCAGGCGATGGGCTGCGCGCCGGCCTGCGAGGTCAGGCACAGCACGAGCAAACCGATAACCGACAGCCAGGACAGGGAGCGCAGGCTGGACATCTGGAGGTCTCTCAAGTGTGGTGGGGCGGATGAGCTGGAGCGAAAGAGGGGCCGCAGAGCGGCTTGACCGGGCCGGGCCTGACTCTCCAAACCACCCCCCTAGAGACTACTGCCATCTACCAGACCTGGCCAATAGGCGGGCGTGATTTCGCCCATCGGGCGCAGCCAAAAGAGTGTGCGGAGCCCGGGCGCGATGCGGCGGGTTCTCAGAGCCTGCCGCGGCGGGAGCGGCGGGGGGGCGGGCGTGCGAGGGAGCGTTGGGGGAGGTGGACGGCTTCGCCGCGAGGGAGATTCACCCCCGCTGCCGCGGGGGGCTCTGTGGCGATTTCCCCGGAGCCGCACCTGCGGCTTTGGAAGGCGGATCGGGGGGTCCAAAAATGACAACGCCCGATGCTTGCGCACCGGGCGTTGAAGGAGGAACAGTTGGGGGTCCGTTGGCGACGGCTTGCGCCGGCGCTATCCGATTGCTCGGACGAGAATGCCCTGACCAACCAGCTGCGGGTCGCCCCGCTGTCCCGGCGAAAAAGCCGGAGACACTGGTCTAAGGAATCCCTTAGAAAGGAGGTGATCCAGCCGCAGGTTCTCCTACGGCTACCTTGTTACGACTTAGTCCCAGTCACCGAGCTTGCCGTAGGCACCGTTGAAACACGGCGACTTCGGGCACTACCGGCTCCCATGACTTGACGGGCGGTGTGTACAAGGCTCAGGAACTTATTCACCGCGGCGTGGCTGATCCGCGATTACTAGCGATTCCGGCTTCATGGAGTCGGGTTGCAGACTCCAATCTGAACTGGGGCGTGATTTTTGCGATTTGCTCCGCCTCGCGGCCTTGCGTCGCTTTGTTCACGCCATTGTAGCACGTTTGCAACCCTGGATGTAAGGGCCATGAGGACTTGACGTCATCCCCACCTTCCTCCGGTTTGACACCGGCAGTCTCGTTAGAGTCCTCGGCATTACCCGTTAGCAACTAACGACAGGGGTTGCGCTCGTTAAGGGACTTAACCCGACACTTCACAGCACGAGCTGACGACAGCCATGCAGCACCTGTGCATGTTCCACTCTTGCGAGTGTCATTCCTGTTTCCAGGAACTAATCCATGCATGTCAAACCCAGGTAAGGTTCTTCGCGTTGCTTCGAATTAAGCAACATGCTCCACCGCTTGTGTGAGCCCCCGTCAATT
>CAZSZO010000062.1:0-18394 GCA_964611125.1 uncultured Phycisphaeraceae bacterium | reverse complement strand
CCCCGTGGCGGAGTGGCCGAGCGGCAAGATGGTGGCCCGGGGCCCCATCGGCGGACCCTGAGCGGGCGCCGGCCGAAGCCCGGGGGGCACTGCTGACGCGGAAACCGCTTAGACGAACTGGGCCTGGAGGGCCGCGTCCTCGGCGTCGGTGCGCAGCTCAACGCCCACCAGAAACTCATTGCAACCCTGCAGGTCGAAGTAGCTGGCCAAAGGGTCGGCGGTGCTCAGTCGCAGATCACCCGAATCGACGACATCCGATGGCGCGGCGGGGATGGTCACCGTCGCGTCGAAGAGCCGGTTCTTAAGCACCTGCCAGCGCCCCGCGGCGCCATCGGGCAGGCGGGTCCGCCCGAACACCTTGACCCGTGGCCAGATGGTCACCGGGGTGGTGTACCTCATCCGCAGCCCAAGGCGCCGGGCGGGGAGGGCCCACCGCCCGAAGACCTGGCGGCTTGGATCATGAATGCTCAGCGACGGATTGATGATGTTGCCGTTGGCGTCGACGAGGTCGGGGATCTCCAAGTAGCTATCGGAAGGTCCTATCTGCGTCCACAGGGCGAGCCGCGCCGAGGGCGAGAACGGGATGATCTGGACCCCGGGTGTGATGGACATCGATCGTGCTCCGGTGAGGTCACGACCGATGGCCCGAAACGCGAACGGGCTCGACCAGCGCGACCATGGCGTTGGAAGGGGGACAACATCTGCGTGGAGTCTGGATGCGAGCGCGGCGCCCGCTCGGCGGCGAGCGCACCAACCGTGGGGCACGGTCGGTGGCGCCGGCCGACGCGGTCAGGCTCGGTGGGGCGCCTCGGGACCGCGGCGGCGGCGGCAGGCGAGACCCGCAGCGGCGAGCAGCGTGATAGCGCCGCCGGCCGGGGCGGGAACAGTGATGGGGGTGTTGGGCGAGGTCTCATACGCCCAGCGGACGGGCTGGTACATCATGACGGTTGAGTCGAACGGGGAACTGGCGAGCGGCCCGACGCGATAGTCAAGCTCGATCCAGCCATAGTGGGGCAGGCCGTCGTCCAGTATCACCTGGAAGCCGATGAATGCGTGCTGGCCTAGGAAGTTGAAGCGGCCACCGGCAGCGCTGAAGTAGCCGGTCGATACAGCTGTGCCGAACGTCTGCGCCATGCCCGACGGTCCAACCGTACTTCCTACTCCATAAACCTGGGCGACGCGGTCGAAGAAGGTTTGCTGACCAGGGCGGGGGCCATCCACGACAAACACCCTCGGGTCAGCAGCAACTTGGATGCTCGACTGCGGCAGGGCCCCGATACTGTCGGATGCGACCGTGGTGGACCCGCCGCCCAGGAAGGCGCCGTAGAAAAGTTGACGGTCGGTGTTTCCGACGGTTTGCGCAGTTGGCGAGACCGTGGGATTGAGTCCGCCGCCTTCTCTGTCAAAACCCTGAGCCAACCACACAAACGTGGCTTCAGAGTTGTCAAAGATCACCACCGCCGCCCTGACGGGCACGGCGAAGAGTGATGCGGCATGGATTGCCAGAAATGCGGTCATTGCCGTTTTCACCGATGATCCTTCCTATTAGATATGCGACATGCTTAGCCCATGAGCGGTCCGCATGACGCGTGTTGTCTGAATCCCGGGATGGCGCGCTCGCCAAGCTCTAGCCACCGCATCTTCGCGATCGTTTCTTTCGCAAGGCGTTGCCCCCAGCCGCCAATCGGCGTGTGACCGAGATCAGCAATCCTCGACGCATTGCTGGCCTGCGGACCAAAACCAATGTACTGCAAGAAGTATTCGTATCCGGGGTTGATGTAAGCGCAGACCCAAGCAGGCGCCAACTGGGGAAGCACGGGCGGCTCTGTGGCGAACGTCGGCGCGATCACGTTCAGAAAGTCTGGCGAGCCCGCCTCCGTAACGAATAGCACATGCGGGTAGCGCTTCTGCAGGAAACGGAGCCAGCGGACCCCCTTGGCGGGGTTGCGGTTGGGGAGGGCGTATTGATCAAGGCTGATCACCTGCACGCGCCAGATGTTGATAGCCAAGTCAACCTCGCGTAGCTGTCGCTCCACATCGGACGGCACATCAGGATTGAAGGGGTGACGTGACCCGTCGGCCCACACATCTGACAGCGGCACTTCATCGGAGCGTCCCCACCAGAGGCCGATCTGCATCCGATCGCGAATGTTCGCCAGCGCAGGCCGGACGGTCGCCGGGCCGACGCCGTCGCCTACTGACCCCAGCGTCTCAACGCCGGTGGCGAAGCGCGGGTCGCAGGGCGTCACGCCGGGCATATCGAATCCCGAAAACGCCCAGATCATGGCGCGGTCCACGTTCAGGTTGAGATGCCGCCAAGCGGCTGCGACACGACAGAAAGAGCATAACCCGATCCCCAGGGACCGCAAGAGAAAAACGGCGAGCTCACGTCATTTTTACAAGCACCGGGCTGCGGGCCGCCCACCGCGACCCGTCTGGCGGCCGTGCGTCGGCCGGTGCTCCGCGATGGTTGGCTGCACTGGAAGCACCGACCGCCGGGCGGCGGTCGGTGGCACAGGTGGCACAGGTCGCACAGGTGGCACAGGTCGCACAGGTCGCACAGGTCGCACAGGTGGCGAGCGATCGGGCTATTGCTCGGGTGCGAAGCCGCGGCGCATCGTGTTCTCGCAGATCGCCCGCGGCTCGACGAATTGCAGCAGGTAATCGAGCCCGCCGGCCTTGGAGCCGACGCCCGACATCCCGAAGCCGCCGAAGGGCTGGCGGGCGACCAGCGCCCCGGTGATCCCGCGGTTGATGTACAGGTTGCCGACGCGGAACTCGCGCTTGGCCTGCTCGATGTGGCTGGGCTTGCGGCTGAAGACGCCGCCGGTGAGCTTGTAGCTGCTGGCATTGGCGATCCGCAGGGCTGCGCCGAAATCCGGGGCGTGCAGCACGGCCAACACCGGGCCGAAGATCTCCTCGCGGGCCAACTCGTGCCCTTCGGGCACCACAGCGAAGATCGTCGGCGGAACGAAGCGCCGCAGGTTGGCGCTGACGAATGGGTCGCCCGTCGGCAGGTCGAGGGCCGCGTGCCGCATGCCGCCGCCGGCGCCGCCACGGCCGGCGCCCGACGCCTTGGCCCGCTCGATGAAGCCGCGGATCTTGTCGCCTGCTTCGTTGTCGATGACCGGGCCGATATCGACCCCGGGGAGCGACGGGTCGCCGATGGTGAGGGCCCGCATGGCTTCGATCAGCCGCTGGGTGAAGTGCGTGATGGCCGGCCCGGCGGGCCCCTGCGGGTCGACCACGATCAGCCGCGAGCACGCCGAGCACTTCTGGCCCTGGAAGCCGAAGGCGCTGTGTCGGGCCGCCAGCACGGCTTCGTCGTGGTCGGCGGAGGTGTCGATGATGAGGGCGTTCTTGCCGCCCATCTCGCAGATGACCCGCTTGAGGTGGTCGGCGGCGGGGCCCCCGCGCCGGGCGGCGGGCGGAGTGAACGGGGATTCGGGCGCCGCGGCGCTGAGGATGTCGAGCCCCACGTCCCGCGAGCCGGTGAAGGCGATGAGGGTGACGCGCGGGTCACGGACGAGCGCGGCGCCGGTGGTCTCGCCCGGGGCCGGGCAGAACTGGACGAGATCGGCCGCGACGCGGCGCAGGCCCGCGGCGCTGCTCCCGGCCCCGTCGATCGTGTCGGCAAGGGCCTGCTGGAGAATGGCGTGCATGAGCTTGGCGATCGCCGGGGTCTGCTCGGCGGGCTTGACGATGACGGTGTTGCCCGTCACCAGGGCCGCCACCGTCATGCCGCAGCAGATGGCCAGCGGGAAGTTCCACGGGCTGATGACCACGGCGACCCCGCGGGGCTGGTGGAGGGTTTCGTCCAGCTCGCCGATGAACCGGCCGACCCGCTCGCGCCCGAACAGGCCGGGCGCGAGGCGGGCGTAGAACTCGCAGAAATCGATGGCTTCGCAGGTATCGGCGTCGGCCTCGCGCCAGGTCTTGCCGGACTCCTTGATCATGACGGCGGAGAGTTCGTCGCGGCGCTGCCGCAGGAGCTCCGCGGCGCGCACCAGCACCCCGGCCCGCAGCAACGGGTCGGTGTCGCGCCAGAGGGGGAAGGCGCCGTCAGCCCGGGCGACCATGGCCGCGGCCTGCTGGGGGGTGGTGTCGTTGGGCACGACTTCCACTTGCGCGGCGGCCACAGCGGCGGCGAAGCGCTCGTGCTGGCCGCGATCGGCGAAGTCGCGCATGGACTCGTTGAAGAACGGCCGGCCATCGCCGACGCCCTTGACCGCGGGCGAGAGCTTGTGCTTGTCGGGGTTCACCCCGGGCGACTTGCCGCCGCCTTCCAGCCCGGTCCCCGCCCCGGGGCGGACGCGCACGCCGCCCGCCTGGTCGTGGGGCGAGGCGAGCAGTTTGGCCGGGTCGGCGTTGTCCAGGAAGCCAGCTTTCAGCCACGACTCGTTGCTCGTGTTCTCAAGCAGCCGGCGGACCAGGTAGGCCATGCCGGGGATCATCTGCCCGACCGGGGCGTACTCGCGGATGCGCAGGCCCATGTCGGCCGCGGCGTACTTGAGCTGGTCGGCCATCCCGTGGAGCATCTGGAGCTCGAGGGCCGCCTGCGGCAGACCGCGGGCCTGAAGGCCGGCCAGGGCCGCGGCGATGGAGCGGACGTTGTGCGAACCAAGCGCCAGCTTGACGCCTGCCTGCCCGGCGGCCCTGGGGGTGGCGTCAAGGAAGATGTCGGCCATGCGCTCGAAGCAGGCGTCGGTGAGGCGCTTGCTGGGCCACACGGGGGTGGGCCAGCCGCGCTGCTCGGCGTTGATGACCTCGTAATCCCAGTATGCCCCCTTCACGAGCCGCACCGTCACGGTGCGCCCGGTGCGGGCCGACCACTCGCAGATCCGGCGGGCGTCGTCTTCGCCGCTGCGCAGGTACGCCTGCATCGCCAGCCCGGCGTGGAAGTCGATCTCCTGGCAGCAGCGCATGAACAAGTCGAGCGTGAAGTCCTTGAAGGCGAATTGCTCCATGTCGAAGTTCACGAAGACCCCGCGGGCCTTGGCGAGCTCGAGGATGGGGCGGAGCCGCTTCGTGAGGTCGCGCATCGCCCCTTCGCGGTCGATGGGGTCGCAGCGGGCCGAAAGGGAGCTGATCTTGACGCTGACGTTGGTCCGCGGGATGGCGCCGAGGTGGTCGCTCTCCAGGCGCGGGTTCGCCAGCCAGCTCGCCGCCTGCCCCGGGAGGTTGCCGATCAGGTCAAGGTACTTGTCGCGGTAGGCGTCGGCCTCGCTGTCGCTTACGCAGGCCTCGCCCAGCAGGTCAACGCTGAAGGCGATGCCGTCGTCCCAGAGGGCCCGCAGGTTCGGGATCGACGACGTGGCGTCGGTCCCCAGGATGAACTTCTCGGCCATCCCGGTGATCTGCTTACCGATCTGCGAGGCGGCCAGGCCCTTGGCGAACTTCCCGGCCGTCAGGGCCGCGCTGATTACGGTGGGCACGGTCACGCCGGGCTGGGAGAGGTAATCCTCGAGGTGGTCGTAGACCGACTCGGGGGTCTTGAGGACTGGGAAGCAGTCGACAAAGCGGAAGAGCTGCACCTTGAACTGCTGGTCCTTCATGGACCAGTCCATCAGGGCGTCGCTGTAGAACTTCGCCGAGAGCAGCCCGCTCTTGTGCCCGCGGGCCCGGGCCAGCATGTCGGCGCCGATCTGCTGGATGGCGGGCTCCAGCTCCGCCCCGGCGCCGCCGGGCGGCGCCTTGGTCAGCGTGGCGGTTGACGAAGCGGCGGAACCAGACGCGGCGGGCTTGCTTTTGCGCGAGAAGAAGGCCATGGGCGGAGTGTAGATCCGGGTCTGAGTTGCGGGGGGCGGCGGACGCTCCCCGCGCGGGGGTCGGGAGCGGGCTTGTCGCCTAGGGTTAGGCCCTCATGCCGGCCCAACGCTCTGTGCTCAGCATTGGTTCGTTTGACGGTGTCCATCGCGGGCACGCGGCGCTGATCCGGCGCGCCCGCGAGCTCGCCGTCGCCGGCCCCCCCGAAACCCGCGTCGTGGCCCTGGTCTTTGACCCGCATCCGCTCACGGTCATCAATCCCGAGTCGGCCCCAGCCCGCGTGACGCTGTTTGACGATCGGCGCCGGTGGCTGCTGGAGGCCGGGGCCGACGAGGTTGTCCGGCTGCAGCCGGCGCCCGAACTGCTCAGCCTGAGCCCGGAGGCGTTCATTGACCGCAAAGTGAGCGAGTTCGCCCCGATCGCGATCGTCGAGGGCGCGGATTTCCGCTTCGGGCGTGGGCGGGCCGGAGATGTCGCGCTCCTGGGCGAACTCGGGCTGCGCAAGGGCTTCCGTGCTGAGGTGCTCGAGCCCGTTACCGTCACGCTCGATGATCACTCGCTCGTCGCCGCTTCCAGCACGCTTTGCCGGTGGCTGCTCCGGCACGGGCGGGTGCGCGACGCCGCGACGGTTCTCGGCCGGCCCCATCGCCTGATCGGCGTGGTCGCCCAGGGCGACCGGCGCGGCCGCACCATCGGCTTCCCCACGGCCAATGTCATCAGCGAGCTGCTCCTCCCGGCTGACGGGGTGTACGCCGCGCGAGCGGTGCTTCCGTCGGGGGCCTCGGTTCCCGCCGCGGTCAATATCGGCGAGCGGCCCACGTTCGCCGGGGCCGCCCGCACCGTCGAGGCCCATCTGCTGCTCGATCCTGCCGACAACCCCGCTTCCCCCGCCTGCGGCCCGCTTCCTGGGGTCCCGTGGGCGCCGGTCCCCGGCCTGAGCGAGTACGGCTGGACGATCGAGCTCGAGCTGATCGGCTGGCTGCGCGACCAGGTTCGTTTCGCTGGGATTGGAGCGCTCGTCGAACAGCTCCGGCGGGATTGCGCCCGCGTCCGCGAGTTGGTCGGACCACTCACCGCCGGCGGCGCGCCGCAGCCGCCCTTCGAAAGCCCTCTGGACGGCGGACCCGACGCAACCCGGCGCCCCCGGCCGGCGGAGATGTCAGCATGAATGCACAACCCGGGGCCGCACCGACGGGATGGACGGCCACGGCCGGGCCCTCCGCCGTCGTCAATCGCCTGCGTCTCGCCAAACGTGTGGTGGTGCTCACGCACACCCGCCCCGATGGTGATGCGCTGGGCTCCTCGCTGGCGCTCACGCGCTCGCTGCTGCAAGCGGGGGCGCAAGTGGAACTCTGGCTCGTGCCACCGGGCCCGCGCTGGATGCGCGAGATCATCGGCGATGCGCCCGTCAGGCTGCACAACCCTTCCGCGGGCACGACCATGGACCAGGCCATCGAGCCCGACGCCATCGTGATCCTCGATACCGGCGCCTGGAAGCAGGTTGAAGAGGTCGCTCCGTGGGTGCGGCCCCGCTCCGCGAAAGCGATCATCATTGATCATCATCTCTCCGGTGATGCCGAGATGGCCCCGATTCGGCTGATCGACTCCGGCGCCGCGGCGGCCGCGGAGGTTGTCGCCGAGGTCTGTGTCGGGCTTCTCGGGAAGAGTTCGGCCGGCGAACTGCCCCTCGACGTCGCCCGTCCGCTCTATCTGGGGCTGGCGACCGACACGGGCTGGTTCCGGTTCTCCAACACGCGCCCGCAGACGCTCCGCCTCGCGGCGGCCCTGAAGGAGGCAGGCGTCGACGCCCCGGCGCTCTACCAGCTTGTTGAGCAGCAGGACCGCCCGGCCCGGCTGCGGCTGTACGGGCGGGCTCTGTCCTCGATTGAGCTGCACGCCGCGGAGTCGATCGCGTTCCTCTCGTTGACCCAGCGCGACTTTGAGGAATGTCGGGGTGACGCTGAGGACACCACCGGGTTCGCCAGCGACGTGCTCAGCGTCGCCAGCATCCAAGTGGGGGCGCTGCTGACGGAGGTGGCCGGGCGAGGCGCCGGAAACCCTGGGCGCGAGGGCCCGCTGACCAAGGTCAGCCTGCGCAGCAAGCCCGGAGCCGGGGCGATCGATGTGGCGGCCCTCACGCTCGGCTTAGGCGGCGGCGGGCACGCCCGGGCCGCGGGTGTCAAGCTGGCCATGCCCCTGAGCGAGGCGAAGCAGGCCCTGCTCGCAGCCCTGGTGGGTGGGTCGATGGGGCCGGCCGGGCGAGCGACGGCATGAGTCCTCCTCCCCCACCCCGCGGCGGCCCGTCGGGCGGATCAGGCGGCCGGGCGCGTGGGCCCAATCGGAGGCCGGTTCGCGGAAGTCGCGGGCCAGTCCGTCCGCCCCTGCGGGTCTTTACGACCACCCTGTGGGAGTACCCCAGCCAGCACTACGACTCCGCGAGCGGCGTGATGCAGGGCAGCAAGGACTATCTCGGCGCCACGCCGTCGTGGCTTATCTGGCAGTTGCTGCAGCGGTACACCCGCGAGGGCGACCTGATCCTCGACCCAATGTGCGGCAGCGGCACCACGCTCGATGTCGCCCGAGACCTCCAGCGGCGTGGGCTGGGCTACGACCTGGCGCCCTCGCGCCCCGACATCTTTCGCGCCGACGCACGCAAACTGCCCCTGGAGGACGAGAAGGCCGACTTTGTCTTCATCGACCCGCCCTACTCAACCCATATCCAGTACTCGGACGACCCAGCCTGCATCGGCAAGCTCGAGTCGGGCGGCGTGGACAAGGGCGCGGCCTATTACCGCGCCATGGACCAGGTCTTCAGCGAGCTCGCGCGTGTCCTCAAGAACCGCCGGTACCTGGGCCTGTATGTCTCCGATTCCTTCAACAAAAAGGGCGATGGCGGCAAGGGTGAGTTCATGCCCATCGGCTTCGAGCTCTTCGCCCTGCTCCGCAAGCGGTTCAAGCCCGTCGACATCATCAGCGTCGTCCGTCACAACGCCAAGCTGGGGCACGGGCAGTGGCATAAGGCCGCGGAGGACGGGAATTTCTTCCTGCGGGGGTTCAACTACCTGCTGATTTTTAAGAAGGAACAGGCGGGCGACCGCCAAACCGCGAAGCCATGAACCCGATGGCGCGTTGTCGCGCTGGGTGAGCGGTGCGCCAACCATTCTGTCATGTGCGGCCGCTTTACCCGAGAGTTCACCTGGCGGCAGGTCCACGAGTTTCTGGACCTGCGGTTTCCAGCCGCCGGTGACATGATCACCGCCGACCCCGGCGTCAGCTACAACGTCGCCCCCAGTCAGCTCTCACCGGTTTGCCTCTGGCGCGACGGCGGGCGGGAACTGACATCGCTGCGGTGGGGGTTTCAGCCCGCGTGGGCGGCCCGCGCCGGCGAGACCAAGGGACCCCCTCCGCCGATCAACGCCCGAGCCGAAACGGTCGCGGCGTCGCCCCTCTTCCGCTCGGCGTTCCGGCTGCGCCGTTGCGTCGTGCCGGTCTCGGGCTTTTACGAGTGGAAGCCCACCCCCGGGCACAAGCAGCCGTACTACATCCACCTGCTCAATGATCCCATCATCGCCCTCGCCGGGCTGTGGGAAGAGCCGGCTAGGCCCGGGCCCGGGTCTGGCGCGGGGGCGGCGGCGGTCGCTGGCACGGCGCCGGGCACCTTCGCGACCCTCACGACCCGCCCCAATGCCTTGATGGCGACGGTCCACGACCGCATGCCCGTCATTCTGCGCCGGGAGTCGATCGCGGCGTGGCTGGCCCCGGGCGAGGTTGACCCCAGCCTGCTCGAGCCGTTCCCGCCCGAGGAGATGCAGGCCTACACCGTGAGCTCGCGGGTGAACAAGCCGTCGGTAAACGACCCGAGTTTGATCGCCCGGGCGGACCCTGGGGGCCTTTGGGCTTGACCGTTCGCAGGACGTTTGTATACTCCGTGACCGTGTTCGTATTATGGACGGATCAGAGTCAGTTTAAGACCGACTGGTCGGTTTGACATCCGACCAGTCGGTCGGTAGTCTTGACTATGCGTGTTAAAGGCGTCGCCATTTCCATTGACCAACTGCTCGACGCCGCCGAGGCGGTGGTGTTGCGCGATGGCATTGGGAAGTTGACCCTCGACGCCGTGGCCGAGGCGGCCTCGGTCAGCAAGGGCGGGTTGACCTACCACTTCACGAGCAAGGAAAAGCTGGTGGAGGCCCTGGTGGTGCGGATTGTCGCCACCCATCGGCGGGACCAGGATGAAGCGATCGCCGCGGCGCCTCCCGGGCCGGGGCGGGTGCTTCGGGCCCTGCTTTCGATGTGCCTGAACAAGCCCGCTGACTGGAAAGAGAACGTTCGCCGGACATCGATGGTGCTGATGGCGGCGATGGTCAGCAACCCGGAGTTGGTGCAGCCGCTGCGGGATCTGTACGCCGATGTGCACGCGCGGCTGAAGGATGACCGACTGGCGCCCGGGTATGGGGAGGTCGTGCTCGCGGCGCTCGATGGCATGTGGTTCAGCTGGATTTTCGGGATTCAGGATCTCACGGAAGAACGGATGGCCCAGTTCCGTCTCCGCCTGGATGAACTGGTGCAGCGAGGGATCGATGTCGGCGCGGGTGCGGCTGAAGCCAGCACGCCGGCCTGCAAGCAGACGGTTTTCCCCGCGGCGGCCCACTGAGTGTGTTGATCGGCTGGTGACTCTGGTTCGTGTCGTTCACGTTCGTTGCTCGCGTTCCGCCTGTGCTTGTCCGACTGATTCTGATTCTCGCCCGGCCGGAGCTTCGGCCGGGCCTCCGCTGGAGGCGAATGCCTATGAAACTCCGCCCAATCATCGTCGGTTTCGTGATCATCACCACCATCATCGCGGGAGCGGCGGGCCTTGGATACTGGAAGTACCAGCAGATCCTCCGCGGCATGGCCGAGGGGGCCAATCGGCCCGAGCAGGTCGAGACGGTGCAGATCGTGCTTGCCGAGTCGACGCCGTTCCAGCGGACGACCTCAGCGGTCGGGAGCATCCAGGCGCTGCGCCATGTGACGATTGCGAGCGAGGTCTCGGGCAAGGTCGTCGAGATGCGCTTTCAGTCAGGCGACGTGGTGGAAGAGGGGCAGGTCCTCGTGCGGCTGGACAGCTCGACCGAGGAGGCTGACCGGCGCGTCGCGGAGGCCCAGCGCGACCTGGCCAAGCTGCTGATGGACCGCATGGAGCGCGCGGCGTCGGGCAAGGCCGTCAGCGATCAGGATCTGGACAAGTCGCGGGCGGAGAACCAGCAGTCGCAGGCGCGGGTCGAGCAGTTCGACGCGCTGATCGCCAAGAAGACCATTAAGGCGCCCTTCCGGGGGCGGATGGGTCTGCGCGACATACAGCCGGGGCAATACCTCGCCGAGGGGCAGCGGATCACCATGCTGCAGGGGATCGCCGACGAGGTGTACGTGGACTTCAGCGTGCCGCAGATTCAGTCCGCGGCCCTGCCGCTGGGCGCGATGGTGTCGGTGCAGGTGGCGGGGCTGGAGCTCCCGGCGAAGATCACCGCGATCGAGGCGCAGATCGACCAGTCCACGCGCAACGCCCGGCTGCGGGCCACGATGCCTTCGCTGGAGGGTCGCCTGATCTCGGGCATGTTCGTGGAGGTGCGGATCCCGCTCGAGGAGCCGCGTCAGGTGATCGTGGCCTCGCCGACAGCGATCCGGCGGGCGCCCTACGGCGATCACGTGTTCATCATCGAGCCTGACCCCAAGGACAGCAAGATCCTGCGGGCCCACCAGCGACTGGTGACGGTGGCCGGGAGCGCCGGCGGGCGGGTGATCATCGCCTCGGGACTCAAGGCCGGCGACCGCCTCGCGGGGGATGGATCGTTCAAGCTGCGCGAGGGCGTGGCCGTGATGGAGGCCCCGGCCAGAACCGCGGCCGCCCCGTCGGACAGCCCCAAATAGCGCTGTCGGCCCGCGCCCCCCGCGCAGGCCAAGTGCGGACGTCCCGAGCCCCGTCTAAACGAAATCGACTCTCCCGGACTCTTCTCATGCGATCCATCACCGACCTGTTCATCAAGAAGCCCGTCATCGCGGTGGTGATCAACCTGATCATCCTGCTGGTGGGGTGGCGGTGCGTGCAGTCGCTGCCCGTGCAGCAGTATCCGCGAATCGAGTCATCATCGGTCTCGATCACCACGGTGTACATCGGCGCGTCGGCCGACAGCATCCGCGGCTTCATCACCACGCCCATCGAGCGGGCGGTCTCGGCCATCAGCGGCATCGACTATGTCGAATCGCAGAGCGTGCCCGGGGCGAGCAAGGTCACGGTGCACCTGCGGCTGAACCACCGCTCCAACGACGCCCTGGCGGAGATCTCCGCGCGACTCGGGCAGGTGCGGAGCGAGCTCCCCCGCGAGGCCGAGGACCCCGTGATCGAGGTCCAGCGGACCGACCGACCGTACGCGAGCTTCTATCTGAGCTTTGTCAGCACCTCGATGAGCCGGGCCCAGCTGACTGAGTACCTCTCGCGGGTGATCCAGCCCGAGCTGGGCACGCTGGCCGGCGTGCAGCGCGCGGGCGTGGAGGGCGCTCGCCTGCTGGCGATGCGGGTGTGGCTGAATCCCGAGCGGATGGCGGCCTTCAACGTGACCCCCGAGGACGTCGCGAACGCGATGCGGCGGAACAACTTTCTGGCCGCGGTGGGCCGCACCAAGGGCGAGAGCGTGCAGCTCGACCTGCTGGCCGACACCGACCTGCGCTCGGCGCCGGAGTTCGAGCAACTGATCGTGCGCGAGCAGGCGGGGTCGCTGGTGCGTCTGGGCGACCTGGCCCGCATCGAGCTGGGGTCGGAAGAGGCCGAGACGACCGCCAAGCGGAACAAAGAGGACTGCACGTTCGTCTCCATCTGGCCGCTGCCCGGGGTGAACGAGATCGAGGTGGCCGACCGTCTGACGGCGGCGATGGAGCGGCTGCGGCCGCAGCTCCCCGCCGGGGTGAAGATGGACATGGCCTTCGACGCGACCATGTACATGCGCAACTCCATCAAGGAGATCAGCAAGACCCTGCTGGAGACAGTGGGGATCGTCGGGCTGATCGTCTTTCTGTTCATGGGTTCGCTGCGGACGGCCCTGGTGCCGCTGATCGCGATGCCGGTGTCGCTCGTGGGCGCGGCGATCTTCATGGTCGCCATGGGCTTCTCGCTGAACCTGCTCACCATCCTGGCCATTGTGCTGGCGGTGGGGCTGGTGGTCGATGACGCCA
Source organism: uncultured Phycisphaeraceae bacterium (assembly GCA_964611125.1). Lineage (GTDB taxonomy): Bacteria > Planctomycetota > Phycisphaerae > Phycisphaerales > UBA1924 > JAEUIX01. The sequence goes on along the minus strand of CAZSZO010000062.1, from coordinate 5,422 downwards.
TCGTGGTGGTGGAGAACGTCGAGCGGCACGTGCGCGAGGGCAAGAGCCGCATCGACGCCGCGCTGCTGGGGGCCCGCGAGTTGACGGGGCCGATCATCGCCATGACGATCACCCTGGCGGCGGTGTACGCCCCCATCGGCATCCAGGGTGGGCTGACGGGCGTGCTGTTCAAGGAGTTCGCCTTCACCCTCGCCGCGGCGGTGGTGGTCTCGGGCGTGGTGGCGCTGACGCTGTCGCCGATCATGTCGGCGACGCTGGTGCGTGAGCACGGCAAGCAGGGGTGGTTCACGCGGTTCGTCAACGCGCGGTTCGAGTCGATCAAGTGGGCGTACGGCAAGCTGCTGGACCTGACGCTCGAGTCGCGGGCGTCGATCGTGATCGCGTCGCTGATCGTGGTGGTGATCGGGGCGCCGCTGTACATGTTCTCGTCCAACGAGCTGGCGCCGATCGAGGACCAGGGCTTCGTGTTCGTCGCCATTGAATCGCCGCCGGATTCGTCGCTGCTGTACACCGAGAAATACGGCGCCCAGATCGCCGATGCGTTCGCGGAGTTTCCCGAGCACAGCTATGTGTTTCAGATCCTCAACCCGTCGGGCGGGTTCGGCGGGATGATCACCAAGGACTGGCACGAGCGCAAGCGGACCACCATGGTCCTTAACGGAGAGGCGTTCGGCAAGATGAGCGTCATCGGCGGTGTGCGGGCTTTCCCGATCACGCCGGCGTCGCTGCCAGGCGCCGGCCAGTTCGACGTCGAGATGATCGTGAGCTCGTCGGAAGACCCCGAGAAGATGGCGGTCGTCGCCCAGCAACTGGTAGGCGCGGCGTTCGAGTCGGGGATGTTCATGTATGCCGACAGCGATCTGAAGCTCGACATGCCCAAGGTCCGCGTGATGATCGACCGCAACAAGGTCGCCGACCTGGGGCTCGATCTGGCGAAGGCCGGCGGCGAGATGGCGGTCTACCTGGCCGGGGCGTATACCAACCGGTTCGATTACTCAGGTCGTTCCTACAAGGTCATCCCGCAGATCGACGGCGTGTACCGCGGCTCGCCTGAGGAACTGCTCAATCTGAAGGTGGCGGGGCGCAACGGGGAGATGATCCCCATTTCGACCTTTGCGACGCTTCAGAGCGAGAGCGGCCCGCGCACGCTCAACCGCTTCCAGCAGAAGAACGCCATCAAGATCTACGGCGGCGTGCCGCCCGGCGTGACCAAAGCCCAGGCCCTTGACGCGCTGGAGGCGAAGGCCCGGGAGATCCTGCCGCCGGGCTACTCGATCGACTACACGGGTGAATCGCGTCAGATCCGCACCGAGGGGAGCAAGCTCGCGGTGACGCTGGGCTTCGCGCTTGTGCTGATCTATCTGGTGCTGGCGGCCCAGTTCTCCAGTTTCCGCGACCCGCTGATTGTGCTGGTCGGCTCGGCGCCCCTGGCGATCTCCGGGGCGCTCATCTTCACGTTCCTGGGGTTGACCACGATCAACATCTACTCGCAGGTGGGGCTGATCACGCTGGTGGGGCTGGTGGCCAAGAACGGCATCCTGATCGTGGAGTGGGCCAACCACCTGCAGGAGTCGGGGATGAACCGGATGCAGGCGGCCCGCGAGGCGGCGCTCACGCGGTTCCGCCCGGTGCTGATGACCAGCGCCGCGACGGTCTTCGGGCACCTGCCGCTGGTGTTCGTCACCGGGCCGGGCGCCGAGGCCCGCAACAGCATCGGCATCGTGCTCGTGACCGGCATGACCATCGGCACCATCTTCACGCTCTTCGTGGTGCCGACAATGTACACGCTGATCGCCGCCAAGCGTGCCAGGATTGAGCACGAACTCGGGGATCAGGCGGGGTCGGCCGGGCACGCCCATCCCCGTCGCCCGGAGGCCCACGCCGGCCACGGGCACGCCCACGCGCACGGCGGCAATGGGGCCAACGGGGCCAACGGGGCCAATGGCCACCCAGCCGGGCTCCCCATGCAACCCGCCCAGCCCGGCCAGGCGCCGGTCGCCGGCTCGCCCGCCCTCAGTTGATGTCTGACGGCGCCTGGGCCCGTGCGATACCAGCGGTTTGGCTAGAGTACGGAAGCTTCCCGACGGAATTCGGCAGGCGTCCTTCCCAACCACCAAGCGTTGGTGTCTGTGGAGATTGGGTGATCTGGGTCGGGGGTGGGGGGTGGGGTGCCGGTCTTCGCGCGACCTTCGTCCGACGGGCGCGCGGGCGGCCAACACTTGTCCGCGGCGTTCGCCTCTCTCAACTGCCATTCCAGGAGTCTCTCCGATGTCCACCCGCTTCCTGCATCGTCTGGCGATGGTCTCAGTCGCCGGTCTGGCTCTCGCCGGCCCGGCCGCCGCCCAGAACAAGGCCGAGAAGAACGACAAGTCCGACAGGGCCGCGAAGGCCGACAAGCAGCCCACAAACGGCGTGCTGTGGTTCGAGACTGGCGACTGGGACGCGATCCTGGTGTCGCCGAAGGATCAGGCGCTCAAGCGGGCGATCAAGATGCTCCCCGCGCGGCTGCGCGAGGTGAAGGGTGAACTGCCCCCCGACGCGCCGGTTCCCACCGAGGCGCTGGACCTGGCGGGGCGGCTGCTGTCCTCCCCGGTGCGGGCGGCCTTTGCGTACAACCCTGAGCAGCAGACGGGCGGGTTCTTCGGCGGGGGCGCGGTGCTGTCGTTCCTGACCGGGGCCGAGGCGGAGGCGGGCAAGACGGGATCGCTTGTGAACGCGCTGGTGAAGCTCTCGCCGTTCAAGCCCAAGGAGAGCAAGGCTTTCGCCGGCATGAGCGAAGTGCTTCTTCCCTTCGGCACGATCCGGGGCGGCCCGCGCCAGACGGCCAAGGGCTGGGCGTACGACCTGCACGTGGGCACCATGAGCGAGCCTGACACGATTCTGGGCGAACTTGACACGATCGCCATCTCCGGCGTGAAGCCGTACTTCAAGGCCCGATTCGACGCGGCCCCTTTGAACCCGCTGATGGACTTCATCGAGATGATGGCCGGCGACAATCCCCAGGCCGCCGACGGCATCGCGAAGATCAAGGAGAGCGGGGTGCTCGGTCCCAAGGGCGTCAAGGGGACGTACCTGTGCGGATACGCCGAGGACCGCTCGGTCAGCGAGACGCGGATCAGCGGGCTGGCGGGCGCCGCGACGGCCCTGGGCATGAGCAAGACGCCGCTGACCGATGCCGACCTGAAGGTGATCCCCGCTGACGCGCACTGGGGGATCATCGGGTCGTTTGAGTCAACGTATCTGACGCAGCAGGTGCAGTCGGCGCTGGAGTTGCCCGACGCCCGCGCGGCGGTCGACCAGTTCAAGCAGATGACCGGCGTCGACCCGGTTGCCGACCTGCTGGCCCCGCTCGGCGGCACGTTCGCGCTCTACCTGGCTGACTCCACCGGCGGCGGCGGGCTGATGTCGATGGTGGTGGTGACGGGCGTCACCGACCCGCAGAAGTTCTCGGGCGCCATCGGCAAGCTCACCACCATGGCCAACGGGATTCTTGCGGAGGAGGACAAGGCCAAGGGGTACGTGCTGGTGCGCGACTGGGCCCACGAGAGCGCCCCCGGGGCGAAGTTCCAGTCGCTGAGCTTCCCGGGTCTGCCGGTGCCGATCGAGGTGACCTATGCCTTTGCGGGCAAGTGGGTGGTGGCGGGGCTCACGCCCCAGGCCGCCCTCGTGGCGGCCCGCCAGGCGATGGGCAAGGGCGACGGCGGCATCACCACCAACGAGCGCATCGGCGCGGCGATGCCAAAGGGCAAGTCGATGGTCTCGTTCACCTTCAACGACCCTGCCAAGACGCTGCGCGAGGGGTACGCCGTCGCCAGCATGGCGGGCTCGGCCCTGGGCAACCTGATGCGGACGCGCGGCAAGGCCAAGGAGGTTCGCGAGCCGGGGCTGGTGACACCCCCCTATGCCGACCTGCTCGCCGGCGCTCGGGGCCAGGTCTCGTGGACCACCTGGGAAGGCGATGAGTATGTGCAGCGCAGCGAGGGTGACCGCTCGCAGCTGGTCGACCTGTCGATGCGGGCCGGGCAGCTCATGCCGTTCCTGCCGCTGATCTCGCTGGGCGGGGCGGGCGCCGCGGCGGCGGGCTTCCAGGAGGCGCAGCGGCAGGGCATGGTCCCCGGACCGATGGATGATTTCGGCGGAGGCGATGACGGCGAGGCGGGCGGCAAGAAGCCCGGCTTCTAAAAGTTCAAAGTTCAAAGCGGCAGAGTTCAGATTTGGGGCCGCCGCGTGAGCGACAGGGTGGGGGAGCGCGGCTGGTCGCCTCCGAAGGTGTGCTTTGTGCCGTGTGCTTTGGGCTGTGGCCGCCAGCCTCAGCGGCCGCGCTTGGACAGGCGGTGGAACAGGCTCATCTTGAGCAGCACGCTTCCGAGCAGGAAGGGCGCGAGCCCGCCGACGCCGATCATGGCCCAGCGCCACATGGCGTCGCCCACGGCTTTCTCGGCGCCGTCGGGCTGGTTGAGCGGGTCAGCGAGGGCGCCCTGATAGAGGCTGGCGAAGGCGAGCAGGGCCATGCCGATCCCGATCAGGGCGACTGCCCCGCCGAGCAGCACGAGGATGAGGCCGAGGAGGGTGCGCATGAGTCAACCTGGCTGCGGGAGGGGCTTGGGCTACTTCCGGACGGTCCGCTGCTCGATCCGCTTCACGCTGGTGGTCTTGACGAGGCGGTTCACGTAGTTACCCGGAGTGTGCACGCTGTCGGGATCGAGTTGACCGGTGGGGACGATCTCCTCCACCTCGGCGATGACGAACGCCGCGGCCTGGGCCATCATGGGGTTGAAGTTGCGGGCGGTCTTGTTGTACACAAGGTTGCCGACCTCATCGGCGGTGCGGGCCTTTACGAGGGCGAGATCGGCGAACAGGCCGGTTTCGAGGACGTACTCGCGGGCATGATCGGGGGAGGCGGTCGGGTTGCCTGAGACGGGCGCACGCCCCGCGGCGGCCCGCCCGGGGATGGTCAGGCCGCCGACCCCGTCAGACGGGCGCAGGAAGGGGCGAGTTTCCTTGCATTCGGCCACCGGCGTGCCCACGCCCGTCGCGGTGAAGAACGCGGGGATGCCCGCAGCGCCGGCCCGGATGCGCTCGGCGAGGGTGCCCTGGGGGTTGAACTCGACTTCGAGCTCGTGCGCGAGAAACTGCCGCTCGAACTCGGCGTTCTCGCCCACGTACGACGAGATCATTTTGCGGATCTGGCGGGTCTGAAGCAGCAGCCCGAGGCCCCAGTCATCGACGCCGGCGTTGTTGCTCACGCAGGTGAGCCCCTTCACGCCGCTGTCGCGCAGGGCCAAAATGAGCTGCTCGGGAATGCCGCAGAGGCCAAAGCCGCCGACCATGACGGTCATGCCGTCGCGGAGCAATCCCTGGGCCTTTAAGTCGGCGAATGCGGCGGCGGGCGTGGGGAAGAGTTTGTTGGCCATGGCCGGCT
>CAZSZO010000061.1:0-19378 GCA_964611125.1 uncultured Phycisphaeraceae bacterium | reverse complement strand
CCGCCGCTCGGCGCGAGTGCGTGCGACTCGGCGCGAGAGCATGCGACATCCAACAAAAGTGGAGCGGAAGAGACTCGAACTCTCAACCCCTAGCTTGCAAAGCTAGTGCTCTACCAATTGAGCTACCGCCCCGGGGGACGCCATGGTAGGGCCATTGACCGGGCGGTGCGTCCGTCGCGTGGGCCTTGGGGCCATGGGATTTGGCCCCCTTCGAGACGGGTTCGCACACGAGGCGGAGGTGTTTGGGGCATAGCGTGGTGTGGTCACATCCGATGGGGAGTAGAGACCGCCTTGCTCAATGGTCGCCAGCTCGGCCCCGCCGTTGGTGAGTGGCGACGCGGGCGTGGCGACGCCCGACGCGCCGCGGGATGCTCTGCACTTGCCTCCGCGGGCAACAGGCTCCGCTGCTCCGGGAACCCGGGAGCAGCCGAGACTAGAATCGCAGATGGCTCCAATGCCGGCGAGCCCGGATGACCCCTCTCACTCGCCTGCCCCTCTCGACGCTGGCGAGGGCAAATCGGACCCGCTCCTCGCTGAACTCTACAGCCACCTTCGGGCCATCGCCCAGCAGCGAATGAGCTCCGAGAACCCCGGGCACACACTGCAGGCGACCGCCCTGGTCCACGAGGCGTATCTCCGGATCGGCCATGATCGGCACTCCCCATTCAGGGACCGGGCCCACTTCTTCGCCACCGCCGCCGAGGCGATGCGGCGGATCCTGATCGATCACGCCCGGTCCAGGGGCGCGGCGAAGCGACGACCCCCCGGGGCCGACCTCCTCTCGGTAGTCGACTTGGCCAATCACGCAGATTCCGACCAAATCATGGCGCTCGACGCCGCGCTCAAACGCTTGGAAGGGGAGGAGCCGGAGGTCGCATCGGTGGTGCGCCTTCGCTTCTTCGCGGGGCTGACCGGCGATGAAACGGCGGTGGCCCTGGCGATCTCGCCGCGCCAGGTCGATCGTTTGTGGGCGTACGCTCGCGCGTGGCTATCGCGAGAGGTGCCGACGCCGGAGTGAGCGATGCTCGATCGAGCGAGAGTCCGCGACCTGTACGCCGAAGCCGCGGACCTGCCTGCTGAACACGTGGGCGCCTTCCTCGCGCGCGAGTGCGGGACTGACACGGACCTGCGGCGGGAGGTTGAATCGTTGCTGGCGGCCTCGGCGCGTCGGCCGGCGTTCCTCAGTGCGCCAACAGCCGCGCCGGGCCACTTCGCGATCGGGTCAGGCGAAGCCTCGGGCGCAACCATTGGCCGCTATCGCCTGCGGGAAGAGCTCGGCCACGGCGGGTTCGGCTCGGTGTATGTCGGCGAGCAGTCCGAGCCCGTGCATCGCCTCGTCGCCGTGAAGATCATCAAGCTCGGAATGGACACGCGAGCCGTGATCGCTCGGTTCGAGGCGGAGCGCCAAGCCCTGGCGATGATGGACCATGAACACATCGCCAAGGTGTTCGACGCCGGGGCGACTCAGTCAGGTCGGCCGTACTTCGTGATGGAACTGGTCAAGGGCGAACCGATCACGACGTACTGCGACACCAAGAGCCTGAGCATCGCCGAGCGGCTGGGCGTGTTCGGTCAGGTTTGCCGCGCGGTGCAGCACGCCCACTCGAAGGGGGTGATTCACCGGGACATCAAGCCCGGCAACGTGCTGGTGTCGACTCAGGACGGACGGCCGAACGCCAAGGTGATCGACTTCGGCATCGCGAAGGCGACGCAGCATCGATTGACGGAGCAGACGATCGCGACGGACGCACGGCAGTTCATCGGCACGCCGGAGTACATGTCTCCCGAGCAGGCGGACGGTTCGTTCAACATCGACACGAGGACGGATGTCTACAGCCTGGGGGTGCTGCTCTACGAATTGCTCACCGGGGCGACGCCGTTTGATCCCAAGGCGCTGCGATCCGTTGCGTACGGCGAGCTTCAACGGATTATCCGGGAGGTCGAGCCCCCCAAGCCGAGCACCCGCGTCAGCACCCTGGGCGACGTCATAGCGATCGTCGCATCACAGCGTTGCACCGACCCGGGCCGGCTCTCACCGCTGCTTCGCGGCGACCTGGACTGGATCGTGATGCGGTGCCTGGACAAGGACCGCTCGCGACGATACGCGACATCCGACGCGCTGGCGGCGGACATTGAAGCGTTCCTGCGCGGCGATGCGGTGAGCGCCGTGCCGCCGAGCACGGGCTATCTCGCGCGCAAGTTCATCGGGCGCCACCGTGTCGCGGTGTTTGCCGGTGCGGCGATCGGCAGCGCGCTGGTGCTCGGCGCCATCGGCACGACCATGGGACTCGTGACAGCGCAGCGCGAACAGCGTCTGGCTGAGGCTCAGCGAGTCATCGCAACCCGCGAGGCGGACCAGGCACGCGCCATCAACGACTTCATGCGCCACGTGCTGACGAGCGTCCAGCCGGGCAATAGGGGCGCCGATGTGCGCTTGATCTCGGTTCTCGCCGAGGCCTCGGCGTCGGCTTCAGAGCGGTTCTCGGAGCACCCTCTCCTGGAGGCGGAGGTGCGTGTGCTGCTGGGCGAGGTCTACGCCTCGCTGTCGCTGTGGGAGCCGTGCGAGGCCGAGCACCGTCGCGCGGGGGTGCTCTACGCACAACACGCAGGTGGCGATGATCCTCGCACGCTGAGGGCGGAGCGACAGGCGCTGAGCGCCGCAATGAACCACGGGAGGACCGATGAGGTCGAACCGGCCATCTCAGCCCTGCTTCCCCGGCTTGAACGCGTCCTCGGCGCGGATGATCTCGCCACGCTCGCGGCCAGGCTCACGCTGGCCAATGTGCACGCGGCGCGCGGGCGTCTAAGCGAGGCCGAGTCGATCTTGCTGGCGCTGCGCGACCACCCACGACTGACCGCTGACGACGCGATGGACTCCAGAATCCTGACTGCGCTCATCCGGGTATACATGAAGCAGCCGGTGATCGAGGATCGTTCATTGCGACTTGCTCATTGGGCCCGGGTGATCCCGCTTGCACGCGAGTCCATCGCTCGCGCGCTCCGCGAACACGGCCCCGCCTCGGACATCACGCTTTTCGCCCGGGTGCACCTGGCCATCGCGCTTGACGAGCACGAAGAGTTCGCCGCGGCGGCGGAGGTCTGCCGCAGCGTGCTCGCCGATTCGAGCGAGCGCCTCGGGGACTGTCATCAAGCACGGATCGAAGCGATGCGCCGACTGGCCAAGGCCCTCGGGCGGCTCGGGGCGGTCGACGAGCCAACCGACTGGTACTTGCGCGCCGTCGCGTGCGTGCGCCAGGTTGGTGGTTCCGACAAGATCGCGCGCCTCAGCGGACTGAGCGAGGTGATGCACTACCTGGACCGTGCGGGGCGCGCGGCCGAAGGCGAGGCGATCGCACGCGAGGTCGCGGCGGGCCTCGCCGGTTTCGGGGGACACGCCAGTCCGTTTCAGGCCGAACTGTACATCGCGAGCTTTGCGTCCATGGCGGGGCGGCACGATGAGGCCGAGGGCCTCTTTGGCCGGCTGCTGGCCCAGGCCGACGCGTCGGGGGAGTCGCACGCCCGAGCGTGCGCAAACCTGGTCTACGCCCGCCACCTCACGCGCCTGGGCCGGTTTGAGGAATCGCAGGAATGCCTGGAGCGGTGCGCGATGCTCAGCGGCGGAGTAGAGCACGGCACGCACGACGGTCTGCCTGACAACATCGTGTTCGCCTTCATCGAGCTCTATTCCGCCTGGAACAAGCCGGACAAGGTGCGCGACTATCGGGAGTTGCGGGAAGCGGTGTTCGGAATCCCCTCGCAGGCAGCGCCCTGACGAGGTGAACGACTTTCCGCGGGCTCTGGCCGTGCCACGCGACGATCTCACCCGATCGAGCCGGCCCTGGTGCTTCTTGCGCCGCCGCCGTGAGCTCGCCCCCGCTCCTCGAAGGAAGAACGGAATTCCTGGCGCTGGGTAAACGGCTCGCACGCTTGATGGGCGGAGCCCGTTCCCAAGGAGATCACTCGATGCTCAAGCCAGTCTTCGCCGTCGCCGCCACCACCCTTGCGCTCGCCTCGGTCGCCCACGCCCAGTCCACCGCCTTCAGCTACCAGGGTGAACTCAAGCAGGGCTCCGGCCTTGCCAGCGGCTTGTACGACATCCGCTTCAGGCTGTTCGGCGCCGCATCCGGCGGCACGCAAGTGGGCACGACGCAGTGCCTGGACAACGTCTCGGTCACTGACGGACGCTTCGTGGCGACGATTGACTTCGGCCAGCAGTTCGCGGCGCCCGGGGCTCGCTTCCTGGAGATCGAAGTCCGGCGGGATACGGGGCTGAACTGCCTCAACACCACTGGGTACACGCTGCTGGGGCCGCGGCAACTGCTGACGGCTTCGCCGCTGGCGACTCACGCCAAGTCGGCCTTCGCGCTCGACGCCGCGGATGGGTCGCCGACCAACGCGGTCTTTGTCGACAACGCAGGCAACGTCGGCATCGGGACTACAGCCCCGGGCAGCCTCCTGCACCTGTTCGGTAACCGCCCGGAGCTGCGCCTGCAGGATGACGACCTGTCCGGCAGCTTCGCTCAGATCGACGACCCGAGCGCCGGACAGATGCGGATCAACAAGGTTTCCACCGCCACGATCTCGCTGATCGACATCAACCCGCAGATCGCCAACGGCACGAGCGACGCGGCGGTGCGCTTCTTCCGTGAGACCAACACAACGGGAATCAGGCGCGTGCTCTTCCACAGCGGCAATAACAGCGCCGCGACATCCGCCGAGATCGGGGTGGGCGGTCGCAGCTCCGGCTTCCAGGCGGATGGGGGCTTCTTCGGCATCGGCACGCTGAGTCCCGCGGCGCCTCTTCACATTTCGACCGCCATTGAACCCATCATCGTGCTTCAGGACACAGGTCCCAACTCATCGCAGGGAGGCTTCGTCAGCTTCCGCAACGGCAGCGGCGCCGAGACCGGCTGGATCGGCTACGGCACGCCCGGCAGCCCGCACATGACCATGATCAACGCCCGCGCCGGTGGCGACATCTTCATCACCCCCGGCGCCGGCCGCGCCGTCAAGGTCCCGGTGCTCGAGATCACCGGGGCCGACCTCGCCGAGAAGTTCCCCGCAAGCGAATCCCTGGAACCCGGGACCGTAGTCGCGATCGACCGCCTCCACGCCGGCAAGCTCTGCATGGGGCGCGGCGCGTACAACGGTTGCGTGGCGGGGGTGGTGAGCGGGGCGAACAACTTCTCCGTGGGCGCCGTGCTCGGCAACCTTCCGGGGCATGAGGATGCGCCGGCGATCGCGCTCTCCGGTCGCGTGTACGTGAAGTGCGACGCCTCAACCGGTTCGATCGAGCCCGGCGATCTGCTTACGACTTCTGACACGCCAGGGCACGCCATGAAGGCGACCGATCGCGCCCGGTCCCACGGCGCGGTGATTGGCAAGGCCATGGAGCGCCTGGATGCGGGCGAGCGCGGGCTGATCCTCGTGCTCGTGAATCTCCAGTAATGCGGCGGACCGCTCCCTTTCCATGAACTGAGCGGACGACGAAGACCCACCTGTGAACACCCCGCACCGCCGTCCAACCGACCCGCCACCTCGCCACGCCCATCGAGACACCCCATGAAGATCCTGCTCACCGTCGTGTTCTGCCTCCTCGCGGCAGCCTCCCACGCCCGCGCCGACCACGAGATCTTCATCCATCTCTCCTACAAGGTCATCATCAGCCCTTCCGGTGGAGGGCGCCCCCCCGGCGTCACCGATTCGGTCATCGACAGCGCCATCGACGAGATGAACCAGTTGATGGTGTCGCAAGGCCGCGGCTACCGCTTCGTCCGCATCGACCCGGTCATCGATGTCGGCGGTACCTTCTCGTTCGGCATTGCCTCTCGCCCCAGCCCGAGCCGCTACTACGGCATCAACATGCTCAACCCGAGCTTCTCAAACGCCCGCCAGCAGATGGAAGACGATGCCCTCGACAACCAATCGCTCTACGCATGGAATCCGAACGCCATCAATATCTACATCAACCAAGCCAACGCCGGCGGGCAGTGCGCCTTTCCGGCCAACCAGTTGATCGCGGTCGGCGCCGGCTCGGCGGACAACGGAGCCCTGCAACTGCACGAGATCGGCCACTACTTCGGCCTGTGTCACACCCAGGGTTGCCCGTGCGGGTGCTGCGGCGCCTTTGGCGCCACGGGCGAATGCAACACCGAGCCGGGTGATGACGGCATTTCCGACACGCTGCCCGACCTTGCGTGCTGGGATCGTGACGACATCGCGATGCACAGCTTCGGGGTTGCGTACTCGCAGTTGGCTGAGTTCGCGCAACGTCGCGTCGATGATGTCTTCTTGAACATCATGAGCTATCACCGAGGCGGGTGCGGTCACTCTGGGGGAGGCGCGACCACCGAGAGGCTCACGGAACGTCAACTCGACCAATGGTCCGACGCGGCGTTCGCCACACGCCGAGGCGTGTGCGATGGTCGAACGTACTTCGTGCAGGCTGGCGCGTTCTTGCCGATCGCCACCGGACGCCCCGATCGGCCGTTCCCCACCGTCGGCGGCGGGCTCGGCGCCGCCACGAGCCCCACCGACATCGTGATGATCCGCGGCGGGACCTACCCAGAGACTCTTCGGCTCAGCACGCCTGTCACGCTCCGCACGCCGCGCGGCAACGTCGCCCGCATCGGTCAGTAAGACGCGCCAGCGACCCGATGCACTCCTCCTTTGCGTGGACTCATCAGCATGCTCATAGCACTGTCCATCGACTGCGCCATGAGCATGACCGATATCACTCGCCCAGGTGACATCCCGCTCACCATTCCACCCACCATTGGCTTGATCCGACCGCCAAGGAGTCCATCATGTTCGCACGCACCATCGCCGCCGTTTCAACGTTCGCCCTCGCCTTCCTCGCCCACGCCCAGCTCAGCACCTCCTGGTTCACCATCGACGGCGGCGGCGGAACAAGCTCCGGCGGTGCCTTCTCCCTCTCAGGCACCATCGGTCAACACGACGCTGGAATACTCGCCGGCGGCACATTCACCCTCACAGCCGGATTCTGGGTCGGCACCTCCACGCCCTCCTGCCCCGCTGACTTCAACCAAGACGGCAACCTCGATCCCGACGACCTCTCCGACTTCATTGCCGCCTTCTTCAGCACGCCCCAGTCGCCAGCGGCCGACTTCAACGTCGACGGCAACATCGACCCCGACGACCTCTCCGACTTCATCGCCGCCTTCTTCGCCGCAGGGGCCGAGTGCTGATCGGCTACTCCCGCTCAGTGCCGATTGAACTCACGCAGGCCGCACGTATTCATGATCGCCACGGTTTATCACTCTTTGCAACGTACAAGGATCCTCCATATGTGTAATTCGACATCTCCGCGCCTTCTTATCGCTCTGTGCGGGCTCGCCGCCAGTGCCTCATCCGCACTTTCCGATACATGGGACAATTCCGCCGGTAACGCCCAGTGGTCCACCGCGAACAACTGGGCCGACAACACCGAGCCGACCTCAAACGACGCAGTGATCTTCCCCAGCTCAATCCCGCTCAGCCAGTTCGTGATCCTGATGACCACCTCGGAGTTCTGCTCCGGGCTGACTTTTAATAACAACTACACGCTCCAGGGTGGACAGATGTTCATCACCGGCGGCGGCGTCGCCGTTGCGAGCCTTCGCACCGCCACCATCAACACCGTCATCAACGGCTCCGCCGGGCTCACCAAGACGGGCGGGGGGACGCTCCGTCTGCTACCCACCTCATCCAACTCGTTCTCCGGCCCCATCAGCATCACGAGCTCCGATAGCACGCTGTATGTGCGCTCCAATCTCGCGCTCGGCAACTCAGCCAATGACATCACGATCAACGGGGGCCGCCTGCAACTCGATGGCATCACCAACCCCACATTCATCGTCTCGGGAAGAACGATCACCGCCGGCGCACTGGGAGGCACAGTCGAACTGCTCAACAACGCGTTCCTCGACCTCAATCAACCCCTCGGCGCCAATGCCAATACACTCACATTCACCGGCGTCGGGAGTGTCGAACTCAACAGCCCAAGCACCCGTACAGGCCTGACATTTGTCAGCGTCCCCCTCCTCCGCCTCAACAACGCTACCGCGCTGGGCACGCCCGGGCGGGCAGCCCTATCCAGCGGCGCGGTGCTTGAAATCAACAACGGCAGCGGCATCTTCACCGGCAACGTCTTTCCGCTCGACGGCGCCACCATCCGCGGCGGCGCCGGCACGCACACCTGGAACGGCTTTGCCAATGTCAGCGACTCCATCACACTCAATGGCGGCCCCACCGCAACCGACACCCTCATCCTCGGCTCCAATGGGGCCAGCGTGTGGAACAACCCGGTCTTTAGCACCGCGACGACCGTCAACATCGGGACGGTCCAGCTCGATTCAGCCAACAATTATTCGGGCGACTGGACGATCAACGCAACGCTTCAGATCAACCATCCGGGCGCGCTCGGCACAGCCACCACGCCGATTATCGTGGGCAGCACTGGCAGGCTGAAACTCAACACTCCGACACTCGTACGCGATATCACGCTCAACAATCCCGGTGGTGGTATCACACTGCTCCAGGACGTCACCGTGACCGGGCGCATCACCATCGCCCCCAACGCCGCCTTCGTCCCGATCGTCGGTCCGGATCATGAATTCACTCTCACGGGCCCCAACTCATCGCTCACCTCTACCGGGATCGCATTCTTCGGCGGTGGAAGCGGCGTCAGGTCGATGCGCGTGACCGCCGGCGCCGACGTCACCGGCGGCAGCACGCGAATCAACGGCACGGCAACTGGACCGGGCCGCTTGACCGTGAGCGGCGCGGGGTCGACCTGGGTGAATACTGGCGAAATATGGATCGGTAACAATGCCGAAGGCGTCCTCACCGTCGAAGCCGGCGGCGCGGTCGCCTGCCCGGGCATCTATATCGGCGTCACTGAGCCGGGCGCCGCGACCGTCACCGGCGAGGGCTCGTCCTTGACGAGCGGCACGGTGCTCAAGATCGGATTGGCTACACAGAGCACCATGGCTGTGCTCGCTGGCGCAGACGTCACGGCCCTCGACACATACGTGGGCGAAGGGATCAACGCGTCGGGAACGTTGACCATCGGCGGCGCCGGTTCCACATGGACCAATCAGAGACTGCTCATCGTCGGTAAGTCGGAGCCGAGCGGCGGCACCCCCGCCGCCGGCGCCATCAACCTTTCCAGCAGCGGCGCGCTCTCGTGCCTGGAGCTGCACCTGGGAGACGGCGCGACTGCTTCGAGCACGCTCACCGTTCAGGGAGGACTGACGCACTTTGAATGCGGCAGCTCAGGCGTGCTCATGAGTCAGAACGGCGCGAGCAGCACGCTCAACCTCCTGGGCGGGATCGTGGACATCAACGGCGACATCACCGATGCCGGCGCAGGTGTCAGTACGCTCATCCTCGACGCCGCCACGCTTGACATACACAATTTCGCCATCGGCGCTGGCCCTTCCCCCATCGATAACCTCCAGTTCCGCAGCGGCACGCTCAAGAACGTGGCCCAGATCAATAACGGCGCCGGCCTCACCAAGACCGGGCCCGGCACGCTCTTCCTCAACACTGGCAACACCTACACAGGCCCGACCAACATCAATGGCGGCACCCTCTTCGTCGTCAACTCTGATGGTTCCGCGACAGGTCCGGGGTTGGTCACCGTCGCCGCGGGCGCGACGCTCGCCGGCCCCGGCATCATCGGCGGGCTCGTGCAGAACAACGGGGTGGTCGCTCCCGAGGGCTTTGTCGGCAACCCCGTCGGCGCCCTCACCGTGAACGGAACCTACTCCCAGTTCGCCACCGGCAGCCTCCGCATCGACATCGCCAGCGCCGCGAGCAACGACCTTCTGGTGGTGACGGGCGGGGGCGCGAGTGTCGCCGCGGGCGCCCTTGATGTGCAACTCGTGAGCGGCTTTAGCCCCGTGCGGGGAGACTCTTTTACGATTCTCACCGCTTCCTTCATCTCGGGCCAGTTCCCAACGACCAATCTGCCCGCGCTCGCTGGCGGACTCGCCTGGCGAGTCGAGTATCTGTCGAACGCCGTGCGCCTCGTGGTGGTCTCCGACGCCTGCCCCGCCGACTTCAACGCCGACGGCGTGCTCGACCCCGACGACCTCTCCGACTACATCGCCGCGTTCTTCAGCACGCCCCAGCCGCCGGCGGCTGACTTCAACGCCGACGGATTCATCGACCCCGACGACCTGTCCGACTACATCTCCGCCTTCTTCTCGTCTTGTCCGTAGGCAGGCCGATCGACGCAGCCGGGCGCCTGTGAGGCTCGCCGCAGGCTACTCGACCCAGTCACTCGCCCCAGTCACTCGCTCTTGAGCATCCCCAGTTGCCGCATCAGGAAGATCCGCTGGTCGGCCGTATCGCGGATCCGCAGATTCAGCGGCTTGCCCTGGCCGTGGCCGGCCTCGCGATCCACCCACAGCAGGATCGGCTTCTCGTCGGCGGGGCTCGATGTCGCCGCTCGCAGCGCCGCGGCCATCTTCCGGGCATGCAGCGGGTGAACCCGGGCGTCGTTCTCGCCCGCCGTGAGCAGCACGGCCGGGTACGCCGCGCCCTTCCTGATGTTGTGGTAAGGCGAATACTTGATGATGAAGCCGAACTGTTCAGCGCTCTCGGCGCTGCCGTACTCGGGCACCCAGTATTTGGCCATCAGGAAGTTCTGGAACCGCACCATGTCCAGCAGCGGCACAGCCACGATCGCCGCGGCGAACAGATCGGGCCGCTGCGCCACCATCGCCCCCGTGAGCAGCCCGCCGTTGGAGCCGCCCACGCACGCCAGCCGCTTGGGGTTCGTGTAACCGGCCTTCACGAGGTGCTCGCCCGCCGCGATGAAGTCATCAAACACGTTCTGCTTGCGGTCGAGCTTACCCGACTCATGCCACGTCTGCCCAAACTCGCCGCCGCCTCGGATGTTGGCCACGGCGTAGACGCCGCCGGCGTCGAACCACTGGAAGTTGGTCGCGGAGAACGCGGGATTCTGGCTGACGCTGAAGCCGCCGTAGCCGTACAGGATCGTGGGGTTGTTCCCGTCGAGCTTCAGGCCCTTCTTGTGGATGATGAACATCGGGACCCTGACGCCGTCCTTGCTGACGAACCACTCCTGCTTCACCTCAACCGAGGCTGGGTCGACAGGAACCTCGGGGCGCTCCCACAACTCGCCATCGACCGCAGGTTTGGAGAGATCGACGCGGAAAATCGTCGAAGGATAGTTGAAGCTCGTGAACGCGAGATACGCCTCGCTCCGGTCCTCGTCGGTGGAGAGACCCGCCGAGCCGAGCCCAGGCAGCTTGAGCGGGCCCAGGCTCTTGCCGCTGAAGTCGAAGAGCTCGATCTCCGTCACCGCGTTGCGGCTGTACGTGGCGGCAAGCGTGTTCTTGGCGACGCTCACCCCGGCGAGGACCGCATCCTTGCGCTCGGGGAGCAGCACCTTCCAGTTCGCGCGGTCCGGGTTCCTCAGATCCACCGCGACCAACCGGCCGTTGGGCGCCTCAAAGTTGGTCTGCATGAACATCGTGTCGCCGACGATGGCGCCGCCGGCGGAGGCCTTCTCTCCAACGAGAATGTCGACGCGGTTCACCTTGCCCGTCTTGAGAAACTCACCAAAGTCCGCCACCCACAGATTGTTGTTTCGGGTGTCGGTTGAATAGGACAACACCAGCCAGCGACCGTCCTTGCTCAGCCCGCCCGCAGGCCCGTAGGTGGTGGCGAGGGCCTTGTTCTCCTCCGGGGTGAACTGCCGCAGCAGCACCGGGTCGCTCTCGACGCTCGTCCCCATCTTGTGGAACTTCACCTGGCCCGAGTACGGGTTCTTCACGTCGGCGAGGTTGCGGTAGAGGAACCCCGAGCCGTCGGGCATCCAGTCCGCGGCGCCCGTCTTGCCCGGAATCGTCAGATCGAGCTTCTTGCCCGTATCGACCTCCATCAGGTAGAGCGTCGAGTTCTCATCGCCCGCCCGATACGTGCCGTACGCGAGGAGCTTGCCGTCCTCACTCGGCGAATACCAGGTGACGGTCACCAGACCGGAGGAGTCAATGGTCGCCGGATCGATGAGCAGCTTGGGCTGCCCCTTGTAGCCCACGCGGTAGTAGACCAGCGGCTGGTTCTGCGACCCCTCACGCTTGCTGTAGAAATAGCGGTCGCCCTTCATGATCGGCGCCGAGACCGATCCCACCTCCATCAGCGGCCGGAGCTTGGCTTCGAGCTCCTTGCGGCCGGGCAGGTTGTCAAGCACCGCGCGGGTGTAGGCGTTCTGAGCGTCGGTCCACGACGCCACCTCATCGGTCGTCTTGCCCATCTGCGCAGGATTGCTGTTGTCGCCTTCGAGCCAGCGGTAGTCGTCGGTGATCGTCACCCCGTGCAGCGTCTCCGTCACCGGCCTCGCGGCGGTCGGCGGCGGCGGGGGCAGCGGACCCGCCCCGATCGATGCCGAAGCGGAGAGAACCAGCGTCATCGTGAACAGGCTTTTCATGGCGAATCTCCAAAGGCGGCTCAGGGCCCCGCGCGAGCGGCCGGGCCAAATGGCGGGCGAAACAGCCGGGATCAGCCAGCAGCGCCAGCCCACCGGAGTGTAAAGGTTACTCCCCGACCGGCTGCAACCCAGCCCCCCCGCCCCCGCCTCCACCCCACCCCCACCCCCACCCCCCACCCCCCACCCCCGCCAGTGGCTCACCCCTTGGGCGGCGCGTCCTTCCAGTTCTTGAGAATCTCGGCCTCGCGATCGTCGGTCAGCCCGGCCCGCAAGCGGGCGGGATCGGGTATCTGGGGCGGCTTGCGGCCGTCCTTCACCGCCTGCTCCGCCTGCTCCTTGAAGGCCTTGGCCCGCGTCTGGATCGCCTTGGGCCACCAGTCCAGGGTGTCCTTACAGGTGGTCTGGGCAGGTCGGAACTTGAGGCCCGCCGCGATCGCCCGGCTCATCTTGCGCGTGTGAAATCCTGCGAACTCACCGTCGCTGGGCAACAGGATCGGCAGCATCCCCGTGGGGCACCCCAGCTTCTCGAGCGCCTCGTAGGGAATCCAGGTCAGCGTGGTGTCCTTCGGCGGCCTTCCCGCCGCCCCCTGGCACGCCGCCAGCATCTCCCCGGCGGTGAACCTGCCCGCACTCGGCCCACTGGCGTTGTACGCCCCCGCCGCGCCGGTCTCGATGGCGTGGATGATCCAGTCCGCCAGGTCGCGCACATCGATGAACTGCACCGGATCAGTCGCCGCGCCAGGGCACAGCACCTCCCCAGCCCGCCCCAGCCGAACCGGCCAGTACGTGAAGCGATCACTCGTGTCGCCGGGGCCCACGATGTACCCCGGGCGAATGTTGATCGCCCGACCCGGGACCGCCGCCTCCGCAGCCTGCTCGCACAGCGCCTTCAGGGCGCCGTAGTTCTGCATCTCGGCGCCCATGTCCTCGACCGCCGGGTCGGCCATGGTCGCCAGCTCGGCCGTCTCGTCGTCGCCGGGTTGGTCGTTGCGCTTGTACGCGCTCAGGCTCGATATGTACACATACCGCTTCAGCCCCGGCGCCAGCAGTTCCGCCGAGGCCTTGACGATCCGCGGCGCCTGGCCCGAGGTATCGACCACCGCGTCGAACGCCCGCCCCTGCAGCTCCGACAGCCCCTTGGGGGTCGATTCGTCATCGATCTCCTTGCCGTCGACAAACTTCACCCCGGCGTGCCTGTTGGGGTCGCGGTTGCCGTAGAGCTTCTCCACCCCGTCGCGGGCCCCGTAGAACTTCTCGCGGCGCCCGCGGTTGAACGTGGTCACCGTGTGGCCCCGCGCCTTGGCCGAGTCGATCACCGCCGGGCCCAGGAAGCCTGTGCCGCCCAGGATCAGGATCTTTAGCGGCTGGCCCGCATGACCCCGGCCCGCAGCCCCGGCCAGCGCCACCGGCCCAGCAACCAGAGAGGCCAGGGCCGCCCCGGCCGAGAGGGCAAGAAACTCCCGTCGCGGCAGGCTCAAGCTCGTCGGCGCCGGACGCGCGGTGGTCGCCTCAGTGGTTGCGGTCGTTGAAGTCACCGGTGTGCTCCCATGTTCGATCATCCTCCGGCCACCGAGAATCGACGGCGCAGGAGCTCCACACACAAACGCCAGGCCCAAACGCCAAGCCCAGGCCACTCCCCGCCAATGTACGCAAGGACGGAGAAAGTTGCTCCGGTCCCCAGCAGCCGATCGTCGCGCGCGCGGGCTACGCCCCCCCAACCCGCCCAACAAACCAGATGCGCAGGCGATCCCCTCCCGTTCAGCATTCGGTCGATTTTCAACCGTGACCGCGGCGCGCGCTCAGCGACAGCCCGGGGGGACTTCGGGGCGTCAGGCCGCAACATCGAGTGAATCGGGCCTCAGCGTCCGCAGGCGCAGGGCCTCATACCGGGCCGCCGACTCCACCGCAGTCTCCTCCCTCAGCGCCCGGTTCCGGTCGGCAACCTCCTGGGCCGCCTCACGCTCGCGCCGCTCAATCTCGGCCGAGCGATTCTCGCGGGCCTCGCGTTCGCGCCGCTCCGCCTCCGCGGCCTCACGCTCCTTGCGCAGCTCCGCCGACTTCTTCAGCGACTCATCGAGCACGTTGAACAGCACCCGGTCGTTCTCCGCCCGCGCCGCGACGAACACGAGTTCCGCGTTGTCCGCAGTGATGGATCCGATCGGCACTGACAAGATGGCGCTCCCGTGGCGGACGTCCGAGAACCCTCCTGCGTTCCACGGACTTCCCGCCCCGAGGCTCTTCGCCTCAAATCCGGCCCCGCTGAAGCGCCCCGCCCGTCCAGGCCCGCTCTTCCCGCCGCCAAGCCGGCACAGCCGGCACACCCGGCGCCGGCGTTACAGACGGCGCATCTCCCCGGGCCGGTACACTCGCTCCATGAAGATCACCACCTTCGGCGCCGCGGGCGAGGTCACCGGCTCGTGCTACCTCGTCGAGACGGGCCAGGCCCGTGTGCTGGTGGACTTCGGCATGCACCAGGGCGGGCGCGCGGAGTGGCAGCGCAACCTGACGATGCCGCCCATCGAGCCCACGCGCCTCGACGCCGTGGTGGTCACCCACGCCCACATTGACCACGTCGGCCGCCTGCCCATGCTCTGGCGCTCCGGCTACCGCGGGCCTATCTACGCCACCCAGGCGACCTGCGAGCTCACAGCGCTCATGCTCCGCGACTCGGCCCACATCCAGGAGGCCGACGCCCGGCGCGCCAATGAACGCCGCCAGCGCATCGGCATGGCCCCTATTGAGCCGCTCTACACCATCAACGATGTCGAGCCCCTGCTGAACCTGCTCAAGCCCGTCAGCTACGACCAGCCCAAGGAGGTCGCCCGCGGGACCGTCTGCCGCTGGGTCGAAGCGGGGCACATCCTCGGCTCGGCCAGCATCGAGATGCGCGTCGCCGCCATGGGCCCCCGCCCCGCCCGCACCGTGGTATTTTCCGGCGATCTCGGCCCCTCCGGCATGCCGCTGCTCCGCGATCCCACCCACCTCCACAACGCCGACCTCGTCTTCCTCGAATCGACCTATGGCGACCGCGACCACCGCTCCCGGGAGGCCACCGTGGCGGAGTTCGAGACCATTGTCAAAGCCGTCGTCTGGGACCGCCAGCGGCTGCTCATCCCGGCCTTCGCGGTGGGCCGCTCGCAGACGCTTGTGTACCACCTCGCCGCGCTGGTCCGCGCCGGGAGGTCGCCGCGCTTCCCCGTCTTCGTCGACAGCCCCATGGCCAGCGAGGCGTTCGACCTCTACCGCCGCAGCAGCTCGCTCTTTGACGAAGAAGCCCGGGCGATCATGTCCGCGGGCGACTCCCCCCTCGACATGACCGGGCTCTCCCTCGTCCGCACCAGCGAGGAATCCAAGCGGCTCAACTCCCTCGACGGCGCCTGCGTCATCATCGCCGCCTCCGGCATGTGCACCGGCGGCCGCATCCTGCACCACCTCCGGCACGGCCTGTGGCGGCGCGGCGTTCACATCATGATCGCCGGATACCAGGCCGCGGGTTCGCTCGGGCGCCAGCTCGTCGACGGCGCCTCGATGGTCAAGATCATGGGCGACCAGATCGCCGTCCGCGCCAAGGTGCACACCCTGGGCGGCTTCTCAGCCCACGCCGGTCAGACCGAGTTGCTCGCCTGGGCCGCCAGTTTCAAGGGCGGCTCGCCCGACGGCGGCTGGCCGCGCTTCGCCCTGACGCACGGCGAAGACATGCCGCGCACCGCGCTCTCAGACAAGCTCATCGAACTGGGCGTCCAGACCACGCTGCCGCAGATGGGCTCGACGATCGAGGTCTGATTCCACGCGGCTGCAAACCGCGCCCCCCCGCCCCGCCGCGCCCCTACTTCTTCCCGGCGGCCCGCGCCGCCTCCCGCTCGGCCAGGTGCTGCTTCGCCTCACCCACCAGGTAGAACGACCCCGTGATGCAGAGCAGGTCGCCCCGTCCGAGCGCCCGGGCCGCCAGGTCGATCGCCTCGCGGAACGTCTTGCCGACCTGGGCGATCTTGCCCCCGCTGATCTCCGCGAACCGGCGAGCCAGCTCCTGCGGATTGGCCGCGCGGGCGTTGCCCGTCGCCTGGGTGAAGATCACCTTGTCGGCCCCTCCCGCCAGGCTCTTGAGCATGCCGTCGGCGTCCTTGTCCGCGGCGCAGCCGAAGAGCACCACCAGCGAGTCATACTGCATGTACGCCCCGATCGCCTTCATGAGCGCCCGCATCGACTCCGGGTTGTGCGCCCCGTCCACCAGCACCCGCGGCGACGCCAGCGCCAGCTCAAACCGCCCGGCGAGCTTGGTCTGCTCCAGCCCCGCCATCACCTTGCTCTCTTTGCAGTTGAAGCCCCGCTCCGAAAGCTTGTCGAGGATCGCCAGCGCCAACCCGCAGTTGATCGCCTGGTGCTCGCCCTTCAGCGGCACCGTCACATGCTCGTAGTTCGAGCGATCGGTGTTCAGGCTCACGAGCGCATGCGGCCCCTCCCCCGCCTGCCACTCGAACCGGAAGGAGAATTCGATATCCTCCCCCACCACCTGCAGCGGCGCCCCGACCTCCGCCGCCGCCGCCCGGAGCGCCTTCAAGGCCTCGGGCTCCTGCTGCACCGTCAGCGCCGGCACCCCGGGCTTGAAGATCCCCGCCTTCTGCGTCGCGATCTTCTCAAGCGTGTCCCCGAGGATCTGCACATGGTCGTAGCCGATCGTCGTCACCGCCGACACCTCGGGCGTGATCACGTTGGTGCAGTCGAGCTTCCCGCCCAGCCCCACCTCGATCACCGCCACGTCCACCGCCTCTTCCGCAAAGTGCAGGAACGCCGCGGCCGTCATCATCTCGAAGAATGTCGCCTCGCCCATGCTTCCGGCGATCGACGCCCCGGCCTTGGCCACCTTCCGCACCAATTCCGTGAGCGACGCCTCCGAGATCAGCCGCCGGTTCAGCCGGATCCGCTCGCGGATGTCGCAGATGTGCGGGCTGGTGTACAGCCCGACGGTGTACCCGCACGCCTCCAGGCACGTCGCCGTCATCTCGCACGTGCTGCCCTTGCCCTTGGTCCCCGCGACATGCACGCAGCGGATCGCCTCCTGGGGGTTCCCCAGGGCCTCCAGAAGGGCCTGCATCCGGTCCAGCTTGTACTCGTGCCGCAGCTCGGGCGTCACCCGCACCCGCTCCAGATCCACCCGCTCGTAAAGGTGCTTGAGCGCCCCGGCGTAGTCGCTGATCTGCGGCGCCGCCCGCGGCTTGCTCTCCAGCTGGACCGCAGCCGGCGTGCGCTTCTTTCTGGAGGACGTGGGTTTGGACATCAGGGCCGACCCCTGGCAAGGCATGGGCGGAAAGAATGGAGATACCACCCAAACCAGTCAATAGGCCAGTCAATGGGCCAGTCAGTAGGCACAGAGCCCCGCAACCTGCCTGGCTCCCAGAACACACCACGTAGCGCGGATGTGGGCATCATCCGCGAATGTTCAGAGTAAGCAAAACTCCGCCCCCCGGCCACTGGTCTTTCGCAATTCGCCACAAGTTGTCCGCCGCGCAGCTCAAACCAGCCAGCAAGGCTGAACGCATTCACACGAGCGCTGCCTTGGGCCCGCCCGCAACGCCCAGGCCGACTCCCCCGCCAGGCAGCACCGCCTCGAGCGCCCGAATGGTCTCAGGGCGCGCCTCGGTCATCGGCAGACGAATCGCCCCGGTGTCCCGCCCCAGCAGCTTCATCGCCGCCTTCACCGGAATCGGGTTCGTCTCCAGAAACAGCGCCTTCGTCAGCTTGATCAACTCGCGGTGGATCACCAGCGCCCCCGCAAAATCCCCCTTCAGGAACGCCCCGCACAGCGCCGACACCTGGTCAGGAACCAGGTTCGACGCCACCGACACCACCCCCACCGCTCCCACCGATGCGAACGGCAGCGTGAGCGAGTCATCGCCCGAGAGCACCGCCAGCTGCGGACAGCGGGCCGCGATCTCGCCGCACGAATCGGGCGAGCCCGTAGCCTCCTTGATCGCCCGGATGTTGGGGTGCCGCGCCAGCCGCTCCACCGTGTCGGGCGTCAGGGCCACGCCGGTGCGCCCCGGGATGTTGTAGAGCATCACCGGCAGCGGGCTCACCTCGGCCTGCGTCACGAAGTGCCGGTACAGCCCCTCCTGCGTGGGCTTGTTGTAGTAGGGGTTCACCGACAACACGCCGCTCGCCCCCACCTTCGCCGCAAACCGCTGCAGCTCGCACGCATGGTGCGTGCTGTTGCTCCCGGTACCCAGGATCACCTGAATCCCCAGCCCGCGTCCGATCTCGATGGCGCGGGTCGCCAGCTCCTGGTACTCGTGCTCCTCGAGTGTGGGCGATTCGCCCGTCGTGCCCGCCACCACGATGCCCGTCACACCGCCGGCCGCCTGGAAGGCGATGTGCTCTTTCAGTCTCGCAAAATCGATCTTGGCGCCGTCGGCCGTGAAGGGCGTCACGATCGCCGTGTACGCCCCGCGGAAGCTGATGGATTGAGACTGACCCGAGGATGGCGCCGAAGATGAAGTCGTCATGGTCGGATAGTACCGTCCGGGGCGCCGGAGATGCTCCCCGACCTGCCGACCCTCCTACGCGAAGGGCTCTGCCACGCCCCGGGCTGGCTTCGCCCAGCGCCGCCGTCCGGATGCGGGCTCAGCCCGCTTCAGGCCCGGCCGAGCCGGGCGTCCACGGCGGCCGCCCATCCGGCGCCAGACCCGGCTTCACCCACACCGCCATCAGCATGTTGTCGAGCCGTCGCCCGTCCGCCTGCTTCATCTGCCCCCGCTGCACCCCCTCAACGGCGAACCCGAGGCTCTCGTACAGCGCCACCGCCCCGGCGTTCTCCGGAGCCACGCCCAGCGTCACCTTCTCGATCGCCGGGTGATCCGCCGCCCAGTCGAGCATCGCCGACATCATCGCCCGCCCGAGGCCCTGGCCGCGCCACCCCTC
>CAZSZO010000060.1:0-19600 GCA_964611125.1 uncultured Phycisphaeraceae bacterium | reverse complement strand
TCGCGCACGCGGCAAACCCCGCGCGGATCCAGCGGAGGTAGCGGCCGTTGTCCAGTTCCTTGTTCACGGTTCGGCCGTGCAGCCAGACCACGGTGGGGGCGGGCGTAGCCCAGTCGGGATGGGCAAGGAGCGCGGGGATGGCCCCGGGGCCGAGGCGCACGAAGCGGGTTTGGGCCGCGAGCGCCGCCGGGAGCTTGGCGCCGGCCTGCGGGGGGTGCTCGGTCATGGGATCACGCTCGAGGTTGGCGTCAGAGGGCGACCGAGCCGCCTGGCGCGATGGCCGGGAAGGGCTTGCCCTCAAGATCCCCAGCGAAGATCGCGGTGCGCGGGCTGAGTTCGATGGTGCAATTGGGCGAGCCATCGGCCTTGAGCGGGACGGCGGCGCCGGCGTCCATCAGCCACCGGGCCGCGCGCAGGGTCTGGATCTGGCGGCAGGTTTCGGGGCTGTCGGAGCCGGCGGCGTTCTTGATTGGCGCGAACTCCTCGACGCGGTCGGTCTCGAGCACGATCGACGAGCGGCACAGCGGGAGGGCGTCGAAGACGAACGTCTCGAGCTTCACGGCGTTGGGCTTCTCGGGCTCGAGAGGCTTGCCCGATGCGAGGTCGATGCAGGCGATCTTCTTCTCGGCGCGGTGATAGGGCAGCGAGAACGCCGAGGCCGAATTGAGCTTGTCAACGAAGGCGACGGAGATGATGTGGATCGCGATCGACCCGGCGTTGAACGCGAGGGCGCCATCAGAGCCCTTTTTCTTGGCGAGGTCCTCGGGGAGGTCAGAGTATTCGATGACCCCGGTGCGGTCGCCGATGCGGCAGAGCACGCCGACCTTCTCGCCCGCGTGGGCCTTGACAACCATCTTGGAGGACATCTCGCCCGAGGAATCGGGAGCGAAGGCGTGCAGGCCCAGGAAATCGGGGTCGATGACGCGAACCAGGGGGTTATCGATCTGGGTGTAGGAGATGAACTCGACACCACGGCGGCGCATGTCGGCGATGGCCCCGGAGCGGTGCAGGGCCCGCAAGGAGCCGCCGTGGCCGTCGGGAGCGAGGGCGAGCTCGTGGCGTGACGCCATGAGGACCTTGCCGGTGTTGATATCGAGGGCGGGCATGACGCCCTGGGGAAAGAACATGACATCCTGCTCGCGCAGGCCAAAGAACGAGCGCTCGCGGAAGAACGCGATGGTCGCCTCGTGGTTCCCGGGAGAGGTCATGATGTACCAGGGGATGGTGACGCCAGCCGGGCAGTAGCGTTCCTGCGCGGCGAGAATCCAATCCGCCAGGCAGGCGAAGAGCGGCTTGCCGGTGACGGCGCCGCCCGGGTAGCAGCCCTTGGGGCCGTCGTAGCCGAGGCGCGAGCCTTGCCCGCCGGCGACGGTGAACGCGGCGACCTTGCCGGCGGCGATCAGGGCTTCGCCATGCTTGCGGTGCTCGGCGCGGTCCCAGGGCTTGGGCTTGCCTTCGTGCCGGAGCGGGTAGTACGGGGCGGGGAGCACGGCGCCGAGGATCTCGGGCTTGGGCTTGCTCTTGACGAAGGCGTCGACCAGGGTCGGGAGGCTCTTGATGTCGAGCGAGGCGATCTCTGTCAGCAGGGCGCGCTGCTCGGCGGGGGCGAGCTGGTCGTAGAACTTGAGGAGGTGCTCCTGGCCGACGGCGGCGAGCTGCTGGGCGGCGGAGCGATGGTCGAGCGGGTGGCTGCTGGTCATGGTTCTGGAGTGGGGCGGCGCGAAGTCGCTCGCGCGGGGCGGTCTCGTGAAGGTCGCTATGGTACGGAGCGGGAAAGTGGAAAGTAGAGCCGGGATTGAGGAAAGTCGGGCCCAGCACACCTTTTCGAGAGCGCGCTCATGAGCAACCTGTTCACCCAGCCCGGGAAACTGCCGCTGATCGCGCCGTCGATCCTCTCGGCTGACTTCGCCAACATGGCGGCCGACTGCGGGAGCGCGATCAGCGCCGGCGGCGATCTGCTGCATGTCGATGTCATGGACGGGCACTTCGTGCCCAACCTCACCCTGGGGCCGGACATGGTCCGGGACATCCGCAAGGCCCATCCGGGGGTCTTCCTGGATGTCCACCTGATGGTGACCAACCCCGAGATGTTCATCGAACCGTTCGTGAAAGCCGGGGCGAATCACCTGACCTTCCATGTTGAGGTCGTGGCGCCCGAGCAGATCGAGGTGCTCGCGGGGCGTATCCGGTCCCATGGCATCACCGCCGGGCTATGCATCAATCCGCCCACCCCGGTTGAGAAGATCCTGCCCCACGTCGGCAAGGTCGACCTGCTGCTGGTCATGTCGGTGAACCCCGGCTTTGGCGGGCAGAAGTTCATCGACGCCAGCCTGGACAAGACCCGGGCCATCAGCAAACTGCTTCGCAAGGACCAGCGGCTGGAGATGGACGGCGGGATCAAGGTGGAGAACGCCAGGGCGGTCACACAGGCGGGGTGCGACGTGTTGGTGGCCGGTTCGGCGGTTTTCGCCCTCGACCATGCGGGACGGCGCGCGGCGATCGAGTCGATGCGCGGCTGAGGTCGCCGCTGACGTGGGCTGAGGGCGCCGTGATTTGGTTTGGGTTCCGATCGTGTGGTCGACCCCGAAGGCACGGGCCTCTATGCTCTCCCCCGCGCCTTGATGTGAACAGGTGGTTCTGATCGCATTATGTTCGGTGGTGAGTTGACGGAGAGTGATGGTCCGGGCAGGATGCTCGCCGGCAAGGGCCGGGAACGGACCGGAGTAGAGACGAGATCGACATCGTCGCAGGTGCAAGCGGAAGAACTCCGGGGCTCAGTCAAGGAATCGATGCATGATCAAAGTTGCTGCTCGCACATGGACCGAACTGAAGCCGCCCCGGAAGGCGGTGATCCCCGAAGGTCTTTGGCTTCGCTGCCCGTCGTGCAGCGGCATGCTCTACCGCAAGCAGCTTGAGGCGAACCTGAATGTCTGCCCGGACTGCCAGCACCACTTCAGGATCTCGGCCGCCGAGCGAATCTCGCAGCTCGTCGACCCGGGGACGTTTGAACCCCTGTTTACGGGCCTGACCTCGTGCGACCCCCTGGGCTTCAAGGACGTCAAGAGCTATCCGGCTCGCCTCGTGGCGGAGCAGGAGAAGAGCGGCTGCCTGGACGCGGTCCGGGCGGGTACGGGGTTCGTCAAGGGTCGGCAGCTGGTGCTCTGCTGCCTGGACCTGACCTTCATGATGGGCTCGATGGGCAGCGTGGTGGGGGAAGTGACGACGCGCTCGATCGAGCAGGCGACCCAGACCGGCCTGCCGCTGCTGATCGTCAGCTGCTCCGGCGGGGCCCGCATGCAGGAGGCCGGGCTGTCGCTCATGCAGATGGCCAAGACCTCAGCGGCTCTGGCCAGGCTTGATGAAGCGGGCGGGCTGTTCATCAGCCTGCTGACCGATCCGACAACCGGCGGCGTGACGGCGTCGTTCTCGATGCTGGGCGACATCATTCTTGCGGAGCCCAAGGCCCTGATCGGCTTCGCCGGTCCGCGGGTGATTCAGCAGACGATCCGGCAGGAGCTGCCCGAGGGGTTCCAGCGGTCGGAGTATCTGCTCGAAGCGGGGATTGTCGACCGCGTGGTGGCCCGCGGGCAGCTGCGGAGCGAGATCGCCCGCATCATCGACTTCGCCGGAAAGTGATCGAGGTCGGGCCTGGGCCCGATGCTGGGGCCCGATGCTGGGCCCCACGCCGGGCCGCCTTTGGCCACGATGAGCTAACCTCCACACCAATGGCGGCGGGTGCTCCAACGCGATGGTGGGGATGGCTGCTGGCCGGGCTGGCCTACAGCCTGCTGACCGGGCTGGCGTTCCCGCCGGTGGGGTGGTGGCCGCTGGCCGTTCTGGCCCCGGCGCCGTTGTGCTGGGCCGGGCTGCGGGCGGGCAACCCAGGCGTGAAGCACCTGCGGGCTGGGGCCCTGGTGAGCCTCGGGGCGCTGCCGCTGTGGGTGGTTGAGCAGCGCTGGCTGATGGATGTGGCGGGGTTGTGGTACGTGCTGCTGGCGGGGTATCTGGCCTTGTACGCCGGGGTTTGTGTGGCGCTGGTGGGCGGGTGGCTGCGGCGGAGCGGGCCGGAGCGTGTTGCGGGCCCGGCGGTGGTCTGTGCCGTGGTGTGGACGGCCCTGGAGGTGGTGCGTGGAGAAGTGATCTGGGGGGGGTACGCGTGGTTTCTGGCGGCCCATCCGCTGATTGACTTCGGCCGGTATCTGGGCGCCCCGGTGCTGGGGACGTACTTTGCGTCGTTCGCCGTCGTGCTTGCGGGGGCCTCGGCAGTGGCATGGGTTGCCGGTCAACGGGCGGTCAAACCCGTGTACGCGGGCGTGGCGGGCTTGGTGGTGGTGGTGTGTGTGACCGGGGCAGTCGGACCGGGCTGGGGGGCGGCGGGAGCTGGCGCTGGGGGTGGTGCAGCGAGCCTGCCGGTCGCCCGCATCGCGATCGTGCAAACCAACGTGCCGAGCGACAACAAGGGGACGCGCACGATCGCCGATGAGCTGCGGTCCTTCGAGCGGACGCTGGAGCTGACCCGGACCGCGCCGCAGGTGGGCGGAACGGATGGGCTGGACCTGATCGTGTGGCCCGAGACGATGTTCCCTGGGCCAGCCCTGAACGACGAGGCGGTGGAGGAGCAGCGGCGGTCGGGGCTCGGGTACACCAGCCAGGACCGGCGGGTGCCGATGACGGAGTTCCGCGATCGCCTGGTGGCTCTGCAGACTGAGCTGGGCGTGCCGATGCTGGTGGGGGCGATTGCGATGGACGGGCTGAAGATCGACGTTCCGCCGGGGGGCGGGCGGGTCCGGCTGGCGCCCAAGGCCAAGTACAACAGCGCGTTCATGATCCGGGACGGGCAGGTCCAGGCCGAGCGATACGACAAGCTCGAGCTGATGGCCTTCGGCGAGGTGGTGCCGTACGCCTGGCGGTTCAAGGCTCTGCAGCAATGGGTGGGTGACCTCAGCGGGACGGGCTGGGTGTTCGACCTCGACTGGGGGGCGCGGGAGACCGTCTTCAGCGTGCCGGTGGCGGCGCGGGGGGCGCGGGGCGGGGGCCAGGCGGGAGAATTGCGGTTTGTGACGCCGATCTGCTTCGAGGGGACGATGTCGCGGATCGTCCGGCGGTTGTGCTGGGCCGGGTCGGGGGTGGGGCCGGGGGTGGGGGGGGCAGGGGGCGTTGACGCGGTGATCAACATGACCAACGACGGCTGGTTCGGGCCGTTCGCCGGCGGGCGGGAGCAGCACCTGCTGGCGACCCGCTGGCGGGCGGTGGAACTGGGCGTTCCGGTGCTGCGGGGGGCGAACACTGGGGTGTCGGCGCTGATCCAGGCCGGGGGCGGCTTGGCCCAGCAGTTGGGCCCGCACGTCGACGGGGTGCTGCTCGTTGAGGTTCCGGCGGGGATCGGCGGGACATGGGCATGGTGGTCGTTCGGGCGGCTGGGGAACAGCTTCGGCTGGGGGTGCGTGATCCTGGCAGGGGCTGGGGTCGTACGGATGCTGCTTCCGGCGGGGAGGGCGGGCCGATGATCGGCCGAGGGCGGCGTGGGAAGTCCGGGTAGTCCGGGTGGACTGGACAAGCAGGGCGCGCCGCGGCGCGCGAAAGGATGATCGCGATGAATCGTGCCTCAGACACCTTGGCGGCGTGGGTTCTGGTCCTCGCGTGCGGCGGCGCGGCGGTGCTGCCGGGCTGCCAGAGCGGCGACGGAGGCGGAGCAGGCGCCGACGCGGCTTCGGCCGGTGGGGCCGGTCAGAAGGCGGTGGCGGCGAAGGGCGGGGGTGGGGGGGCTGACGCGATTTCTTCATCGCAGCTGCGCGAGCGGGCGCTCACGCTGCTGGGCGAGATGGCCCAATCACCCCAGGCTGAGGAGCGGTACAACGCCATCGAGGCGATGCTGCCGGTGACTTCGCGTCTCGAAACGGCGGTGCGCCGGGGCTTGACGGATCCTGATGATCGGGTGCGGGTGGTCTCGGCGATGGCGGCGGGGAAGGCCCGCCTGAGCCGCGTCGTGGAGTTCCTCCGCCCGCTGACAAAGGACAATTCGGAAATGGTTCAGGCGGCGGCGATCTTCGCCCTGCTGCGCTGCGGAGCCCCGGCCGACCAGCAGCCGCTGGCGGCGCTGCTGCAGCACCCGCGCCCGCTCGTGCGCGCTCACGCGGCGTACATCATCGGGGAACTGGGCAACCCCTCGGCCCTGGCGATGATCCGTGAGGCGGCCCGCGACCCGCTCACCCGGGCCGACCCGGCCCAGACGCGGGTCTATCGCCTGCAGCTGGCGGAGGCGATGATCAAGCTGGGTGACGATCGGGCGGTGCACGAGGTGCGGGCGGCGCTCTACCCCTCGCGCCCGGAGGAGCTGGAGGCGACAGCCCTGGCGGCTCAGATTCTGGGGCAGGTGAAGGACCAGGCCTCGACGGCCCAGTTGATGCACCTGACGACCATGTCGGACCCCAGGGCGGGGCGGATGCCGGCGGAGATCCGACTCGCCGCGGCGACATCGCTGGCCAAGCTGGGGCACACCGAGGGGTCGTTCATCGCTGACGAGTGCCGGGCGGATCGCTCGCCCGGTGTGCGGGCCCAGTCGGCGCTGCTGTACGGCGAGACGGGGCGGCGGGCGAATCTGCCGGTGCTGCAGCAACTGCTGGAGGATCCGGAGCCGATGGTCCGGATCGCCGCGGCGGCGGGTGTGCTGAAGATCACCGATGGGCCGACCGGCGGGCGAACGGCGGCGGTTGGGAACTAGGTGGCCGGGACCCCGGGAGGACGTGGCGGGGGGCGACTGGCGCGGGGCTGGGGTGCAGCCGGGGCGCCAATGGCGTCTGGAAATCCGGTCGGGTCGGGGCGGGCTGCAACCGCAACCCCCGGCGGCTGCGTAAGTTGACACGCGTGGGGCTGTTCGGGTATCACTCCCGACCCGCGGCAGCGTGGCTGTCCGCGGGCGAGGCGCGAGCGGGCGTGCGCAGCGCCTTGGGCCCATGAGGGCGCTAAACTCTCCGCCCTTCACCGGCCCCCTGGGGCCCGCAGGCTGAAGGGTGAGGGATCGGCGATTTTCGGCGCCGCGGCACGGCGTTGGGCGGCTGAGAATGGTTCTTGTCAGGAGGTTCCAGTGCACATTGTCACGAAGATTTTGGCGGTGTTCGGCGCGATCCTCAGCGTGATGCTGGCGGCGCTGACGATTTCGTACTCGGCCAACGCGGACAAGATCGCCGAGAGCTTCCGCTCGGAGCAGGCTCAGAAGCTGGCCTTCCAGTCGACTGCCCAGAGCCAGATCGCCGACTGGAACGCCGAGAAGGCCCGCCTGCAGGGGCAGGTGGATTCGATCGCCAACGAGAAGGCGTCGATCGAGGCCCAGATGAAGGCGAAGGAGAGCGAGCTGGCGACCAAGAACGCCGAGCTGCAGCGGGCCCGCCTGGACGACCAGAGCGTGAAGAACACCGTCGACAACCTGACGGCCGCGGCGAAGGCCAACGCGGCGCTGATCGACGCGATGAACAAGGAGATCACCGAGCTGCGCAACGAGCGCATCACCTCGGCCCGGCGCGAGACCGAGCTGGTCGACCGGCTGAACGACCTCGAGAGCCAGCGGCAGGTGCTGGAGCAGAATACCCGGGCCCTGCAGGAGCAGTTGACCGAGGCGAAGCTGACGCTTGAGAAGGTGAAGTCGGGCGGCGGCGCCACCGGCGACCAGCCCTACACCTACTCGGGCCCGCTGATCCAGGGTCGGGTGCTGTCGGTGACGACGAGCCCCGCGGGCGGCGAGCTGGCTGAGATCAGCGAGGGCGCCAACGCCGGGGTGAAGGCGAACATGAAGTTCTCGATTGTCCGCGAGGGCAAGTTCGTCGCGAACCTGATCATGACGACTGTGGATCTGGGCCGCTCGGTGGGCCGGATTGACAAGCTGGGCCGCAGCGTCGACATCCGCTCGGGCGATATCGTGCTGAGCCGCGTGGACTGAGCAGGCCTGAGCTGGGGCGCGGCCGGTCGGCCGGTCGGGTGGATGTGGTTGAGCCGGAAGAAAGGACCAGTGCGATGAGCCAGTATGGGATGTCGATGCCGGGCGGTCAGGGCCGGCGCGGGCCGAGCTTGAACGTGTACACCGGGCTGCTGTTCCTGGCGGTGGTGTCGCTGGCCACGGCGTGCGGCTTCATGTGGGTCGCGGCGTCAAAGGTCTCTCCGGAGGCGGGGAACCCGTTTGCGATCCAGGAGGGCGGCGCCAAGGGCATCAAGCTGGGTAAGAACTGACGCCCGGCCGAGATCGCCCGATGAGGGCCGGGGCCCCCTGCGGGGCCCGGAAGTGCCCGCTGACGATCATCAGGGCTTGACAATCGCCGGGCGGCGTCTAGATTTCCCGCTCGGGAGAAAGCTCCCACAGACAGAAAACACCGTTGGGGCGGTAGCTCAATTGGTTAGAGTACCGGACTGTCGATCCGGTGGTTGCGGGTTCGAGTCCCGTCCGCCTCGCTTGAAAACGGCCCTTTTATGGGCCGTTTTTCATTGGTGGGTCACAGCGGGGTCACAAACTCGGTTCTGTCCTCAGCCCGATTCGGTCGCACAGCGTCCGAGTCGCGGGTATACTTCGTCACGGATGCCGGTCATTCAGCCCCACTGAGTTGGGGCGACCAGCAACCGCAACACAGCAGTGGGCGACCACTGCCAATCACGAAAGGGCAGCACATGGCTGTCACTGTTTCTCCGTCCGCGTCCGCTCGCTTCACCCTCCCGACCGACGAGTACCGGGCCTTGCCGATCCCCGGCTACCCGGATGCGAAGTCGGGAACGTGCTTCGTGAAGGTGACGGACCTCCCTCCCAAGATTGACGACTGGATGAAGGTGAACCCGCGCGTTCCGAAGCGGACGGCTGAGGGTGTCGTCTCGGGTCCGGTCATCAAGGGCATCCGGGAGACTCTGCGCGGCAAGCCCGCGCGAATGGTGGTGATGAATCAGGGCGTGTTCCTGATGGTGGATTCTGCTGACTTCACCAAGGGACCGGGTGGCCGGGGCGAAGTCGTTCTGACGATGAACGACCCTGAGCGCCACGGGCTTGTCAACGGTGGACACTCCTACGCCGCGATTCGCGCCGAAGTCGAGGAAGTCGAGGGCATGGGCGACAGTGACGAAGCGGGCGCACGCCGCAAGGCGCTGGAGCACGCCTACGTCAAGGTCCACATCCTTCAGGGTATCGACGCGGCGCTGGTGCCCGAGATTGCGGAGGGGCTGAACACCAGCAAGCAGGTGGATGATGCTTCGCTCGCCAACCTCGCCAAGCGGTTCCAAGCGATTCAGAAGGCGATGCACGGGGAACCGGGTGAGGATGAGATTGGCTACACCCAGAACGCCAACAAGGAACTGTACGTTACGGAAGTCATCACCATCCTTGAACTGTTCAACGGCTCCCGGTTCAATGACCACAAGCACCCCTCTAGCCTGTATCGCTACTCCAAGAAGGCGCTGGATTGGTTCGTGGACGATCAGGATGCTGACCCGTCGCCCATGAAGTTGCTCATCCCCATGACGCCGGAACTGCTCCGGCTGGCCGACGAAATCAAGGCTGCCGTCCCCGACGCTTGCAAGGCGAACGGCTACCAGTACGGCAGGTCTAAGGTCAACGGTTCCAAGCGGGCCGGGTCCGACGCCCATCGGGATACGCCGCTGCCCTTCGCCGGAAAGTCCATGAGTTACAGTGTTCCCAACGGGTGGCTGTTCCCGTTGCTTGCGGCGTTCCGCGCGAATCTCCGTTGGGACATTGAGAACGGCGTGTGCCAGTGGCGCGTCGATCCTTTCAAGTTGCTGCCCCAGGTCATCAACGCCATCGTCGGCGTGTGCGTTCAGGCCCGCAAGGGTGAAGGGCTGGAGTCCGACGAACTCGGCATGAAGGACCACATCTACAGCCAGTGCTACGACAAGGTTCAGTTGCAGTTGGCCCGCATGGGCAAACTCGGTTGATCTAGTTCCCCCGCGCCCGTCGTGAGAACGGCGGGCGCGGATTCGTCGTGTTGGATGGTCGCGTAGAATGGCGTAACGAAAGGAGTCGGAACCATGATCGACGGAATGTATTCGGTTTCCTTCGCCGGACCCGGTGGCCTCAGTGGAAGCGGTGTCGGCGCGGTGAAGGGTGGAACGATCAACGGTGGGGACGCCGGATACGGCTACCTCGGCAACTTCAAGGTGGACGGCAGCAAGGTGTCGGCTTCGTTGCGCATCGTGCAACACCAGCAGGGCCATACCTCTGTCTTCGGCCCGCTGAAAGACTTCAACCTCACCCTGACCGGGGCGACCGAAGGGGATCGGTTCAACCTGACCGGCGGCATCCCCGGTCAGCCCAATCAGACCATCACAATCCGGGGCAGCAAGTTCGCCGAACTGGCGCAGTAGTAACGCCGTCATTCGTTACCCCCGCTTGTGGTCCCGGCACTTCAGTCGGAGCACCGGCCCCACGCCTTCGCAGGCGGGAATCTCGTCGATCCAATCCGCCAACTCGTCCAGCGTGTCGGGCACGGTCAGGGGGTCGTCGCCACGATTGGCGAGCACACAGCGCAGCAGACCCGCCCGCAGGTTGGGCGTGGTGGCGTCGGGATCGCCGTCCACGAACACCCGGCAGAGGTACGGCAAGTCAGTGTCGGGAACGCGACCGGATGCCGCGTCGAACACGGCCCGGCGCACCTCTTCCACGAACTTCCGGCATTCATCGTGTGTCATTCGTCACACTCCCTTCCCGTACTTCGCTTGTGCTCTGGCAAGATTGTCAGCGCCCCAGCGTCTGGCCCACTTGCCTTGTTCGGTCAGCGAAAATGAAGAGTGCCGCCTGTCGAAGCACTCCGCCCCCGGCGGCAGACCGTTGGGGTTGCTGGTGCCGCGTGACCCAACGGCACCACCTCCCACGCTGGCCGGGAACCAGTGTCCCCGAATCGTCTTCAGCGTGGCGTGAACGAACTGGGTCGGGTCCATTCCCGGCAGCACGTTGGATAGTCCATCCTTCGTGACCACCTTGCCGTCCTTCACCGACAGCATGGGCCGCATGAGGTTTGCGGCGTCTTCGTGGTTGGCCGGGATCATCCCCGACTTCGACAGCGCGGCGCTGATCGCCGATTCCACGGTCTGGGCGTCGCGCTCCTGTTCGATCTTCGTGACCTTCGTCCGCAGTTCGTCGCGCTCGGCTTGGATGCTGGCAACAGCCTTCGCATGGTCGGTGCCGCTGAGGTGCGCGACAATATCATCGTCGCTCACATTCTCGGCAAGGCCCAGTGTGCGGGCGTAGACCGTGCGGCGCTCGGCTGCCTTCGCCTTCGATTCTTTGTGCGCCGTCCGCTCGGCTTCCAGCGCTGCTTTCAGCCGATCCAGGTCCGCAGCCGTGGGGGTATTCGTGTTGGCGTCGATGCTCATGCCGCACCCCCGTTCGTTTCAAGCGCCTTCAAGGCGCGCTGCGCTCTCGCATCCTTGCCTTCACCGACGCCCACCAGACCGCCGAAGCGTTCCAGCGTCGTGCGCCCGGCTGTTTCGAGCACCCCGGCCAGCGCATCCAGTGAAGCCTTCAGCCGGACCTTCGCGGGCGCGAATCTCTCAGCGGCCATAGCCCGCAGCAAGTCCACTTGCTCGCGCGGGATGCCGACAGCCCAAGGGCTGGTGCTGAGGATCGCCGCTACCGCCTGCTGATCCCCGGCGTTCACGGCTTCCCTTGCAGCATCGAACCGCTTCGACGGGTGAATCGTCCGCAGCGTTGCCCGAATGTCAGCGCAGGCAAGCGCCGTCACCACCTGCTCGCGCGCCGCTGGGATACCCAGCGCTTGGTCGATCTCGTTTTCCAGCGCTTCCCGCCTCTGGGCGATGGTGGCCCGCGTGGTGTCGATGGTGTTCCTGATCGCGGTCAGCCGGTGCTCTGCCGCACCGCGCAGGCGGCGTTCCGACGCCGGGTCTTTGGCGGCTGCCTTCACAGCCGATTCCGCTTCCACCAGCGCCGCACTGGTGCCGCTGATCGTGTCGAAGGCGGCACGGGTTGCCGTGAATGCCGGATCGTGGACGCCCGGACCAATCTCGAATGCACGTTCCAAGGGCTGGAGCGCGCGGGGGTCCACGCTCGGACTGAAGAATGGGGACGGTTCAGTGCTCACATACGTTCTCCTTCAGACAGCGCATCACGCACTGTCCCGGACTGGAACGCCCCGCCTCTGGACACATGCCCAGCGCGTGCGTTCGGAAAGCCCACCGGCGCGACGAAACGCCGATGGACCGATCAGATTCCCCCGGAAGCGAATCGAGGGAAGCCGGGCCGGAGACTTACCCTCTCCGGCCCAGTGGAGCATTCAGCAGCCGCCCACGCCTGAGCACTGCTGAAGCGAATCGCCATGCCGGGCGTCAACCCGGCGTGGCGATGGATGGCGCGCCCGGTCCCTGTGGGCGCTGCGCATCCGGGTTGTTTGTGGGAAGGGGACCCCTGCCCAAGATGTACGCTGTGGGCGCGGCGTGTGTGCGGCGCGGATAGCGCAGGACGCGATGTTATATTTACAGGTTTTCGGTGTTGCACACATAACATAGTTATTGCTGTGGTGATACGAAGCGCTGCCGCCATTCATCGACCGAAGCGCATGGACTTGGCACCGCCAGCCCGCCCCCGTTGGGATCGCCAACCACGATGAATGACTTGCGCAGTTCGGCCAGTTCATCCGGCGTCGCCAATCCCATCCGCTGGCGCAGGCGCAGGTAGGCCACGCGCTGGTTCGCTTTGCTGAACGTCGATGACTTCTCTTCGTGCATTGCTTTTCTCCTGTCTGATTGATTCCAGTTCGGCCAGCAGACCGAACAGCAGTTCCGCGCGGTCTGGCTCCAGTTGCATGATCTCTTCAGCGGAAAGCGTGTACGCCATAGGCGACGCGCCCAATGAGTGACGGTGATCCACCTGCCCGTTGATGGTGGTGTCCACCTTGCGGCGCTCTGCCCAGGTGCCGGGGTCTTCGGCTTGCAGCAGGCGCAGCACGGCGTACAACTTGTTGCGCCGGTCAGTGCGCTGGCGCGTCACCTGCCCACCCTTGCCGAAGTCGGTGGTGATGTCGCCGGGGCCGAACGCGACTTCCTCTATCTCGTTGCGCAGGCGCGCCAGCAGCGTGTCCTTGCGGCAGAGGCAGGCATCTTGGAACAGCGCAGCCTTGTCGGGGTAGTCGCGCAGGTACCTGTCGAGTGTGCGGCGTCGGCTCGGTCTGCCTTGTGCGTCGGTGCGCCCTTCGGCGAACCAGTGATACGCAGCATCGCGCCCGCGCTCGCGCGCCACTTCGCACAGGCGCATGAACTCGTCCTCTGATACCGGGGGCCGATGGACTCTGGGTTGGGGTTGATCGCTCATGGTTTGATGAATCCTGACAAATACCGAAAAAACCGATAAGCCAATGGGTCCGGGATGCGGATGCCGGGGGACCCATTGGTCCGAGAATCTGCGTTTTTATGGGTCGCCCCCTCCCATCCCCTACAGGCAGCACAGACCGCACAGGTTGCCAGACACTGGCCCGATAACCGATGATGCCGCCAGACCACACAATGAACTGTGACCCCACAGTGACCCGGCACGGCAGCGGCAGGTCCGGTAACTGTCGGAATACCCTGCTGGGGCCACGGGATCGCTGATCTTCCCGGACGCGGCTTCAGCGGCAGCGGATCAATCGTCCGGTGGTTGTGGGAGCGCCGAGAACCTGTGCCGGTTATCGGGCGCGGGAGGGTTCTGTCGGGCCAATGGGGTCTGCGCGGCCCGTTCCTGCCCAGAGGCGGCACGCCGAACACCCCAACTGGACAGCGTGGACAGCGGCCCAACGTGCGGCTGTCCAGCCCAAAAGCGCATTCCTGAATCAGGAACGGGGCTTTGGACGGTTGGACACTATGGACATTGAAATGTGAAGGGATAGCCACCCCAACCACCACCCCCCGGTGGTATGGAGGGGGGACGGTGGTGGTGGTAGAGGGGCTAGCGCCAACCACTCTTCCGAGTGTCCGACCGGCCATCCGTCCAATCCGCATTCTGGCGCAACCAGACAGGGTTTCACGGCGTCGATGGTGGACACGGTGGACAGCCGTCATTCGGCACCCCCGGTCCCGATGCGCCGAACGTGCCCCGTCGAAGTATCGGCTGCCACCCACTCCCGCCCATCGTCAAGCCGAACCCACAGACCACCGCGCCGTGGTCGATCGCCGACAGCAGCGGTCTGCCCCTCGGCGGGGATGACGGTGCCGACTGAGACCGTGCCGCTACTAAATCGGACGATAACCCGATCCCCAATCCGCAGACGGGCGTGTCGCCAGTTCTGCTTCCACAGCGCGGTCAGGTTGTCTTCATTGGTGCTCATGGTTGATTCGTGTTCACGTCGGGTCCGTAGTCCGGCAGCACTTCGTCCGTTGCCTTCCATGCCGCGTCGATGCCGCCCCGCCACGGGTACCCAGTGCGGCTCAGTTCCTTGTCCCGGCGCTGCCTCATGGCCCGTAGAGGTGCGAAGCGAACGCCCCGCTGCCTCTGGTCACTCCGGGAACCGGAACGGATGCCGGTATCGCAACCCCGATCTTTCAGGAACGCGGCAAGGCTGTTCCAGCCCCGATTCCTCAGCGCAGGTTCGCAGCGGATCGCGTGTTCCCACAGACCGTCGTACCTCTGCCCGGTCCAGGTGCGCTCATGGGAGTACGCGAAGTCGGCATCGTCGCCCCGCGCGGCGTCCGGCAAGATGCCGTCTTCCAGCAGATCATCCAACCAGATCAGTTCCGGCTCGCGGCCATGCTGAACCTGCTGGGCCAGCGCCAGCGTCTTCGGAACGTCGCGCGGATCGAAGTCGGTCAGGTCCAAAGTCAGCAGATCGTGAAGCATGGCCGCG
Organism: uncultured Phycisphaeraceae bacterium; assembly: GCA_964611125.1. Lineage (GTDB taxonomy): Bacteria > Planctomycetota > Phycisphaerae > Phycisphaerales > UBA1924 > JAEUIX01. Next base: position 4,784 of record CAZSZO010000060.1, on the reverse strand, counting down.
CGGCCGCCAGCGTTCATCTGCTGGTGCAGGGCCGCGAAGTAGGCGCGATCGCCGATCTTGCGGCTGCTGGCGTCAAGCATGAAGTACCGGCGCTCATCTTCGGTTGCAGGCACGACCCATTCCGAGTTGGACGCCAAGCCGAGTTTGATCCGGTTGGCGTACTGCTCGGCGTCGATGCCCTTGCCTTCGATCATCAACCACGGCTCGGTCACGATGGTCTTCAGGATGGATTCGTGTTTCTTGTCACCGGCGTAGAAGGCTTCGTCGGCGAACACGAACGCGGCGTCCCGCAGGTGTGCGTTGAAGTCGCCCACAAGATGCTTCGGGTTGCTGATATGGAAGAAGTGACGGCCCCAGATTGCGCCGTACTCTCGCCACAGAATGCCCTTGCCGCTGCCCTTCTTACCCTTGATCGCCACGGCAACGTGCCCCGGCTCCGCTGGGTGCTGAACCCAGTACGCCAGCAGGCTCAGCAGATAGCCGTAGGCATCGAAGTCGGAACGGCAGACCACCTCGAACATATGCCAGTCGAGTAGTCGCCAGTCGCCTTCGGTCGGATCGCATGAGAATCCGCGCCACAGGTTGTATTCGCCCGGCGCTTCCCCGCTGGGCTTGAAGACAACCTGTTCGTACTGGCGTCGGTGCTCATGGCGTAGCCACCACTCGCCCGCTGGCATGGACTGATCGACGGTCTTCCCATCCTTCGTCGTCTTCGCGCCCACCGTCACAAAGCGATTCATGTACGCCGCAGTGAAGTCTTCGCGGCGCTGGGCCACCAGTTTGTAGCGGTTCAGTTCATCGTCCCGCACCTCATGGCAGACGCGGAACTTGCCGCCCAGTGACTTCACCACGAAGTAGCGGTCGTTCATCTCCCGCAGCGCCGGGTCGATAGCGTCTTCGTTGGCGCGTTCAACCTGCCTCTGGGCGTAGCGCTCGGCATCACGTCCCTTGTCCAGCACGCTGTCAGACAGCCCCGGCCAGTCAGGGGACAGCAGCATGGCAAAGTGATCGTCGGCGGGGACACTGGCGCGCACAAGCGCGCAGGATGCCGCGAACTGCTGTTCAGACCGCGTGGGGTGGCCGTTGCCTTCCACCCAGCGGTTCAGGCACAGATTGATCGTCGGTTCCGGCACCTTGCGGGCGCGGAGCGCATCGACCGTGACGACACGGCCACGGGCGGCACGATCTACGGTGGCGGCTTTGGATGCCGTGGCCCGCGCCGACTTCACCGGCAGCGGCAGCAGGGGCAGGTCAGCAGCGGCGTACACGCGCTCGGGGTGGTGTGCTATCACCGTGGCGAGAACCGGAGCCCGCTTGAACTTCAGTTTGGAATCGGTGGGCCAGTTGATCGTCCCCGGAATGCGCAGCAGCCGAGAGACGTTCCGCGTGCCAATGTCCGGCTCCTCGCAAGCCGCCAGTAACGCATGGTTGCGATCCACCGCGGCGCGTTCGGCATCGGCGTCCCCTTCGGGCAGCGGGAACGGCTCGGCCAGTTGCTTCCACCCCTGAAGCCCGTTGCCAGAGTTGACGATCAGCGTGCAACCCTCGCGCTCCATCGTGGCGACGGCATCGGCCAACCATGCGGCACGATCATCGGCGCTCAGTTCGCGCTTCGGCATGTCCTTATCGACGTGGACCCAGGTCTGGGCGGCAATGTCGCCGTTCTCCGGCGCTGATCCCTTGCCTTCACCCTGAAAGACGCGCCGGGGTGAGCCGACACGAACATATGCGTTCCAGCCCTTGGCGTTGCGGGTCACGATGCGCTTCGCCAACTCCGGCAGCGCGTCCGGCGTCACCGTGGCAGTGACAGCGTTCAGTGTGCGGCTGTGGATCAGCGTCACCGACACCAGCGGGTGCCCGAGCCGTTGCAGGTGGGCCAGCACTTCGGCTTCGTTCGGTTCCATGCCGACGATGGTCACGTCTGGGTTGGCGTCGATCATGGGCGGGTGCTCCCTTCGACCGGCGGGAACTTCCCTTCGCGCATGGCGTGTTCAATCACATTCGCTGCCCGGTTCCACGTCTCCCAACTGATCCGGTTCGGATCGCCCACAGGCGGCAACGGATCGGGGCCAGGTGGGCGCTTAGATCGCGCCTCTTCACCGCGAGCACGCAAGTAGGCGACGGCTTCCTGAACAAATCGGTAGTCGATGGTCAAGCGCCACCCCCGGCAGCCACAGGCTGGTCAGAGGTGCCGACTGTCTTCCCGTCGATCCACTCTTGAATGTCGCGCCAGCGATAGTGAACCGCGCCGCCCCGGATGTACCGGGGTCCGATGCCGCGTGTGCGCCAGTCCCGCACGGTGGCAACCGCCTTGCCCAACACAGCGGCCACTTGCCGCGTGGTCAGGAACGCTTCGCCCCCGCGCACTTTGATGATCCGTTCAGCGTCGGCAAGGTCTGCCGCGCCACCGGGTTCGTTCCCTTGATCCACAAACCGACGTGCCATTGCTGTACCCTCATGGGCACCGTGGCATCGTCGCGTATTGGTCGGGAACACCCCTCGAAAAACAACAACGGCCCCGGTGCCGGTTGAAAAACCGAGTCACCATTGAGGCCGTTCAGCCCACGCCCGGTTGGGCATGGTTCCGACGTTTCGTGATGATCCCTCAGCCGAAGCCACGAGGGGAACACCCGCCTATGTCACCACTATCATACGCCGCAAGTCGCTGAAGACAAGAGACTTACGGCGTTTTTCTGTCAATCTGTACGGCTTCGGGGACTATCAGACCAATCTTCTCCCATTCCCGGACCCACTGGGCAAGCGCCCGATTGAACGCACGCCGATCCTTGTCGGGATCGAAGCCCAGCAACCAGCGGGAGTAGTGGTCGGTCTGCTGGCGAAGGAAGGCGCGAAACTCATCCATGCGGCCACTCTTCACCCCCGCCTCTGTGCGCGGTTCGGGCAGGTCTGGCATCCCCGCCCCGGCGTCTGCGCCGTAGTCATAGACGCCCAGTTCGTTGCCGTGTTTGTCGCGCGCGACGAATGCCGTGTCCGACACCTCTGCCGCGCGTCGGGCGTCTTCCTGCTGCTGGCGTTTGCGTTCGTTGTAGAGGTTGCTCATACCACTTCCTCCCCGTCGAATGCAGCCGATGCGCGTTCAACGCTCCTGCGCACGGTGCCGTCACCGTTCAGGTTCAGGTAGATCGACGTGGTTGCGATGTTGGCGTGCCCCAACTGTTCGCGCACTTCGGATACGTCGGCACCGTTGCGAATCATGGCGGTTCCGAGCACGCGCCGCATATCGTGGATCGTCACGGCGTCTTCAGGCAGCCCGGCCAACTTCAGCACGGCTTCATGCGCCTTGCCGGGGGAGTTCATCGGTTTGTTTGGGTCACGGCGTCCGGGGAAGACGTAGACCGGGTGGCGCTTGGGGTCCGCGTGCCGGCGCGTCAGCATCGACAGCACGGGTCCGGGCACGTCCACCGTGTACGCCCGCTTCGTCTTCGTCTCAGTTGCGGGGACTGTGATTCGTCCGCTACCAAAGTCGATCCACTCCCACCGAAGCCCGATGCCGTTGGACTTGCGAAGCCCCACGCGCATGTTCAGCAGTAGGTAGTCGGCGATACTCTGCCGAAGTTCCTGCTGATACCGGGTGTCTGGCAACTTGCCCGGTCTGCCTTCGCCAGCGGCGTAGCGTGCCAGCGCCCGCGAATAGGCCCGAGCCTGATCGGCGCTGAGTGTGTTCTTTCGGGGCTGAGGTGGCAACCCGTCCGCCTTGCGCGCCTTCCGAACCTTGCGGACGGGATTGTCAGTGCCGGGGTTGCGATGGCACCATTCGGTGAAGATGGTACCGAGCAACGAACGAAGCCGGTTGCAGTCCACCACGCCGTCACCCTTCACAGCCTTGTCTTTGGCACCGTCCATCCGAGCCTTGACCCACTCGGGCGTGATCGCCGTCATAGGTGTCCCCTTGTGCGCTTCAAGGTGGCGCGTCCATCGGTCTGTGTTGTCGCGCACCGTGGACGCCTTCAGCAGACGATTCCCCTTGGCCCACTCCCACGCCTTGCCGAGTGACCACGCGGCAGTGTCGGGCTGCCGGGGGTCCAGACCCTTGTCGATCAGGCGAACGCGGCGCACTGCCTCTGTCTTGGCGGCTTCAAGGTTCACCGTGGGGAACTGCCCGATGACCGACTTGTGAATCTCCCCCGGCTTGTCGTCCATGCGGGGGCCGCGCTTGCGGACGATGAACAGCACGCTGGCGGGGGACACGCGGACCATGAGTCCGGGGGTGTCTTTGACGTGGTAGTCCCGGCGTCCCTTCCGGGGCCGGGGCAGTGCGCCCACGGCAGCATCGTCGATCAGCCGCACCTCATGCTTGGGAGCGGAACCTGTGCGGGCGTGGTTGGCGGTGTGGGTGTGGATCATGGCAGGTGGGTCACAGCGGGGTCACAAACTCACTACTGGAGAACGCTGGACGGCTCCTGAATGTTCGGGGCCGCACTAAGAATATCGCTTGAAAACGGCTTGTTTTCCAGCGTTTTTCAGCGGATAACCAGAAGTGCCATGAGTGTTCGTGACGGTTGTGCCGTCTATCTGTCGATCCGGTGGTTGCGGGTTCGAGTCCCGTCCGCCTCGCTTGAAACGGCCCTTTTGTGGGGCCGTTTTCTTTTGGGCCATGGACGCGCTGGGGCCACGGCCTTGGCACATAGGCACAGTGGGGGCTGGGCTCGCCACCCCTCAGTCTCCGGCGAGCCGCCTGATCAGCGGCCGAAGGCCTGACCCCCGCCAGCGATCCGGTGTACCATCTGGTGTACACGGAGGACTGGCGCATGGTCGCGGTGTAC
>CAZSZO010000059.1:0-20378 GCA_964611125.1 uncultured Phycisphaeraceae bacterium | reverse complement strand
TCGTCACCTGGCGGGCCACCCAGGCTGACATCGATCGCGCCAGCACGATCAGGGCATGCCGGCCCGAGGCCAGCACCTCGCTCTCCTGCACGCCCACCTGCCGGCAGACCGTGGAGAGGATCATCTGAAACCGCACCGGCGGCGCGGCGCCGCCGCCGCGGACGCCCGTGCCGCCCCGGTCGCCACCGCCGCCGATCTGCTGCGGGCCGCCCATCGGCCCCGCGTGCTCCCGCAAGGGCCCGGCCGCTCCCTGCTGGCCCCCGCCCACCCCCCCCCCGGGCCCGTCACCCCCCAGGGCCCGGCGCAAGGCGCCCATCCCGACCCGCGCCCCGGCGCCGGTCACGCCGTCAATCAGCCGGTGGATCGCTTCGATCTTCAGGATCAGGCCCTCGATCTCGCGCACCGATGAGCCATCGGGCAGCGCCTGGGCGAGGGCGGCGGCGCACCCGTCATCAAGCACAAGCCCGCGCCGCAGGGCCGACGCCGCGGCCAGCCGCTCGCGCAGGCCGACCTCCGGCGCGTCGATCCGGGCCACCATGCCGGCCATGAGGCGCGAGGAGAGCGCATCGGAGAGGCCGCTCAGGGCCCGCGGGACCGCCGCGCCGACCACGCATACGCGGGCCCGCCGGGCGGCGATCGCATCAATCGTGTAGACCAGCTCCTGCTGGGTGGAGCCTCGTCCCGCCAGCGAGCCGACATCATCGATGCAGAGCAGTTCGAGCCCGCGGTAGGTCCGGCGGAAGGACTCCACCCGCCCGCCCCGCACCGCGTTGATGTAATCGCTCGTGAACTGGTCGCCGGTGATCCTCCGGCACGAAGCGCCCGGGTGGGCCTGCTGGAAGCGCTGGGCCAGCCCCGCCAGCAGGTGCGTCTTGCCTACGCCGCAGGGCCCGTGAATGAAGACCGGGCTGCGCAGCGACTCCGGCCCGTCGAGCACCAGTTGCAGGGCCGCCTCGTACGCCAGGCGGTTGGCGGCGCCGGTGATGAACCGGGCGAGGTCGAACTGGTCCTGGGCCGCCGCGCCGCGGGCCGCCTGCCCGCCGCCCTGCGGGTCTGGTCGATGGGCCGGCCCGCGCTGCCGGCTTGCGCCCGCCCGGCTGAGCGCCGCCGCGCCGGCGCCGGAAGCCGGCTGCTCCACGGGCGCCGCCTGGCTCACGATGAACTTCACATCCGCCGGCGCCGCGCCGGTGGCGTCGGTCGCGGCATCGAGGACGAGGTTCTTGTACCGCCGGTCGAGCAGCGCGGCGAGGAAGCCGCTGGTGACGGGGACCTCCAGGCCCAGCGGACCCAGCCGCAACTCAGGGTGAGCGCCGAAGTACCGCTCGAAGCGGGCGACGCCCAGCCGCTCGGCCAGCACCTCGGCGATCCGCCCAGTAGCAACGCGATCGGTAGCCACGCGATCCGTGGCTAGGCGATCGGCGGCAAGCGTGGTCGCGCTGCGGGGCTGATTCGCCGATGGCGCCAAGGTGGGCTCCGCGGCGGCCGCGAGGCCGGTGTCGTCGCCCTGGCCCGCCTGGCCGGAGCGACGCTCGCTGATTTGGGCGCGTACTGATCGCGCTGCGTGACTCGTCTCCACAGGTCACACCCTCTACTGCTGGCCCAGATTGAAGACCAAGCCGGACGGCTCGATGCAACGACGGGCGAGAACCGCAACACATCCTCAGTCCGTTACGATTTCACCCTGAAACGTTGGGAATTCCGCAGGTCGGGAGCGCCTGTCGAGCGTCGCGCCGCCTGCTTGGAACCCCACGGTTTCGGAGCGTTGGTCCGTCCGTGACCTGGGCAGAGCATAACACGGTCTTCGCAATGGTCGAGACCAAGCGCAAAGATGCACCTTCGCCGACCGGCGCTCCCGTCCGTAATTTCCCGAGCGCGACGGCGGCGAAAAAAATCTTCTCCACTTGGCCCGAGGGCGTTGCCCACCTGCTGTGCAAAAGTTCGTGGGCGGCTTCGAGCCGCACAAAAAGCCTGTAAAAACAGGCCTGAATCACCATTCAGCAGGACGCCCCGCCGGCCAGTGATCGCACCATCGCCACCCGCGTGGCGAAACGCCGGAAGCCCGACCGCCGGTACAGGCGGAGGGCCGGCGCGTTCTGCATGTCCACGGCGCAGGCCAGCGTCGACTCGCGCCGGCCGACCAGGCTCGCCAGACCGTGGGCCAGCAGCGCGCCCCCCAACCCCTTGCCCCTCACCGCCGGTGCGAGCCCAAGATAGACGAGCTCCACCGTGTCCTCGCTCGCGCCGGCGCTCAGCAGCATGCACCCCTCCGGGCGTCCCCCCTCCATGGCGAGGAACCACAACGAGGGGTCATAGCTCCCCACGGCCCGGTGCGACTCCAGCACATCGTCGAGCGCCCGCAGCCCGCACAGGGCCGGGCAGTCCAGCGTCTGCTCGTACGATCTCGCAAGCGCCGTTTTCAGCAGTTCATCCCCCGCGCCCGCCGGGCCTGCCTCCTGAAGCGTCACGACCTCGATCCCCGCCGGGATCCGCACCGACCGACGGGCCTCGGCCCCGCGCGGGACCGCACGGCGCATATACGCCAAGTCCGCCAGCCGGAAAAAGCCCGCACCTTCAAACGATGCGATCATCTCGGTCTCATCGGTCTCCAGCAAAGCCTGCCCGAGCACCACCCGCGGCGGGCCGCCGCCTTCGTCCGCCTGGCTCAGCCCCCGGCAGGCCGCGTCGATCACCGCCGCGCGCTCCACCCGCGCCCGTGCATATTCACCCGTACCTACCGCGCCTTCAGGCAACCCGGGCGAGACCAGCAGCACGGCGGTGCGGCCGGGGTTGATCATGGCCAGGCACGACTGCGCAACCACCGTGCCGGGCGGGAGCCGATCGGCCCCACCCCCACCCCCACTCCCACACCCACCGCCAGCCCCGCCCGCCTCGAGCCCAGCCATCCTTCCGGGGATTCGGACCGCCGCCCACAGGTTGTTCAGGTCGGTCCCCAGGGCGCCCGCCTGGGCGATGAACGTGCCGATCGATTCCCGATCCTGCGTGTCAACGCCCATCAACCGCGCGACCGCCGCGGGGCGGTCGGCCGGGGAGATCCGGACGATCCGGGGCGGGTCGGGGACCAGGCCGCCGGAACCGGGACGAGTTGGGGTCAACGTCGCCATATCGGGGAACCTACTTGGACGCTCGCCGAACTGGTAGTACACTACCCTCCCCCAAGCCCGAGGACGCGATGCACACCCCAGCCGCCCAAACCGCCGCCTTCGTCTCTTCCTCCACCCGGCCCGTCGTTCGGCCAAGCCCGCGGCGGCCAAACACGCGGCAGCCAAGCGCGCGGCAGGTGGTGCGCCTCGCCGCCGCGCTGGCGACGGGCCTTGGCCTGGCGGGCGGGATCCTGGCGATGGGCATGGTCTCCATGGGCATGGCCCCGCGGATGGCGCCCGAGCCCGACCCGGTTCCGCGCCGGTGGGAGCTGAAGCTTGAACTGGGCGGCCTGCGGCTGGCGAGCTTTCCCGTGCAGGGGCAGCCGAAGTCGTTCTACTACCTGACGTACAAGGTCATCAACCGCTCGGGGAAGGAACTGCTCTTCGCCCCGTCGTTCGAGATGGCCTTTGGCGATGGCAAGCCGATCCGGGCGGGGCGGGATGTCCCCGCCGAGGTGACCAAGGCGATTCTCGAGAAGATGCAGAACCAGTTCCTGCAGGACCAGATCGCGGTGATCGGGCCGATCCTGGAGGGCGAGGAGAACGCCAAGGAGGGCCTGGTGATCTGGTCGGGTGAGAATCTGGCCCCAGCCCGTCTGACGGTGTACGCCGCGGGCTTCAGCGGGGAGACGGCGACGGTGGACGTCCCGGGGACCAAGGACAAGGTCGTCCTGCGGAAATCCCTGATGGTCCGGTATAACTCGGGCGGGGAGGTCACGGGGCGGGGTGACGGGTCGCTGGATGTGGCCGAGCGGCGCTGGATCATGCGCTGAAGCCTTCCTACCATTTCGGCCTGGCGGAGCCCGCGTCGCCGGAGGTTGGTTGGCCATTCGGGCTGCGTCGTTCAGCAGTTCGGCCAGCAGTTCGGCCAGCAGTTCGGCCACCAAATGATCACGACGAATCGACGGAGTTTCCGCCATGGCGCATAAAAAGGGACAGGGTTCAACCAAGAACGGCCGCGACAGCAACCCGCAGTACCGGGGCGTCAAGCTGTTCGAGGGCGAGCAGGCCAAGTGCGGCTCGATCCTGATCCGTCAGGTCGGCACGCCGTTCCTCCCCGGCTTCAACGTTCGTCGCGGTCGCGACAACACGTTGTACTCGGTCGGTGAGGGCACGGTGATCTTCCAGGGCCGCACCGTTCACGTTGAGCCCGCCGACGCCGCGACGCCTCGCCCCAAGTGGCTGGCGGCCGTGAAGGCCAGCTGAACACGGGTTTCGACAACCTCACTGATCACCATCAGGACCCGGCCCGCGCCGGGTCTTGTCATTGGCCTTCGCGTCGGCGCCGCATCTCGCGCAGCGCCGGGTGCTCGATCCCCGGGAACGCGCTGGCGATCGCCATGCCCAGGCGTGTGAACGCGCTCGTCCACACCTCCGCCCGGGGGCGGCGGAGGCACGCCACGGTGGCGCCCGCGACCTGCTCGGGGGTCTGCTGCTGGTGCGGCAGGCGGTGGATCAGCTTGCGTTTGCCGCCGGTCTCGGTCTTGACCTTGTCGAAGAACTCGCTGCTGGTGCTCACCGGACACACGATCGACGTGCGGATGCCCAGGGGCTCGAGCTCGATGTTCATCGCCCGCCCGAGGTGGGCCTGGGCGGCCTTGGTGGCGGAGTACGCCGAGTAGTACGGAATCGAGAGCTTCGCCAGGCACGACGAGCACCAGAGCACGTGCCCGCGCCGCGCGGCCTTCATGTGCGGCAGCGCGGGGCGGATGGTGTTGAGCGAGCCGAAGAAGTTCACCTCGAAGATGTCGCGCATCTGGGCGTCGGTCATCTGGTCAACGGCGATCTCCAGCCCGTACCCGGCGTTGGCGTACACGCTGTAGATCGAGCCGAACGCCTCCACCGTGCGGGCCACCAGCCGCTCGCACGAGGCCGGATCGATCACGTCGACAGGCACGGCGATCGCCCGCCCGCCGGCCTGGCGGATCTGCTCGGCGAGCTGCTCGCACCGCTCCACCCGGCGGGCCCCAAGCGCCACGGGCATCCCCGCGCGGGCGCAGGCCAAGGCCGTCGCGGCGCCGATGCCGCTTGAGGCGCCGGTGATCGCTATGGGAAGGTCGCGCAACTCGACGGCGGGCTGAAAGAGTCCGAGTATCGGCATGAACAGTCGAGCGCCTTCCCCGCGCGCGGGCGGAGCGGATGAGTTGAGTTACTTGGAGATCGCGTCGCCGGTGGCGCGGGCCGCGTCGGAGGTGCCCCGGCCCAGAGCCTCGACATCCTTCCCGGCGCCTTCGACAGTGTTGCATGCTGAGAGCCCGGTGGCGAGCAGCGCGAGGATGGCGGCGGAGCACAGCACACGGGCGGACTGGACGCGATTCATGAACAACCTCCTGAGTGCGGGGCAGGCCCGGCCGCACCGGCGACCCCCCCGAGTGAGCCAATAGTACCAGTCTGCGCCCGCGCCCAGCCACACCCGCCAAGCGCCGCCCGGAAAACTCGCCGTTCAGGCCCCCCGCCGCGCGAGCCACCACAGTTCCTGCACGCGCAGGACCAGGGCCGCCAGGGTGAATGCCGTCAGGCCGACAGCGCACACGCCCAGCATGCGGATGAGATGCCCGAACCACCGCTGCGGTTGCGGGGCCCAGGCCATGAACGCCCAGCACGCCAGGCCCATCAGGATCGTCGCCGCGAGGATCCGGGCGGCGCCGCGGACCGTCGGCCCGTCGAGCGTCGGGCCCGAAGCCCCGGCGATCCGCCGCAGCAGCCACAGCAGCACCCCGCACTGGAGCGCCGCCGTGATGCACGACGACCAGGCCAGCCCGGCCTCGCGCAAGGGCCAGATGAGGGCGACATTGCACAGAAGATTGACGCCAACCAGGGCCATCGACACCCGCATGGGGGTCATCGTGTCGCCCCGCGCGTAGAACGCCCGCGTGAGCACGTGATTCAGCGAGTACGCCCAGATCGCCGGGGCGTAGCCCAGCAGCACCGCCGCGGTGCGGGCCAGGCCGTCGGCGGAGAAGCCCGTCTGGCTCGGCCCGGCCACGCCCCCACCTCCAACCCCACCGCCCCCGGCATACAGCACGTAGCACACGTCGTCGCGCACGAACATGATCCCCAGGCTCGCCGGCAACCCCAGCAGCAGCGACAGCCGCAGGCCGCGCCGCAGCGTGGCGCAGAAGCGGTCGGGTTCCGCGGCGTGGCGGGCGAGCATCGGGAAGACCGCCGTGGCCACCGCGATCCCGAACACCCCCAGCGGAAACTGGTAGAGCCGCTGGGCCGCGGCGATCAGCCCCGCGGACTTGCCATCCAGCGGGTAGGGGACGCCCAAGATCGAGTCGCCCACCCAGATCGGCCACATGGCGATGACTTGGTCCAGAAAGGCGTTGAGCTGCAGCGTTCCCAGGCCGAGCATCACCGGCACGAAGCGGCGGAGCATCACCCCCGCGGCGGGACGGGCGGCGCCGAAGTCACGCGTCCAGCGCACGTGCGGCCTCAGCAGCCGCAGGAACCACACCGCCTGGGTGAGCCCCGAGAGCGTCGTCGCCGCGGCGATGCCAAAGGCGATCCGCGCATCCATCGCCCGCCCGGTGAGGATCGCGTAGACACCCACGGCGATGATGAAGCCGTTGAGGATCAGCGGCCCGGTGGAGCTCGCGGCGAAGCGGCCGTGCACCTGAAGCATCGCCGCCTGAATCGCCACGATGCAGATCAGCGGCATGAACGGCAGCGTCACCATGATGAGCTGCAAGGACAGCGTGCGATCAGGGTTCGCCGGCAGCACCGCCAGGAGCAGGAGCAGGGCCAGCTCGAGCCCCGCCGTGAGCAGGCCCGTCGCCAGCCCGAGCCAGGCGAGCGTGAGCGAGGCGAGTCGGTCGGCGGCGCCGGGGCCGGGAGTGGGGCTGGGAGTGGGCGGGGCCGCCAAGCCGTCGGCCTTCACCGCCGAGGCGTACTCGGGAATAAACGCGGCGGAGAGGGCGCCCTCGCCGAAGAGCCGGCGGAACATGTTGGGAATCGTGAACGCGGACTGAAAGGCCGAGTTGACCACCGAATCGCCAAAGACCCGTGCGACAACCACATCGCGGGCCAGCCCGCCGAAACGCGACAGCAACGTGACTGAGAACACCGCCTGAACCGCGCGCGACAGCCCGGCGTGCTCGTGAGCGTGAACGCCGCGATCCGTCGCGGGGGCCCCGCCGGGCGGCGAGGGGAGGGGTGGGGTGTCGTCCGTTGACACAGCGGTGAGGATAGAACGGCGGGGCGGCCGGAGGTGCGGCGGTCCCGCCCGCGGCGCCCAAGCCTCTGCGCCAGCGCTATCGCCTCGTCGGCGAAGCGTTGAGGAACGAACTGATTAGGAACAGGAACCCCGGCGCCGAGAAGATCAGGAAGTACGGCCCGCCGGGAAAGTGCCCTTGCAGCACCCGCACCCAGAGATAAAACGCCCCCAGGCTCACCACCGACACCAGCCCCCCCAGGCCCTCGCGCCACCACCCCAGCAGCATCCCCGCTACGACCCCCACGGGGAACAGCGCGATGGCGACAAGCTCCCCAAGCGTCGGGTGGCCGAACTCGCCGAAGAGGAACCCAGCGAGGATCCAGATGCTCGCAAGACTGCCCAAACGGGCGATCCAGCGGACCACCAGGGCGATGACGGGCCGCGAGCGATCAAGTTGCATGGCGTTCATGGAGAGTCTCCTTGGCTTACTTGGCGGGAAGGCGGGCGACGATGTCCGCCGTGACGTCGATGGCCTGGGCGCCCGCGGGCTCCTCGCTGCGGGCGACGATGCGGGCGACGCCCGCCTGCCGGGCGATCTGCGGAAGCTCGTCCGTGAGGGCCTCGGCAACGTTGGTCAGTGGCGCCGCGCCGGTGAGCTGCCGGTGGGCGGTCTCCTGCAGCGCGGCGCCCTGGGCGTCGAGCTCAAGCACGCGGACCTGATCGCCCCGGGCCAGCGCCTCGGCCCGGGCCTGGCTGAGGGCTTGCATCACGCCCTCGTGCCGGCGCGAGCGGTAATAGGCGACCAGGACCTGCGTCCGGTCGAACACGCCCACGGGCCCATCGGGGGCGGCCTCAGGGTTTAAAAACAGGGTCGCCGCCTCTGGCGCGGGCGCCGGGCTCGCGGCGTGGAATGTCCCGCATCCCCCCAAGCCGACGCTCGCAACCGTCAGGGCGGAGACGATGGCGGTCCGGGCAACCGCGGCCAGACGGGATGGACGGGCGGAGGCGGTCATGGTCAGGCTCCAGGTATATGTTTGCGTTCGCTAACAGTGGTTAGTGAATACTATCGACTGATTTCACGTCTGCCAGCCTCGGCACGCAGAGATTGTCAGTCTCACTGTGCCTCGCGCTAGGTGGTCCGGCTCAAACAAGCCTTACAGGCTGATTTCATGCCACTCGACCGTCGGCACCAGCCCTCACCTGCGCCCGCGCCCTCTCTGGTTCAGCCGCCAAACCACGTTGCTGGTATCCTGCCCATCCCTGACCACCCCACCCATATGAGCGACGAGCGCGCCATCTCGCCGGGCTCCGCCGCGCCCCTTCGCGCGTTCCTGTTCATTGACCTTGTCGGATCCACGCAGCTCGCCGCCGACCTCGGCGCCGCGGCGTTCGGCCAGGTCGTCGCCGAGTTCGGGGCCATCGTCGATCGGTGCACTCAGCCCCACCGCACGGGCGAGCCGCCCAAGGACAAGGGCGACGGCTTCCTGATCTACTTCCCCTCCGCCGCGAGCGCCGCGCAGGCCGCCCACGCCGCCACGGGGGCGAGCCTGGCTGAACTCAAGGGGCACACGAACTCGGTGCGGTCCGCCGCGTTCAGCCCCGACGGCACGCGCATCGTCACGGCGTCGCAGGACTCCACCGCGCGGGTGTGGGACGCCGTCATGGGGGCGAGCCTGGCCGAGCTCAAGGGGCACAAAGGACCCCTGGTATCCGCTGCGTTCAGCCCCGACGGCACACGGATTGTGACGCCTTCGGACGACAAAACCGCGCGAGTCTGGGACAGCATCCCCTACCGCATCCGCCACGCCGAGCGCCGCGCCCGCCAGCGGGGCGAAGATGGCGACGCCATCGTCCAACGCTGGCTCGCCGAAGTGACCGGCAAGACTCCCGCGCTCCGGGAATGACCGCTGAGCCTCTCCTCCTCCTATCTCACAAACACCCACCAATTCACCACCAGCACCGGCGCCAGGAACACCGCCGCCCACCCCACATACCCGAAGAATGACGGCATCTTCACCCCCCGCGCCTCGGCGATCGCCTTCACCATGAAGTTCGGGCCGTTGCCGATGTACGTCATGGCCCCGAAGAAGACCGCCCCCAGCGAGATCCCCTCCAGCATCGCCTGACCTGAGAAGCTGTACGCCCGGCCCGCCGCGCCGCCCAGCGCGGGGTGCGACACGGCGTACGTGCTGTCGATGAACCGGGCGATGTCGGCGGGGTTCACCTGCAGGCCCAGCACGCTGAAGGCGATCTGCAGGAACGAGAGATACGTCGGGGCGTTGTCGAGCACCGCGCTCAGCCCGCCGGTGGCGAAGTAGAACTGCGTGGGGTTCTCGAGCCCCAGGGCCGGCGCGTGCTGATCGAGAAACGCCAGGGCCGGCGCCATGGTGGCGAAGATCCCCGCGAACAGCAGCCCGACCTCCTTGACAGGGCCGAAGCTGAACTCATTGAGCCGGTGGATCCGCGGCGAGGCCCAGAAGTACGCCCCGATCGCCACCAGCACCTGGAAGGTCGCCCCCACCGGCAGCAGGCTTGGGCCCCACCCCCCCATCACGGTCTTCAGCAGCGGGTCGATGAACACCCCCGCCACGATCAGCGTCAGGCAGACGATCGACGACCAGCCCATGACCCGCAGCGGGCCGTGGGCCGCGTCCGCCGGGGTGAGCTCGGCGGGCGGCGAACGCCGGGCGAGCCAGGTATCGACCCCGAAGAAGGCCGTCAGCAGCACGCCGTTGACAAGCAGCCACATCGGCCACATGTGCTCGAGCGTCCACATGAACGGAACGCCCTTGAGATACCCCAGGTACAGCGGCGGGTCGCCGATGGGCGTCAGGCACCCGCCGCAGTTGGACACGATGAAGATGAAGAACACCAGTTGCAGCGGGTGCAGCCGGCCCGGGCCATGCGGCGGGTTGCCGCCGGCGTGCTGCGGCGAGTTGATCCGCATGAACGGCCGGATCAGCACCACCGACGCCCCGGTGGTGCCGATGAGGTTCGCCAGCACCGCCCCCAGGGCCAGAATCAGCGTGTTGTTCAGCGGCGTGGCCCGCAGCCGCAGGTCGACCAGCAGCCCCCCTGCGGCGACATACAGCCCCCCCACCAAGGCCAGAAAGGCGTAGTACTCAAGCCCCACGTGCAGCATGGTCTCGCGGCCGTAGGGGCCGAGCGTCAAAAGGTAGTAGGCGCTCACGAATCCCCCCAGCGCCAGCGAGACCTCGGGGTAGTGCTCGTGCCACCAGTGGGCGTTGATGAACGGCATCAGCGCCACCGCGCCCAGCAGCAGCGCAAACGGCAGCACCGCAAACCAGGGAATGTGCGGCGCGGGGTGGTGGTGGGCGTTGTCAGCGCCGTGCAGGCGGGCCTGCTCGGCCGCCGCGGCGGCGGCGTTCGCCCCGACCCCGCGCAGCACGTGCACGGTGCCGTCACGCCGGGTTTCGGTCACGGTGAGGTCGCCGGCTTCGTCATCGGCGCCAACCGACTGGTCGGACGGCGCGACTGCCAGGTGGCCCGGGCTCGCGGGCGCGTGCCCGTGCCCGTGCCCGTGCCCGACAGAAGCTGGCCGGGCTGGCAACAGCAGGCCGACCGCCCCGCCAAGCAGCATGCCCGCCAGCGCGGCGATCAGCCAGCGAAGCGGCGCGGGGAAACGCGGTGATGAACGCGGATCGCTCAAGGTGTGAAACTCAAGGTGAAAACACGGTGTTGATAGTCATTCCGCCTCAGCCTAGGAACCGGACCCCGCGGCGGAGGTCGGGAAGGTCTCCAGCCTAGGGATGATCGGTTCATATCCGAACTTGTGCACGGGCGGTGCACAAGATCCCAGCTTGCCCCGAAGCGTCCGCGGCTGGCAAACTGGACAAGCACAGTACGCCGAGACGCGTTATGGCCAAAGCAACACCCTCCTCCGGATCCACTCCGCCTCCCTCGGCCAAGCCCTCGGCCAAGTCCTCGGCCAAGCCCCCGGGTAGGCCCCCGGGTAGGCCGCCGCGCGGAGCCGGCGCGGTGGGTGCACCGGGAGAGCCGCCACCCGCCCCGGCGCCGCGGTCGGGCCTTGGGCAGGTGACGCCGACGGGGATTCCGTCGATCGCCCCGCCGATGCCGCCGTACCGGCGGCTGCGGGTCTTCGCGTTCGACCCGAGCCTGGCGACGCGGCTGGAGACGGTCGGGGTGAACCAGGCGACGGTGCAGGCGCCCTGGGAGCCGAAGGGCAAGCTGCAGCCCGGGCCGTGCGGTGAGTATGTGGAAGTGATCGATGTGGACGCCCCCAGCGGGTGCTTCTACGCGCCGGTGGACCTGACCGACGACCGCCTGCTGGCCCAGGATGGCCTGGCCCCGGCGGACGGCAACCCGCAGTTTCACCAGCAGATGTGCTACGCGGTGTGCATGCGGGTGATCGACGCGTTTGAGCAGGCGCTGGGGCGGCGGGTGCTGTGGGCGGAGCGCCGGCATGACGAACCGGGCGTGAAGTCGTGGAGCGACCGCTTCGTGCGCCGACTGCGCATACACCCGCACGCGCTGCGCGAGGCCAACGCGTTCTACAGCCCCGCCCACAAGGCCCTGCTCTTCGGCTACTTTGACGCCGGGGCGGGCGACGGCCTCAACCTGCCCGGCGGGGCGGTGTTCACGTGCCTTTCGCACGACATCGTCGCCCACGAGGTGACCCACGCGATCCTCGATGGGACGCACCCGCTGTTCCTGGAATCGACCAACCCCGATGTGCACGCGTTTCACGAGGCGTTCGCCGACATCATCGCGCTGTTTCACCATTTTTCGATTCCCGGCGCCGTGCGCGATCAGATCGCGCGCACGCGGGGCGACCTGCGGTCAGAGAACCTGCTGGGCGAGCTGGCCCAGCAGTTCGGGCAGGCGATCGGCGGGCGCGGGGCCCTGCGGAGCGCCATCGGCGGGCCCGATGCCTCGGGCGTCTGGCGGCGGGCTCAGGCCGACCCGGCCCTGCTTGAGTCCACCTTCGAGCCGCACGCCCGCGGGGCCATCCTGCTCGCGGCGGTGTTTGATGCGTTTCTCTCCATCTACGAGCGCCGGGCTGCGGGTCTGGTGCGCCTCGCGACGGGGGGAACGGGAGTCCTGCCCGCGGGGCGGATGCCGGAACTGCTGGTCGATGCGGTGGCCGGGGAGGCGGCGAAGGTCGCCGACCAGTTCCTGCGGATCTGCATCCGGGCGCTCGACTACTGCGCGCCGTCGGATATCACGTTCGGTGAGTACCTGCGGGCGATGATCACCGCGGACTTCGACATGGTGCCCGATGACCCCCTGAACTACCGCGTGGCGCTGGTTGACTCGTTCCGCCGCTGGGGCATCTATCCGCCGGAGGTGCGGTCGCTGTCGGTGGAGAGCCTGCTGTGGCGCGGCCCGCGCAGGCCCCTCCCAGGCCTTGAGCAGTTCAGCCGGCGCCTGGCGGAATCGAAGCTCGACCGGCGCGAATCGAAGCTGAGCGGCGCCGTGAGCAAGCAGCTTGAGCGCGGGCTCGACCCGGCGTACGACTTCGCCCCCGACTCCGACCGGCTGATGACGTTCCTGCGCTCGCAGCAGTACCAGTTGACGCTGTCGCGGCTGTGGATCCCTGAGCTGCGCAAGCAGGCGGCCCTGTGCGCCGAGGAGCTGGGCCTGGCCCTGGGCCCCAACGCCCCCCGCACCATCACCCGCAACCAGCAAGGCGAGCCCAAGGTGTGGGTGCGCGGCGCCCGAGCGGCCCAGCGGCGCGACCCCACCGGCCGCACGCGGCTGGATCTGGTGGTCGAGCTCGTGCAGACGCGCGACGGCTACGACAACGCCGACGACCAGCAGGCCGCGGACGAAGGCCGCGCGCCCAAATCCGCCCGGGCCGGGCGCTCGACGCCCTCGAAGGCGGGCGATGGCGACTCGGGGGGGCGGGCGCCCTTCCGGCTGCGCGGCGGCTGCACGCTGCTCATCGATCTGGAACGGGCGGAAGTGCGGTACGCGATCCGCAAGAACATCCTGAGCCAGCGGCGCCTGGAGTTGATGCGCACGCTTCGGACCCAGCACGGCCTGACCCTGGGCGAAGCCTCGTCCGGCGATGAGCCCTTCGCCGCGATCCACCGCGGGTGCTGACCTCCTCAACCCCGCCGCCCCCCCGGCCACCCCGCCCCCCGCCCCCGCCCCCCGCCCCCTCCCCAAGCCTGGAGCCACCATGGCCAAGACGCCCAGAACGCCCAAGCCCGCTCCCAACACCCGCAACGGACCCGCAACGGGTCCCGGTTCGGGCCCCGGTTCGGATCCAGGCGCCCGGGCGATGAAGCCCCCGGCGGGCGGGGTGAGCGTGCGGATGTACAGGCAGGGCTTCGGCGACTGCTTCCTGCTGGCGTTTGATCAGGGGGCCGGCCGGCCGTTCTACCTGATGATCGACTGCGGCGTGGTCTTGAAGGCTGCTGACGGCAAGGGCAAGGTCGGCGCGGTGCTCGACAGCATCATCGCGGAGACCGGCGGGCGGATCGATGTGCTGGCGATCTCCCACGAGCACTGGGACCACGTGTCGGCGTTCCACCACTGGCAGGCCAAGATCAAGGGCTCGCTGCAGTTCGGCGCGGTGTGGGCGGCCTGGACCGACAACCCGGGCGACGGCCTGGCCAGCGATCTGCGCAAGCGGTATGAGACGCTCGCTCAGTCGCTGCGGCTGGCGCTCGATCGACCGGGGGGCGCGGCGGCCCTGGGCGCCCGGGCCGTCGCCATCGAAGACCATCTCAGCTTTTATGGCGAAACCACCCTGAACGCCGCCAAGAAGCAGTTCAGCAAGCAATCGGACAGTGCGATGAGCTTCGCCCTGTCGCTGACGGGCCGGCAGCCGGAGTTCCTGCAGCCGCAGAAGCTGGTCGACCAGGACAAGTGCCCCGCCGGGGTGCGTGTCTATGTCCTCGGCCCGCCGAAGCAGGAGAATCTGCTCCGGCGGGCCGACCCCAAGCAGGGTGAGGCCTATTTCAGCGACCTCTCGGCGGGCGCGGCGGGGTTTGGTCGCGCCCTGGCGGCGCGGGCGGACGATGAGGCCGACGGCAGCCGCCCCTTCGACGCATGGCTGGGCGTGTCGGCGGAGGACGCGAAGAAGCGGCCGGAGTTTGCGTCATACTTCGCTCCGCGCGACGCCTGGCGCAATGTCGACGAGGCGTGGGTCGGCTACGCGGAGCAACTGGGCCTGCAGATGAACACCTACACCAACAACACCTCGCTGGCTCTGGCCTTCGAGTTGGTGCGCAGCGGCAAGGTGCTGCTCTTCCCGGGCGACGCCCAGGTGGGCAACTGGATCTCCTGGTGGGGGCTGGGCGCCAAGGACCGGGCGGACATCACGGCGTCGGATGCAGCGGCGCCGATGCGCTTCAGCGTGGGCGTCGGCGCCAGCCGGCTCGACGCCGATGGCGACGGGCAGGTGACGACCAGCGACCTGCTGGGAGCGACGGTGCTCTACAAGGTCGGCCACCACGGCTCGCACAACGGCACGCTCGAGGGGTTGGGCCTGGAGTGCATGAACCACGCCGAGTTGATCGCCCTGGCCCCGGTGAAGCACGAGGACGCGGTGAAGAGCGGGTGGCCGAAGATCCCGCATCCGCCGCTGGTGAAGCGCTTGCGGGAGCGGACCCGCGGGCGGACGCTGACCTGCGAGCCGAGCGAGCAGCCGCCGAGCGCCGCCGCGCCGCCGCCAGAGACGCGCAGCCGAGCGGAGTGGGCGGCGTTCGCGGGGAGGGTGAAGGTCGGCCCGCACGACAACCTGATCGGGGGATCGCTCTACTACGAAGTCGATGTGGTCTAGCGGCCCGAGCCTGGAGCCGCTCCGCCCCCTGGCTCGCGCAGCTACTCTTGAACCCGTGAAGTGTGATCATTGCGAAAACGAGGCGACGTCGCACGAGACCCAAAAGGTGGGCGGGCAACTGGTGGAGCGCCACCTGTGCGAGAAGTGCGCTCGTGACATCGCGGCGCTGGCTGGCCCCGGGGGGCTGCCGAAGGTGATCAAGACCATCGAGCAGCTCAAGGCCCAGGGCCTGACTGGCGCCGGGGGGGGCGGGGGCCAAGCAGGCGGACAAGCGGGCGGGCCGCCAGGCAGCCAGAGCGGGCCCTCAACCGGGCGGCCGGTCGCCCCGATGCCCGGGGCCTGCGCGGCGTGCGGGCTGACTTACGCGCTGTTTCGTCAGTCTGGCATGCTCGGCTGTCCGGAGTGTTATCAAGCCTTTGAATCGCAACTTTGGCCGCTGTTGTCGCGGGCGCACGAGGGCGGCACGCACCATGTCGGCAAGATCCCCCGGCGGGCCTCGACCCAGGCCGGGGATGGCCCGTCGCCCGGTCGGGCGGCGGCGCTGTTCGGCAGCGTGCAGGAGCGGGCGGAGCGGATCGTCATCCTGCGGCAACAGCTGGCGGAGGCCGTGGGCGCCGAGCAGTATGAACGAGCGGCCCAGCTTCGCGACGAACTGCGGAAACTGGGCGACCTGCGAACGCTGAATCAGGGTGGGGCGGGCGCCGGGGGTACCGTTGGTGGCGGGGGCAGTGGCGGTGGCGGCCCGCGATGAACACGCCCTTTGACCAAGCCGTGGTGCCGGTGGACGCGATTCGGCGCGGAGCGCCGTGGCTCTGCGGGCGCGGCGCCAGCGCTGAGGTGGTGGTGTCATCGCGGGTGCGGCTGGCCCGCAATCTCTCGGGCTTTCCATTCCCGGCGCGCTGCACGCCGCCGCAACGCTCGGCGCTGCTGACCGCCTGCAAGGCGTGTTTGACAACGGAGCCGCCGATCCCCGCGTTTCCGGGGGCGGGGGCGATGACGTGGTCAGATGTGCATCTGCTGCCGAGCCTGGAGCGGCAGGTGCTGCTGGAGCGGCACCTGATCAGCAAGGAGCACGCCGCGGTCCGGCAGACCCCGGCGAAGGACAAACCCGCAGGCTCGGATGCGCGGGGCGTGGCCTTTTCGCTTCCGGATGAGACCGTGTCGGTGATGGTGAACGAGGAGGATCATCTGCGAATCCAGGCCCTGCGCTCAGGGCTGGCCCTGACGGACGCCTGGAGGCAGATTGACGAGGTCGACGATGTGCTGGAACACACCCTCGACTACGCGTTCCTCCCGCGCTTCGGCTATCTGACGGCCTGTCCGACCAACGTGGGGTGCGGGGTGCGGATGAGCGTCATGCTGCATCTGCCGGCCCTGCGGATCGCCGGGGATATCGACAAGGTCCGGCGGGCGACCAAGGACCTGTGCCTGGCGGTGCGGGGCTTTTATGGCGAGGGGACCGAGGCGACAGGCGACCTCTTCCAGATCTCGAATCAGACGACGCTGGGGAAGACCGAAGGGGTGATCCTCCACGATCTGGAGCACGAGATCATTCCCGAGGTGGTCGAGTACGAGCTGACAGCCCGCCGGCTGCTGCTGGAGAAGCGGCGGCGGATGCTCGAGGATCACGTGTTCAGAGCCCTGGGGATGCTCAAGCACGCCCGCCTGCTGACGCCTGAGGAGGCCCTGGCGCAGCTCAGCCTGTGTCGGTTGGGGGTGCTGGTCGGGCTCGTCAAGGGCGTGCCTGAGCAGGTGATCACCCAATTGTTCCTGCTGACTCAGCCGGCCCATCTGCAGCGGCTGGTGGGGCGCGAGCTCGATCAGCAGCGGCGGCGCGAGGCCCGGGCGGACCTGGTCCGCGAGGCGCTGGCCCACGCCTGCGGCTGAGCGGGGGCCGCGCGCCCGCATCCGGCCCAAGGGCGGGCCCCGGTATGGCTCGGCCGAGCCTGCAAGGGGGGGCGGCGGGTGCTGGCCGGGGTTTCCGCCCACGGGGCGATCTTTGCTCGAATCCCCGGGCCGTCGGTCCGATATACTCGGGCAATGCCCAACTGGGTCGGAACAATGTGAATGGCCTCACTCGCGTGCATTGCGCCATTCGGGTTCTCCTTTGATCCGACCAGATTCCTGGCCGCGTATCGCGCCGTGGGCTGCGTCACCTGTCAGTTTTACCGCAACGAGCAGCGTCAACCCTCGCTCGGAGACGCCTTGAAGGCCGCCGAGCTGGCCGGGGTCCGGTTCGACTCGATCCACGGGGTGTTCGGGTTCCACCTTGACCCCTCATCGCCCGATGAGCGGCACCGCAAGCGCTGTCTGGACATCTACGAAGCCGAGGGCCGGCTGGCCAGCGACCTGGGCGGCCCGAAGGTGGTGGTGCACCCCTCGGCGTGGAACCCGGGCATGCGGATGATGAACCGCGTGGAGATCGAGGCCGCGTCGACCCCGCGCTGGGCCCATCTGGACAGCTTCATGCGCCGGCTCGCCGAGGTGGGGGAGCGGCTGCACGTGACCTACTTGATCGAGAACCAGCCGATGAACTGCCCGCTGGGGCACGACACGGTGCGGCTGGCGCAGGCGGTGCTGGCGGTGGGTTCGCCGTTCATCCGCATGTGCCTGGACACCGGGCACGCCCACATGACAGGGGACGTGATCGAGTCAATCCGGCAGGCGATGCCGGCGATCGACTACTTCCACATCCACGACAACGACAGCAAGGTCGACGACCACCGGATGCCGGGGGACGGGACGATCAAGTGGGACAAGTTCGGCGAGGTGGTGACTGAGATGCAGTCGGAGTGCCCGCGGATGCTGGAAGTCTTCTACGACGAAGCCCGCGTGGAGGAGCTGGCTCGCAACGGGCTGGGCGACCGGCTGGCCAAGGCGTGCGCCACGGCGCTCACCGTTTGACCCCGTTGACCCCATGGGGGGCGGGCTTGGCTGAGGCCAGCGCGGTAGGCTGATCAACATGGTTTCTGGAGACGAGGTTTCTGGAGACGAGCCGGGCGCCGGGGCGGGCGGTGCGGTCTTTCGTTGGCCGCCGCGGCCGTTGCCGAGCGGCGGTGCGCCGCAGACCGGAAGGGCGGGGCCGGCAGGCTCGCCTCAACTCGCACCCGCCCCTTCCGCACCCACCGCACCCCCTACGCGGGAGGTCCGGGCAGGGGTGCGCTCAGCCTGGCGCCGAATCGAGGACGCTTGGCTCGACCCGACGGCCCTGCCGCTGCACGACCGGCGGGCTGACACACGCTGGGCGCCCGAGCCAGTTGACGCGGCGTGCCCCCGCTGCGGGCGCCAGTTGACGGCGGGGGTTGAGGTGGACGGCGCGGGATGCGCCCGCTGTGTGAGGCGCCGGGCGCCGTGGGAGCGATTGATCAGGTTGGGCCCGTACGAGCCGCCGCTGCGGGATTGGGTTCGCGAGGTGAAGTTTCAGGGCATGCGGTCGCTGGGGCGGGAACTGGGGCTGCTGCTTGGCGAGCGTGTGGGCCAGGCGATCCGCGAGGCGCAGGTGGAGGGTGAGCTGGAGCGCGGGATCGACGGGTGTGTGGCGCCGGTGCCGACCAGCCTGGCGCGGCGGCTGAGCCGGGGGATCGATCATGCGGGGACGATCGCCGGGGGCGTGGCGAAGGCGTCGGGACTGCCGCTGGCGGCGGTGCTCACGCGGTCGCATCGACCGTCGCAGGTATCGGTTCCGGCGAGCCAGCGGAGGCGGAACGTGGCGGGCTCAATGCGGCCTGCGAGGCTGGCGGCGCTGCTGGGGCGGCTGGGGCTGGGGTCGCTGGGTCGGCGGGGAGAGCGGGGGCGGGAGAGTGGCGAGGGTGGCAGGGGCAATCGGCGTGCGCGGCTGGTGGTGGTGGTTGATGATGTGACGACGACGGGTGCGACGCTGAGGGAAGCGTGCCGAGCTGTGCGGAGGGCGTTTGGTGGCAGGGAGGTGGTGCTGTGGGCGGCGGTGGTGGCGGTGACGGAGGCGGAGGAGGGAGCTGGCGGGAGATTTGGCGGTTGATTTACGCCCTGATTGAGGTAGCCCGTGGATGAAGAAATGGCATGGGCACAGATCGGGGGTAAACGGTTGACAAAAAATCTCGCATTCGGAATTGCTTGACAGTGAACGGAGGGGGGGTATAGTCATGACCCCGCAGCCGACGGGATCCGTCGGACGGGATTTCTGCCGCCTCAGGGCAGAGCAATCTTTGAAAAGTGAACAGTTGGGATGTCCGCGAGAATGTACGGCGGCGACACTGGTGGCGACACCAGGCCCTTTTGCCGGGGCGGTCGCTGTCGATCCAAAGGCTCGCCGAAAGGTCACAGTTTCGGCGGCTGGACATTCTCGTTGCCACAAAGAACCCTTGTTTTTTCAAGGTTTTGAGTGAATTCCAGTATAAATCCGTTGATCACTAGCCTGGTCAACGGTGCGGTTCTTCGAGGGAGCGTAAGCGAACTTGAGGAGTCGCGACCCGTCGGTCCATAGCGGACCGGCGTAACAGGTCGAACCTTCAATTCTGCCAAGAGCGCGTCGCAAGACGCGAGCGAAAGCAATCAAGTGAAGAGTTTGATTCTGGCTCAGATTGAACGCTGGCGGCATGGTTAAAGCATGCAAGTCGAACGGACCAGCAATGGTCAGTGGCGGAAGGGTGAGTAATACGATCGAACGTGCCCTGAGGTGGGGGATAGGCATGGGAAACTGTGCGTAATACCCCATGATCTCTAAGGAGCAAAGGTTTACCGCCTTGGGAGCGGCGATCGACCTATCAGGTAGTTGGCGGGGTAAAGGCCCACCAAGCCTACGACGGGTAGCAGGTGTGAGAGCACGGCCTGCCACATCGGGACTGAGACACTGCCCGGACTCCTACGGGAGGCTGCAGCGACGAATCTTCCGCAATGGGCGAAAGCCTGACGGAGCGATGCCGCGTGTGGGATGAAGCGGCTTTGCCGTGTAAACCACTGTCAGGGGATAGAAACAATGATCATCTCCAGAGGAAGGGGCGACTAACTCTGTGCCAGCAGTCGCGGTAAGACAGAGGCCCCGAGCGTTAATCGGAATCACTGGGCTTAAAGGGTGCGTAGGCGGACTCGTAAGTGTCGTGTGAAAGCCCACTGCTTAACGGTGGAACCGCACGGCAAACTGCGAGTCTCGAGGAAGGTAGAGGCCGGTAGAACGATTGGTGGAGCGGTGGAATGCGTAGATATCAATCGGAATGCCAAAGGTGAAGACAGCCGGCTGGGCCTTTCCTGACGCTGAGGCACGAAAGCGTGGGGAGCAAACAGGATTAGATACCCTGGTAGTCCACGCCCT
>CAZSZO010000058.1:0-20699 GCA_964611125.1 uncultured Phycisphaeraceae bacterium | reverse complement strand
CGTCGTCCTCAGGGCGCACGGCGCCCGACTCGACCTGCTGGCGGAAGATCTCGCGGAGCATGCCCGCGATGCGCTCGGCCGCGGCGAACTGCAGCGGGTAGACCCGCACCGAGTTGGCCGCCGACGCCGCGGGCACATCAAGCATCTTGATGAGCTCGCGCATCACAGCGAGGTTGTTGGTGCTGCCGACCACCACCAGGGCGTTGAGCTGCTCCTGGGCCGTGATGACCACCGTCGACATGTTGGCGAAGAGATCGGCCTCGATGCGCGACTTGGGGTCCGACGGGTCCTTCCCCTGCTGCAGCACGCCCAGCCGGCCCACGGCCTGCTGGAGCGCCCGGGCCTCGGGCGAATCGCGCAGCCCGTCCACAAACACCTGCCGCAGCGTCACCGCGAGGCGGCGCGCGTCGGCGTGCTTGAGCTGGATCACCGTGGGCTCGACCCAGCCGGCGCCCCGGTCGCTGTCGAGCTGCTTGATGAGCACCTCGCACAGCGCCGCCGCGTCCTCCTGGGCGGCCACGATCACCGAGTTGGTCCGGTCGTCGATCGACACCGCCACCGGCGACATGAGGCCCTTTCCGGCCAGCGTCGTCGGCTCGCCGCGCACGGCCGTCCCGGGCAGCGTGCGCAGCCGGTCGGCCTGCGCGAAGAGCTCGCGGATCACCGCGCCCACCCGCTGGGCGGAGGCCACCTGCAGCGGAAAGAGCCGCACGCTGATCGCTTCGCCGATGGGCAGGCGGTCAAGCAGGGCCACCAGGTCGCGCACCGCCGCGACGTTCTCCTTGCTCGACGCCACCACCACCGAGTTGGTCTGCGCCTCGGCGAAGATGCGGATCGGGCGGGCCAGGTCGAGCTGCAGCGGCGGCGCGTCCGCCCCGCCCTCGCGCTGCACGTTCAGCCGCCGGATCTGCTCGACCAGAGCCCGCGCCGGGGCCGAAGCGCCGTCGGCCGCCGCGGTTTTGAGCATGTTCTCAACCGCCGCCACCACCTGGGGCGCGGCGCCGGCCTTGAGCCGCACGATCGCCACCGCCTGATCGCCGAAGGTCGGCGCGCTGTCGAGAGACTTGATCAGCGAGGCCACCGCCAGGATGTCCTGCTGCGAGCCCACCACCGCCACCGCCCGCCGGCTGGTGAGCGTGGTCACCGTCACCGGCTCGGCCACCACGCCCTGCCGGTCGGCCGGCTGGGCGCGCGTCAGCCCGAGCTGCTCGATCAGCCGCACGATCTCCGCCGGGCTGTTGTGCTCGATGTCGACGATCTGCACCGTCTGCCCGAGCCCCGGCACGGTCTCCTCGCCTGGGCCCGTGGAGCGCTTGCCCGGGCCGTCGAGCTCCTCAGCCACCTGCCGGATCTGCTCAAAGAGCTTCTCGCTGCTCGCCACCACCAGGGCGTTGCCCGCCCGATCCACCTCCACCGCCAGCGTCTCGCCCGCCTCGCGGGCGACGTTGGCGAAGGTCGCCCGCACCGCCGCGGCCACCCGCGCCGCCGGCACGTGCTTGAGCGTGAGCACCCGCACCTTGGAGCGCGAGCGGTCCCCCTCCTGCTGCAGCGTCTCGGCCATCGCCTTGATCTGGGCGAACTGGCTCTCCTCGGCCCGCACGATCAGGGCGTTGCTCTTGTCCTCGCCGACGATGACCACCGAGCGCGGCCCCTGCCGGCCCGAGCCCTGCGGCCCCGCATCGGTGAACGTCTGGCGGAGAGCCTGGGCGATCTGGCTCGCCGGGCCCAGCCGCAGCGGGATGATCCGCGCCTCGGGCAACCGGCTGGATTCCGGCACGTCCAGCTGCGCGATCACCGCCTTGATCTTCTCCACCTGGTCGCGCGCGGCGCCGATGATCACCGAATTGGTCAGCGGCTCGGCGGTGATCGTCACCGTCTCCTTGGTGTCGAGCAGCACGCTCGGCGCATCGGCCCCCACCGCCTCCCCGCGCTGCCGCCGCTCCGCCTGGCGGGCCCGCTGCCGCTCCAATTCGGCCCGCAGCGGCGCCGAGAACGACTCGCTGAGGGCCCGGGCCAGGGCCTGGGCGTCAGCGTGCCGCAGGGCCACGATTTCGAGCCGGCGCGACGTGTCGTACTGCTCGTTGTCGAGCTTCTCGAGCAGGGCCCGCAGCCCCTTCCACTCGCCCTCATCGGCCGAGATCACCAGGCTCCGGCTCACCGGGTTGGCGATGATCGACACGTTCCGGGCGCCCGGGGTCGAGGCCTCGGGGGCGTACCGCCCGTAGAAGACCTCCAACGCCCGGGCGGTCTGCTCGGCGTCGGCGAACTTGAGTGGCACGAACTCCGTCGTCCGCTTCATGTCGCTGGCGACGTCGATCTGGGCGATGATCCGGCGGATCTCGTCCACCTGATCGGGCCCGGCCGAGATCAGCAGGGTGTTGCTTGGCTCGCTGGTGGTGATCGCGGGGGGCGTCTCGCCCGGGCCCGCCTCGCGCCGGCGCAGCACCTGGCGCAGCGTGAACGCGACGTCCGACACGTCGGCGTGCTGGAGCTTGATCCGCAGGAACTCCTGCTGGCGGGTGGGCTGGGCGTCGAGCTTGGCGACCTGCTCGCTCACGAGCTTGATCGCCTCGTCGGAGCCCGTGAGCAGGATCGAGTTGGTCCGCCGCACCGGCGTGACCTTCACCTTCACCGCCTTGGGCAGAGCCGCCGAGAGCGACGCCGCCACATCCTCCGAGCGGGCCGTGGAGAGCGTGATGGTCACGATCCGCGTTCCCTCGGCCGTGGGCGGCTGGTCGAGCTGCTCGACCAGCGCGCTCACGCGCTCGAACATCTCCGCCGGGGCCGAGACGAGCAGCGAATTGGTGCTCGCCTGCGGCGTCACGATCACCAGCCCCTCGCGCTGCGCCAGCGATCGCGGGAACTGCTCGCGCAGCGTGCTGGCGATCTCCGCGGCGTCGCTGTTCTTGAGCGTGAAGAGCTCGCGCACCCGCCCCTCGCCCTCGTCGGGCTGGTCCATCTGGCCCAGCAGCTTGCGGACCAGCTCCAGGTCGTCCTTGCCGCCCGAGACGATCAGCACGTTGCCGTCGCGCGAGCCGATCAGCGTCGGGGCCGACTCCTCGCCCCCCGCCGCCCGCTGCCTGAAGAAGCGGTCCAGGCTCTGGGCCACGCGGTCGGCCGCGGCGAAGCGCAGCGGCAGCGAGGCGATCTGCTGGTCGACGCCGACATCCCGGTCGAGCTGGCTCACATAGCCCAGCGCCGTCTCGATGCGGGCCGCCTGCCCGATGAGCACCAGCGTCCGCGTCCGCTGGTCAACCTCGACCTTCACGCTCTCCACATCGGCCGCCACCCACGATCGGCCCTGCTTGTTCATGGCCCCCTGCACCGCCGCCGCGACGATCCGCGGGTCGGCGTGCTCGATCCGCACGGCCCTGAGCGTCACCTCCGCCCCCTTCGCGGCGGGCACGTCGATCGACTTGATGATCCGCTCCGCCTGGTCGAAGGAGTCTCCCTGCCCGATCATCACCACGCTGTTGGTGCGCTCGTCAAAGTCGAAGACCAACACGTCGGCCGGCGGGGCCTCGCCCTGCCCCTGCACCGCCGCGAAGGTCGCCCAGCGGATCTGGTTCAGCAGCGCCTCGATGGTCTGGCGAACCTCGCCGATCTTGGCGTTCTCAAGGGCCACGGCCCGGAACTTCAGGTCGCGCGCCGCCGCCGGCGCGTCGAACCGGGCCACCAGCGATTGAATCTGCGCGAAGTCCTCATCCGACGCCGCGACCACCAGCGTCGCCGACCTCCGGTCGCCCACGATCGACACGCCCTTTCGGGCCTGCCCGGGCCGCCCGGAAGCCTGGGCCCGCTGGTCGAAGAACTGCTTGAGGCTCGCGGCGACGCTCTGGGCGTCGGCCCGCTCAAGCTTGAGCGACCGCACCGGGTTCGCGGCCGTCTCCTGCTTGTCAACCTCGCTCACCAGGCGCTTCACTTCCTCGGTCTGCTCCGCCGTCCCGCGGAACACAAACAGCGACGAGTCGTCGCTGGCGGTCACCGAGAAGCGATCACGCCTCCCCGGGTCGCGCCCGGCGATAACCGCTTCCACGATCCGCTGGACCGTCGTCGGCCTGGCCACCTGGAGCGGGATGATCGAGACGATCGTCCCGTCGGCCTGCGGCTTGTCCAGATCCGCCAGGAGCCGCTCTGTCTGCTTCAGCTGCGCCTCGGTCGCCGTCACCAGAATCGCGTTGGTGCGGTCATCGCCCAGGAACCGCGCCTGCGGGGCCATCGCCCCACCACCCCCACCGCCACCCTGCCGCACCGCGTCCATCGCCGCCTGCAGCGTGCGCGCGGCGTCGGTCGCCTTGGCGTTCTTCAGCTCCAGCACCCGAATCACCAGCCGCTCGCTCTGCGGCGACTGGTCGAGCAACGCGACGAACCGGTCAATCAGCGCGATCGCCTCACCCGGCGCCGCGGCGATAAGGGCCGTGCCGGTCGGGTCCGCCGACAGGTTGACCGTCGCGGGGTCGATCGTGATGGGCTTGACGGCGCCGTCAGGCCCGGGGATCGAGACTTCCACCGAGCGGACCCGCCGGGCCTGCACGCCATCTGGACGGGGCCGGAACAGGTCGCGCACCGCCTGCAGGGCGCTCGCGGCGGGCACGTTTTGGAGCGGATAGACCTTGATCGTCAGCTTCGCCGAGGCCCCGGGCCGCGACATCGCGCCGATCAGCTCGCCGAGCGTGCCGAAGTCGGTCTCGTTGGCCGACACGATGAGGGCCGAGCCCTCCGGGTCCACCTGCACCGAGACCCGCCCGGTGAAGCCGCCGGGATTCTCCGCCGTGGAGCGGCCGATCTGCCCGATGGTCGTGTTCAGCACCGTCGCCAGCGAGCGGGCATCGACGGTCTCGGGGAGCTTCACGATCCGCACCGTGGATGGCTCGGCGGGCATCTGCCGCTGCAGCTCCGCCGCGAGCGCGGTGATCCGCTCGATCGCCTTGCCGCCGCCGACAACGATCAGCGAGTTGGTCGCAGGGTCGACGGCGATGGTCACCGGTGCGGGCTCGCTCGCTCCCTGGCCAGTCGGTGCGCTCGCGCCGCCAGCCTGCTCAGGCGCGCCGGGCGCCGGTGCTGGGCGGGCCGGATCGGCCTGCCCCGTCGGCGGCGGCTCGTCCAGGCCCGCCAGCGCGAAAGGGATGACAAGCCCTCTGAGCACCCCAAGCGGCTGCAGCCGACCGGCCAGGAAACCCGGCCGCATCGCCGCCCCACCACCGCCGCCCCCATCCCCCCCGATCGCGTCGAGCACGCCGCCCTGCGGCAGCATGCTCCCCTTCTTCTCGGGCTTCGCCCCGGCGCCC
Organism: uncultured Phycisphaeraceae bacterium; assembly: GCA_964611125.1. Classification (GTDB taxonomy): domain Bacteria; phylum Planctomycetota; class Phycisphaerae; order Phycisphaerales; family UBA1924; genus JAEUIX01. The sequence goes on along the minus strand of CAZSZO010000058.1, from coordinate 15,411 downwards.
GGCTCGCCCGTGCGCCGCAGCAGCTCCTCGGCGCTGATGACCTCGACCTTCGGCCCCCCCCGCTGCTGCAGCAGCCGCTGCAGCGTCTCAGCGATCACGCGGGCGTCGGCCCGCGAGCGGTCGATGGGGATCATCCGCAGCTCGCGCCCGCCCGCGAGCGTCGCCGCGTCGACCTTCTCCACGAGCTGGCTCACCGACGCCAGCTGCGCCTCGCTCCCCCGGACGATGAGCGAGTTGCTCGATTTCTCCACCCGCACCGTCGGCGGCAGTTCGCCCGCCGGCTCATCATCAAAGAGCGCCTGGATCGTCGGCAGCAGCGTGTCCGCATCGGCATTGCGGAGCGTGATCACGCGGATCCCCCGCGCCGTAGCCGCCGCGGCGCCCGATGGGTCCACATCCAGCTCGGTGGCGATCTGCTCCCCCGCCTCCAGCAGGCCGATGGGCCCGGTGACCACGATCGAGTTCAGCCGCTTGTCGGCCGCCACCCGCACCGGTTGAATCCCCGCTCCGCCCTGCTGGCTCATGCGCGCCAGATATTCGGCCCGCTGCCACTGCGGGAGCAGATCCAGGGCCGACTCCTTGCGCAGCAGCGTCTCGAGCATCGGCGCCAGGGCCCCGGCCCGGGCGTGCTTCAGCCGGATCGTCCGCACCCCGATCTGCTCGGTCTGAGCCGAGGAATCAAGCTGCTTGATCAGCACCTCCGCCTGGGCCAGCCGGGCCGACGTCGCGGCGACCACCACCGCGTTGCCGCTGGCCTCCGCCCGCACCGTGGGCGCGATCTCCCCAGGCTTGAGCCCCGCGGCCAGCCCCGCCTGCACCGCCTGTGCGACCGATTCGGCCTTGCCCTTGGTAAGCGAGAACACCCGCACCTCGATGGTGCGCGTGTCCCCCACCCCCCCCGCGCCCGCCGGGGCGTCCAGGGCCTTCACCAGCTCGCCCGCCGCCGTCAGCAGGTCATCAGGCGCCGAGACAATGAGGGTGTTGCTGGCGGGGTCGCCGGCGATCTCGATCAGGCTCGCCGGTTCGACGCCCTGGGGGATGGCCCCCCGCTGCTGCAGATCGCGGGCCCGCCCGATCAGCACCGGGCGGATGAGCCCGGCCGCCGAGTCGGCCCGGGCGGTCGTCAGCGTGAACAGCCGCATCCCCGTCGCGGGCCGCTCAGGCGCCGAGTCGATCTGCTTGAGGACCTTTTCCAGGCCCTCGAACGCCTCGGCCGGCGCCGTGACCACCAGCGAGCGGCTGACCGGCTCGGGCGTGATCGTCACCACCGCCTGCTGGCCGACGGGCAGCATCGCCAGCCCCCCCGAGGAGACGAGGTTCCGCAGCGTGGCCGTCGCGGCGTCCAGATTGGCCCGCTGGACGCGATAGGTCCGCACCTCCACATTGGCGGTCACCTGCTGGTTGTCCAGTTGCTTCACCAGGGCCTCGAACGCACCCATCTTGCTCATCGTCGCGTCCACGATCAGCGAGTTGGTCGCCCGGTCGGCCCGCACCACCACCTCGCGCGGCGGACGCCGCTCGGGCATCGGCTGGCGCGTCCGCGGGTCGATGGGCATCGGCGGCTCGGGGTACATCTGGTCGATGGTGCGGGCCAGCTCGTCGGCGTGGGCGAACCGCAGCGGAAAGATCCGGATCTCCCGCCCCTTGGCGTCGAAGGCCCGCAGCGCGTTGAGCTCCGTCACGATCTTCTCGATCTCCGGGAACACATCGGGGTGAGCAGACACGAGCAGCGTGTTGGTCACCGTGTCGGCCTGAACCTCCACCGGCTGCCGCACCTTCTGCTCCTGCGGACGCTGGCTGTACTGGTTCGTCAGCGTCTGGGCCAGGCTCGCGGCGTCAGTCGTCTCGATCCGCAGAATCCGCAGCGGCGGCCGCTCGGGGCTCTGGCGCGCGTCAAGACTGCGGGCAAGCTGATCCACGATCGCGAACTGGGCCGGCTGCCCCACCACCAGAAGCGAGTTGGTCGCCTCGATCGGCTCCACCGCCGGCGCCGGGCCGGCCGGGCCCGTAAACGCCCGCATCGTCTGCATCAGGTCCGTCAGCGACTCGGCCATCTCCTTGGCCCGCGCGTTGCGCAGCTCGATCAGCCGCACCTGGCGCGAAGCGCCGGGGGCGCCGTCGAGCGAGGCGATCAACTCCGCGATGGCGGTGAACTGCTCGGGCTGGGCCCGCACGACCAGCTTCTGGACCTCATCCACCGGCTCGATCTGCGGCGCGACATACTCGCCCCCGTCCGCCGGCTCCAGCAGCGGGCGGGCTAGGCGCGTGATCGCCCCGATCAGGTCCGACGGCTTCGACTTGGTCAGCGCGAACGAGCGCGTCTCGCGGTCGATCCGCACGTTCTCCTGCGCCGTCCGGACCAGTTCGGTCACCGCCGCGAGGGCCGCGCGGCTGCCCACGAGCGTGATGGCCCGGGCCTCGCCGTCAACGATCGCCCGGATCGGGTCGGTCCTGGCCTTGTCTGAAAGGCCGTACAGCTCCGTCGCCTTGGCCGCGATGGCCCCGACGTCGCCCTGCGAGATGCGCACCTGGCGCACCTCGCTGTCGGGGTTGGGCGGCGTGTCGATCGCCGCGAGCAGCTGCCCGAACAGCTCGACATCCGTCGAGGGGCCCGAGACAATCAGCCCCTTGCCGTCAGGCGCCGGCGCGAAGCGCAGCACCGCCGTCTGGCGCGGCGAGAGCAACCGGGCCAGCACCTGCTGAGCCTGGTCGGGCTTCACAAACTTGAGAGGCGTAATGACCGCCTGGGTCTCGGCCCGGGCCACCCGCTCGCCGCCGCCTCCGGTCGGCGCCGACGCCGGGTCGAGCTCCGCCAGCAGCACCGCCGCCTTGCGCAGTTGCTCACCCGAGCCGATCACCGTCACCTTGCTCTGCTGGGGCAGGGCGAGCACGATCGGCCGGTTGCGCCGCCCGTCGGCCCCTCCCCCACCTCCACCACCCTCACCCCGCGCGGGGAAGAGCGCGCTGATCTTCTGGGCCGCCTCCTCCGCCGTGACGCCGCTCAGGGCGAAGGTCATCATCTCGCGCCGACCCTCCTCGCCGCCGTCGCTGTCGAGGAGCGCCACCACCTCCTGCACGGTGCGGAGGCGGGCCGACGGACCCACTGCGATGATCGAGTTGGTCCGGGCGTCGGGCTGGATCGAGATCCCCTCGAAGTTCTCCTCCTGAACCACCCGGCGCTGCCCGTCCTTGTCGATGACCACCGTCGTCCGCTTTTCCGCCACCAGCCCCTTCAGGGCGTTGAACACCGTCTGGGCGTCGGCGTTCTTGAGCGGGAAGAGCTTGAACTCCGAATCCGCCGCCGGACGGCTGTCGAGCGAGGTCAGGATCTCCCGCACCCGGCGCGCCTGGGCCGCGGTGTCCACGATGACCAGCGCGTTCTGCTGCGGGAGCGCCGTGATCGCGCCCACGCCCTTGGTCGCCAGGCTCGCGAGCTTCTCGGCCATCGGCGCCGCGGTGGAGTTGTTCAGCGGCACCACCAGCGTGACGATGTCCGCAGGGCCCACGCTCTCGGGAACCTGCCCGAAATACCCGCGCGACCGGGCCTTGAGGTCCTCCACCTTCGACAGCAGCAGGAAGTTCGCCTCCTTGCGCAACTGCAGCCCGTGCATCCACAGCATCCGGTTGACAATGTCGAGGGCCTCATCCACGCTGTACTCAGCGCCGCTGATGAACGTCACCGGCGCCCCCGGGGGCGGCGCCTCGTTGATCACCGGCAGGCCGGTCTGGCGGGCCATGAAGTCAATCACCAGCTCCCAGGGCGTGTTCTTGAAGTTGAACGCGATCTTTGCCGGCGTGCTTGCGGGCGACGCCGCGGCGGTCGAACCGCCCTGGGCCGGCCCCGGAGTCTTCTCCGGCGCCGGGGCCGGCGGCGGCTGGGGGACCGGAGCCGCAGCCGCGGCCGGGGAAGCCGCCGGGGCGCCAGCCGCAGCCGGGCTCGCCGCGTCCTGCGCGAGCAGCGATGCCGCCTGACCGGCCATCAACATCAGCGAAAGCGGCGCGACAACACGAGCGCGGGCTTGGATCGAACGAGGAGATAGATTGCGCATGGACCTGCACCTCCGTGTAGGCGCCCAAAGGCGAGGGATACTCCAGCCGCACGGCGAACTCCGGAAAAGCACGCCCTTCCAGAAACCGTCCGGCCGAACATCCGAGTTTACCGACTCACGACCCGGCGCTCCTGAAGCGTCTGGGCCAAACCGACTTCGAACTCCTGATCCCCAATTTTCAGGCGTACATTCTCTCCGCTCGATCCCACAAATACGGCATCTAGAACCGCCTGGCCGATCGCGAGCGTCAACGATTGCTTGCTCTGCTCGTTGACCACCCATAACTCGGGCCCCGCGGCGCCGCGCACCACACCGGTTACACGCCACTCGCCGTACGGTGGCGCCTGAACTGAAGGTGGGGCGGGCGGCGGCGGCGGCGGCTTAGCGGCAACCGCCGGAACAGGGGGGGGCTCACGGAAGATGTTCTTCATCACCACCGGCTGGGCCGCCGCCAGGAGCGCCTCCGCCGGGGGCGACCACAGGCCGTCGCGCGGCTTGATCTTGAGATCGGGCATGTACAGCGTCGACAGCTTCAGGGCGATCTCCATCCGCGTGCGGTCCTTGCCGCCGACGGGTTTGAGCTCCACCCGCTCCACGCGCCGGGCCCAAGACTGGCTCTGAATCGTGGCCAGCGCCTTCATCGCCTGCTGCAGCGTGCCGACCCCTCGGAAGCTCGCCGTCATCACGAAGAAGTCGGTCCGGTCGCGCAGCTCCTTGCGCGAGAACTCGGCGGCCGCGGCCTTCGCCGCCGGGTTGCGCACCGCCTCAGCATCCGAGGTGTCCACCCGCGGGTTCGCCAGGCCGCAGTCGGCCGCGATCTCGTTGAGGGCCGTCCGCAGGGCCACGCTGACGCGCTCCTCGGTGTCGCCCAGCGAGCCCTCGGCGAGCTCGGCCAGGCGCTTGCGGATCTGCGGGCCCTCATCGAGTTCGCCGGACTTGCGCTCCAGCTCGGCCCTCACCCGCTCGATCTCGCGATCGAGTTCGGCGCGAGGGCCGGCGTAGTGGCCGTGGTACACCCACCACAGGGCCCCAAGCCCCAGTGGTATCGCCCCCGCCAGCGCAATGAACTTCAGTGGGGGGCGCTTCACGGCTGCCCCTCCTTGTTCGGCGCCGCCGGCGGCGCCGGGGTGGGGTGGGGAGCGGGGGCAGTTGCAGCGGAGGGGGTGGGGGTGGCGGGGGCGGGCGCAGGAGTCAGCGGCTTAGCCGCGCCGGCGGCGGCTTTGTCGACGGCCTTCTCCGTCAGGCGGATCCCCAGCCCCTCCGGAACGTCAGGGTCGGGCATCTCGAGGAAGTACCGGCTGGCGTCCGACGAGAGCCTGATCCGCAGATCGTTGCGGACTTCGGGACGCTTCACGCTGCCGCGCAGGTCGAAGATCGCCCGGCTCCAACTCACCCACTTCCCGCGGGCGTACGCCTTGCCGACATCCTTGGGCAGGTCGAACCGGACGCCCGCATCGAGCCGGCAGACGAGTTCGTCCAGCAGCGCCTCTCGCGGATCGGGGAGGTCCTGGCTCAAGGTCTTGATCTGCTCGACCCAATCCGTACGCCCGGCCAGATACCCCCTGACGTGCTCGACGCGGGCCTTCTCACGCAGAAACTCCCCGTGCTTGGCCGCCACCTGGTTGAGTTGCTGCCGGTAGGTGTCGAGATCCGAGCGGCGGGCCGCCAGATCGCGGCTGCCGATGGTGTAAAGGGTTCCCGAGACCAGCACCATGGCGAGCCCGGTGAGCAGGATCCGCCGACGGCGGATCTCCGCCACCGGCGCCGGGGCCCTGGGCTTCACCAGGTTCAGCCCGGCGCCAGCCTCCTGGCTCAGGAGGCCGACCAGGGGCGCCAGCACCGCCTGCTGCTCGACTGGCAGGTCCTTGGGCCACTGAATTGACTGCTGCAGCGGGATGGTCGAGGCCGGCATCTCGAGCGATTCACCGACGCGCTGGGCCGCCGCGCGCGCGAAGGCGTCGTCACCCAGCACCACGGCCCGATCGACCTCCACCGACTCCGGCGCCGACCGGTAGCTGATCCAGGTCCGCTTGGCCTCGATGGCCAGGGCCGCGCACGCGCCCGCGTCGTCGCCCTCCGCCCGGGGAACATCCACGCCGCGGGCAAACACCAGCCGCCCGTTCTCCACGACCGACAGCTCACAGCCCGCCGGGCCGAGGGCCAGCGCCAGCACCGCCCCGGCCCGGGCGCCCGTCGCCGGGTCGTCGAGCAGCGCCGCGGCGCCCTCCGCAGCGAGGGCCAGACGCGTCAGCTTGATCCCCGCCGCGTCAGCAACGCGCCGCCGCCAGGCCAGGCGCTCGGCCGGCATGGCCGCGGCCACCACCGCCTCGCCCCCCGGCGCGGCGGAACCGTCGCCATGCGACCGCGCCGCGCCACCCCCGGCGTGGGGAAAGAAGTCGATCACCGGCGAATCGCCTGTCACCGTCAACTGCCGCAGCATCTGCAGCCGCACCAGCGCGGGCAACTCTCCGGCGCCGACGCCCGGGGGCGTGTTGATCCGCTTGAGCACCACCTCGCCCCGCGAGGCGGAGAACGTCACGCCGCGCCGGGCCGCAGCCGCCAGGCCCGCTCCTTCGAGGGCGCTGGCGATCCACTTGCCCACCGACTCGGCGTCAGCGGGGTTGACCTCCGCCGGGCTCGATGCCGCCAGCCAGCGGAGCACCTCGACGCCGTCGCCGCGCGAGCGGGCCTCCAGCGCGACCAGGCGGCCGCCCTCGAGATGCACAACGCACTGGTTCGCGGAGATCCTCATCGCTCGTTGGGTCCTCCTCCCGTGGTCCAGCGGCCGACGCGCCCGCCCGGCCGGGCCGGCGGCCTCGGCGGAGCAGCCGCCGGGGAATCAGTCAGCGTAGCAACTTCTGGCGCCGGAGCGGGGGGCCCCTCAGGCGGCCCGCCCGGCGGCGGCGTGGCGCGGGGTGCGCGATCACGCACCGGGTCGAAGATCTTTCCCGCGCGGGCGTCGAGCCATTCCGCCGCGGCCAGCATCGTGACATCGCGCAGCAGCGCGATGCGGGCCTGATCGCCGGAGACGTCGATCACCGCCTCAAGCACGACGCCCCCGCGCAGCGGCCGCGTCGGACCGCCGCCGGCGGCGGTCGTCGCCGTGGAACCCTCTGCGGCCTGCTCACGCCGCTCCACGCCGCCTTCGACCAGCACGCGCCACTGCAGCGAGCGGCAGGCGAGCCGATCAACCGCGGCCACGAACTGGGCCGGCGTAAGGGCCTTGCGCTCCAGCAGCCAACCGAGCCCCGCGCGGGCCTCGCTATCGAGCCCCTCGCGGGCCGAGATGATCCGCTCCGCCGCGGCTAGATCAAGCCCCGGGACGGCCGCCAGCGCCGGCGCGCTCGCCGACAGCACATCCACGAGCCCGGTGCGGAAGGCGCCCTCCTCCACCCGGCACGCGTCCACCACGCGCGCCACCTGACCAGGGCTCGCCCCGGCGCGCAGCAGGGCCTCGCACACCTGGGCGTACGTCCGGGGCGGCGGCTTCGGCTCGGCCGGGCCGCCGTCGCCGCGCGCTTTCTGATCGCCGCCGGCCAGGGCCGCGCGCAACTGCTCCGCCCCGTCGCTCCCCAGCACCTCCGTCAACGCCTCGGCGAGTTCCGCCGACCAGGGCCGCGCGATGTTGATCCGCCCCGCCCCCACCGCCGCGGCCCGCCCGCCGCCCTCCGAGGGAGCGCCGCCCACCACCTGCGGATCGAAACTGAAGACCGTCAGCACATTGCCCGGGCTCACCTTCCCGCCGCGCCGCAGCTCACCGGCCTGGGCTGACCACGCCGCCATGCTGGTCGCCTCAGCCACGCTGGCGAAAGGCCGGCGACGGCGCGCGGCGATGATCTCCTCGGCCACCACGGGCGTGACGCCCAGGGCCGTCAGCATCTCCACGGGCGCCGAGTTGAGGTCGACCTTGCCCGCCTCCGCGGCCGTCAGGGCGCCCGCGATGGGCAGCAGCCTGAACACCCCGCGATCGCCCGGCGCCGCGGGCGTGCCTTCCTCGAAGACCACCGATTCGCTTTCGAGCTTCGGGCGGCCGCCCTGAAGCAGATCATCGCGCTGCCGCCAGAGCTCCGCCGCGACCGCCTGCACCCCGGACCACGCCAGCGCGCGGGCCTGAAGCCGCCTGGTGGCGGCGATGACCGAGGCGCGCTGCGCCGACGCGAAGTAGAGCGCTGTCATCGCGACCATCGCCCCGAGTGCGATCACCGCCAGCACGATCACGATCACGATCGCCCGGCGCGTCCGCCGGCGAGGCCCGCTCCGAGCCGCGCGGCTCATGGACGCTCTCCGGCCAAGGCGCCCGGCGCGCCCGCCGCCCCACCGTCGGGAATGGCGATCACCCGCAGGCGGTCCGGCGGCCCGAGGTTCGGCTGCGACTGGTCCGGAAAACCCGGATCCGCACGGGCTGGCTCAGCAGCGCTCAACCCCCCCGCCCCCGCTGGCAGCCCGGCCGGGCCGCCCGTCTGCGGTGCTGGCGAGGCCGAGACCGCGGCTGGCGCGCGAGTCCAGAGCGCGATCTCGATCGCCGCGGGCAGCCCACCAGCGGCGAGGCTGTCGAACGAATCGCTCCAGTTCTGACCGTCAAAGTACCGCAGACGCAGGCGCGCGACCCGGTCCGAGACCAGCGCCTCCTCGGCGGGCGGAGAGGCCCCCGCCTCGGCCAGCCAGCGACGCACGGTGAGGCGGCCCACCCCCACACCGCCTGACGCGCCCGTCGTCGGCGCCGCCATGGCCGCCGATCCCGCGCTGAAGCGGTACTCGACCCCGATCAGGTCGCTCAACTCGGCCTTCGCCGGCCCGGGCTGGCCATCTTCGGCGCTTCGCTCCGCAGGGCCGGCGGCTTCTCCTTGCTCGGGCCCCGTCAGCCAGACCCCGCGCGACAGGATCCGCAGGCTGGTGGCATCCCCCTTGACCCCGGCGCCCAGCACATCATCGCCGGCCACCGCCGCGGCGAGGTCGGCCTCGATGCGGTCAAAGACCCCTGAGGTCGCCAGCGACTCGCGCACGCCGTCGACGACGCTGGCCCGCCGGTCCGCCAGCGTCCAGCCGAAGGCCAGCACGCCGCCCAGCAGCACCCCGATCAGCCCCAGGGCGATCATCACCTCCAGCAGCGTGAAGCCGGGGCGACCGTCAGCTCGCTGGGCCCGCGCGGCCTGTCGCCAGAGTCCGACGCGCTGTCGACTGGCGGGCCTCACGGCCGAGCCCCGCCGGCGCTGCCCCGCGCGCCCCCGATCCGCACCAGTTGATGCAGCACGAAACTCATCGCGCCGTTGTCACCGCCCGCTCCGGGGCTCTTGTCTCGGCTGGTGTCCGGCGCCATTCGCCGCTCCGAATCCGACCGCAAAGCCTCGACCGTCAGCAGCGTCAGCCCGCCGCCGCCCCACGGCTGCGTCTGGATGCGCAGCTCCCATCGCGGCCCGCCGGCCGGTGGCGGCTCGCTCGATGACGCCGAATCGGTCAGCGACGCCGGCCAGGCCCGCACGGGACCGTTGAGCGTCTCCGCCGTCGCGGCGCCGGACTCGATCAGAGCCACCGCTGTGCGAGCCAGATCGACCAGTCGCTGGCGATCGCGGGTCTGGCGCTGCAGTTCAACGCCCTCCGCCAGCGCCGAGAGGATGACCAGGCCGGAGATCACAAAAATCGAAATCGCCAGGAGGACCTCCAGCAGCACCAGCCCACGGGCCGGCGCGCGCGGGGTCATCGCGAATCCTCTGCGGGGCCGGCCGGTCCGGGAGCGACCGCCGAGGGCTCCGTCCCCTCCGGCTTCGCGCTCCGCCCGATCTGCTTCACGCTGACCCGCCCGCTCCAGGAGTCCACCCGCACCTCGGCCGCCTTGCCGCGCGAGTCGATCAGGTAGCGCGGCCCGGGCCTCACCACTTCGCCATCAGGCAGAAAGAGCGCCAGCAGCACCCACTCGCTGCGATCCGCCACGCGCTCGCTCGATCCCAGGCTTCCGCTCGCGCCCGAAGCCACGCCAGCCCCGGCGCGGCGTTCGCCATCGCCCGGCCCGGCGCCATCCGCGGCTGACGGCAAGGTCTCGTCCGGCAGCGCATCGCGAACCACCACACCGCGCGGCAGCGTGCACGAGACGGTCGTCGGCGCGGGCTCGCCCGAGGCGCTCTTGGGATTGAGGCTCCCGCCGTCACCCTCGCGCTCGCCGCCATCAAAGAGGCCGCCTGCGTCAGCTCGCCCGCGCCGGTCATCCAGCGACACCGCCTCCGCGACCAGTTCGACTTCTCCGCTCCCGTTCATGCGGGCCATCACCCGCACCGGGGCGCTCTGCCGCTGCGCGTCAGCCCGGGCCATAATCAGCGCGGCCTCGACCTGGCTGCCCGCGCTTTCCAGACGGGACGCCTGCCGCCAGGTGATGACCACCGGCGCAATCACGCTCGCCAGCGCCAGGACGATCCCCAGCACGACGATGACTTCCATCAACGTGAAACCGCGACGATCGAGTCGATGCTGCCAATCCATGTTGCCGATCCCTCTGCGCGACGTCCTGACGCGCGTGCGTGTGCTGAAGTCCATTCAGCGTCCCGAGCCCGAGCCCGAGCCGGATCCCGATCCCGAGCTGGCGTTCCCTGCTGGTCCGCCGGTCGTTGACCCCGGCTGGCCGTCCTTGCCCGCCGTGTCCCACAAGAAGATGTCGTCGTTCGTGCCGTCCTGCTTATCCGCCCCGTAAGACCACAGGTCGAACCAGCCCTCGGGCGCCTTCTCGCCCTGCTGGCGGTAGCCCCATGGTGAACCCCATTTATCGGTAGGAACCGGCTCGTTGAGGAAGGAAGTTGTCCACTTGGCCTGGTCGGCCTCGGGGAGGGCGGTCTTGTCCCAGAGCGCCTTGAGGCCCTCCTCGTCCGTCGGGAACCGATCGAACTCAACCTTGAAGCGGCTCAAGCCGTCCTTGAGCAGCTTCATCTGGATCTTGACCATGTCGGCCCCGGCCTTGTCACGGGTGCCGAGGAGATTGGCGCCGACAAAGCCGAGGATCGCCAGGATAATGACGATCACGATCATCACTTCGAGGAGGGTGAACGCCCTTCGAGTAGCGTGCCTGCGCATCGGTGGGAGGTCCTTGGTGAAAGGGAGCTGGTCGGGTCGCCCTCAGCGGTCGCCCGGACCACAGTCTATCGCTCTTACCGGTCGCGTCGAGCCGGGTTGCGAACGGAACCCGTCCGCCGAGAACCGTCCCGGCTCGTCCTTCAGTTCGCCCGACTCATCCGACCGGCTCGCCCGACCTCGGCAGGCCACGCCGCGCGAGGCCGTCGTCAACTGAAAGGCCACGCGGGCCGATCTGCCTTCACGAACCTCGCCCTACTCACCAGGAATCAGAGCCCATGCCCGCCAGCCGCTCTCGCACCGAACGTTGGAAGGACATGCTCGACCAGCTCGCGGCCCGCGGCGGCTCGCTCGAGATCGCCCTCCGCGCTCCCGACGGCTCACCCGCGAGCGCGGGCGATTCGACCCAGTCCGACCTGGTCTGGCGGGTGCGAATTCTGCATCTCGACGAAAAGTGCATTGTCGTGGAATCGCCCTCGGTCGCCGGGCGGGCCCTGAAGGTCCAACCCGGGATCGAACTGGTCGCCACGATCTCCGTCGGTCAGAACCGCTGGATGTTCCTGACCCGCGTCCAGGGATACCGCGTCTGCAGAGGCTCGTTCGGGGGTGAGGTCGCCGGGTTGTCGCTCGACCTGCCCGAACATGTCGAACGCTGCTCGCGTCGCCAATTCTTCCGCGTCTCGGCGGCGGAACTCCGCCTGCCGCAGGTGCAGGTCTGGCCGCTCCTCGACCCCTCCAGCGTGGTCGCCGCTGAAACGGCCAACAAGTCGATGATCATGGACGCCCTCGCAACCGGGGGAAACCCCCAGTCCGCTGGCCCGGACTCCCCGGACAGCATCCTGCTACCCCAGGTGGGCCCGATGTTCTCCGCCCGGCTGCTCAACCTCTCCGGTGGCGGCCTGGGCCTCCTGCTCGGGGCGGGTGAGGCCGCCGCGGCGGACCGCCACCACGCTTTCTGGCTCCGGATCGACCTGCGCCCGCAGATCCCACTCCCGCTGGCGGTCAGCGCCAAGCGGGCCCACTGCCATCTCGACTCCCACGGGCAAACCTACATGGGCATGGCCTTTGACTTCACCTTCAATCCCGCCCACCAGAAGTTCGTCACCGACCAGATGACCCAGTACGTTGACGGATTGCAGACCCTGCAGCGCCAGGCGCCCCGACGGGTTGCGGGTTAACTGTCCCGCTGCGATCAATTCGGGTAGGATTCGGGGCCATGAGCGGAGCCGCCCAGCCCGAATCGTCCAGCCCGCCACCCTTCGCAGCCGTGTCGGTGTCGCTCGATGCGTCGAATCTTGACACCTCGTGCGGGTTCTATAGGGACCTTCTGGGCTTCCAGGTCAGCTCCGCCAAGCGGCCGGGCCTCATCTTTGAGGAGCGGGCCCTGCGGTCGGACCGGATCCCCGGGTTTGAGTTGAACCTGCGGGCGGCGTTCGGCCGGCGCCCGATCGGCAGTCCTGGGGGGATGCTGGCCTTGGGGTTCCGCGTCGCCGATCTGCCAGGCATGGTCGAGCGGTTGAAGGGCTCGGCCCGCTGGGTCGATGGGGTTCCCCCCAGTCCATTCACCGGGGATCGCATCCGGCTGGCCGATCCCGACGGGTATCTGATCGAGCTGCGCGCCTGAAGTCTAAAGCCCGGGGGCAGACGCCTCGACGGCCGGGTGACTACATCTTGCCGCGTCCTACCCAAACCCGGCCTGGCGGATCGGCAAGGGCGGCGGTTCTGATTTCCTGAGATCTTGACCGAACGTCCGCGTTGACATCTAATATCACCTCGCCGGCGGCGCGTGCCGCCGGTTTTCAACCGACTCCCGTCCTCACACGACGCGGGTCGTTCAGGCCCGGCGTGATCTCTCAGTTCCAGTGGGAACGCGCCGGACCCATCGCGGACCATCGCGATGCATAGATCGATCGTGCTCAACCGCGTTCGGCTCACATGAAGGTGGCGCTCCCAATGCTCGCGAACGGAGACTCGGCGACGAATTCAGCGAATCCCGACCCGCTCTGCTGCCTTCAGCTTCCGGCCTCACGGGCCGGAAGTCCGATCTGTTGCGCTTGATCGACAGGTGAACGCCCCGCACGCCTAACCCCTCTTCAGGGGCCCCGCGCGTGTGCGTACGGATCTGACTGGGGTCCCGCGCGGCAGCTCGCCGCGTGGGACGACCGGAGGGCCCGCATGCTGTTCACCCTCGGGGAATTCGATCTGGTGGCCGCCGGGGCCGGGGCCGTGCTGGGGGCGGTGCTCGGTCTGGTCATCGCGGTGGTGGTCTTTCGGCAACTGACAACCGGGGCCCTGGCCAAGGCCAAGGAGGAATCGCAGCGGCTGACCAGCCGGGCCCAGGAGGATGCTCGCTCGGCCGCGGAGAAGGCGGAGTTTGAAGCCGAGAAGCGGATCCGCGAGCGGAAAGAGAAGTTCGACAGCGAGCTTGAAACGCTGCGGGCCGACGCCCGCCAGACCGAGCAGCGGCTGGCCAAGCGCGAGGATCTGCTCGACAAGAAGCTCGATTCGCTCTCGCAGAAGGAGGAGGAGGCGGCCCGCCAGGCCGAGTCGCTGCGTGCCCGCGAGGCCTCGCTGACCCAGAAGGAGGCCGAACTGGCCCAGGTGCTGGGCGATCAGCGCGCCAAGCTTCTCCAGATCTCCGGCCTGTCGGTGGATGACGCCAAGGCCATGCTGCTTCAGCGGGTTGAGGACGAGTGCCGGCACGAGATGGCCAAGGTGCAACGCAAGATCATCGAGGACGCCGAGTCGCACGCCAAGGAGAAGGCCCGCGAGATCACCCTGATGGCGATCCAGCGCTACGCGACCGAGCACACCGCCGAAAGCACGGTGCGGGCGGTGCCGATCCCCTCGGACGACATGAAGGGGCGCATCATCGGGCGCGAGGGCCGCAACATCCGGGCGATTGAGAAGGCCACGGGGGTCGACATCATCGTTGACGACACCCCGGGCGTGATCGTGGTGTCGTGCTTTGACAAGATCCGCCAAGCGGTGGCGGTTGAGTCGCTGCAGCGGCTCATCGCCGACGGCCGGATGCACCCCTCGCGCATCGAGGAGGTGGTCGAGAAGGTCCGCTCCGAGATGGACGAGCGGGTCGTCAAGTACGGCAAGGACACCTGCCTGGAGGTCAACCTGCGTGGGATCCACCCCAAGCTCTCCGAGCAGATGGGCCGACTCCACTTCCGCACCTCCTACGGCCAGAACGTGCTGCGCCACTCAGTCGAGGTCGCCTTCATCAGCCAGCTCATCGCCGACCAGCTCGGCCTCGACGGGACCCTGGCCCGCCGCTGCGGGTTCCTCCATGACATCGGCAAGGCCATGGACCACGAGCAGGAGGGCACCCACCCCAAGCTGGGCATGGATTTCGCCCGCCAGTTCGGGGAGAAGGACGCGGTGCTCAACGCCATCGGCGGGCACCACGGCGACATCCCCTCCACGACGTTCTACACGCCCATCGTGATGGCGGCCGACGCCGTGTCATCCGCCCGGCCCGGGGCCCGGCGCGAAAGCCTCGAGAAGTACATCCAGCGGCTCGAGCAGCTCCAGGACATCGCCATGCAGCAACCGGGGGTGACCGAGGCCTACGCCATCCAGGCCGGGCGCGAGGTCCGGGTCATGGTCGACGCCAAGCGGATCAACGACGACATGGCCTTCGTCATGGCCCAGACGATCGCCAAGAAGGTGAGCGAGGAGATGACCTTCCCGGGCGAGATTCGCGTGACGGTGCTGCGCGAGACGCGGGCGATCGAGTTCGCCCGCTGACGAGTCCGCCGGGGTCAGGCCCGCTGGGTGTGCGGGGCGCGCTGCGCTGTTGTGCCGCGCCGGGTACGGGAGGCGCCGTGGTCGCCTTGACCGGGCCGCTCCGACTCGCGCCGATCGTTCAGGCCCACCGGCGGACCCTGGTTGCGCTCACGCCGGTTCACCCGGAACTTCGACACCAGCATCTGGAGCTTCTCGGCCCGCTGGCTGAGCTGCGCCGCGGCCGTCGCCGACTGGCTGGCCGCCTCCGTCGACTCCGCCGTCACCGCGTTGATCTGCTCGATGCTCCGGGCGATCTCCCCGCTCGCGGCGCTCTGCTGCTCCGCCGCGGCGGCGATCGACTGCACCATCTGCTGCAGCGTCTGGCTCCCGGCGACGATCTGCGACAGCGACTTTCCGGCGCTTCCGGCCAGCTCCACTCCCGTCGTCACCCGTTTGGCCCCGCCGTCGATCCGCTCCACCGCGGCGCCGGTCTCGGTCTGAATCTCGCGGATGCTCCCGGCCACCTGCTTGGTCGCCTGCGTCGTGCGCTCGGCAAGCTTGCGCACCTCAT
>CAZSZO010000057.1:0-20941 GCA_964611125.1 uncultured Phycisphaeraceae bacterium | reverse complement strand
TTCATGATCGGGTGGGCCCGGCCGCGGTCCTTTTCCTTGAACCGCTTGATCGTCGGCCCCTCGTCCACGCGGCTCTCGCCCACCACCAGCAGCGAGCCGTCGGCGTTGACGGTCTGGGCGTCGGCGTACGCCGCGTTGAGCGCCTTCTTCACGTTCACCGCAGCGCGCTTGGTGGTGAAGGTGAGGAGGTTGATGGCCGTATCGAGGTCCTTCCCGCGGATGAGATCGGTGAGGAGCTTGACCTTGCGGGGGCTCCCGCGGTGGTACTTCAGGATGCACTCGAAGCGGGCGATCTTCGCCGGCTCGACGCCCAGCACTTCGGCCATCTTCTTGATGTCAGCCGACTTGCACCGGGGGTGGTCGTTGTCCCGCATCCAGTTGTTGATGGCGCGGATGGCGTTGGTCCCGCCCAGGCCGGTCCGCTGGACCGACTCGGCCAGGCGCTCGACAGCCACGCCCTTCTCGGCCGCCAGCTTCTTCAGGTTCTTACCGTGGATTCGCATGGGTCTGCTCGTATGCTCGGACGCGCGGCCGTCGCCGCGCGGGGGTGAACGATCGCCTTACTTCTTCTGCGACGGAGCGGGCGCCCCGGTCTTGGCGCCTTCGACGACGCCTTCCTTCTTGTTCGTGTGGCCCTTGAAGACGCGGGTGGGGCTGAACTCGCCCAGCTTGTGGCCCACCATGTCCTCGGTCACGAAGACATCGATGAACTGCTTGCCGTTGTGCACCTTGAAGTTGTGCCCGACAAACTCCGGCACGATCGTGCAGGCGCGCCGCCAGGTCTTCAGCGGCTCCTTCTTGTTCATCTGGTTGAGGCGCTCCACCCGCCGGTAGAGACGCTCGTCGACGTGCGGGCCCTTCTTGGTGCTGCGGGACATGGGTGGTTCCGGGAATCGAGGGAGGTCGGATCGGGGGGGTCGGAATCGGGAGTCGAATACGGTCGAGGACAGGCGGTCTCTTCTCAGCCGGGATCAGCTCCCGGCCAGGATCACAGGCTCACATTACTTGCTCACCAGGCCGTACCGCTTGCTCACGCGCCGGCGGATGATCAGCTTGGTCGAGTGCTTCCGCTTGTTGCGGGTGCGCCCGCCCTTGGCCAAGACGCCCGTCGGACCGCACGGCGGACGGTTGCCCTTGCTGCGGCCTGAGCCGCCGCCCAGCGGGTGGGCGTTGTGGCTCTTCGCCACGCCGCGGGTGATCGGCCGGCGTCCAAGATGACGCATGCGCCCGGCCTTGCCCCAGCGGACGTTCACCTGATCGGTGTTGCCCACCTCGCCGATGGTCGCCCGGCAGTCGACGTGCACCATGCGCGTTTCGCCCGAGGGCAGCACCAGCGTCGCGTAGTCGCCTTCCTTGTTGGTCAGACGGGCGTACATGCCCGCCGACCGGCAGATCTGAGCGCCACGCCCGGGCCGCAACTCGACGCAGTGCACCGAGAGGCCCATCGGGATCAGCTTGAGCGGCATGTTGTTGCCGACCTTGGGATCCACCGCCACGTCGGACGAGGCGTAAATCTTCTGACCAGGGGTGAGCCCCACCGGGGCGATGATGTACCGCAGCACCCCGTCGGCGTACTTGATCAGCGCGATGTGGGCCGTGCGGTTGGGGTCGTACTCGATCCCCACCACCACGCCCTCGACGCCGTCGCGGTCGTTGCGCTTGAAGTCGATCAGCCGGTAGCGCCGCTTGGCGCCGCCACCGCGCCCACGCGAGGTGATCTTGCCGGAGTGGTTCCGCCCGCCCTTCTTGGGAAGCGGCGTCAGGAGCGACCGCTCGGGCTCAACCTTGGTGACCTCGGCGTTGAGGTTGACCGAGGAGAATCGGCGGCCGGCGCTGGTCTTGTCGTAGATGCGGATGGGCATGGGTCGTCTTTCGTCGGCTCGCGTCGGGCGGGGGGTGGGGAGGTGGGGGCCGCCCGGAAATCAGTCGTCAGTCAGGACCGCCTCAGAAACTCAGAACAGTTCGATCTGCTCGCCCTCGGCCAGGCGAACCGTCGCCTTCTTGGTCAGCTTGCCCCGCACCAGGCCGACTCGGTAGCGCCGGTCGCGGGCCTTGGTGGTCGTGGTGTTGATCCCCACAACGTGCACCTTGTACAGCGTCTCGATCGCCGACTTGATCTCGTCCTTGGTCGCGGTCCGCAGGACCTCAAAGCAGTACCGCCCCTGCTCGTTCATCGCCCAGGTGTTCTTCTCGGTGAGCAGCGGACGCTTGATGATGTGGATGTGGTCGACGCTCATATCACTTCACCTCACTGGCGTGCTCGGCGGCCTTCGCGGCCCCCAGCGGGTTGGTCTTGGCGATCTTGCCCGTCTGCGACGACGGGCCGCTCAGCCACGCCTCGAGCTCGGCCTTGCCGATGATCAGATACCGGTGGTTCAGCATCTCGAAGGCCGTCAGCTGGTCGGGCCGGCAGGTCTTCACCACGTTGTGGTTCTGGGCCGCCAGGCGGACATTGGTCGCTTCGCCCGGCACCGCCAGCAGCGCGGTCTTGTCAACCTTGATGGCCTCGAGGAAGCCCACCAGCTCCTTGGTCTTCGGGGCGTCGAAGGCGATCGAATCGATCACCCGCACCTCGTTGTCGACCAGCTTGGCCAGCAGAGCGTTGCGGTTGGCCTTCCGCTTCATCTTCTTGGGCATGTCCAGGCGGTAGTCCTCGCGCGTCCGCTTCTTGGAGTGCGCGTGACCGCCGCCCTTCATCAGGTTGACCTTCCGGTCGCCGTGACGGGCCCGGCCGGTGCCCTTCTGCTTGTAGAGCTTCTTGGTGCTGCCCTCAACCTCGCGCCGGTTCTTCGTCCGCGACGACCCCTGCCGAAGATTGGCGTGGTACATCACGTACGCCTGCTTGATCAAAGCCGGCTTCACCTCGCCGCCAAGCGAGTTCTCGTCGATGGTGAGCTTCCCGACCTGGGAGCCCTGCATGTTCAAGACGGGGACATCCATCTGGTGTCTTCCTTCGTCGGACGCCTGGCCCGGACTTGTCCGGGCATCTGCTTCGCCTATCCACGGGTCTCGGGTGGAGGTTGTCCGCCCTGGTGAGCCCCGATGGAATCGACTCGGCTGTCGCATTCGCCGCACGCGACAGTGCGTGCGGCGCTGAACCCTTTGTTTCCGCCCGGCGGTTGTCTTGCGACCCTTCCGAGCCCCTCGGCCGCCTTTCCGGTGCGGCCGTCGGGATCAATCCCACCCATTCACTGCTCGCCCCGGCTCACACGCCGGGGTCGAGATTATTCCCTGCTCACTTGCCCGCGGCCACCTTCGATTTGGTCTTGTACAGCCGTGTGGATTTCCGGACCAGGAGCATCCCCCGGTTCGGCCCGGGCGCCGAGCCCTTGATCAGGGCGAGGCCAGCCTCCGCATCGATCTTCACGACGTCAAGCGACCGGCAGGTCGCCCGCACATGCCCCATGTGCCCCGCCATCCGCTTGCCCTTGGCCAGACCGCCGCCGTAGCCGCGGTTGGAGCAGAGCGAGCCGATCGAGCCCGGGGAGCGGTGCTTGCGTTCGGTGCCGTGCGAAGCAAACATGCCCTTGAAGTGGTGCCGCTTCATCGTGCCCTGGAAGCCCTTGCCCTTGGTCGTCCCGATGAGGTCGACGAACTTCACGTCCGCCAGATCGTTCACCGTCAGCACCTGGCCCAGGGTGTACTTCGCGGCCTCTTCCGGCGTGCAGCGGAACTCGCGGTGGAACCGCTTGGGCTCACTCCCCGCCTTGGCGTCATGGGCGATCACCGCCTGCGTCGAGTTGCGGGCCTTGATCGTCCCATAGGCCAGTTGCACGGCCGAGTAGCCGTCGACTTCCTTGGTGCGGATCTGGGTCACCACGCAGGGGCCCACCTGCACCACCGTCACGGGCACCGAGGCGCCGTCGCTGGTGTAGTAGCGGGTCATGCCGAGCTTGGTTCCGAGCAACATGAAGGACATGGGATCTTCCTACCTGAGGAGCGAGAGATCAGGATTTGCGGGAGATGAGGCGGGCGGGGAGTCGGTGAAACACAACCGGAAAGCACAACGACCCGCGGCAGGCGCGGGTCGGCTGATATCAGGCCTTGATCTTGATGAACACGCCGGCGGGAACCACCAGGCGATTGAGCGCTTCAACGGTCCGGGCGTTGGGCTCCATGATGTCGATGATGCGCTTGTAGGTCCGGATCTCAAACTGCTCGCGCGACTTCTTATCGATGAACGGGCTCCGCAGAACCGTGTACTTCTCAATCCGCGTCGGGAGCGGCACCGGCCCGGCCACCTTCGCGTTGGTGCGCTTGGCCTGGTCGACGATCTCCTTGGCGGAGGCGTCAAGAGCCACGTGGTCGTAGGCCTCCATGCGGATGCGAATCTTGTTGCCGGTCATTGCCTTGGGTCCTGCTTCGACTGCCCTGCTTCGATCGAGCTTCACGCCCGCCTTCGGGCCGCGTGATCCCTGATCACCACACAACGACGCTGCGACGCGAGCGACAATCACCTCACCGCGGCGCTCGCTTCGCCGCGGCTGGTGGGACCAATCCTCGGTCCTGACGTGCCCGAATCCTCGGGCATCGGGAGCTGCGGGCCGGCCCACCCCTTCACGCTTCCCGCCTCAGTGGCGGCTTCGCGCTCCGGTCGGCCCAGCCCATCCCATCCACAATCGTGCCAGCAACTTATCCGTCCAGTCCCGACAGTCTGTCCATGACGCCACACAGCCCGAGAGCGGGCGTGGGGAAGGGAAGGTTAGAGCGCCCAAACCAGATGTCAAATTCTCGTAACGAACAGTCTTTCAACACATCTCGCCCAGATCACCACAAGCCGTGCTCGGAATTCCACCCAATCAGGCGTGTATCAGCCCTTCCCCCCTGCCTGGGCGGGCCTCCTCGCACTCGCCCCCCGCCCCATAACGACCGATAGCATACCTCATGCGCCTGACCTGCTCCGCCCCCCTCAACCCCCTCCCCGGCCTCCTCCTCCCGTACGCGCTTGTCGCCGCCGGGCTCTTGGCCCTGCTCGCGGCTCCAGCGGCCATCGCCCAGTCCAAGGCCCCCCAACTCCCACCCCCAGGCCAACCCCCGGCCCCGGCCCAAGCCCCAGCCGCGCCCTCCACCGTGCTCCCGGAGGTCGCCCGCGACCTCGACCTGGTCTCCGACCCCATCCGCATCGAATCCGTCGGCCTCTCCATGAGCCCGCCGCTCAAGGCCTCCGTCACCAGCGGCCAATTCGGCGCTCTCACCCGCGTCAGCATCAAGGACGACGACCTCCGCTGGCTGATCAATATCGAGAATCCCCGCAGCGAGAACGCGGAGATGACCCTCGCCCAGGTCGCCGACAAGACCCTCAAGGACATCCTCCTCGCCAACGCGATCGTCGACAAGGCCTCCGGGGAGAAGGTCGGCGCCAACGGCAAAATCCTCAGCCGCATCAAGGACTTGCGCGTTCCCGGGGTCGGCGAGCCGGGTGAGCGGTTCTATGTCGCCATCCCTCAGGGCGGCGCCGTGCGCGTCGAGGGGTACACCCTCTTCCGAATCTCGCCGGGCCAATTCGTGGCCATCCAGCTCATCTGCGGGCAGGAGGATCTCAAGAACGCCCAGCGGATCTACGAGACCGCCGTCGCCACGCTCAAGATCCAGGACCCCACGCAGGCCGATTCGCTCCGTCGCGACGCCATCGCCGCCGGGCGGACCTTTCTGTCGCGCCTCACCCCCGCCGATTACGACGCCGCGTCCGCCCAGCCCGCCCAGCTCTACCGCCTTTACCGGCCCGCCCCCTCCGGCGCCCCCGGCGACGCCGAGGAGCGCGGCTACCGCTCCGTCCGCTTCTTCAAGGGCGTCCGCACGCAGATCGACCCCAAGACCAAGGACGACCGCCCCGGCCCCGGGAACCCCTCCGGCCACCTCGCGGAGATCTCGGCCCGCCTGGTCGACCGCTCGCCACTCGGCGACACGGTGATCACCGATGTTCAGGGCTTCTACTTCATGTCCAACGACCGAAACGACGAGGCGTGGTCGATCCGCATGGCCCGCCACGAGTCGCAGACCCGGGCGCCATCGGTCTTCACTGAGACCGGCACGCGCTCGGGGCGGGTGATGACCGTCATCGTCGAGAAGCCTGGAAAGAGCCAGCCGACCGTCCGCCCCACGGTTCCGCCCGATGGATACATCAACCAGGTGGAGGTCTTCATGCTCCCGCGCCTCTTGCAGCGGGCCGGAGCCGAGGCGGACATGGGCTTCTACGGCTACCAGTCGCTGACCGAGAACGTGACCCTGCGCCGCGACAGCGCCTCGCGCGATGAGCTGATGCCCGGGGTCTGGCGGATCACCAGCCGCCCGCGCGAGTCGGCCGAGCCGACGAGCTACCTGTTCCGCGAGAGTGGTGAGCTGATCCGCGCCGAACTGCCCGACGGCCTGATCATGGAGCCCATCTGGCCGGCGGAACTCGAGAAACTCTGGAAGGCCAAGGGCCTGCCCACGGGCGCCTTCGCCCAGAAGCCGGAAAAGCGCAAGACGAAGTGAGCTCAGCCCCGCCGGAACCCGCCGGCCCGGGGC
This sequence comes from uncultured Phycisphaeraceae bacterium, assembly GCA_964611125.1. Lineage (GTDB taxonomy): Bacteria > Planctomycetota > Phycisphaerae > Phycisphaerales > UBA1924 > JAEUIX01. Next base: position 14,434 of record CAZSZO010000057.1, on the reverse strand, counting down.
GGCGCCGATCGCTTCATACCACCTCAACCGCATCCTGGCTGTCGAAATCCGCAGCGCTCAGGCCCGCATGCCGCAGCAGTCGGGAGAGCGTCAACGCGTCAAACTCGGTGAACGCCCCCAGGTCGTAGCTGTCGATATCCAGGACGCCCCAGCTCGTGCCGTCAGGGTTCAGCAGCGGCAGCACAACCTCCGAGCGGTCGCGCGGGTCGCACGCGATGTACCCCGCCCCCAGCCGCGCGACATCCACAACCACCAGCGGCCGGCGCGAGATGAAGCAGCGCCCGCAGGCGCCGTGCAGCCCGATGGGCGAGCAGGCCGGCTTGTTCCGCCGGTAGGCCAGGGTCATCTCCTCAGGCGCTTGGCGCGACCAGGTGTAGAACCCCACCCACGACATCGCCCCGCGCCCGGTGTCGCTTTGGCCGTCGGTCAGCCCGAAGCGGTCCCAGAGCCCGTCCACGAACACGCGCATAACCGAAGGCTGATCCAGCCCCGGCCACGGGTGATTCAGCAGGGGCGTGTAATCCCTCGGGAGCATGACCCCTCCCGGCCCGATCACAGCGTGGCGCTGGTGTACGGCAGAAGGCCCATGTACCGGGCCCGCTTCACAGCCTGCGCGATCATCCGCTGCTCGCCCGCCGAGGTCTGCAACCGCTTGCGCCCGTAGATCTTGCCGTTGGGCGACATCATCCGCCGGAGCTTCTCGATGTCCTTGTAGTCAACGTAAACCTTGCCGGACGCCGACTTCTTGGCGACCTTGATCTTCTGCATCGGCGTGAAACGGTTGAACTGCGACATCAAGAGCTCCGTCGTGGACTAGGCGGCCCCGGGAGTCAGCCGCACGCGCGGCGACCGGGGCGACGGGGAAGGGCCACGATCATAGAACCCGCCCCCACGCGAGTGAAGCCCCAACGGATGACGCCGGGCCCCGGCCAGCCGCCTACCCGATCTTTCCCCGCACCTGGTCGACCGAGAGGGGACCCGGCCCGAACACGATCAGGTACGCCGCCGCCACCGCAAAGCCGGTGTTCCGCAGCAGGTGACAGGCGCCCAGCGGGCCCTGGCAGAACATCTTGATCGCCCCAAAGCAGGGACAGTTCACGTCGAGGCCCCGAATCATCAGCGACGCGATCCCGCCCATGAACGCCGCCATCAGGCCCACGATCAGCAGCGCTGCCCCGCGCGTGCGGAAGCCCAGCAGCACCGCCAGGCCGGCCAGCAGCTCCATCCATGGAATGATGAACGCCAGCAGGATGATCGTCCCTTCATTCAGGCCAAGCTTGAAGGCCTTGATGGAGTACGCAAAGTCGAGCGGCGACAGCATCGTCGGCATCACGCCCAGGTCGGAGATGCCCAGCTTGATCCACCCGCTGAAGGCCATCAGACCGCCCAGCCCGAGCCGCAGGACGGGCGAAAAGAACCGCATCGGCGAGTGACTGGGACACCAGCGCGACGAGCACGCCGGGCCCGCCGTCAGGTTCTCGCGGGGGTTCCTGGGATCCTGGGTGTTCATGCTGGTGCTCACCGCTTCACCTCGACAGGATGGCCGGCGGCCTTCCACGGCGGGTACCCGTCCTCCATGATGAAGACCTTGTTATAGCCCTGCTCGTTGAACCGCTTGGCGACCAGTTGCGAGGCGTCGCACTCTCCGCCCCCGCAGTACACCACCACGATGAACTCGCGCGATATCGCGTCGAGCTCCGGCGGCAAGGCCCCGAAGAAGCGATCGGGCGAAAGGTTGATGGCCCCGGCCACATGCCCGGCCTCGAACTCCGGCGCATTGCGCGCATCCACAAAGGTCACATCGCCCATCTGCAGCAAGCGATCGTGCAGCGCCTTGCCCTGCTCGATCGACACGGCGTTCTCGAGCTTGCCGTGGGCCTTCGGGGCCGTCTGGGCGGGAGCCGGCGCAGGCGCTGGACCTGGCTCCGGAACGGGCGCTGTCGCCGGGACGGGGATGGAATCCGGCCCGGGCGGCTGCGGCGCCGACGGAGGCGACGCATCACCCGGCGCGGGTGCCGCGGCCGGCTTGGCTGGTCCGTTGGCCAGGATCGTCTCGATATCCACCGCCGGCTTGTCGGCCCCGAGCTTCTCGATGAAGCGGCCCGGCAGGCGCGAGTCGATCACGCCCACCAGCCCCGCCGCGAGGGCGATCATGATCGCTCCCGCTGCGGGCCCGAGCGGGCAGCCGCACGACCCCCCCCGCCCGCCCCCCCCACCGTACCCGCATGAGTTAGTTCCGAGCATTAGGGTTGGCTCCTCCCGAGACGACGGGCACTTCGATTCGGGCCTGGTCGGCGATGGTCGTCTCAAAGACCACCTTGGCCCCCGCGGGGATCTCCGCCCCGCTCGCTGGCATGATGCCGCTGAGTTTGATCAGGTACCCCGCCTCGGGGTTGTTGGCCACCGTGCCGTCGAGCGTCTGCAGGTCGACCACCACCCGCCAGGGCTCGCTCAGCCCCTCGATGCGGATGGCGCTGACCCCGAACGCCGTCGCGTCGCGATGGGTCACCTTGATCGCCCGCTGGAATGGATCGCCCGGCTTGAGGGTGATGCCGCCGATGCGCACGCGCGTCGGCGCCACCGCCAGGTCGCCCAGCACCTCGCCCGAAAGGGCGAAGGGCAGCTTCGCATGCTCGCTGTCATTGGTGAGGATCTCGAGCTGATCGTCATACAGGCCGATGCCGGGCTTGCCGATCAGCTCCGCCTCGAACAGTGCGCGGTTGACCATCGACCCGTCGTCAAACTTCACCTGGTCCTCACGCACCTTCCGGATCGCGTACTTGGGCGCCTCGCTGGCGAACTTGAAATCCTCGACCTTGAAGTCCGCCTGCCGACCATAGACCCCGAACTCGCGGGCGCAACGCTCCCCCTTGCGGACCTTGCCCACCACCAGGCGGGGCGGGTCCACCATCACCTTCGCAATGGTGTCGACCAGGGCCCCGACCGTGAACCGGGCCGCCTCGGCGTGGTCGGTCAGCACCTCCACCTCGCGGTACTCCTGCCCCACCCGCCCGCTGGGGTTGAACGTCGCCACGATCGAGCCCTGCTTGCCGGGCTCAATGACCGCTTTGTCATCCCGCGGCACGATCGCCCCGAGATTCGACTTCAGTTGCAGGATCTTGACTGGCGCTGCAGAGACGTTTGTAAACGTCCACTCCAGCTTCGCCTCGGCGCTGTCGGGAAACCGCCCGAAGTCCTTCACACGGGCTTCGAACTTCAGCGGCAGGGCGCCCAGCGGCTTGCCCCCCGGCCCCAGCCCCTTGGCCTCGCGGTCCTGGGCTTGCTTGTACGCGTCAAACGACTGGCGCCGCAGCCGCTCGAGCCGCTCGATGATGTCCTTGGGCGGGTTGCGGAGGGCTTCCGGCAGTTCCCCGGGCGCCACCGGCCGCACCGAGATGGGCGCCTGGCCCGGCGGCCCCTGGACCCCCGGCGCCGCTCCTGCCCCCCCCGGCGGCCCCCCCGCCTGCTGGGCCATGGCGCCGCTGAGCCCACCCCCCCCGAGCATGCCCGTGAGAGCCGCGCCCGCCGCCACGATCAAAGCCGATCCGCGCATCGTCTTCCCCTGGTTCGAAAGTCGCGCCGCCGGCGCTGGCCGGCGGCGCGTCTCATTCAGTGGTTCGCTCAGTCGAAACTCGGCCCCACCTCGAGACCGAGGTTGATTCACTTCTTGTTGGCCGGCGGCTGCCCGGCGGTCGGCGAGGGCATGATCGCCGGCTTGCCCGTGGGCGTGAGGTTCGGCGCCTGCTGGCCCGAAATCACGATGTTCCCCTGCAGCGGAATCTCGATCGTCTCCTGATCGGGGATCCGCGTCTTGATCACGATCTTGCCCATCACCGGGCCGGGCTTGTCCGGCGTCACGCCCGACAGGCGGATCACATACCCCGCCGTCTGGCCAAGCTGCGGGTTCGGCGTGCCGGGCTGGATGTCGACGATGGCCTTCAGTTCGGGGTTCACCCCCTCCAGGCCGATCGAATCGATCAGGAAGCTCTCCATCCGCCGGTGATCCACCCGGATCTCGCGGACCCAGCCCTGGCCCGTCTGCGTCGCCACCAGGTGCACTCGATCAGGCACCAGCCGCAGATCGCCCACCACCGACGCCGCGAGCTGCACCGGGAGGTTCGCCTTCTTGGCGTCGTTGGTCGTCAACTGGATGACCGAGCGGTAGTTGCCCAGCGGCAGCCCGCCTGTCAGTTCGACCTGGTACTGCACCTTGGTGAGCGTCGCCCCGTCGTCGGCCTTCGTCTCAGTGCGGTCCAGGCGCCGCAGCACGAAGTTCGTCGTGCCGTCGGAGAACCGCGCGTCGGTCACGTCAAAGCCCGGCTCGCGCCCCGTCACCGAGAGAATCTGCGAGGCCGCCTCGCCCTTGCGCTTCTCGCCCAGGAACAGGCTCATCGGCTCAACCAGCACCCGCGGGAGGGTCTCGACGCTGAAGGTCAGCTCCATCCGGGGCGACGCCGAGAAATCGGTATCGACGTAGACGTGCTTCACTTCCTTGCCCCGCCGGTTCTGAGGGTTGAAGCTCGCCTCGATCACGCCCCCCTCGCCCGGGGCGTAGGTGTCCTTGGAGGGCTTGATCGTCGTGCAGCCGCACGACGCGCTCACGTTGTTGATCTTCACCGGCTTGTCGGAGGTGTTGGTGAACTTCCACCGCACTGGCAGGACCGCGTCGTCGGACACCTTGCCCAGGTCCAGCACCGGGGTCTCAAACTTGAACGCCGGCGCCACGCCCGGCTGGCCAACCGGCCCCTGCCCGGACTGGGCCCGCTTCTTGGCCTCCTCCAGCTCCTTCTGGGCGAATTCCTGCTGCAGCTTGAACTTCTCTTCGGCCTGATGCTTGTCCTTCTCGGCCTGGCTCTGCTTGGCCTCGATGTCCTTCTGGCGGTCGCTGGTCGCCGCCTGGGCGAGGACCACGGGGGCCGCGAGGCCCAGGGCGAGGAAGAGCGCGAGCGGTGCGACGCGATTCATGATGCCTCCAAACGTTCAGTGGGTTGGGCCAGGGGCCCTCGATGATGATCGTATGACCAAGTCCGGATCCGAAGCCGCGACGCGCGGCCCACCAGTGCTTCGCCCGCACCCCGCCGGCGCTCGGCACAAGCCTCAGAAACCCGGCTCCCAACAACACCCGAGCGCCGCCGCCCGACGTGCGAACAATGATCGGAACCGGCGCGCCGACCCCTGAGCGGGGATCCGCCCCGGCCGGCCTTATGGGACCCCCGCCGGGAGCCGATCCCGCCATCTCGACCCCCGTTCACACCGCCCCGCCAGACCCGGCCCAGGCGCCCACGCAGCACGCCCGCTTCGACGACGCCCACCAGCGCCTCGCCGCCTGGGTCCGCAACCGCTTTCTCCGCCGCCCCGGCGTCGGCCCCGACACCGCCGACGATCTCGCCCAGCGCACCTGGACAGCCGTGTGGAAGGCCCTCGCCGGCGGCGCCTATGACCCCGCCCGGGCGAGCCTGGGGACGTTCGTCTACGCCGTCGCCGAGAACATCTGGCGCCAGCACGCCAAGGCCTCCCGCCGCCCTGCGGTTCCAGACGACCTCGTGCCTCCAGGCGACTCCGGAGACACAGCCATCTCCAGCATCGCCCTCGCCGATCTCATCGAGCGGGCCCGTTTTGCCCTGGGAGAGGGCGCCGGGCGGGCGGGGCTCTCCAGCCAGGACGTCCAAATCCTGCAACTGCTCTCCCGCGGCGCCTCCGACCGGGCCCTGGCTGAGCAGCTCGCCGTGGCCCCCAGCACCGCTCACGCCCGAAAACGAGCGGCCCTGGACAAACTGCGGGCCTTCCTCGCCCCAGCCGAGCGCCCGCCCGCCCCGGGCGAACAAACTCTGTGAGCACCAATGCCCCTCAGCGACCGCCAACTCAAGCAGCTCCTGACCATGGTCCGCGAGGCCGATGAAGCCGATGCGCTCACCTCCGGCCGGACCGTCCAGCCGCCGTCAGCCGTTCCCCACCACCCCCACCCCCACCGCCCCCACTCCGACCAGCCGCTGCCTTTCGTGCGCCCTCGCGCCGGGGCGCCGGTTCGCTGGGCTGCGGCCGCTGCTGGCCTGCTGCTGGCGGGTCTGGCCCTTCGGGCCCTGCTCGTGCCGGCCGCGTCTCCTGTGCCAGCCGATCGATCGATCGCCCCGCCCGGCCCGGGGGCCGCCGCAGGTCTCGCCACCCGTCACGAGTCGGCCCATGCGGCGGCGACCGGCGCCCTCCCATCGCCCGCGGGCGAACAGCGGGAGTTTGCGCTGCTGGCGATCGTTCCCGATGAGGCGGGCCGCCTGCAGTGCGTCGAGTGGTCGAGCGAGCGTCAGACCCGCAGCCTGGCCGACCTGGGAGTCGACGAGATGCGCCAGTTGGGCATCGGCCTGCTTTGCCAGAGCGACGCCCGGCAGGTGCTGGTGGTCGGGATCGAGGGCCCGCGCCACGCCATGCCCAGCACCGACGAGCACGCCGCGGAGATCGCCCGCTGCATCCTCTATACCCCGCATCGCGACCTCCCGGGCGAGGCGGAGGTCTGCAACCCGGGCACCTGCATGCCGACCACGGTGCGGATGCGGATGGAATCCATCGCCCTGCGGAACTGAGGCCGGCGAACTGGGGCTGGCAAACTGGGGCTGGCGGGCCCCCCTGCGGCCCCCCACTGCCTCGCCAGCCGGCTGGCCCCGGTCTGGCCGGCCCAACCTGCGAGCATCCCGTGAAAACGACCCGTTCGCGGTACTTTCGGCCCCCGGGATGGCCTTGGGGGCGGCGCAACCCCCCCATGCTCCCTACCCTGACCGGCCATGCAGATGACCTCAGACCAGATCCGCCGCCTCTTCATCGATTTCTTCCGCGCCAAGCCCTCGGCCCAGGCCGGGCACATCTTCGTGCCCTCCTCGCCGACGGTCCCGCACGAAGACCCGACGTTGCTCTTCGCCAACGCCGGGATGAACCAGTTCAAGCCGCTCTTTCTGGGCCAGGCTGATCCCTCCACCCCGCTGGGCAAGCTCAAGCGGGCGGTGAACAGCCAGAAGTGCATCCGCGCCGGCGGCAAGCACAACGACCTCGATGATGTCGGCAAGGACACCTATCACCACACGCTCTTTGAGATGCTGGGCAACTGGTCGTTCGGCGACTACTTCAAGAAGGAAGCCATCGACTGGGCCTGGGAGCTGCTGACCAAGGTCTACGGCATCCCGCCCCACGCGCTCTACGCGACCTATTTCGGCGGAAACCCCGGCGCGGGCCTCGAGCCCGACCTCGAAGCCAAGGAGCTCTGGCTCCAGTATCTTCCGGCCAGCCACGTGATCCCCGGGAGCATGAAGGACAACTTCTGGGAGATGGGCGACACCGGCCCCTGCGGCCCCTGCTCGGAGATCCACGTCGATCGCATGGCCGGCCCCGACCCCAAGCTGGGCGGCCCCAACCGCGACGCCAGCAAGCTCGTCAACACCGGCGACCCCGACGTCATCGAGATCTGGAACCTCGTCTTCATCCAGTTCAACCGCGAGCAGGACGGCTCGCTCCGCCCGCTCCCCGCCAAGCACGTCGACACCGGCATGGGCTTTGAGCGGCTCGTCAGCGTGCTGCAGAACAAGCGGTCGAACTACGACAGCGACATCTTCGCCCCGCTGTTCATGGAGATCGAGAAGGTCACCGGCGCCCAGAAGCCCTACACCGGGCGCGTCGGCGCCGCCGACAAGGACAACACCGACACCGCCTACCGCGTCATCGCCGACCACATCCGCACCCTCACCTTCGCCATCACCGACGGCGCCGTGCCCAGCAACGAGGGCCGCGGCTACGTCCTCCGCCGCATCCTGCGCCGGGCCGTGCGCTACGGCCGCCAGACCCTCGGCGCCCGCACCGGCTTCTTCAGCAAGCTCGTCCCCGTGGTCGTCGAACGCTTCGGCGAGCCGTTCCCCGAGCTCCGGAAGGATCCCCAGCGCGTCATCGACATCCTTCGCGATGAGGAGGAGAGCTTCGGCCGCACCCTCGAGCGCGGCTGCATCCTCTTCGACGAAGCCTGCGTCCGCGCCTTCAGCAAGGCCCGCCTCATCCCGCACCTGCAGATCGCCCACGCCGCGGCCTCGGCCAGGAAGGCCGAGGGCGGCCAGTGGACCCTCGACATCGCCGTGCCCGGCAACGAGGCCCTCTCGGGCGCCTTCCGCCCCGCCGACATGAACCCGCAGTGGGCCGATCAGTACTTCGGCCCCTCCCGCTCCATACCCGCTGAGGACGCCTTCAAGCTCTACGACACCTTCGGCTTCCCGGTCGACCTGACCGTCCTGATGGCCGAGGAGCGCGGGCTCAAGGTCGATCAGGCGGGGTTCGAGAAGCTCATGGAGGAGGCCCGCGAGAAGGCCCGCGCCGGCGGCAAGTTCGGGACCGAGCACGCCGCGCTCACCCTTCCCCCTGACGCGATCGCCCGCCTCAAGCACATGGGGATCGAGACGACCCAGGACGTCGACAAGTTCCACGGGCGCGACATCCGGGCCCGCGTCCAGGCGATCTGGAACGGCGCGGACTTCGATGGCGAGGTCACCGCCGCCGCGAGCATGCGCCCCGTCGGCATCATCCTCGACAAGACCAATTTCTACGCCGAGATGGGCGGCCAGGTCGGCGATGAGGGCCGCCTGCACGTCACCCTCGCCGGCTCGCGCGACGCCGACACCCTCACCGGCGGCGCCGGTGAGTTCCGCGTTGACGACACCAAGGCTTTCGGCGGCTATGTGATGCACATCGGCCTGTGCACGCGCAAGGAGCTGCGCGTCGGCGATGAAGTCATCCTCACCCTCGACCCCGCCCGGCGCGGCGCCATCGCCTCCAACCACACCGCCACCCACCTGCTCAACCTCGCCCTGGCCCGGGCCCTCGGCCCCGACATCAACCAGAAGGGCTCGCTCGTCAACGACGAAAAGCTCCGCTTCGACTTCTCCCACGCCCGCCCCGTGAGCCCCGAGGAGCTTCAGCGGATCGAGCACAACGTCCGCGAGAACGTCGCCGCTGATCTCACCGTCTTCGCCGAACCCGCGACGCTCGCCCAGGCCAGGGGCATCCCCGGCCTCCGGGCCGTCTTCGGCGAGGCCTACCCCGATCCCGTCCGCGTGGTCTCCATCGGCAAGCCCGTCGCCGTCGCCCTCCGCGGCGAGATCAACAAGGGCGGGCTCGATTACTCCGTTGAGTTCTGCGGCGGCACGCACGTGAGCACCACCGGCGCCATCGGCGACTTCGCCATCGTCGGCGAAGAGGCCATCGCCAAGGGCGTCCGCCGCGTCACCGCCCTCACCGGCGTTCCCGCACGGGCCGCCATCACCGCCGCCCGCATGCTCGAAGATCGCCTCAAGGAGGCCGAGAAGCTCGCCGGCGACGCCCTCACCGCCGAGGTCCAGGCCTTCACCGCCGAGATCGAGAAGCTCGATATGCCCCTCACGGCCAAGCAGAAGCTGCGGTCGAGCGTGGCCGGCCTTCAGGACCGCGTCAAGGCCGCTCAGAAAGTCGCCGGCGCCGCCCGCGTCGAGGCCGTGGTCGCCGCTGCCAAGTCGATCGCCGAGAACCCCGAGTTCGATCAGGGCGCCTTCATCGTCGCCACCATCGAGGCCGGCGCCGACAAGGATGCCCTCACCGGCGCCATCAGCGCCATCCGCGCCCGCCGCCCGCGCCAGGCCATCATGCTCGTCTCCGCCGATGAAGAGTCCGGCAAGCTCACCATCATCGCCGGCGTGCCCGAACTGCTCATCAAACGCGGCCTATCCGCGGGCGACTGGGTCAAGACCGCCGCCGCGGCGTGCGGCGGTCGCGGCGGCGGCAAGCCCGACATGGCCCAAGGCGGCGGAACCGATCTCACCAAGCTCAAGGACGTGCTCTCGGCCGCCAAGGCCCACGCCTTCGGCAAGTGCCCCAACTGACGCCCCGCCAACAGGCGCGCCCGGGCGCGCGACCGCCCGCAACCCTCCCGGCCGGCGCCCGGTATCTCCGCCATTGGCCGTTTCCAGCCTGTTTCCAGACTTGTGCACAAACCGGAGTCATCGACCCATGCCCGCAACACGATCTGTTGTTCTCTCCGCCGCGCTCATCCTCTCCCTCGCGGCGGGCGTCACCGCCTTCCAGCAGCCTGGGGGTGGCGGCGGCGGGGAGCCTCAGCCCCAGCCCCGCGGTCCGGGTGGGCCGGGCGGACCCGGCGGACCCGGTGGGCCCGGCCGCGGCCCCGGCGGCCCTGATCGCGCCCCGAACCTCGAAGGCTCGATGAAGGCCATGAACCGCGCCCTCCGCCAGCTCAAGGGTCAGGTCGGCGAAACCGCCAAGCTCGATGAGAACCTCAAGCTTGTCTCCGACCTGCAGCGGGCCTGCATCGCCGCCAAGGGCGTGCAGGTACCCGACGATGTCCTCTCCCGCAAGGGCAAGACGCCCGAGGAGAAGAAGAAGCTCTCCGACGGCTTCCGGCGCGACCTGCTCGCCGCCGCCCGCCTGCTGCTCGATGTCGAGGCCGCCATCCTCGACGAAAAGGCCGATGTCGCCACCGCCAAGCTTGATGAGTTCGCCAAGCTGCGCGACGCTTCCCACGAGCGCATGGGCATCAAGGACTGAGCCGGGCATCATGCGTCAGCAGGCGTCGAACCCGGACACCCCAAGGGCCCGCATGGGCCCTTTTTCTTGCGCCCAAAACCGTGGCCCCCCCGCTCCCTCACCGGTGCGCGTGGAACCCGCTCCGCTCGCCTACGCGGTGCATCGCCAGCGCGTTGGGGCTCCCGCGCTCGCCCAGCGGCAGCCCCGCGATCAGCACGATCGCGTCACCCTCCACAGCCAGCCCTTCTTTCATGAGGTATTCGTCCACCGCCAGGTTCCACGCTGACAGCCGCTCCGGGCAAGGATCCAGCCGCACCGACGTCACCCCGCGCAGCAGCTGCATCCGGCGCGTGGCCCGCTCCGATGATGAGTACGCCACGATGGGGATCTGGAAGCCCGTCTGGCTGAGATACCGAGCCGCTCCGCCCTCCTGCGACCACACCACCACCAGCTTGGCCCCGTAGTCCCGGGCCGCATGCCACGCGGCGTGGGCGAGCGCCGCCGTGCGTCGCCGCTGCTCAAGCTCGTGCAGCGGCGGGGTTGGCGCCGTCGACTTCTCGCGGATCCGCTCTTCAGCGACCCCGATGATCCGCTTCATGGTTTCCACCACCAGCACCGGGTGCTTCCCCACCGCCGTCTCGCCCGAGAGCATCACCGCGTCGGCCCCATCGAAGATCGCGTTGGCGACGTCGCTCGCCTCCGCCCGTGTGGGGGTCGAGCTCGTGATCATCGTCTCCAGCATCTGCGTCGCCACGATGCAGGGCTTCCCCCACGACTCGGCGCACGCGATCAGCCGCTTCTGGATCACCGGCACCTGCGCCACGTCGGTCTCGACGCCCAGGTCGCCGCGGGCCACCATGATGGCGTCGGCGGCCTGCACGATCGATTCCATGTTCGTCACCGCCTGCGGCTTCTCCATCTTGGCCACCACGGGGATCCCCACCGGCGTCCCCGCCGAGTCCAGCCGCCCGAGGGCCCCCGCCTTCTCCGACAGCACCCGCTTGAGCTCGATGATCTCATCAGCGGTGCGGACGAACGACAGGGCCAGGTAGTCGAGGTCGTTGGCCACCGCCCACGCCGCCCACGCCCAATCCCGCTCCGTCATCGCCTCAACCTTGATCGGGCTCGCCGGGAAGTTGATCCCCTTGCCGGTCGTCACCAGGCCGCCCACCATCACCCGGCAGCGGATCGCGCCCGCGGGGTCCCCCGCGGCCTTGTCGACGCTGAGCAGCCGGATCGCCCCGTCATTGATCAGCACCCGCTGCCCCGGGCTCACGGTCTCGCCGATCCCTCGGATCGTGCACCCGAGGAGAGCCGCTCCACCCCGCGCTCCGCCCGCTCGCGCCGGGTCGGCCATCGTCGCATTGGGGTCGATGACCACATCCTGACCCGCCTCCAGCTCGATCCCAGCGTCCGGCGTCTTGGTCACGCGGATCTTCGGCCCCGGGAGATCGCCCAGAATCGCCGTCGCTCGCCCAATCGCCGCCCCCGCCTCACGCACCACCGCCAGGCGGCGGGCATGATCGGCCTCGCTCCCGTGCGAGAAATTGAACCGAAACACGTTGACCCCAGCCAGGATCAGCCGCCGGACCATCTCCGGCGATTCGCTCGCCGGGCCGATCGTCGCGACGATCGTCGCGAGGGTCATGGCTCCCGCCGGCGCTCCGTGGCCGCCGACCGCTGACACGTCCGCCGAGTTCTTGCTGTTGGACATGCCGAGAGCCTAGCGGCACAATGACCCGATGCCTAACCCCCCCAACCCGCCCGCCTCGGCGCCCACGCAACCTTCACGTGCCCGCCGCACGCCACACGCGCAGCCGTTTGAGCCCTCCCCACTGCCTCCCCGCGCCCTCGTGGGCATGATCCACCTCGCCCCGACGCCCGGCGCCCCATTCTGCCGGGACTCCCGCTCCGCGGCCGCCGCCACCGCCGCCCAGGCCGCGCGCGAAGCCGAGATCCTCGCCGATGCGGGCTTCGACGCCCTCATGATCGAGAACATGCACGATCGACCGTACCTCCACGCCGTCCACGGGCCCGAGGTCGTGGCCGTCATGACCCGGGCCGCGCTCGCGGTGCAGCAGGTGCTCGATCGGCGCCGGAGGCCGTCCCGCCCGCTCCCCCTGGGCGTGCAAGTGCTCTCCGGCGGCGCCCGCGAGGCCCTCGCCATCGCCCTTGCCGTAGATGGACGATTCGTCCGCGTCGAGAACTTTGTCTTCGCCCATGTCGCCGATGAAGGCTTGCTCGAACGCGCCGAAGCCGGCCCGCTCCTCCGCTACCGCAAGGCCCTGGGCGCCGAGCACATCGCCCTCTTCGCCGACATCAAGAAAAAGCACGCCTCCCACGCCCTCACGGCGGACGTTTCGCTCAGCGAGTCCGTCGAGGCCGCGGCGTTCTTCGCCGCCGATGGCGTCATCGTCACCGGCCAGGCGACCGGCAAGCCCGCCGCGCTCACCGACATTCAGGCCGCCCGGCAGGCCATCGACGGCGGGCCGGGGCCGCGCATCCAACTGCTCGTGGGCTCCGGGGTGACGCCGGAGACCGCCGCTCCGCTGCTCGAGGTGGCCGACGCCCTGATTGTGGGGTCGTGGTTCAAGCGAGGCGGTGACTGGCGCCAGCCGCCCGACGCCCGCCGAGCCCGCACGCTGGTTCGGGCGGCTGCCCGCCGCCCGGGGTGATCGATCACCCCCAGTTGTCCACCGGGCGTACCCCGCGATTCGAACCCGCGGCCCTCGGGGCGCAGAACATAGCAAAATGCCTAGGTAGATCCCGGAACCGCTTACATCCTCTCCGCAGGCCGGAGTCAGCGTGGTCGGCGCGCCCGCTCTGAAAACGGCCAGAGTATTCGTACATTTCGCTTCCAACCCTGCCGAACCACGCGGTAGACTCGCTTGTAGAAGCGACGCGTTGTTCCCCCTTCCCACGCCCTCTACGAGCCTCTTACCGCAGGAGTATGGAGCATGATCGCCGTAGACACTGAAGGCGCCGTCCTGTTCCGGGTCTTTCTCCCGCATGCCGCTCGGGTGGAGATCGTTGGTGATTTCACTGACTGGGGCCGCAACCGTGTCGCGTTGCGCCGCCAGTACCCCGGCTGGTGGACGGGCACGCTCAAGGTGGGCGCGGGGGAGCACGCATTCTGCTATCTCATCGATGGGTCGATCCACCTGGCCGACTACTCGGCCCACGGGGTCAAGCTCGATACTGACGGCAAATGGGTGAGCACCCTGCGCGTCTCGCCCGGCGAGCAACTGGAGTCCAAGCCGGCGGCCGGCGCCCTCCGCGCTGTGCCGGCCTGACCTGGGCCGATTCCGCGGCTCTCCACAGGCTCAATACCGCAGAACGGTGTGCACCTCGCCGAACGGCGCGAGCCGCTTCCGCCCGTCGAGGAACGGCAGTTCGATCAGCACCGTGATCCCGGCGATCTCCGCGCGCAGCCCGCTCACGAGCTTGCAGCACGCCTCCATGGTGCCGCCGGTGGCGAGCAGGTCATCCACCAGCAGCACCCGCTGCCCGGAGTGGATGGCATCGATGTGGATCTCAACGCGGTCCGACCCATACTCAAGCTCGTACGCCTGCGTCGCGGTGCGGTGTGGGAGCTTGCCCGGCTTGCGAATGGGCACGAAACCCGCCGCGAGGGCCTGCGCCAGCGCGGTGCCGAAGATGAACCCCCGCGACTCGGCGCCCGCAACCAGGTCGATGTGCTTCCCGCGGTAGGGGTTGGCCATCAGCTCCACCGCGAGGGCGAGCGCGCCCGGATCGCGGAGCAGCGGGGTGAAATCCTTGAACACGATCCCCGGCTTGGGGAAATCGGGCACATCGCGGATGAGCTTCTCGAGATGAGCGATGGGGTTCTGCATGCTGCCTCACGGGTAGGGCGCCGGGCCGGTTCGAGCCGGATTGA
>CAZSZO010000056.1:0-21292 GCA_964611125.1 uncultured Phycisphaeraceae bacterium | reverse complement strand
ACGCCTGGGCCAAGTTTGAAGAGGTGCTGTCCGCCGCGATGGGGCGGCGCCGGCTGGAGCCCTCCGCCGCGTATCTGCGGGCGCTTCGGGATCTCAGCCGGGCCTGACGGCGCGGGGCCGCAACAATGCGGCGTGACTCCCCCACTCTTCTCTGAATCGGCCGGGCCGGCCGGGCTGGCCGTCTCGGGCAACCCTGCGTTGACTGGACGAGCGGGTGCGGTTCAGCCGCCGACGCTGTACCTGATCGACGGCTACGCGCAGTTCTTCCGCGCGTACCACGCCATCCGCACCCCCATGACCTCGCCGGTGACCAGAGAGCCGACGAACATGACCTTCGGCTTCGTGGGGATGCTGCTGAAGCTGCTGCGGGGCGAGGGGCGCATCGGCGGCCGGCCGGCCTATGTCGCGGTGGCCCTCGACATCAGCGGCGATAAGGAGACGTTCCGCTCCGAGATCGATCCGCAGTACAAGGCCAATCGGCCGCCGCCGCCGCAGGACCTGTTTCCGCAGGTGGACCGCTGCATCGCGCTGCTCAAGGCCATCGGCGTGCCCACCGTCGGGGTCGAGGGGTTCGAGGCGGACGACGCCATCGCGACGGTGGTCAGCCGCCTGCGGCGCGAGCGGCCGGAGCTGCGCATCCGCATCGTGAGCAAGGACAAGGACCTCAAGCAGTTGCTGGAGCCGCCGGCAAGGCCTGACGGGGGGGGCGCGGCGGGCGGGCCGGGCGGGCCGGGAGGGGGGGGCGGGGGCATGGTCGAGCTCTTCGATATTCATACCGACCTGGTCATCGACGCCGCGGCCCTCAAGGCCGAGACCGGTCTCGAGCCGCGCCAGGTCATCGACATGCTCGCCCTCATGGGCGACACCGTCGACAATGTCAAGGGTGTCGAGGGCGTAGGCCCCAAGACCGCGGCGGAGCTGATCGCGACCCACGGCTCGCTCCAGGGGCTGATCGAGCACGCCGGCGAGGTGAAGGGCAAGCGGGGCGACGCCCTGCGGGCCGCGATCGCCGACGGGCGGCTGCCGCGGAACATCACGCTCGTCTCCCTGCGGCATGATGCACCGGTCGAGCTGGACCTGGAGCAGGCGAAGGTGGCCGGGCTGAAGCTCGGTGAGTTGCTGCCGATCCTGCGCGAGCTGGGCTTCAACCGCTACCAGGACGAGGTCAAGGCCCTCATGGACCCCGGCGGCGGGGCGGGGGCGGGGGCGAGTGGCGGAGGGGAGCCCGCGCGGGGTGCGCCCGGGCCGGGCGGCCCGTTGGCGGCGCCGGCCGCTTCACGCCCGCGCCGCGCGGCGGCGGGCCCGGCCGGGCCGGGCCTGTTCGACGCCATCGGCGGAGTCGCGGAACAGGTCCCCGCCCGGGAGCGGAACGCCGGGTACGTATGCGTGCGGACACGGGAGGAGCTTGACTCGGTGATCGACCGGCTCAGGCAGGCGGAGATCTTCGCGCTCGACACCGAGACGACCGGGCTCAACCCGCGGCGCTCGCGGTTGTGCGGGATCTCGCTGGCGGTGGAGGAGGGCGCGGGCTGGTACATCCCCATGCGCTCGCCGGAGCCCGGCACGCACGTCGACGAGGGCGCGGTGCTTTCAGCCCTGAAGCCGATTCTGGAGGACCCTGACCGGCCCAAGTGCGGGCACAACCTGAAGTTCGACATGCTCATGCTGCGGGGCGCGGGCCTGCGGCTGCGCGGGGTGACGTTCGATTCGATGGTCGGCTCGTACGTGCTCGATGCATCGCGCTCGTCGCACGGGCTGGATGCGCTCGCCCTGGGGCTGCTGAACCACACCAACATCCCGATCTCGGAGCTGCTGGGAGCAGGGGGGGGCGCGGGGGGTGAGCGAGGCGGACGGGAGCGGACCTTCGACCAGGTCCCGCTCGACCGCGCGACGCAGTACGCCGCGGAGGATGCGGACATCGCCCTGCGCCTAAGGAACCGCATGCACCCCGAACTGGCGGAGAAGGGGCTGCTGGAGCTGTTCGAAGGGGTGGAGATGCCGTTGGTGGAGGTTCTGGCGGAGCTGGAGTGGAACGGCATCGCCGTGGACGCCGGGGAGCTCGACCGCCAGCGCGACCGGCTGAGCGGCCAGATCGCGGAGCTGCGCCGCAAGATCGACGACGCCGCGTTCGCCGCGCTGGGCTGCACCTTCAACCCCGATTCACCCAAGCAGCTGGCGGCGGCCCTGTTCAACAAGCCCTCCGATGAGCCGCCGGGCCTGGGCCTGAAGGCCGTGAAGCGGACCAAGACGGGGAAGTCGACGGACATCGAAGTGCTGGAGACGCTGGCCCAGGACGTATCGATCACCACGCCGATCCCCGGGCTGATCGTCGACTATCGCCAACTGACCAAGCTCGTGTCGACCTACCTCGTCGCGCTCAAGGAAGCGATCGAGCCGGCTGAGGACGGGGTCGTGGTTCGCGGCGGCTTCGGCCGGATCCACGCCAGCTTCAACCAGACCGTCGCGGTCACGGGACGGCTGGCCTCGAGCGATCCGAATCTCCAGAACATCCCGATCCGCAGCGATGTCGGGCGCGAAATCCGGCGGGCCTTCGTGGCGCCGCCGGGGCGGGTCTTCGTCTCGGCCGACTACTCGCAGATCGAGCTGCGGCTGCTGGCCCATCTTTCGCGCGATCCGGCCCTCATCGAGGCCTTCAGGCAGGATCAGGACATCCACACGGCTGTGGCGGCCCAGATCAACAAGGTCGCGCCGGACCAGGTGACCAGGGAGCAGCGGGCCGGGGCGAAGATGGTGAACTTCGGGATCATCTACGGCATCACCCCCTTCGGCCTGGCCCGCCGCCTGGGCATCGGCAATGAAGAGGCCAGCGAGATCATCACCGCCTACAAGCGACGCTTCGCGGGGATCACGACCTTCCTGCAGGAGTGCGTCGAGCAGGCCCGCACGCACGGCTACGTCGAGACCATCCTGAAGCGGCGCCGGCCGATCCCCGACATCGACTCCAACATCCCCGCACGCCGCGCTTTCGCGGAGCGGACTGCGATCAACAGCGTCGTGCAGGGCTCCGCGGCGGACCTGATCAAGCTGGCGATGCTGGATGTCTACGGGATCCTCGAGGAGGGCTCTCGCGCGGGTGTGGTCCAGCGCGTGAAGCGGGACGCCGCGGCGGTGGCGCAGGAGCGGAAAGCCCTCGAAGGGGTCCAGATCTTGCTGCAGATCCACGACGAACTGGTGTTCGAGGCGCCGGCCGAAACCGCAGAGGGGGCGAGGAAGGTGATCGTGGGGCGGATGGAGCGTGCGATGGACCTCAGCGTGCCGCTGAAGGCGGATTCGAGCGTGGCGGGCAACTGGTTTGACGGCAAATGACCCGCGGGCTCGGGCCTGCTCCGCGAGGGTTTACGGGTTGCCCGGAGGGGTCAGCGGCCACGGGACCCCGCACTCGGGGCAGCGGGCCGGCCCGACTCGGAACCCGCCAAGCGGCTCGGGCGGGAGAGCGTCGGGCGAGGCCCGCAGGTCGTAGCCGCAATCTGGGCAGGAGCGGTTGACGAGCGCTCGGCGCATCCAGTCTCGATCCGCCCGGCGGACCAGGGCCTGAAGGAGCAGCGCGAACATCGCGAGCAACCCCGCAAGCAGCAGCAGCACAACGCCCCGGCGCGGGAACAGCCACAGGTAGCCCGTGAACGGGATGACCACCAGCGCCGCCAGCGCGATGAAGACGCCGCGCCCTGGAAAGCGGGCGGCGGGCGCGGAGGCGCCGAAGATGGCCGCAGCGTGCGGGGCAGGGCCCCACCGCTGGTCTCGGCCGCGCAGGTCGACCCGCAACTGCGTAAGCAGGGCGGGCGCCGCCGGCGCATGGAGCAGCCACTGGCGATGGGCCTCGTCCAGCAACGCGGTGCGCCGGCTCAGGCGCCCGGCGATCTGCTCCGCGCTGAGCAACTCAGCCGGCGCGGCGGGCTTGCCGGGATCCTCGGGGTCGAGCAGATCCCACCGGGCGTGCGCGAGTTGGGCCGGTCGGGCCATTGCGGGATTGTTGCGCGGAGCGCCGCCGACAAAGCCGCGCCTCGGCGGGGCCGTACACTCACGGTGTGAGCCACCCTCAGCCGCCCCCGCGTCGACCTAGCCCCGCCGCCCCGCCGCCCGGCGCGGGGCCCGCCCGAGGGCCCATCCAGCCGCCCAATCAGGCCACCGCGGGCGCAGCCCCGGTCCCCTTGGAGACCGACGACGAAGACCTTGACGACGATCAGCCTGAGCCCAAGCCCGCGCCGCCATCGCCCGACGCTTGGACGACGCGGAAGCTGCTGGCCTGGATCAGCGGGGCCTTGACCAAGAACCAGATCGATTCTCCACGTCTCAGCGCCGAGATCCTGCTGGCCCATGTTCTCAACTGCGAGCGGCTGAAGCTGTACACGGACCCCGACCGCGAGGCCGAACCGCCGCAGCTTGAGAAGCTGCGCGGGCTGGTGGGCCGGGCCCTGAAGCACGAGCCGATTCAGTACCTCACGGGCGAGGCCTATTTCTTCGGCCTGCCCCTGTGGGTGGACCGGCGAGTGCTGATCCCGAGGCCCAGCAGCGAGACCATCGTCGAAGAGGTGATCCAGGTCGTCCGCCGCAGGGAACGTGACGCCAAGACCGCAGCGGCCGAGGCCCTGGCGGCGGCGAACCCGTCGGAGCCGGGCACTGCGATCGAGGGCGGCGCGACCGGCGCAGCACTTGAGATTCCGGTGGAAGTCGCGGCGATCAACACGCCCCCGTCCGCGCCCGAGCCGGCGGCGCCCGCGAGACCGGTCGTCAAGCCCAAGTCGCTCATCGGCCAGGGCCTGCTCATCGCCGATGTCTGCACCGGATCCGGCTGCATCGGGCTTGCGCTGGCGAAGAACCTGACCGGCGCCCGCGTCATCGCCACCGACATCTCACCCGACGCGCTCGAGTCGGCCCGCGCCAATGCCGAGCGGTGCACCCTCGGGGGCCCGTCGAGCCGTATCGAGTTCCGCCGCGGCGATCTGCTCGAGCCGCTGGCCGATGTCGCCGGCCAGGTCGACGTGCTCGTGAGCAACCCGCCCTATATCCCCGACCATGAGTGGGACGCGGTTGAGGCGAACGTCAAGAACTTCGAGCCGCACACCGCCCTGCGCGGCGGGCCCGATGGACTGCTCTTCGTGCGGACCTTACTGGAAGGGGCCCCCGCGATCGTGAGGCCGGGCGGCCTGGTGCTCGTCGAGATCGCCGCGTGCACGGCCGATCAAGCATCCCAGATCGCCCGCTCGGCGGGTCTGGTCGACGTGCGCGTGCTGAAGGACGGCGAGGGCCTCGACCGCGTGGTCGCGGCCCGCCGGCCGTGATCGCCTAGGCCGTCGGCTTTCGGGCCAGGGCTTTGTGCACTTCCTCGATCAGCCGCTCGGCCTGAAAGGGTTTATACAGCGCGCACGACAGGCCCTCCTGGCTGGCCCGCACGATGGAGTGGTGCGGGTCGTAGCCGAAGCCGGTCATCAGGATCACGGGGAGCTTGGCGTTCACCTTCCGGGCCGCCGCGAAGACGTCGTAGCCGGTCTTGTCGGGAAGCTTGATGTCAGAAATGAGCAGATCGAACTCGCGCGGCCCGGCGGGGCTCGAGACGCCCGCCGTGCGCTCCGACCCCGGGCCCGAGGCGCTCGGCGCCGTGCCGGTGGTGAGCACCGCGATGGCCGATTCGCCGTCCTCGCAGACAACCACGTCGGCCCCGCGGGCCCGCAGCACATCGCGCACCACCTGCCGGATGCGCGGCTCGTCATCAACGACAAGGATCCGGCGGTCCTTCAGCAGCGGATCGATCGACACGTCGGAGAGGGCCTTCTCTGCCCCGAGCACGTTGCGCGGCCCCGAGGCCACGTCCTTGACGCGCCGCCGGATCGAATCGACATCGGCGACGATCCGCTCGACCAGCCGCTGCGCCGCGGGGTCGGCGCCGACAACGCCCTTGAGCTTGTCGGCGAGCACCGAGAGATCGTCGAGCGGCTCCGACAACTCGCCCTCCATCGTGCCCGTCACCGTCTGCCCGGTGGTGAAGCGTTCCACCACCAGCAGGTTCAGCATGTGCAGCGCCAGCGCGATGTGGTTGGCGAAGTTCTCAGCGAACTGCCGGTCCTCTTCGGTGAACGCCGCGAGCTGCTCCGATTCGACGTTGAAGACCCCGATCACCTTGTCATGCAGCCGCAGAGGCACCGTCAGCGACGACCGGCACGACTGAATGCCGATCACGTAGCGGGCGTCCTTGGTGGTGTCGGCGCAGATGTACGAGCGGCCGGTCGCGGCGACGTAGCCCGAGATTCCGTTGCCATCGCGCCGGGCGTACAGCGCCACCTCCATGGCCTCGGGCGGCAGATCCTTGGACATCACCAGCTCGAGCTTGCCCGAACGCTCATCAAGCAGGCGAATGGCGAAGTGGTCAAAGTGCAGGAGATCGTGCGCGAAGCGGACGATCTTCTCCTCCACCACCCGCAGCCGTTCGCCTGTGTGCAGCTTCCGGATCAGCTCCGGATCCAGCCGCACCAGCTCCTCACCAGCCGCCTCGATCAGCGCCTGCTTCTTCTGCGCCCGCCGGGTCGCGGTGACATCCCAGACCAGGGCCGCGACATGCCGGGGCGGCGTCCGCGGTTCAGCCTGACCCGAGCCGCCAGCCCCACCCCCGTCACCCCCCCCACCTCCGCCAAGTCGGCCGCCCTCCTGCACCGGCGAGACCAGAACTTCGTAGTGGCGAGATTCGTCCGCAGAAGCGACGTCGTAGCGCCGCGACGCGACTCCGCCCAGGGCGCCTGCGGCCAGGGTCTCGGCCAGCCAGCGGGCGCCCTGTCGACAGACCGTCGTGATTCTGGCACGCGTCTGGTCCTCGTAGCTGCGGAACCGGTGATTGGCCCAGAGGACCGAACCGTCCAGATCGGCGAGGCAGACGCCTTCGCCCAGCGCATTGAGCAGCGTGCTGGCCTGCTGTGAGACCAGCTCCCGCTCCAGCGGCAGATAGTCGCCGGTGTCGGCCAAAATGGCCTGAAACTGCTGCCCGCTGTCGCCGCGCAGGGCCTGCATGGCCGCCTCGCCGGAAACGTGCACGACGTTGAAAATCGGCGCCAGTGCCCCGGCGGCATCGCTGGGCACGTGCGGCCCGCCGATGAGGAGCAATCTGGGACGGGCGGCGTGCATTGCTTGGTGATCCGGGGGAATCGGGGGCAACTCTAGCCGTTCCGGCCACCTGTGCGGGCGATCGTGGTCCAAGGGGGTCGGGGGGGTCGGGGTGGTCGGGGGCGGTTTCCCGCGCGATTCGTCGAGCGACCAGCCGCCCTCCCACCTTCACATCGGCCCGATCGGGGCCGCTACCCTCAGAACAACCATGATCGAGGTCGTTCGCGTCAGCAAGGTGTTCGGGAACGTGCAGGCCGTCAGCGACATCAGCTTCACCGTTGAGGCCGGGCGCGTGACCGGCCTGCTCGGGCCCAACGGCGCCGGCAAGACAACCCTGATCCGCATGATCACCGCCTTTTTCGCCCCGTCTGGCGGGTGGGTGCGGGTCTGCGGGCATGACACCGTCGAGGCCAGTGAGGCCGCGCGGGCGATGCTCGGGTACCTCCCCGAGTCGGCCCCGCTCTACCCGGAGATGTCCGTCGAGGGGTACCTCCGCTACCGGGCCGACCTGTTCGGGGTGCCTCGGCCGATTCGCGCCGCCGTGGAGCGGGCCATCAGCCGCTGCTGGCTTGGGGAGATGCGCTCCCGCCGGATCTCGGCCCTGAGCAAGGGCTATCGCCAGCGCGTCGCGCTCGCGGCGGCCCTCCTGCACGACCCCAAGGTGCTGGTCCTCGATGAACCCACCACCGGACTCGATCCGACCCAGATCAAGGAAATGCGCGAGCTGGTGCGGGAGCTCGCCGTGGACCGCACGCTGCTGCTCTCCTCGCACATCCTTCCCGAGGTCGAGCAGACCTGCGACCGTGTGCTGATCGTCGCTCGGGGAAGGCTGCGGGCCGACGGCGCGCCGGCGGCGCTGCTCGAACCGCTCCGCCGGGCCGCTCCGTACCTCATCGAGGCCGTCGGCGGCGATGAGGCCCGCCTGGCTGACGCCATCCGACCGGTGGCCGGCGTGCGGGCGATCCGCGCCCTCTCCAGCGCCGGGGCGTCTGCGGCGCGGCTGGAGGTTTCGCCCGCCCACGACGCACCGGACCTGCGCGAGCCGCTGGCCCGGGCCGCGGCCGCCGCGGGAATGCTGGTGCGCGAACTCCATCGCCCGGGACCCACGCTCGAGCAGTTCTTTGTGAAGGCCATCAGCGAAGAGGCCGCCACCGAGGCCACGGCTGGCGCCGCCGCCTGAGGACCGAACCACATGCGCAAGCTCTGGGCCATCGGGGCCCGTGAATACGCGTCGTTCTTCCGCCTGCCGATGGGCTGGCTGGTGATCGCGCTGTTCCTGTTCCTCTCCGGGATGGTCTTCAGCTACCGCATGCTCATCCCGGGCGAGCCGGCGTCGATGCGCGAGTTCTTCGCCACCTGGTGGAGCCTGCTGATCGTGATCGCCCCCGCCATCTCGATGCGGCTGCTGAGCGAGGAGCACCGCTCCGGCTCCGCCGAGCCGCTGCTCACGAGCCCCGTGACAGAAGTCGTGGTGGTCGCAGGGAAGTTCCTGGCCGCCGTCGCCTTTCTGGCCACCATGCTCCTGCCGACGCTGGTGTATGTCGGCGTGCTCGGGGGCCTGGCCCGGATGGACTTCGGCCCTGTCGTTGCGGGTTACACCGGGATCCTGCTGCTGGGCTCGCTGTATCTGGCCCTGGGCACACTCCTCTCGGCCCTCACCAGCAGCCAGACCCTCGCGTTCCTCTCGACGCTCTTCGCCCTGGTCCTGTCGGAGGTCGCGGCGAGCCAGCTTGCGCTGCGGCTGCCGCCGCCCTGGGATCAGGCCCTGCTGGCCCTGTCTGTGAGCTCTCGCCTCGGCGACTTCGCCAAGGGCCTGATCGACACCCGGCACGTAGTCTTCTTTCTAACGGTCGACGCCTGGCTGGTCACGCTCACCGCGGTGCTTCTGCGGATGCGGAGGTGGCGATGAAGCCTCAGTCTCCCGGGCCAGTCCCCCACCCGGCGCCCGGGTCAGGCGCCAACCCGGCCCGTGGGCTCACCGGCCGCTTCGCCCTCTCCGCCGGCGTGCTCATGCTGGCGGCCACGGCGATCGCGGCGCTGCTCATCACGCTGGCCACACTCGCCCCGCTCCGGCTCGACCTCACGGGCACGCGGTCTCACCGGCTGGCGCCGCAGACGCAGGCGGTGCTCGCCCGGCTCGACCGCCCGGTCGAGCTGGTGATCGCCGCGCCGCTGGGCGGCCTTGATCGCACCCTCCGCCAGCGCACCGCTGACGTGCTCGAGCAGTTCCAGGGCGCCACGCGAAACCTCACCGTGACGATGATCGACACCGGCTCACTCGAAGGGCTGGCCCGCTACGACGACCTGATCAGGCGGCTGGCTGAGCGGCACAAGCCCGCGCTGGAGCGGCAGGCGGCGACCATCCGGCTCGCCATCGAAAGCGCCGACGACGCCGCGAAGGGCCTGGAGG
This sequence comes from uncultured Phycisphaeraceae bacterium, assembly GCA_964611125.1. GTDB lineage: Bacteria > Planctomycetota > Phycisphaerae > Phycisphaerales > UBA1924 > JAEUIX01. Next base: position 11,772 of record CAZSZO010000056.1, on the reverse strand, counting down.
AAGTCAGCGGCGGCCTTCTGGCGATCCGCGGGGAGCTCGATCAGGCGACGGTGAGCGCCGAGGCACTTCAGGCCCTCCGGAAGTACTTTGAGGGCGAAGCGGCCCAGGCCCGCGCCTTCGCCGACGAACTCGCCCGCGCCGCGGAAGAGGCCCGCAAGAGCCTCGCGGCTCCCGCCGAGCCGCTCCCCGTCGCCCCGCTCGACCTCATCGCCCGGGCCGTCCGGGCGCCGCTCGCCAAGGTGGCCGAGTCGCTCTCGATCCTGAGCACCGCCCTCGACCGCTTCGTCGCCGCCGAGGGGGTTCCCCCCGCGTCGAAGGACAAGGCCCAGCAGGCGGCGCGGCTGCTGGCGGGTCTGCGCGATCGCCTCGCGCGGCGCGTCAGCGACCTCGATGGCCTGGGGACCCCGGCCATCCTCACCGTGGCCCGTTCGCTGCAGCGGACCCGCGCTGCGCTGCTGATCGGCGAGCCGCCCCAGCAGCCCGCGGAGTCCGGGACCTCCCCATCCGCCTCCCCGCCCAAGCTCGCGGCCATCGACCCCGACGCGCTCCTCCCGCAGCCCACCATCAACACCTCGAGCCTTGAGCCGACGCTCGACATGCGCTTCCGCAGCGAAGAGCTGCTCGCCGCGGCGCTCGCCACCTTCACCACGACCGTCCGGCCCGCCGCGGTCATCGTCCACGGCGGAGCCGCCCGCTTCGGACCCAGCCTGGGGCCGTTTAACCGCGTCGCGGCGCGACTGGCTCTCCGCGGGGTCGACTGCTTCGAGTGGCCCGCCGCGGTCGACGCCCAGCCGCCCGTCATCGTCAGCCCCGATCCCAAGAACCCCCGCCCAGTGGCGTACTTCGTGATCGGCATGGAGGTCCGCCGTCCCGAAGACGCCGCGCGGATGGACCGGCTCGCCTCGGCCAGCAAGCAGCTCATCGCCGATGGCAAGAACGTGCTCATCGCCGCCAGCCCGTCAACCCTGCCCGCCAGCGGCGCCAGCGACCCGCAGGTTGACCACCTCGAAGCGCTGGGCCTCAAGGTGGAGACCGGCCTGCTGCTGTTCGAAGAGACCCGCACCCTTGGCCCCGGGGGCGCCCCTCAGCGCTCGGTGCACAGCGGCCTTGAGTTCGTCGAGCCCGGCGGAACCCACCCGATCGCCGCGGCCATCCGCGGGGCGCCCACCAGCTTCCCGCTGGCGATCATGCCCCTCCGCACGCTCGGAAAGCAGGCCCCGGCCGGCGTGACGATCACCCCGATCGTGACCCTCGAGCCCCGCCCCAGCCTCTGGGCGGAATCGGAGTGGTCGGCGTTCTATCAATCGCTGGTCACCGGGAGGCCGGCCCAGCGCCTGCCGGCCAAGGACTCCGATCGCGACGATGGCGGCGGCCCGGCGCCCTGGACCATCGCGGCGGCTGTCGAGCGCCGGTCGGATGCGTTCGCTTCCGGCCTCCAGCGGGTGGTGGTCGTGGGGTCGATGGCGTGGACCCTCGATGTCTTCGCCGACAAGACGCAGAACATCGACGGCCGCTTCGTGCAGTCGGCCGCGGGGAATGTCGAGTTGCTCCACGCCTCCGCGGCGTGGCTGACGGGGCGGGACGAGCTCATGGTCCGCAGCGCCGAGGCCCTGGCGACGCCGGTGCTGCCGGAGATCCCGGAGGCGCGCCTGCGCATCATGCGGCTGGCCCTGATCGCCGGGCTCCCGCTGCTCGTCCTGCTGCTGGGCGCCCTGTGGCGGGCCTGGCGTGGCTGAGACCATCACCGTGCTCGATGGGCCCATGGGCACTGAGCTCCTGCGCGCGGGCGTCGCCCTTCCCGAGCAGGCCCGCGCGGGCTGGAGCGCGGCGGCCATCCGCTCGCACCCCGAAGTGATCGTCGCCATTCACCAGGCCTACGCCCAGGCCGGCGCCACCGTGCACACCGCTTGCACGTTCCGCACCCAGCCCGGGGTTTTTCCTTCCTCCGGCGCCGCCGGTGACTTTCGCCAGCTGACGCGCGAGGCCGTCTCACTCGCCCGCCGCAGCGTCCCGACCGGCCACCTGGTCGCCGGTTCGCTCGCGCCAATTGGCGATTGCTACGACCCGCGCGGCGCCCCCGCCGCCCTCTCCGTCGACGGCCATCGCGCCATGGCCGACGCCTTGGCCGAATCGGGGGCTGACCTCATCCTGTGCGAGACCTTCCCGCACGCCGGCGAAGCGCTCATCGCCGCCCGTGCCGCGCTGCAGACCGGCCTGCCCGTCTGGCTGAGCCTGACTGCCGGCCCCGCAGGCGCCTTGATGACGACGGCCCACGTTGAGTTCGCCGCCCGGGACGCCGCGGCGCTCGGCGTGCGCGCGGTGCTGCTCAACTGCATCGCGGCGGCAAAGGTCGAGCCCTTTCTGCACGCGGCGGCGGCCGGCCTCGCCCGGGCCCGCGGCGCCGGCATACCGCGGGTCCGGCTGGGCGTGTACGCCAACGCAGGGGACCCCGGCGAGGGCCTGGGCTGGGATGGCGCCACTGACAGCTCCGGCGCGCCGGCGCGGTACGCCCAACTGGCGCAGCGCTGGGTCGAGTGCGGCGCGACCATCGTCGGCGGGTGCTGTGGAACGGGTCCCGCCCACATCGCGGCGCTCTCCGGCCTCCGGCCAAACCGGGCGCCGGGACCCGGTGCGGAGTCCTGAGCGGCCCAGAATGGCTCACATCGGGCCTGGACGGCGCTGGAGGGCTCCGGAAGGGCCCCCGGGCATTTGGCCGGGGCCGCTGTCGTGCGAATAATGGCTCCCCCGGCGGACCCCACCGCCCGCACGCCTCGGATCCACTTTTTTTCGCGGAGCGCTCCCCATGGAAGCCGGCATCGTCGGTTTGCCCAATGTCGGCAAGTCCACCCTGTTCAACGCCCTGACCAACGCCGGTGCCCTCGCGGCCAACTACCCCTTCGCCACCATCGAGCCCAACGTGGGCGTGGTGCCGATCCCCGACCCGCGCCTCGAGATCATCCGCAAACACATCGAATCCCAGAAGATCATCCCCGCGGCGCTCCGCCTGGTCGACATCGCCGGCATCGTGCGCGGCGCCAGCGAAGGCGAGGGCCTTGGCAACAAGTTCCTCTCGCACATCCGTGAAGTCGACGCCATCCTCCACGTCGTCCGCTGCTTTGACAAAGCCCCCGGCGGAGAGGACATCACCCACGTCGAGGGGTCGGTCAACCCCAAGCGCGATATCGAGACCATCGAGACCGAGCTCATCCTCGCCGACCTCCAGACCATCGACGGGGCCCTCTCCAAGGCCGAGCGGGCCGCCAAATCCGGCAAGAAAGAGGACGTCGCCCGCTACAACGTGCTCAAGAAGCTCCGCCCCGTGCTCGACGGCGGCAAGCCCGCCCGCGGCGTCCTGCGCGAGATCACCGACCCTGACGAGGTCAAGCAGCTCAAGCCCCTGGGCATGCTCAGCGCCAAGCGCGTGCTCTACATCGCCAACGTCGACGAGAACGACGTGCACGGCAAGGGCCCGCTCGCCGAGCAGGTCCGCGCCATCGCCGCCGATGAAGGCATGGAGGTCGTCCCCGTCTGCGCCAAGATTGAGTCCGAGCTCTCGGGCCTCAACGACGCCGACAAGATGGAGCTCCTCCAGAGCGTCGGCATGTCCGAGCCCGCCCTCGCAACCCTCTCGCGGGCCGCGTACAAGCTGCTGGGCCTGCAGAGTTACTACACCGCCGGGCCCAAGGAAATCCGGGCCTGGACAGTCCCCGTCGGCGCCACCGCGCCCCAGGCCGCCGGCGTCATCCACACCGACTTCGAGCGCGGCTTCATCCGGGCCGAGATCTACTCCGTCGCCGACCTGGAAAAGCACGGGAATGAGAAGGCCATCCGCGACGCCGGGCGACTCCGCCAGGAAGGCAAGAGCTACGTGATGCAGGACGCTGACGTCTGCCACTTCCTCTTCAACGTCTGAACGTCCGAAGGTCTGACCCGTCTGGCGCCGTCACACCTTGATGACGATCCGGCGCCGGTGCAGCCAGAGGCACAGCCCCCAGTACGCCAGGATGTACACCATCGTGGCCAGCCACGGCCCGAGCCCCCGGGCCAGGTCTGCGCCCGCCAGCGGCTGCACAAGCGCCCTCAGATGCACCTGGAGCGCCGCGAAGGCCGTCTGCGGGCCGAAATCCAGCGGGCAGGCCACCCGCCAGCGCATCCACACCATCGTCCACAGCAACTCTGAGAGCACATATACCGCGATGGCGTTGCCGCCGTAGATCACGAGGAACGCCGCCCGCCCCGGGGGCGAGTTCCCGCGCCAAGCGTCCCACCCCGCCAGCCCCAGCAGGCCGACCGCGCCGCTCCCGAGCACCACGATCGCCGCGTGCAACTGACCCGCCGTTACTTGGCTCGCCGTGACTTGGCCCGCCGTCACCTCGCCGCCGTGATGCAGCCACGCCAAAGAGCCCAGGCACAGGCCGAGGATCGCCGCCCCGGCCCCGCTCACACCCGCCCGCGACCAGCGCCAGGCGTCGAGCGCGCCGTACAGAAAGCCCAGCGCGACCGCGGCCGAGCCCGCCGAGAGCAGCACGTACGTGCTTGTGAAAAAATCCTTGCTCACCGGGAAGACCCGCGCCCAAGCCAGGGCGATCGCGACCCCCGCTCCGCCCGCCGCCATCAGTCCGTACGCCTTCACCGTCGGGCTCGCCCGCCCGGCCCGCAGCCAGTCGCCCGCAAAGCCCCCCAGCACCACGCAGCAGGTCGCCGGAAGGCCCTGCGCCGCCAGGGTCCCCCACCAGCCGCCCCACCCCCCACCCCACCCCCCACCCATGCGGATGAACGCCTCCATGTCGGTCCTCGCCGCCATCCACGCCGAGCGCTCCAGGCCCCCCGTGGCGGCAAGGTCGGGCATCAGCAGCCACTTGGCCAGCAGCACCCCCGTCACCAGGACTCCGCGCACCCAGGTCGGAAGATGGTGAGCCGCCACCCCCAGAAACGCACCCAGCCCGATCAGCGGCAGAATGTCCCAGTGCAGCAGCGTCGCCCAGGAGATCCCCGTCCCGCGGCTTTCGAACGAGTCCATGCTGGACTTGGCGCACCAGATCAGGATGCCCAGCAGGTACAGCGTCGCCCCGCGCCGCAGGGCCCCCGCGATCCGCCGCAGGGCCGACACCCCCCGCCCGCGCCCGCCGTGCATGGAGAAGGGGATCGCGACGCCGACAATGAACAGGAACCAGGGAAAGACGTAGTCCGCCAGCCACTGACCGTGCAGGCCCCGGTTCCACCCCGCGTGCCCGAACCACGCGGGGAACGCGTCGCGGTTGCCTGAGAGGTTCACGAAGAACATCAGCGCGATGGTCAACCCCCGGAACGCGTCGAGCGAGGCCAGCCGGCCCGCCGACCCGCCGCCGGCGACACTGACGCCGGCGCCGGCGTTGCCCCCTGGAGACTCGTTCAACGCCCGGCTCCGTCACGAGGGAGCAGCACATACGCCGTGCCGCCCGTGCGCTCCATCCAGACGCGCGTGACATCCGCCCGCCGGTAGACAAGCCGACCCGCCTCCGCGGTCGAGACCGCAGGGTCGTTGACAATCACGCCGTCGCGGATCAGCCCGCGGATGACGATCAAGTGGCCATCGGTGCCCTCGTAGGGGGCGCCGGGCAACTCACCGGGCTCGACCTGAATGCTGGCGATGATCGGCTGGCCCTGTCGCAGCAGCGCCTCGACCTCGCCCCACTCATCCAGGCGCGTCAGGTACCCCGGCACACCCATCGCAAAGGCCGCCTGCACGTTGCGCGGCCAGTTGCCGTAGATCTCGTTGGGTTCGTCATACGCTCGCGCGGCGACCTCGCTCACCGGCCGATCGACCCCGCGAAACGCCAGCACCATCGCGACGCTGGTGGGGCTGCAGATCCGCCCCGCGAGATCGGCGTGCTCGGTCTTCTGGCTGCGAAACGGCACGTCAAGCTCGCCCTCCCAGCCCGGGCTGGCCTGTCCGCCGGCCGGCATGCGAGCCGCACGCCACCCCTCGATGGGCGACGCCGCGCTGAAACTGACATCCACGCGCCGCACCGTGACCGTCCCCGCGCTGTCGCCGCCGGCCACCACGCGGTACTGCAGCAGATCAAGCGGCCCACCAGCCCGCGCGGCACGCACATAGTCCACATCCACTCGCGCCAGCTCGCGTTCACCCTCGCGCCAAATCTGCCCCGGCGGCTCCCCGATCGGCGCCCCCCACCCCGCCACCAGCATCCAGGGCGACCACTCCGCCCCAGCCCCACCGATGGCCCCCACGCGCACGTCCAGGCGGGCGCCGCACCCCTCCGGGATCTCCAGGTTGCACGACAGGAGCGCTTCCTCAAACCGGCGACCGGGCGCCGTCACCGCTGATTCCACCGCCGCCACGGCCCCGCCGCCCACCGCCAGTCGGACGCCCGCCAAACCGCCCATCCCGCCCCCCGCTGCCGGGGCCGCCTCATCGTGAACACTCCAGCTTTCGAGCGCCGCGTCAGGCCCGGCCGGCCGGGCGGTGCACCCGCACAGAGCCGCTGCGCCCAAGAGCACTCCGCTCAGAATCCATCGCGTTCGCGCCATCGCCGGAGTGTACCGGATCGGCCGGCCAGCCCGGGTGGCCTGCCGGGCGTTATGCTCTGGGCATGACCACGCACCCCCTCGCTCGTTCCGCCGCGTTCCTGCTGGCGGGGCTTTGGCTCTCCATCGCCGCGACTCGAGCGGCCGGGCTCCATTCGCCCGCGTCCCAGCCACCTGCCTCACCCCCCGCGGCGGCGAGCCTGTTTCCCTCCAAGCTCGTCGACCCCGCGTTCCTCGAGCAGTTCGCCGCCACCCGCGGGTTCTCGCACGGCACGCCCAAGTCCATCACCCTGACCCCCGCCGGCGACGCCGTGCTCTTCCTGCGTTCCGGCCCGCGATCGTTCGTCCAGGACCTCTTCGCCTTCGATCTCTCCACCGGCCAGGAGCGCGTCCTGCTCACGGCCGAGCAACTCCTCTCCGGCAAGGAGGAGCAACTCACCCCCGAGGAGCTGGCGCGGCGCGAGCGGATGCGCATGGCCAGCCGCGGGATCGCCGGCTATTCGGTCAGCGGCGATGGGGCGCTCATCCTGGTCCCGCTCTCCGGCCAGCTCTTCGTGGTCGAGCGGGCGACGGGCAAGATCACCAGGCTCAACCCGCTCGAGGGCGAGAAGGCGGGCTTCCCCATCGATGCGCGCTTCTCGCCCGATGGCAAGAAGATCGCCTGCGTGCGCAGCGGCGACCTTTACGTCACCGACATCGCGGCCAACGCCGAGGCCCGACTCACCCGCTCGGCTTCCGACACGGTCTCCAACGCCCTGGCGGAGTTCGTCGCCCAGGAGGAGATGGACCGCTTCGCCGGCTACTGGTGGTCGCCTGACAGCGCCTTCATCGCTTATCAGCAGACCGACACCGGCGGCATGGAGACCTTCCACATCGCCGACGCCGTCGACCCCGCCAGGCCGCCGCAGACGTGGCCCTACCCGCGCCCCGGCAAGGCCAACGCGGCCGTGAAGCTGGGGATCATCCCCTCCGGCGGCGGGAGGGGCGGTGAGACGACCTGGGTCGCGTGGGACAGCACGCGCCACCCCTATCTCGCCCGCGTCACCTGGCCCAAGAACGCACCGCTGACGATCCTCGTGCAGAACCGCGAGCAGACCGAGCAGACCCTCTTTGAGGTCGCCCCGACCGGGGCCGTCAAGCCCCTGCTCACCGAGACCGACTCGGCATGGCTGAACCTTGTCCCCTCCAACCCCCGCTGGCTGCGCGACGGGTCGGGCTTCCTCTGGATGACCGAGAACGACGGCTCCTGGCGCCTGGCGCTGCACAACCGCGACGGGGCCCTGATCCGCACCATCACGCCCCCCAATGTCGGGCTTGACGGCCTCATCGGCGTCGACGAAAAGTCCGGAGACCTTTACGTCTCCGCCAGCGACGACCCCACCCAATCGCACCTCTGGCGGGTCCCCTCCGACCCCGCCCTCGGCGCCCCCCAGCGGGTCACCAGCGAGCCCGGCCGACACGCGATGATCCGCGCCAAGGACTCCGCCGCCTGCGTCATCTCCTCCACCCTCAAGAGCGGCGAGCTCCGCTGGACGGTCCACAAGGCCGCCGGCGAGCCGGCCTCGGGATCGCTCAGGTCAACGCGGGAGACCCCGCCCTGGACGACGAATCTGGAACTCACCCGCGTGGGCCCGAAGGGCATGCACGCCGCGCTCATCCGCCCGCGCGGCTTCGACAAGGGCCGCAAGTACCCCGTCATCGTCAACGTCTACGGCGGCCCCCACGCCAACACCGTCCACTCCACGCCCTCGTCCTACTTCCTGCAGCAGTGGATCGCCGATCAGGGGTTCGTCGTCGTCACCCTCGACGGGCGCGGCACCCCGGGCCGGGGCCGCGCGTGGGAGCGGGCCATCCGCAACGACCTCATCGGTCCCGCCCTCGATGACCAGGCCGAAGGCCTCGCAGCCCTCGGGGCCAGGTTCCCCGAGCTCGACCTCACCCGCGTCGGCATCTACGGCTGGTCGTTCGGCGGCTACTTCTCGGCCATGGCCGTGATGCGCCGCGGCGATGTCTACCACGCCGGGGTCGCCGGCGCCCCGGTCTGCGACTGGCTCGATTACGACACCCACTACACCGAGCGCTACCTGGGCGTGCCCTCCACCCCCGAGGGGCTCGAGATCTACCGCAAAAGCTCGGTCCTGACCTACTGCCCCGACCTCACGCGCCCGCTGATGATCGTGCACGGCACATCCGACGACAACGTCTACTTCATGCACAGCCTCAAGATGACCCAGTCGCTCTTCCGGGCGGGCAAGCCCTTTGAGTTCCTGCCCCTGGCGGGTTTCACGCACATGGTCCCCGACCCGGTGGTGACCACCCGGCTGTACTCGAGAATCGCCCAGTTCTTTCAGGAGAAGCTCGCGCCGCCGCGCTGACAGCCCGAGGCTCAGCCACGTGACGACGCTTCTCCGCCGGCTCGGCCGGCGGCCACGGCCGCCTCGATCCGCTCCTCCAGCCGCTCCAGCACCTCCAGCCGGCGGGCGATGTTCATGATCTCGGTCTGGGCCTTGACGTTCACCTGATAGTCAAGGTCGGTCCTGAGCCGGTCCTTCTCGCTCTGGCGGTTCTGGCTGACCATCACGAAGATCGACAGAAAGATCGCCTCCAGGCTCACCACCATCGTCAGCAGGCCGAACGGGAAGGGATCGAAGATCCACCACGGAAGTTGGTCCGCTTTCTCGTCCGGCACCAGCACCACACCCATCCTCATCAGCGGGCCGAACAGGTTCACCCCGATCCAGAGCCCGAACCACCCGAGGTGGAAGAGCGTGAACCACTGGCTGGCCGCGACCGTCGCGATCACGTCGCTGATCCGCTGCCAGAGGCTGCCCTGGGTCTGAGCGAAGACCTCGTTGGGGTTCTTGAGGTTCCGCAGCGCCTCGGTGCTCATCCGCTGCCGCTGGCCCATCACCGTGAGCACTTCGATCGCCACATCGGGCCGGCGACGCAGAAAGACGTGGAACGCGTCGCGGGTGAGCGACAGCAGTTCGCACTCGCTCACCGCCCGCACCGTGGCCGTGCGCGGACCCCCGTCGAGCAGGCTGATCTCGCCAAAGAACCCTCCGGGCCCGAGCGTGTTGAGCGTGACGTGCTCGCCCTTGTCGTTGGGCACGGTCACGGCGACCTCTCCCCGCTCGATGACAAAGAAACTGTCGCCTCGGTCCCCAAGCCAGAACACCGTCTGGTTCAGCCCGATGTGCTGGCGGGTCATGGCCCCGAACAGCTCCGCCCGCTCCGCCGGGCTCAGGCGGGCGAACAGGGCGATGTGCTCCAGCGGATCGGCCGCGCCCAGGCCGCCCTGGGGACCCGCGCTGCCGCCGTGATAGCCGAACTCCGCCGCCTTCGGTCGACCGGTGTTTTCACCGCCCCCCACCCGCCGGTCGCCGGAACCAGAAATCGCCATGGGCACAGCATACCCGCATCATCAACGGGCCATGGCGCATCAGGCGGCGGGCCATCGTGATCATGCTTACGGTCGAAAGCCGGCGGCCGGATTCGAACCGGCGACCTGCAGTTTACAAAACTGCTGCTCTACCAACTGAGCTAAGCCGGCCAGACGGCATCATCGTACCCGCGCCGCCCACGGGGGCCCTCCGACGGGGCCCGCCTCCGTCGGGGGCTGCGTGAAGCCGGCGCGGCGTGAGCATGAAAATGCCGGCCGGGACCTTAGAAAAGGGCCCGGCCGGCCTAGGAGGAACACGAAGGAGGCCTTCGCGGCCGACTGCCGCCTTACGGGCAGGGGTTGCCCGAGAAGAACAGCGCGATGTAGTCCGACAGATCGTCGGGGTCGGTGTTGCCGTCGCCGTTGAAGTCGCCCTGGCTGCAAGGGGGCTGCGAGAAGAAGCAGGCGATGTAGTCCGAGAGATCATCGGGGTCGACGTTGCCGTCGCCGTTGATGTCCGCCGGGCAGCGGGTGGGGGCGGGATTCACGCGGAAGACGTAGACGCGGGAAGAGAACCCGCCATCGAGCACCAGGAGCCGCCCTTCGCTCTCGATCCAGGCGAAGTCGTACACGCCGTTGCTCGTCTTGATCTGGGCGACGGCGTCATCGGCGGTCGTCTGGGCAATGCTCACGGGCGTGCCGTCAGGGTTGATGATCGTGAACGTTGCGTCGGGGCAGGGGTTGGGATCGCTCAGCGCCGTGAGCTGGTTGAACTTGATGACCTGCGAGAAGGACTGGCCGTCCGACCCAGACCGCCGATCGTTCCAGATCACCAGGTCGCCGCCGTTGGCGCCGTGCAGGATGTTGCACCGCTGGTTGTTGACGCCGCCCACGGCGTTGGCGCCGTTGAGCTTGAGCAGCCCGGTCTGGGTGTTGAAGACCGCGGGGTCGGTCGAGTTGCTGCGCTCGACAATGCGCAGGGTGTTGCTGGCGCGGGCGGCGATCACGCCGGTGCCGGGGTGAACGTCCAGGTCGCGCCACAGCGTGTCGGTGGTGTCGAAGGCGCCGATGCTGCCCGGAACCAGCGAGGTCCCGCGGAAGAGCAGCGAGTCGTTGTCAGCGCGGGCATAGACGCCGTTGGGCAGGCCGTCGGCCGGGGAGCGGTTATCGAAGTCGTAGCGCTCCTTGTCCATGGTGCGGGCGCTGGGGGCGCTGAAGGCGCAGTTCAGGATCATCGGGCCGTCCGCAGCGCCGTCCTGGGCGTAGAACGTGCTCCCGGTCTTGTAGTCGAACCCGCCGCCGCTGACGCCATTGGGGCCCCAATCCCACGCCGGACCGGTGGTGATGCGCGTGGTCGGGGGGTTGGTGAACGCGGGCGGATTGCCGGGGGCCAGCAGGATCGGGTTGAGCTGCGTGGTCACGTCGTAGACGCGGGCCCGGTTGTAAGTCTGAATGTTGCGGATCTCGAAGTTCATCGCGAGGAAACCGATCCGCTGGCCGGCCGGGTTGAGGTCATTGGACAGGACGTAGTCCATGCCCAGGATGCCCTCGCCGCTGCCGGAGGGGACCACTTCGGTCGGGAGGTTCCGCGAGGAGGGGATGAGCGTAAACGTGCGCGCGCCCTGGGAGTCGAAGTCGACCTTCACCGTCGAGACCTGCCACGTCGCGTTCAGGGGCCGCTCGCCGCCGTTGTCGTAGCCGCCGATGAACCAGGTGTTCGACGTGCCGCTGGTCTCGATTGAGCACAGGCGACCGCCGACAAAGGCCGGGTTCTCCACCAGCACGCCGATCGGAGGGTTCTGGCTGAAGTCACGGGCGGCGACCAGGTTGAAGAAGTCCTCAACCCGCTCCAGCACCAGGGT
>CAZSZO010000055.1:0-21767 GCA_964611125.1 uncultured Phycisphaeraceae bacterium | reverse complement strand
CCTGACGGCTCTTGTAGCCGCCTGGGCGTGTGTCCACCATTCGTGGGCAAGGTCAGGTCCCGTCGCTCATCCCATGTGCTCAATAATCGCATCCGCAAACCCCGAGCACTTCACCTTCGTCACGCCCGTATCCCCCTCCGCCTTCATCAGCCGCTCAAAGTCGTAGGTCACCGTCTTCGCCGTGATCGCCCCGTCCATGCCCTTGATGATCAGGTCCGCCGCCTCCGTCCAGCCCATGTAGCGGAGCATCATCTCGCCCGACAACACCACCGAGCCGGGGTTGACCTGGTCGAGGTTGGCGTACTTCGGCGCCGTGCCGTGGGTGGCTTCGAAGATGGCGTGGCCGGTGACGTAGTTGATGTTGGCGCCGGGGGCGATGCCGATGCCGCCGATCTGCGCGGCCAGCGCGTCCGACAGGTAGTCGCCGTTGAGGTTCATGCAGGCGATGACATCGAAGTCCTTGGGCCGGGTGAGCACCTGCTGCAGGGTGATGTCGGCGATGGAGTCCTTCACCAGCAGCATCTTCTTCCACTTGCCGTCGCCGTGCGTCGGGGCCAGCTTCAGCACCGTCTGCACCTCGGCCACGATGTCGCCCTGTTGCTTGGGCGTCATCATGTCATAGCCGGGGTCGATCATCCGCGCGTTCGCCTCGGCCGTCAGCCCAGGCGTCGCCTCGGCGTTCCCCAGGATCCACGACTCGCGCTCCGTCACCACCTGGTTGCGGAACATCGAGGTCGCGACCTTGTACCCCCAGTCCTTGAACGCCCCTTCGGTGAACTTCATGATGTTCCCCTTGTGGACGATCGTCACCGAGCGGCGCTTCTCCTTCAGGGCGTAGCCGATGGCCGAGTGCACCAGCCGCTCGGTCCCCAGGAACGACACCGGCTTGAAGCCCACGCCCACCATCACCGGGTTGTCGCGGGCCGGCCCGCCGATCCCCTCCAGCTGCGCCTGCCAGCCGTCCCCCGCGCTCTTGGAGCCGAACCGCACCTTGGCGAAGTCCTTGGGAAAGTTCGCCTGCAGGAAGTCCAGCACCTTCTGCGCCTCCGGCGTCCCCGCGGCCATCTCGATCCCCGCGTAGATGTCCTCGGTGTTCTCCCGGAAGATCACCATGTCGCAATCCTGCGGCCGCTTCACCGGGCTGGGCACGCCCTTGTACCACCGCACCGGCCGCAGGCACACATACAGGTCCAGGATCTGCCGCAGCGCCACGTTCAGCGAGCGGATGCCCCCGCCGATCGGCGTCGTCAGCGGCCCCTTGATGCCCACCAGACGCTCGCGAAACGCCTTCAGCGTCTCCTCGGGGAGCCAGTTGCCCGTCTTGTTGAACGCCTTCTCGCCCGCGAGCACCTCTTCCCAGGTGATCTGCCGCTTGCCGCCGTACGCCTTCGCGACCGCCGCGTCGAAGACCCGCACCGACGCCTTCCAGATGTCCGGCCCCGTGCCGTCGCCCTCAATGAAGGGGATGATCGGATGATCAGGGACGTTGAGCTTGCCGGCCGACATGGTGATGGCTGAGGGCATGGGAATGGTCCTTGGGAAGCGTCTTTGGGAAGCGTCCGGGCGATGAAGCCGAAAACGCCGGAACCGGTCCGGGCGCAAGGATACCGGGTTATTGGGGCCCATGGGAGATCCGGGTGAAACTCCACCCCGGCCGAACCGCCGCCCCCGGCCCCCGCGAATAGTCCTAGCGATGCTGACGCCTGAGCTTCCTGTCTGGCGGCTGTTCCGGTCCTTCGCGGGTTATGGCGACCGCGAGTGCCGCGAGATCGTGCGCGCCGCCCGCATCCGCTACGAAGCCGGGCCCCTGCCCGCGGCCTTCACCTGGGCCTCGGCGTGGGTCGCCTCGGTGGTGCTGCTCGCCGCGCCCATCAGCACCTTCGACCTTGGCCGGCTCCCATTCTGGCAGGGCCTGCCCGCCCTCGTCGCCTGGGTCGTCATCCCGGTGCTCGTCGGCGAGCTCGCCGCCTCCCTCGCCCGCGCGGCACAGACCTACGGCGTGCTCCGCCGCCTCATGCGGCTGAGCTGCTGCCGCCGCTGCGACTATCCCCTTGAGGGCCTGCGGATCACCGATGGCCCGGGCCTCGAGGTCAACCCCGCCGAGCGCCGCGTCCGCTGCCCCGAGTGCGGCGGCTCGTGGACCATGCTCGAACTGGGCCTCACCCCGCTTGACCTGCTCCCCTGGGGTAACCGCCTGCTCCCCGCCAACGTGGGCCAGATGCGCCGCCCGCGCCGCCCCACCCGCCGCTCCGTATAACGCCTCACGCCGGCGCGCCCGGCGCCGGTTGGGCGACCCGTAACGCCTGGCAGGCTCGGGCGGTCAACCCGGTTGCGCTGGCCGGTGCGGTTGTGCCGGAAGCGCGCTTGCGGAAGCCTGTCGGGGTCGCGTGGTGTGGACCGGCCCAGACCCTCCCGTCGCGAGCATTCTCGGCCCGGCGCCTGTGGCCCCGGGTGGTCGAGCCCGATAGCACTCCCGCTCATGCCCCCGTCCATTCACATCGTGACCAGGTACGCCTCGTCTTATAACCTCCTCAGCGCCATGGCGGCTGAGCTGGTCGAGGCGGCCAGCTCCGCGGGTTTCTCCCTTGGCGGCGACACTCCCCCGGAGACGGTCCTGTGGATGAACCACCTCAGCGACCTCGCTGCGGTCATGAACGCCGCCCGCCCCGCGCTGCCCCGCGCCGCTGGTCAGCCCGCCGGCCCCGCGCCCGCGCTCGTGCAGTTCTTCGTTGATCACCCCCTGGCCCTCCAGGTCGATCAGATGGACCGCCTCGCCCAGGCGCCCACCTTCCGCCTCGTGCTGCCGTGCCTTGACGGCGCCCACCTGCTCCGCATGCGCTGGCCGCGCCTCCGCCACGCCCATTGCCTGCACGCCATCAGCCCCGCCGCCCTCTGCGACGCTGGGGATATCGAGCCCACGCACACGGGGCCGCCCGGCTCGACAACCCGCGACATCGATGTGGTCGTCACCGGCTCCATCCACTCGCACGATCAGATCCTCCGCCTCTACTCAACTCTGCCGCCGTGGCTTCAGCCCTCGGTTCGCGCCATGGTCGATCACCTCTTCGCGCAGCCCGCCGCGACGTTTGAGAACGCCGCTGAGCTCGTGCTGGGGCCCTGCGGGGTCGACGCCGGCGACTGGCGCGTGCTGGCCGCGTCCTGGCGCGTCTGCATCGCCGACCTCAACCGTCGCCGCCGCCTCGCGATGCTTCGAGCCCTCAGCGGTCTCAGCGTCGCCGTCTACGGATCCGACGCCTGGCGCGAGGAGTGCACCGGCACGCTCTCCTATCGCGGCGCCGTCGAGTACGCCGAGCTTCCCGCCCTCCTCCGCCGCGCCAAGGCCTGCCTCGCCTGGGGCCCCACCCAGTTCACCACCTGTTTCAGCGAGCGCCTGCTCCTCGCGCTGGCCGCCGGCTGCGCCGTCGTCACCGAGGACCGCGCCATGACCCGCCGCCACTTCGCGGCCCCCGGCGCCGAGCCCTCCCTCCGCCTCTTCGACCCCTCCCGGCCCGGCCTCGCCGCGGAGGAACTCAGCGCCCTGCTGGCCGACCCCGCCCGCAGGGTCGAACTCGCCCAGCGCGGCCGGCGCGAAGTCGAACGGACCCACCTCTGGTCCCACCGCCTCAAGACGCTCATCGCCGCGACCGTCGAGCCGCTCTCGCTCGCCGCCTGAAAGGCCTCACCAGCGGATCGGTGGTGGGGGGGGTTGGGGGTTGTGGGTTGGGGGTTGGGTGGGGGCGAAGGCCTACTGCGTCAGCCCGCCGAACCGCCGCGTCCGGCCCGCGAAATCCCTGATCGCCGCGTGCAGGTCCGCCGAGCCGAAGTCCGGCCACAGCGCCGCCGTCACATGCAACTCGGCGTACGAGATCTGCCACAGCAGAAAATTGCTCACGCGGCTCTCCCCCGCCGTGCGGATGAGCAGGTCCGGATCCGGGAGCCCATCGGTCCCGAGATGGGCGGCCACCGTCCGCTCATCGACGCCGGCCGGGTCGATTTCCCCGCGCGCGGCTTTGGTCGCGATCGCCCGCACCGCGTCGGCGATCTCCGCCCGGCTGCCGTAATTCACCGCCAGGCACAGGGTGCACCCGGTGTTCCCGCTGGTCTCGCGCGTCACATCATCGCGCATCGCGACCACCTCCGCCGGCAGCCCCTCGGTCCGCCCGATCTGCCGGAAGCGGATGTTCTCCCGCATCATCTCCTCGCGCTCCGCCGACATGTACTCCATGTACAGCCGCATAAGCGCCTCCACCTCGTCCCGGGGCCGCTTCCAGTTCTCCAGCGAAAACGAATAGAGCGTCACCACCTCGATCCCCAGATAGCCCGCCTCCTGCACCACCTCGCGCACCGCCCGCGCCCCCTCGCGATGCCCGAGCATCCGCGCCAGGCCCCGCTTCGTCGCCCAGCGGCCGTTGCCGTCCATGATGATCGCCACGTGACGGGGGATCCGGCCCGGATGCACGTCGGGCAGCCGCAGATGCGGATGCGCCTTGGGATTCCGCGCCATCATCCGCTCTACGATCGCCCGCCCCGGGCCGTCGAGCCGCCCGAGCGCCGCCCGCGCCTGCTCCACTGGCGGCGGGCCGTCACCGCTCGCCGGGCCTATCGCTGGGAGTGAACCCGGGAGTGCCCCCGCGAGTGAACCTGCGAGTGAACCTGGACGTGCAGGTTCGCCGGACGTGGTGGAATGGCTCGTAAGCACGGGTTGAAAGGCGCTCCGTAGGTGAACCGGGGCGAAGGGGCGGTGCGAAGGGGCGTGTCGCCGGCGGGCTTCAGTCGATCTCGATCGTCTGCGCACGATCCGGCCCGACCGAGACCACCCGAACGGGCACGCTCACGTAGTCCTCGATCATGTCCACATACGCCCGCGCCCCCGAAGGCAGTTCGCTCAGTTTGCGGGCTCCGCTCAGATCCCCCGAGAAGCCCTTCACCGTCTGATAGACCGGCCGCACCTGGTCGAGCCACGCCCCGTCGGGGGTGAACGCCGTGGTCCGCCCCGCCGGACCGTCGTACGCCGTGCACACCCGCAGGTCGTCAAACCCCGAGAGCACGTCAAGCAGCATGATGGAGAGCCCCGTGCACCCATTGATCCGCGCCGAGTAACGCACCGCCACCAGATCCAGCCACCCCACCCGGCGCGGGCGCCCGGTCGTGGTCCCGAATTCCCGCCCGCGCGTCCGGATCCGGTCCCCCAGTTCGTCGAGCAGTTCCGTCGGCATCGCGCCGCCGCCGACCCGGCTGGAGTACGCCTTCATCACGCCCAGAATCGTCCCGATGCTCGTCATCGGGGCGCCCGTGCCCGTCACCGCACCCGCCGCGGCGCAGCTTGATGACGTCACGAATGGGTACGTTCCGTGGTCGACATCCAGCAGCGTTGCGTTCGCCCCTTCGTAGAGGATCGATTTGCCCGCCTCGATGGCCTCCAGCAGCAGCGCCGTTGTGTCGCGGACCATCGGCTTCAACTGGGCGCCCCAGCGCTCGCACATCGCGGCCGTCGGCTCCATCTCAAACTTCGGCGCCGCCACCCCGCCTGAGAGCGCCCCCAGCAGCGCGGTCTTCAGCGGGCAGATCATCTTCAGCCGCTCCCGCAGCACTTCCGGCCGCAGCAAATCCCCCACGCGGATCGCCGAGCCCCGCTGCACCTTGTCGGCGTAGCAGGGGCCGATGCCCCGCTTGGTGGTGCCGATCGCCCGCAGCGAGCCCTCCGTCAGCCACCGCTCCCGGGCCTCGTCCTCCGCCTTGTGCCAGGGCATCACCACATGGGCCCGGTCCGAGATCATCAGCCCCGAGCAATCCACGCCCCGGGCCTCCAGGCCGCCCACTTCCTTCAGTAGTTGGTCGGGGTCGATAACCACCCCGTTCCCGATCACCGCCGGCCGCCCCCGCTGCAGGATCCCCGACGGAATCAGGTGCAGCGCAAACCGCTCGCCCCCGATCTGGACCGAGTGCCCAGCGTTCGCCCCGCCGTTGTACCGCGCGATCACGTCATGCCGGTCCGCCAGCGCATGGACGATCTTGCCCTTGCCTTCATCGCCCCATTGCAATCCCACCACAACCGTCCCGCGGCCAAATCCGGTGCGGGGAGGGGTTATCACTGAGGCGGTCTGCCCGGCCATGCTCATCACAAATTCTCCGCGCGCCACGGTTCCCATCAGCATCCGCCTGTCTTGGCGCCCCCGCAGGATAGGTTCCTTCGACCGAGAACCCGCGCCCCCGAACGCAGCCCTTCGGCCTCCCCCTCAGGGCCCCCGCCCCCCCCCGCCCCCCCTTCACCCCGCGCACGCCCCGGCGGGGCCGTGCGTTGCTCCGCGGGGCCCCCCGCTTGCGGCCGCTTCGACCAGCCTGACCGAGGGACCATCCCTCGGCAGTTCCGCCGATCCCGCCCCATCCCGCCTGCCGGGGTCAAGGGGCGGGCACTGCTGACCGATCCTGACCCGACACGTCATGGCTGATCAGACCGTCCGCATCATGTGCCCAGCCCTCACCTGCCGACGGGTGCTGGCCGTGCCGCACTCCGCACGCGGCAAGACCGTCCGCTGCCGCAACTGCGGCACCAACATCAAGGTCCCGGCCAATCCGCCCCCCGCCCCGGCCGCGCAGCCCGCGCCCTCTGGCAACAAGAACAAGTAGACGGCCCTGATCGGATCTCAGGCATCCCGGCGGCTCCGCGCAGATTCTGCGCGTCACCCCAGCGGCAGAACCTCCACATCCAGCGCGACCGTCGTCGGAAGCTGGCACTCCTGATCCGTGCACGCCTGGTAGCTCAGAGTCACCCGAGGCGTCCCCGCCCAGTCCCCGCTCCGCTCAACGGCCACCTTGAACTCCACCTCGCCCCGGTACACCAGCGGCGCCTCCGGATCACCCGCCTCCAGCCGCTCGCCCGGCGGGTAGTCCGCATACGCCTTGATCCCGCCCCCGCCGGCCACACCTACCCGCGTGGGGTGCAGCCCGCCCGCCCCCCGCCCGGCGCCAGGATCCGCCGCCACCAGGTGATGCCCCGGGGCAATCCGCAGCCGCAGCGTGAACTCGCCCGGCGTCTCCAGCCCGATGCTCACCGCCTCCTGATCCGCGAAAACCTCGACCACGTCCGCCCCGGCCGAGCCGCGCCTCGTCCCCTCGACCTGGGCCCAGCCCGCCGTGGCCCCCGAGTCCGCCAGGGCCGCCACCAGCTCTGGCTCATGCCCTGAAACCAGCCGCAGCAGCCCGCGCGTCGAGTTCGCCGTCGAAACCGGCGAGTCCGCCAGCGGCCCGCTGACGCCCACCAGCGTTCGCGCCGCGGCTTCCGCCCCGCCCCCTTCAAGCTCCGCGAGATCGATCTGCGCATGCAGCATGAACGACACGCCCGACGGCACGGCGCCGTCGTATGTCGTCCGCGCCCGCACGAACAGGTCCGCCTGATCCGCCCGCGTGTCCCACCACCCGCCCCGCCCATCGCCGAAGAGCGCCTCGGCCTGCTCGATAAGCGCCTTCGCCCGGGCCCCCCAGGGGGCTCCACCCTCCCCGCTCCGCTCGAGCGCCAGCAGCCCGTGCGCCAGCATCGCGTAGTCCTCGAGCACCCCTTCGAGCTTCGCCTCGCCCCCCCCCCCGCCCCCGTCCCGCCACGTGCGCAGCAGCCGCCCATCGCGCACCATCGTCCCGAGCACAAACTCCGCCGCCCGCGCCCCCGCCTCCGCCAGTTCCGGCGCCTCCAGCAGCCTTGCCGCGTTCGCCAGGGCCCCGATCATCAGCCCATTCCACGAAGTCAGCACCTTGTCGTCGAGCCGCGGCTGCTTCCGCTTCGCACGCGCGGCATAAAGAACTTCGTTCACCCGGTCAAGGCGAGCGAGCAACTGCTCCGTCGAGAGACCCAGCCGTCCCGCCGTCGCCTCCGGCCTCTCCGCCAGACGCAGCACGTTCATCGCCGGTTGCTCGGGGTGATGCGGGTCCTTGAAGTTCGGGCCCTCCGACACCCCGTAGATCGCCGCGGCCAGGGGCCCATCCTCCGGTCCCAGCAGCACGCCAAACTCCGCCGCCGTCCAGAGATAGTTCAGCCCCTCGCGCCCGTCCACCTCGGCGTCCTGCGCTGTCGCAAAGCCGCCGTGCCCGCCCGTCATCTCGCGCAGCACGTAGCCCGCGGTCCGTTGGGCCACCCGCGCATAGAACGCGTCGCCGTACACCGTGGCCGCCCGCGCATAGACCGACAGCAACTGGGCCTGGTCGTAGAGCATCTTCTCAAAGTGCGGCACCAGCCAGATCGCGTCCACGCTGTAGCGGTGGAATCCGCCGCCCACCTGGTCGTTCATGCCGCCCAGGGCCATCTTGTCGAGCGTCGTCCGCAACGCCGCGTCGATCGCGTCGCGCTGCGACCGCTCCTCCAGCCGGTCGCGCACGTCCAGCAGAAGCTCCAGGTACACCGGCTGCGGGAACTTCGGCGCCCCGCCGAAGCCCCCGTTGGTCCGGTCGAACATCGTCATCAGCGCCTGCACCGCCATCGCCACCTGCGGCCGGCCGACGCCCACGCCCGCCAGCTCTCGGGCGCCCGTCAGCTCCTTGGTCACTGCATCTCCCACCGCCCCGGCCTGCTTGAGCACGTCGGCCCGCTTGGTCCACCACGCTTCCGACATCCCCTCCAGCGCCTGCCTGAAGCTCGGGAGCCCGTGCCGCGGCGCCGGCGGAAAGTACGTCCCCGCCCAGTACGGCCGCAGCCGCTCAGGCTCGATGAACACGCTCATCGGCCACCCGCCCCGCCCCGTCAGCACCTGCACCGCCGTCATGTAGAGGTGATCCACATCCGGCCGCTCCTCACGATCAACCTTCACGCACACGAACCGCTCGCTCATCAACGCCCCGATCGCCGGGTCCTCGAAGCTCTCCCGCTCCATCACATGGCACCAGTAACACGTCGAATATCCCACCGACAGGAAGATCGGCACATCCCGTCGGCGGGCCTCCCTGATCGCCTCCTCGCCCCACGGGAACCAGTCCACAGGGTTGTGCGCGTGCTGCAGCAGGTACGGGCTGCTCTCTTTCGCCAGCCGGTTGGGGCCCGAGTGGTGGCGTTGGGGGTGGGCGGGTGGCGGGGGGTTGGAACTGGATTGTCCGGTGGTTGGCGTGGTCACGATCTGAGCGTATGGGACCCGCTCGCCCCTCCGCCCCCGGCCTATCGCGCCGGCGTCACGTTCATCAGCTCAATCACCAGCGCCGGCAGCGGCCGCACTGCCGCGGCGGCCGCTCCGCTTCCCGACCGCGACCGCGCGCCGCCCCCGGCCCCGAGCCCCAGCTGGCTCGCCGCCACCAGCGCCGCCAGCATCGCCGCGTCCGCCGGCAGCCGGACCCCACTCACCCGCACAAACGCGTCGAGCACTTGCCGGCCCTCGTCGTCGTCCTGCCCGCGCCCGCCGCGTCCCCGGATGAACGCCTCAAAGGCCTGCCCGTACACCCGCGCCGCCGCCCGGATCCGCTCACCGCCGCCCCCCCCGCCCCCCCCGCCCCCGGCCCCGCCCTCACCCACCCCGAGGCTGGCCGCGAAGCACACATCGATCGCCGACCGCAGGTCCGCCAGCGGCTGCGCCAGCTCACGCCGCGCCGCTTCGATCGTCCCCGGGCCCGCCTGCGTCAGCACCGGCGCCGCGACCGTAAAACACGATTCCCCCAGCCGCCACTCCGCCTGCTGGGCGGTCGAGCCGCGCCACACTCCGCCCCCGCCGCGACCCAGTCCGCCCCCCCCCGCCCCCGATCGGCCGCCGCCGCCTCGCGCATGAGTCCCTCCGACGCCCGCCCCGGCGCCGCCCGCCCTCACCACGATCAGCCCCCGCCGCAGCGCCAGCGCATCCAGCCCCGCCACGATCGGCAGGCTCCACCCCGGGTCAGGCCCGCCCTTCAGGATGTCCGTCGACACGCCGTCGAGGTACCCCTCTCCCCCCGCAAAGGCCTCCGGGTGCAGGAACGGCCGCAACCGCGACCAGTCCGCCTCCTCCGCCAGCCGTCGGCACACCGCCCGCGCGTCCTCGAGAGCATCCTCCCCCCGGCACAGCGACGACACGATTCCCGACCGGAACAGCGGCATCGCCCACCGCCACGAATCCAGCATCCGCGCATAGGGCGGGCTCCGGCGCAGCGCCAGCGCCACCTGCTCGCGCTCTTCGCTCCCGCTCACCGGGGTCGGCAGCATCGTGGTGACGCTGTCGCCCAGCAGCAAGGCCGCCAGCGCCGCAGGATCGCGAGTCGTCAGGTGGTAGGGGCTCAGCGCCAGATCCACCGGCCAGCGTAGCCGCCGCCGCTCACGCCCCGGCGCCGGACCGCTGCGCGATGTTCCGCCGCAGCCAGTCGTTCAGGCGCCCCAGGTGCGCCGGCAAGCCCAGGAACAGCACTTCGTGCCCCGTCCGAAACTCCCACCGCTCCGGCCGCCCCGCCCGCCGCCAAAGCTCATCACCCAGATCCGCCGGCACCGCCGAGTCTCCGTTGGCGTGGATCATCAGCACGGGCTTGCCCGCCAGCGCCGCCACCGTATACAGCGGATCCAGCGGCGCCCGTTTGCGGTACGCCTCCACCAGCCGCTCCGCCGGAAGGCCCTCCAGCCGCGCCCCGTCAGCCGAGCGGAACCGCAGCGCACCGATCCAGTCGGCGTAGCTGCTCCGCAGCCCGATGCCCAGATAGTCCGCCCCGCCCGCCACCAGCACCGCCCCGCCATAGGCCCCGGGGTTCCGGGCCACGATCGTCGGCAGCACCATCGCCCCACCCGACATCCCCACCGCCACCCTCGGCAGCCCGCGCAGCGCCGGCCGCTCCTCCAGCACCGCCGCCATCACGTCCTCCACCGCAAAGGCGCACTCCGCCGCGCGATCACCCAGCTCATCGGCGATCGTCTTCGCCAGCAGGTCAACCTCCGTCTCATCCCCCAGCACGAAGGTCGCCTGCTCAGTGAAACGCGAGGAGTGCGCCAGCATCCGCAGCACCGCCCAGCCATCGGCCCGCAGCGCGTGCACAGTCTGGTTCACGGTTGTCACCGGCGTGCCGAACAGCCCCGGCGTCAGCACGATCACCCCGGGGCAGGCCCGGGGCGGGCTCTGGTCGAGCGGGCCCAGCCCCACCGGGTCATACAGCGCGAACCACGTCCGCTGCATCCGCACCGTCTCGCCCGATTCATCGCGCGACCCGCTGACATACTTGTAGTACGCCGCGGGCTCGGTCGGGCCCTTCACCCGCCCCGGCTCGGCCGTGTGATCGATCACGAACACAAATGAGCCCCGGCCTTCGCCCGTCACCGTCAGCGTGCCCGTCCGCCGGAACCACCCGCGCCCGCGCGTGGCGATCAGCAGCGAGATGTCGTTGAGCATCTCCTGCTCCACCTCGCGCCGCTGGTCCTCATCCTGCCTCACCGGCACGATCGGCCCGTCCACCCGCTGCACCAGCCCCTGCCGGCCGGCCCCGCCCGAGCCCGAACCGGCCCCCGACCATCCCCACCTCCGCGGCCAGTTCTTCGGGTTCCGCCACGCGTCGGACACATCGCCGCTGATCTCCGGTTTCGCCGCCGTCGCCTCCGCCGGCGCCATGCTGCTGATCACCGTCGGCTCCCCCGCCGAGAAGCACCCCGCCAGGCACGCTGTCGCCAGCGCCAGCGCGGCGCCAAGCGGCCCCGCCGAACCCAGCCACGCTCTCACGCGCTTCGTCATCGTGTGCTCCGCACGCCCTTGCTTCCGTCACTCAGCCGCGACTGGGTTGGAACCCTCGTCCGCTCGCCGTCAGCTCTTATACCCGCGCGGATGCGCCGAGAACCACCGCCACGCCGAGCTGATGATCTCCTCCAGGTCCGTCACCTGGGCCGTCCATCCCAGCTCGCGGTTGATCTTCCCAGGATTCGCGTAGATCAGCGGCGGGTCCCCCGCGCGACGCGGGCCCTCAACCACCTTGATCGCCCGCCCCGTCACCTTGCGGGCCGTCTCAATGATCTGCCGCACCGAATAGCCCTTCCCGATCCCCAGGTTGTACGCCGGGGTCGCCTCCGTCGGGGCCGCGCCCACGCCCGGCGTGATCGACTCGATCACCCGCAGGTGCGCGTCGGCCAGGTCATCGACGTGGATGTAATCGCGCACGCATGTGCCGTCGGGCGTGGGGTAGTCAGTTCCGAAGATCTGCACCGCCTCGCGCTGCCCCAGGGCCGTCTGCAGCACCACCGGAATCAGGTGCGTCTCGGGCGTGTGATCCTCACCCAGCACCCCGCTGCGATCGCACCCCGCGACGTTGAAGTACCGCAGCGCCCGCCACGCGAACGGCTTCCCCGCCCGCCGGCGCGACTCCGAGAAGTCGTTCAGCACCTGCTCGCACTGGAACTTTGTCCGCCCGTACGGGCTCATCTGCGACTGGGGGCAGTCCTCGCTCACCGGGATCCGTTCCGCGGGCAGATCGCCATAGGTCGAGCATGACGATGAGAAGACCAGCCTTCCCACATCGCACGCCTGGCACGCCTCCAGCAGCCCCACCGTCGCCGCGGTGTTGGCCCGGTAATAGGAGAGCGGGTCGGTCACCGATTCGCCTACGTACGCCCGGGCCGCGAAGTGCAGCACGCCCTCGATCGCGTGGGCCCGCATCAGCCGCTCCAGGACTGGCGCGTCACCGGCATCGGCGTTCTCAAAGCTCAGCCGCCCCGGGGCCAGGCGCCGGCAGAGCTCGATCGCCTCCGGGTGCCCGCGGAACAGGTTGTCCACGCCCACCACGGTGTGCCCCGCTCGCAGCAGGCGAGCCACGGCGTGAGACCCGATGTATCCGGCCGCGCCCGTCACCAGCACGTTCATGCACAACTCCTCGCATGCGTCGGACCCGCCTCCCCCGCCCCGAGCCCGCGGCCCGAGCCGCCGCGCCTCCACGCGCCAGCGTAGCTCCATCTTCGTCCGGAAGGCCCCGCCGCTCGCCCCAAGTGGCCGAATCTTCGCCCATTATCCCCCCGTCGCGCACCCTCGGCCCGCCCTGCGACCGATCTCCTCCCAGGCCGTATCTACAATGTCGACCGTAACCCAGGAGATCCGCATGGCCAGCTCACCCGCTTCCGCCGCGTTCGCAGCCCGTTTCGCCCTCACGCTCTCCCTCGCCCTCTCCGCCGGCGCCGCGTCCGGTCAGGACAAGCCGGAGAAGGACAAGCAGGACAAGCAGGAGAAGCCGGCCGACTCCGCGCCCGCCCCGACCAGCTCCCAGCCCGCCAAGCCCGCCCAGTCTCCGGCCACCCCGACCACCCCCGCGACCCCTGCCCCGGCGGCCGGTCCCAACTACGTCCTTGGCTTCAACGTCAAGTCGATCGACGGCAAAGATGTCGACCTCGCCTCCTACAAGGGCAAGGTGGTCCTCATCGTCAACGTCGCCAGCAAGTGCGGGCTGACCCCGCAGTACGAGGCCCTCCAGAAGCTCTTCAAGGACAAGGAGGCCAAGGGCCTGGTCATCCTCGGCTTCCCCGCCAACAACTTCAACAGCCAGGAGCCGGGCAGCAACGACGAGATCGCCACCTTCTGCAAGAGCAAGTACAAGGTCTCGTTCCCCATGTTCGCCAAGCTCAGCGTCAAGGGCGACGATGTGCACCCGCTCTTCAAGAAGCTCAACGGCCTCAAGTCCCCCGCCGGCGGCGAGCCGTCCTGGAACTTCACCAAGTACCTGATCGACCGCAACGGCAACGCCGTGCAGCGCTTCGAGTCGCGCGTCCGCCCCGACGACGCCGAGCTGGTCAAGAAGGTCGACGAGCTCCTGGCCCAGCCTGTCCCCGGCGCGCCCAAGCCTGGCTGATCGCGCCGGCGCCAGGTCCATCCGCCGCCCTCAACGAGGAATCGCCTCCATGCCAAGCCGCGTTGGCGTCTGCTCCTGGTCCCTTCACCCCGATTCGCCGCGCGAGCTCGTTGAGCGGGTGCTGGCCTGTGGCCTCCATGCCGTGCAGCTCGCCCTCGATCCCATCCGCACCGGCCGCTGGAGCGAGATCGAAACCCGCAACCGCCTCGCCGCCGCTGCGGATCACACCGATGGATCGGGGATCGCCATCCTCTCGGGCATGATGGCCACCCGCGGCGAGGACTATTCGACCCTTGACAGCATCAAGGTCACCGGCGGCCTCCGCCCCGATCAGCACTGGGCCGACAACCTCGCCGCCGCGAAGGCCAACGCCCGCCTCGCCCGCCGCCTCGGGCTGTCGCTGGTGACCTTCCACGCCGGGTTCATTCCCCACGAGCCCGGCCACCCGCGCGAGGTCATCATCAGCCGCCTCCGCCAGGTGGTCGATGTCTTCGACGACCACGGCGTCCGGATCGGCCTCGAAACCGGTCAGGAGTCCGCCCAGACCCTGCTCGAGGCCCTCCACGAGCTCGACCGCCCGCACACCGGCGTCAACTTCGACCCCGCCAACATGATCCTGTACGGCATGGGCGACCCCATCGAGGCCCTCACCCTGCTCGCGGGGCGCGTCGTGCAGGTGCACATCAAGGACGCACGCCCCAGCCCCCGTGCCGGAGAGTGGGGGACCGAAACCCCCGCCGGGTCGGGCGCCGTGGATTGGGACGCGTTCTTCCGCGTGCTCCGCGCGTCCGTCGGTGGCGCCGCCGCTGCCTCAGCGCCCCTCCCCGTCGACTGTCTCATCGAACGCGAGTCCGGCGAGCGCCGGGTCGACGACATCCGTGCCGCCCACGGTCTCGTCGCCCGCCGCCGCTGATCGGCTCCGCTCGCCTCTCCCCCCTGCCTCTACGCTCCCGCCATGCCCGCCATGCCCGCCATGCCCGATATGCCTCATTCCACCGTTCCCGTCGCCTCGGCTCAGCCGGTCAACGTCGGCGTCATCGGCCTCGGCTTCATGGGCCGCACGCACATCGGCGCCTATCGCTCGGTCCGGCAGAGCGGCCTCGACTGCCGCCTCGCGGCCGTCGCCGACGCCGACCCCGTTCGCCTCTCGGGCCGCCCTGCCGCCGCGGGGAATCTCACCACCAGCGCCGAGCAGGCCCTCCTCTTCGATCCCACGGTCGTTCGCACCTACTCCCGCGCCGTAGACCTGCTGGCCGACCCCGGGGTCGACCTTGTCAGCGTCTGCACCCACACCGACACGCACGTCGACCTCGCCCTCGCCGCCCTGCAGGCCGGCAAGCACGTCCTGGTCGAGAAGCCTGTCGCCATCCGCGCTGGCGACGTCGCCCGCCTCGCCCAGGCCGCCCGCGCCGCCGGGCGGCTCTGCATGCCCGGCATGTGTATGCGCTTCTGGCCAGGCTGGGTCTGGCTCCGGGAGTGCATCCGCGATGGCCGCTACGGACCGGTCCGCAGCGCCGTCTTTCAGCGCCTGGGCAGCCCGCCGGACTGGACCCCGTTCTACGCCGATCTCGCCCGCTCCGGCGGCCCGCTCTTCGACCTGCACATTCACGACGCCGACTTCATCCGCTGGAGCCTGGGCGAACCCGCCGAGGTCGTCTCCACCGGCTCGCCGCACCACCTCACGACCCTCTACCGCTTCCCGGGCGGGCCCGCCCATGTCATCGCCGAGGGCGGACAGGACCACACGCCCGGCTTCGGCTTCAAGATGCGCTACGTCGTGGTCTTCGAGCGCGCCACTGCGGACTTCGACTTCGGCCGCAGCCCGCGCCTGCTCCTCTGCCAGGCCGGTGCATCCGAAGAGATCCCGCTCCCCGCTCACTCCGCCTACGACCAGCAGGCCCAGCACCTCGTGAGCGCCATCGCCGCGGGCCGCGCCGAGCTCGACGCCACCATCGACGACGCCGTGAAGACCACCGCCCTGCTCGAAGCCGAACTGCGCAGCCTCCAGACGGGCGCCCCAGTCCGCCTCGCGTGACCTTCAGAGCCCGCCACGGAAGTGGCGGGGAAGGACCCCCGCGCCCAACACGGTCCCTTCCAACGCCCGCCCCCCGCGCCCGCCCCCCCGGCCCGGGCCCGCCCCCGCGCGCCCTCCCCAGCCCCGTGGCCCGCCCGCCCACCCCGCCGCGCCCGTGCTTGGCTCCGCACCCCGCCACACCCCAAATCCACACGCCCCCGGTTCCGCCCTTCGTGTATCCTTCACGCCGCTTCCCACCCGTCGGGAAACCGCTTGCATTCCGGCAAAAAACCATGGCCAACATCGCTCTCGCCAACCTCGTCAAGACCTACCCCAACGGGTTCCAAGCCGTCAAGGGCGTCTCCCTCGACATCAAAGACGGCGAGTTCGTCGTCCTCGTCGGCCCCTCCGGCTGCGGCAAGACCACCACCCTCCGCATGATCGCCGGCCTCGAGGAGATCTCCGGCGGCTCGATCTCCATCGGCGGACGCGTCGTCAACGACGTCCACCCCAAAGACCGCGACATCGCGATGGTCTTCCAGAACTACGCCCTCTACCCCCACATGACCGTCTACAAGAACATCGCCTTCTCGCTCATGCTCCGCAAGGTCCCCAAGCCCGAGATCGAGCGCCGCGTCCGCGAGGCCGCCGCCATGCTCCACATCGAGCAGCTCCTCGACCGCAAGCCCGGCGTCCTCTCCGGCGGCCAGCGCCAGCGCGTCGCCGTCGGCCGGGCCATCGTCCGCGAGCCCAAGGCCTTCCTCTTCGATGAACCCCTCTCCAACCTCGACGCCCGCCTGCGCGTCACCACCCGGGCCGAGCTCAAGGCCCTCCAGCTCCGCCTCAAGACCACCACCGTCTACGTCACCCACGACCAGGAAGAGGCCATGACGATGGGCGACCGCATCGTCGTCATGCTCGGCGGCGTCATCCAGCAGGCCGGCTCCCCCCTCGAGGTCTACCGCCGCCCCGTCAACCGCTTCGTCGCCGGCTTCCTGGGCACCCCGCCCATGAACTTTGTCGATGGCGTCCTGCGCGACGCCCCGTCTTCCCCCGGGGGGGCCGGGGCCGTCGAGTTCGTCGAGAAGGGCCCCGCCGGCGGCCTCACCGTCGCCATCCCGGCCGCCCAGTCCGCCGCGCTGCGGCCTCATGCCGGTAAGCCCGTCGTCCTCGGCCTCCGCCCCCAGGCTTTCACCGAAGTCAGCCCCGCGACCTCCGGCCTCCCCACCATTACCCTCCCCGTTGGCCTCATCGAGCCGCTTGGCGACTCCATGGACGTCAGCCTCGCCACCCCCGCTGGCGCCAGCATCGTCGCCCGCATCCGCGCCCGCGATGGCGTCGCCCGCGGCGGCCGCCTCACCCTCGCCGTCGAGGCCGAGTCGGCCGCGATCTTCGAACCCGGTGAGACAGGTCGCAATCTCAGCCTCTGACCCACCCGCGCCCACCAAAGACACCGGCCGCCGATACCCGGCGGCCGATGCGTGATCGCTTCCATTCCCGCCCGCAGGTCGGTCACTTCACGTTCTTCCCCAGGAAGCCGCGGATCTTCTCCGCGATCACCGCGCCGTCCTCCTCAAGGGCGAAGTGGCCCGTGTCCAGCAGGTTGAAATCCAGGTTCTTCACATCCCGCTTGTACGGCTCGGCGCCCGCCGGCGGGAAGATCGGGTCGTTCTTACCCCACACAATCAGCATCGGCGGCTGGTGCTCGCGGAAGTACTTCTGCCACGTCGGGTACAGCGCCGGGTTGCTGCCGTAATCCAGGAACAAGTCGAGCTGGATCTCGATGTTCCCGGGCCGGTCCAACCCCGCCTGGTCATGCGTCCACGCATCGGGGCTGATGTTCGTCACATCACGAGTCCCGACGGTGTACTGCCAGCGCGTCACCTCCGGCGACATCACCTTTTCGAGCGCCGCCCGGTTCTCCGGCGTGCGGTCCTTCCAGTACGCCTTCACCGGCGCCCAGAAGCTGTCGGGAAGGCCCTCCACATACGCGTTGCCGTTCTGCACGATGATCCCCGTGATCCGCTCCGGGTGGGCCGAGGCGATCCGGTACCCCACCGGCGCCCCGTAGTCCTGCACGTAAATGGCGAACTTCTTCAGCCCAAGCTGCTGCGTGAACTCATCCACCACCCCCGCCAGGTTGTCGAACGTGTACGCGAACTGGTCGCGCCCCGGCGCCGAGCTGTAGCCGAAGCCCGGGTAATCCGGGGCGATCACGCGATACCGGTCGGCCAGCACGGGGATCAGGTTGCGGAACATGTGCGACGACGAGGGGAACCCGTGCAGCAGCAGCACCACCGGCCCGTCGCTCGGCCCGGACTCGCGATAGAACACATCCAGCCCGCGAACCTTCACCGTCCGGTACGACACCCGCGCCGGGCTGGCGACCGCCGCGGCGGCCTCCAACCTCTCAACCGCGACCGGCTTCGCCCCCGCCCCACCCGCCCCCGCCCCCGTCCCCCCCGACGCCGAGCCAGCGCCGCCGCCGATCGCAAAGGGTGCCCCGCCGAGCAGGCCGGCCGTCACCAAGCCAGCGGAACCAACCAGGGCCGCAATCAGAGTCGATTTCATGGGAGTCTCCTGTCTCTAGAACCCCGGTCCGCTCAGGTGGGCACCCACCTTGCCAACCGAGTTAACCTGCAATACGATGATTGACGGTTAAGCGAGGTTTCGCACCCGTGCTGAAGTTCTCCCCCCAAGTCCCGTTCTTGGTGTAAACCCTTAACGCGCGACGCCTTCCGCTCACCCAGCACCCTCCGGCGACCCATTCCCCGGCGCCGGGCATCGAACGTCGCATGGAATCCACCGCCTTTTTCCAGTGCGGGAACTCACTCGCCCTCGACCTCGTCAACACCGAAGTGGTGGCGAACCACCTCCCCGTCGACCTGCTGCCCTCGTGGGAGGCCGCCGCGTCGTGGGCGGTGGCGACTGGTGTGATCACCGCGGACGATCTGCCCCGGTTTCTCGCCTCCGCCCCCACCCCCCTTGAGCAGGGCCGGGCCCTCCAGCGCCTCCACAGCCTCCGGGCGACGCTGCGCACGCTCTGCGACACCATCGCCGCCGAGCACTCGGCCCCACTGAGCGACTCCGGACCCATCGCTGACCTCAACGCCGTCTTGCGCGTGCTCCCGGGCGGCGCTGAACTCTCCCGCGGCGACGCCGGGTGGCGGCTCCTTCCCGTCCCCATCGCCCCGGGCATCGAGCCGCTTCTTGGGGCCATCGCCCGCTCGATGGCGGATCTCCTCGTAACCGGCGACCTCGACCGCTTGCGCCGCTGCGCCAGCCCATCGTGCGTTCTGTGGTTCTACGACACCTCGCGCTCCGGCGCGCGCCGCTGGTGCAGCATGCAAGGCTGCGGCAACCGCGCAAAAGTGGCCGCTTTCAACCGCCGCCGGTCCGGCTGAGTCGCCCCCGTACCGGCGACTGCAGTAAATCACTGTAAAAACTCGCACTCCACACGGTTTTGCGCTCCGCACCCGCCTGTTCGCGTGATAAGCTGTTCGAGCCTCTCACTCTCAGGAGGTCCACATGCGATCGATCGCTCTCTCCGTCGCCGCGTCGGCCGCCGCGCTCGCCTTCTCGACGATCTCGGCTCGCGCCGATATCCGCTTCTATGGCGTCTTCTACGCCGAGTTGTTCGAGCAGTCGTCCGACGCCCCGCCCGCGTCGCCCGCCGCGTTCACATTCTCCGCCCGCGTGATTCCCGACCTTCCCGAGGAGCTCGCCGCGGCGTCCTTCACGCTGCCGGGCGCCTCAGCGCCGATCGATCTCCCACGCCTCAACCCAAGCCTTTTCGAGTTCTCCGCCCCGGCCACCGGACGCGATCAGCTCGCAATGCGGTTCCCCGCCGGCGCCTTCGCGTTCGAGATCTCCGGCGGCACGCTCGGCGTCCAAACCGCCGAGCTCCTCCGCCCGGGCTTCTACTTCACCTCCGCCGTTCCCGCCTTCTCAGACTCCACAGTCAGCCGCCTCAAGACCGGGGACACCACCGTCGACCAGACCGTCACGTTCACCGGCTTCACGCCCGGCGTCGGCGCGGATTCGGGCCTGGTGTCATTCGAACTGGTGAGCGAGGAGACCGGCGCCAGGATTCAGAACGATGTCGTCGGCGCTGACGCCACATCGGTGATCATCCCGGCCGGGTCGCTGGTTCAGGGCGGCCGCTACCGGGCCACCCTCACCTACTCAAGCCGCACCGAGCTGTTCGGCCAGGGGTTCAGCGCCGTGTCCATCGTGGCCTGCGACCGCATCACGACGCTCCGGTTCGCGCCGGGCGGCCGCCCTACAGGCCCGGATTTCAACGGCGACGGGCAGGTCGACATGGCCGACCTCAACGAGTACATTGCCTGCTTCTTCGACCCCGCGTGCGATCGCGCGGACTACAGCAATGATGGTTTCACTGACCCCGATGATCTGGCCGATTTCATCGCCGCAATCTTCGGGCCTACTTGAGCTCATCGGCTGATCGCCGGCCCGGCTGCCCCGACCCGCCCCGATTTGGGCGATGGTTCCGCGCGCCAGATCTCGCGTAATCCTCGGCTGCCACTTCGACACCTCAAGCCGACCAGTGACAGTCCTGGGTGCGCTCCCACGCCCCTGGCGGCCTCGCCGCGGGTCACCGGTGCTGATTTGCACCTCCCAATCCTGTCCCCTGCCCGGGCACGCCGCTCGCTTCTCAGGCGTGGCCGCGCGTTAGTGAATCGGCTCGCCGGCGGGCCCCGAAGCGTCCGAGAACGCAGGGCTTTGGCGGGAATCGGACATCCGAAGGGGGCAATCCCAGCGTATACACCGACTAGGCGCCGTCCGAGAATCCTCCGGGTGAACCGACCCTTACCCGGCCCTACCGATCATCAACCGATCACGGCGCCCCCCGAGCCTAGACTCCGCCTCCCGGCGGCCTCCCTGGCCTTGAACCTGGTTTCCGCCCCATCCTTCCCTTCGTTTCGGCCGATTAACACCAACCGTCCGGTTGGGATTACTCCACCGGCGAGGCGGAAGACGCCCGACCCAGCCTCCTGGGCCGGCTCAGACCGAGGAGTCTCCCATGTTCGAACGCTTCACTGATCGCGCCCGCAAGGTCATGGCCCTGGCCAACCAGGAAGCCCAGCGCTTCAACCACGAGTACATCGGCACCGAGCACATCCTGCTGGGTCTGGTCAAGGAGGGCTCCGGCGTCGGCGCCAACGTGCTCAAGAATCTCGATGTCGACCTCCGCAAGGTCCGCCTCGAGGTTGAGAAGCTCGTCAAGGCCGGGCCCGAGATGGTCACCATGGGCAAGCTGCCCCAGACGCCCCGCGCCAAGAAGGTCATCGAGTACGCCATCGAAGAGGCCCGCAACCTCAACCACAACTACGTCGGCACCGAGCACCTCCTGCTGGGCCTCCTCCGCGAGCACGACGGCGTCGCCGCCCAGGTCCTCATGAACCTCGGCCTCAAGCTCGAGCAGGTCCGCGAAGAGGTGCTCAACCTCCTCGGCGCCGGCGCCGAGAATGAGGAATCCACCGGCGGCGGCGCCCCCAAGGACCCCGGCGCCACGGCGGGCCCGGCCCCCTCCGGCGGCGGCGCCAGCGAGCCCGGCCAGGCCCGCGGGAAGTCCAAGACCCCCGCCCTCGACTCCTTCGGCCGCGACCTCACCGAGCTCGCCCGCGAGAACACCCTCGACCCCGTCATCGGGCGCATGAATGAAATCGAGCGGCTCGTGCAGGTCCTCTGCCGCCGCACCAAGAACAACCCCGTCCTGCTGGGCGAGGCCGGTGTGGGCAAGACCGCCATCGTCGAAGGGCTCGCCCAGCGGATCATCTCCGGCGAGGTCCCCGACATCCTCCACGACCGTCGCCTGGTCGTCCTCGACCTGGCCATGATGGTCGCCGGCACCAAGTACCGCGGCCAGTTCGAAGAGCGCATCAAGGCCGTCATGAACGAGGTCCGGCGCGCCAAGAACGTCATCCTCTTCATCGACGAGCTGCACACGCTCGTCGGCGCCGGCGGCGCCGAGGGCGCCATCGACGCC
>CAZSZO010000054.1:0-23195 GCA_964611125.1 uncultured Phycisphaeraceae bacterium | reverse complement strand
GGGCGTACTTCAGCATTCCCCCGGAAGCCGGTGCGGATTTCGACAACTCCGGAACCGTAGACCCGGATGATCTGTCGACGTATGTGACGGTGTACTTTGGATGCCAGGGGTAGCGCGGGCGCGGTGTTCTCTAGTCGTCGCTCTTCCCTCACGCCTCCGACACGTCGTATCGCGCGGCGTACCGCTTGCCGGCGCACCACTGAATCTGCTTGAGCAGGTCGTTCACCAGTGCGCTGGCGCCGAAGCGGAACAGCCGCGGTGAAAGGTACACCCCTTCGCGCCCGTCCTCGCCCGGGATCGCCCCGAGCGTCTCCTTGAGCATCACCAGATAGTGCAGCGCCTGCTTGGCCGTGCGGATCCCGCCCGCGGGCTTCATGCCGACCAGTTCGCCCGTCGCCAGGTAGTGGTCGCGGATCGCCTCGAGCATCACGAGCGTCACGGGCATGGTCGCCGCGGGGTCGACCTTGCCGGTGCTGGTCTTGATGAACCCGGCGCCGGGAATCGCGCTCAACCCGCTGTCGTGCAGGGCCCGGATCGCGATATCGCTGGCGGCTCGCACGTTGTCGAGGGTCTCGAGTTCGCCCGTCTCCAAGATGACCTTCAGATGGGCGAAGGCGTGGTCATCGGCGGCGCCCGCGAACTCCTCGCGCCAGCCGCACGCCTCGATCGTCGCGCGGATCTCGTCGTAGACGCGCTGGCGCTCGCCTGAGAGAAACGCGCCGCGCGAGATGACCATGTCGATCTCATCGGCGCCGGCCTCGACGGCGCGCCGGGTATCGTCGAGCCGGACCTTGAGCGGATACTGCCCGCTGGGGAAGCCGGTGGCGACCGCCGCGACCTTCACAGCCTCGCCGCGCGGGCCCAGCCGGTTCAGCTCCTTGCGGGTCGCCGCGACCATCGTCGGATACACGCACACGGCGCCCACCGTCGGCAGCTCCCCATCCCCCGGCCCGCCCGGCCACACCGCCTTGCGGGCCAGGCTGCGGGCCTTCTCAAGCGTGTCCTTGCCCTCCAGCGTGGTCAGATCCACCATCGAGAGGGCGAGGCGGAGACCGATGGGTTTGGTGTCGCCCTTGAGGGAGCGCTTGGTGAAGCTCGCGGCTCGTTGCTCGGCCATGACGCGGTCGACAGACGGCATGGGTAGAGGGTAGTCGCGAGACGCGAGACCCGAGTCGCGGGCCAACGGGCTGTGTCCGATGTCCGAACTGGGGGCGGGTGCGATGGATGCCAATGAACTGAGGTCTTCGGTGACCAATTGTCCTGCGCTCGCTCGCGACTCGCGTCTCGCGACTCGCGTCTCTCCCTACCCTGACCCCATGCCCCCGTCCGTTCCGACCAACGCCCAGATCGCCGCCAACCTCGCCCTGATCGCCCAGCTTCAGGAGCTGCTCGGGGCCGACAAGTTCCGCGTGCTCGCCAACCAGAAGGCCGCCCGCGTCATCGAGGCCCTGCCGGCCGAGCTGGGGGCTCTCGCCGCGGGGCCAGGGGGCCGGGCCAGGCTGATGGAGTTTGACGGCGTGGGCCCGAAGATCGCCGACAAAATCGTCGAGCTCGCCACCACCGGCCGGATCGCCGAACTCGATGAGCTCAAGGCCCAGGTCCCCGCCGGGCTGAGCGAATTGCTCACCATCCCCGGGATGGGCCCCAAAACCGTGGCCCTGGTGTGGAAGGACGCTGGCGTCACCGACCTGGCGGGGCTCAAGCGGATCATCGCCGACGGCTCGATCCTCACCCTGCCGCGGATGGGCGACAAGGCTGTCGAGAAGCTCAAGCGGTCTATCGAGCTGCACGCTGAGGGTCAGAGCCGCCTGCGGCTGGGCTTCGCCATGCCCCTGGCCGAGCGTGTGGTCGCGCGCATGGAGAAGCTCAAGGGTGTCTCACGGGTCGCGTACGCCGGCTCGCTGCGCCGCGGCAAGGAGACCATCGGCGACATCGACATCCTGCTGGCCACCACCGACCCAGCGGGCGCCGCGGAGGCCTTCTGCTCAGCCGCCGACGTGCGGCAGGTGATCCTCAAGGGCGAGACCAGGTGCTCGGTGCGGATGCTGGTGAACCAGAACGCCGGCCGCTGGGCGGGGGCCGGGGAGAAAGAAGAGGGCGCGGCCGAGCCCGGGGGGGACGGGGGGGACGGCGCGGGCAGCGCTGGCTCGCCAGCCAGCAAGTCGGAGCAGGCGGGCCCGACCGTCCAGGTCGATCTTCGGGTGATCCCCGAGGCGGTCTGGGGTTCGGCGCTGATGTACTTCACCGGCTCGAAGGATCACAACGTGCGGCTCCGCCAGCGGGCCCTCGACATGAACATGACCCTCAGCGACTACGGCCTGTTCCCGCTCGACAAGCACGACACGCCGCCGCAGGACCGGGGCGTGAAGCCCATTGCCTGCCGCACCGAGGAGGAGGTCTTCAAGGCCCTCGGGCTGCCGTACATCCCGCCGGAGATCCGTGAGGACCGGGGCGAAACGGCCCTCCAGACCACCCCCGTCCTCATCGAGGTCGCCGACATCAAGGCCGAGTTGCACGCCCACACCACCGCCAGCGACGGCGATCTCTCCATCCGCGAGCTGGCCCGCGAGGCCAAAGCCCGCGGCTTCCACACCATCGCGGTGACCGACCACTCCAAGAGCTCGGTCATCGCCAACGGCCTTTCGCCCGACCGCCTGCGGGACCACATAAAGGCCGTGCACGAGGAACGAAAGCACACCAAGGGGATCACGATCCTCAGCGGCAGCGAGGTTGACATCCTGAGCGACGGCTCGCTTGACTATGACGACGCGCTGCTTCGCGAGCTCGAGGTCGTCGTCGCCTCCCCCCACACCGCGCTCTCGCAGGCGCCGGAGGTCGCCACCGCCCGTCTGCTCAAGGCGATACGCCATCCGCTCGTGCACATCCTCGGCCACCCCACCGGGCGGATGATTATGCGCCGTGGGGGCCTCACGCCCGACATGCCGCAGATCTTCGCCGCGGCCCGCGAGCACAACGTCGCGCTCGAGATCAACGCCCACTGGATGCGGCTCGACCTCCGCGACACCCACGTCAAGGCCGCTGTCGACGCCGGGTGCCTGATCAGCATCAACTGCGACGACCACGCCCGCGAGGACTTCGACAACCTCCGCTTCGGGATCCTCACCGGGCGGCGCGGCTGGCTGACCAAGGAGCAGTGCATCAACTGCTGGCCGGCCGAGTTGCTGCACGCCTGGCTCAAGAGCAAGCGCTGAACGGACCGATCGCCTTCAGACACCTTTTACACCCGGAGCCCCACCATGGCCCGCAAAGCCGTCCAGTTCTCTGTCGGCCTCGACAACACGCCCGGCGCCCTCGCCGCGCTCTGCACCACGCTCCGCAAGTCGAAGGTCAACATCCTGGCGATATCGGTCGCCGACACCTCCGACTGCGGGTGGGCCCGCATCGTCGCCGAGCCGGCGCCCAAGGCCCGCGCGCTCCTCAGCAAGGCCGATTACACCGTCTGCGCCCAGCTCGTGCTGGTCAGCGAGATCCCCGATGAGCCCGGGGCCCTGGAGCAGGTCGCCGGGCGGCTGGCCCGCGCCGGGGTGAACCTGAACTACGTTTACGGCTCGCACGCCGGCGGGGGGCCCGCCACGCTCGTCTTCGGCGTCAGCGATGTTGATGTCGCTCTCGCCGCGCTCCTCGAAACACCCCCCGGCAAGCGGAAACGCTGAGCGGAGCCGCGCGCCGAGGCCGCCCGTGCAGTGACCGCCCGTACAGTGACCAGTTGTTCCCCGCCGACTCGTGGTCGGCCCGCAGCGATGCGCGCCCGCGATGGCCCCTCCGCAGCCGCCCCATCCCGCTGCGAACACGCCCAAGCCCCAGGGCCCGGGCGGTGGTGCGCCAGCACCCAGGCCAGCGCCGGCCCCGCCAGTCGCCCAACCGGATGACGACCTCACGCTGGTGAGACGGATCAAGGCCGGGGCTCAACATCCGTCCGACTGGTCGGACTTGCTGGAGCGCCATCAGGACCGGCTTTTCGCCATCTGCCTCCGCATGCTGGGCAACCGCGAGACCGCCGCGGATGTCTGTCAGGACGCGATGGTCAAGATCATCCAGGGCCTGCACACCTATGACGAACAAAGCAAGCTCTCGACCTGGATGATCCGTGTCGCGATGAACGCGTGCTTTTCGCACGCCCGGGCGGCCAAGCTCCGGAAACACCACCGCTTTGACCCCACAGAACCACCCAAACCAGGGAGTGGTGGTCCACAGGGGGCCTTCCGCGGGGAGGACGGGGAACCCGACCCAGCCTCACGCGTCCAATCGCAGGAGGCGCAACAGGCGCTTTCGGATGCCCTTCAGCAGTTGGATGGCGAGCAGCGGGCGATCCTGGTCCTTCGCGATGTGCGAGGGCTGGATTACGAACAGATCGCCCAAGTGCTCGGCGTCGCCGAAGGCACCGTCAAGAGCCGCCTCTTCCGGGCCCGCGCGGCGCTGAGGCAAGCCGTGGAAGCCCGCTCGCATCCCTCTCCACCCCCCTCTCCACCCCCCTCTCCACCTTCGCACCCCCCGCACCCGCCCGTCCCTGAAAGACCGTGATCAGCCTTCCCGCCCAGATCGAGCTTGACGATGTCCTCAGCTTTGTCGAGGGCGAGGCGATGCCGCAGCCCGCGCGGGAGCGCATCCGGGCCGCGATGGCGGCTGATTCCCCGTTCCGGCGGCTGGTCGAGGGCATGCAGGCCGATCGCGTGGCTCTGGCGTCGATGGCGCGGGCCCACGCCCCGGCCGATCTGCTGGCCCGGGTTGAGGCGGAGCTCTCCGCCGCGGATCTGCGATCGCTGGCGGGCGTTGAGGCAACCGTGCCCGGCCCGCTGCAGGTGTCGCGCGTGGAGTATGAGGGGCCGAGCGTGCTGGGCGCGCTGGGGGGCGTGCTGGCGTCGGTCGTCTCGAGCCGCTGGCCGCGCTGGGTAGCCGCCGCGGCGGTGCTGGCCCTGTTCGGCGGCATCGCCCTGGTCGGCGCCCGGGCGGTGCTCAAGAAGATCGACACCCGCACCACCGTGGTCAAGAACACCGGGCCTGTGGACCCGCCGCCCGCACCGACCCCGGAGCCGGATTCGGCCCGCGAGGTCGCCGGCGCCGAGACGCTTTCGGCGCCATCGCTTGCGGATCCGGCGCCTGCTCTGGCCCTCAACCCGCCGAGCCCGGAAGCGCCCGAGACGGGGCCGACGCCGGTGGCCCGCACGCCGCTGTACGGCATGGAGCTCGCGCGGGCGATGGAGCTCGCGGGCCAGAACCGGCTGATGGTCCGCCTGCGGTCGCTGACAACCGAGGACGCACGCCGCAATCTCGATCGTCGCTCCGACCGGTTCAGCCGCGTCGCGTATGCGGAGGCGCTCCCGGAGCATCTCGCTCGGGTGCTGGCGGCCCGCCTGCCGACGCTCCCCGGGCCCGCCCATGCGGGCCCTGATCAGACGAGTCCCGGCCCGGGCAGCGAACCCGGCTGGCC
The DNA here is from genome assembly GCA_964611125.1 of uncultured Phycisphaeraceae bacterium. GTDB lineage: Bacteria > Planctomycetota > Phycisphaerae > Phycisphaerales > UBA1924 > JAEUIX01. The sequence continues at coordinate 17,746 of CAZSZO010000054.1, read as the reverse complement.
AGCCCTCGCGAGCGCCAATCCGCTCCTCTCAAACCCCGAGTTGCCCGTCACCCTCGCCACGACGCTGCAGGCGGCCCGCCGGCGGAGCGCCGAGGTGTACGCGGCCAGGTTTGACTCCCGCGTCGGCCTTGCGGAGCTGCTCCGCGAGCTGGCCCGCGGGAAGGACATGGCGATCGACCTGATCGAGCTGCCCGCTCCGCTCGCCGCGCCCGAAGCGCCCAGCACCTCAAGCGTGCTGTGGTGGAGCTCCTCCAGCACGTGGGACCGCCCGCTGGCGGCGCCGATCGTCATCGAGACGCCCTGACGCAGGCGGCCTGACGACCTGACGCGGACAGCCTGACGCAGGCGGCCTGACGACCTCAGCCGACCACCACGTTCACCATCTTCCCCGGGACGACGATCACCTTCTTGATTGGTCGGCCTTCGATGTGCTTGCGGACGCCCTCGTCCGCCAGCGCCGCGGCTTCGATCGCCTGCGCGTCGGCGCCTGCGGGCACCATGATCTTCCCGCGCAGCTTCCCCAGCACCTGCACTGGGATCTCGATCTGATCATCGGCCGCGAGCGCGGGGTCAGCCTCAGGGAAGGGATGATGAGCCAGCGACCCGCTCCGACCCGACAGCGCCCCGAGGCGCGACCACAGCTCCTCGGCCATGTGCGGGGCCAGCGGGGCGAGCATCAGCACCAGGGCCTCGGCGACCGGGCGCGGGGTGGGTTTCCCGGCGCTCACGTGCCGGGTCAGCTCGTTGTTGAACTCGATGAGCTTCGCCACGGCGGTGTTGAAGCCCAGCGTCTGGTAGTCATTGCGGACCCCGCCGATGGTCTTGTGAAGCAGGCGCAGAAGCCCAGCGTCGATGGGCTCCTCCGGCCCGGCGACGCGCAGCTCGCCGGACTGCTCATCGACGATGTTCCGCCACACCCGCTGCAGGAAGCGGTACGCCCCGGCGATGTCGCGGGTGTTCCAGGGCTTGCTGGCCTCCAGCGGGCCCATCGACATCTCGTAGATCCGCATGGTGTCGCAGCCGTACTGGGCGCAGACCTCGTCGGGCGAGACCGCGTTCTTGAGGCTCTTGCCCATCTTTCCGTACTCGCGGAAGACCGGCTGCTCGCCCAGGAAAAACCGCGTGGGCCGCCGCACCGGCTCGGATTCGCCGCTGCTCATCTCGAGCCGGTCGACCTCAACCTCAACCTCCTTCTCGCGCTCTTCGACCTGCGCGGCCTCGACGTACGCCCCGCGCGCGTCGGTGTAGGCCGCGGCCTGGATGTAGCCCTGATTGAAGAGCTTGCCGAACGGCTCGGGGGTGCTGACGTGGCCGAGGTCGAAGAGGACCTTGTGCCAGAACCGCGCATAGAGCAGGTGGAGCACAGCATGCTCGACGCCGCCAACGTAGAGATCAACCCCGCCGAGGTGATGGAGCGCAGGATCAAACCCTGGGGCCCCGGCCTCGGTAGCAGGGGACACAGGCCGGAGGCCTGTGCCACTGGGGTCCTTCAAGGACCGCATCCAGTAGCGCTCAACCTCGGGACTGACGAAGCTCTGGGCGTTCTCAGGGTCGAGATAACGCAAGTAGTACCAGCACGAGCCCGCCCAGTTGGGCATGGTGTTGGTTTCGCGGGTGTACTCGCGCTCGCCGTCGCCCAGATCGAGGCGGACCCTGGTCCACTCCGCCGCGCGGCCCAGCGGGGTGATGACGGGAGCCGCGGGATCGTCGCTGGAGGCCGGCTGGAAGTTGTCGACGTGGGGCAGCAGCACCGGCAGGGCGCTTTCGGGGAGGGCGTGGGCTACGCCGCGCTCGTCGAAGACGATGGGGAACGGCTCGCCCCAGTAGCGCTGGCGCGAGAAGAGCCAGTCGTGCAGCTTGTAGGTGACCGCCCGCTTGCCGAAGCCGGTCCGCTCGAGCCGCGCGGTGATCTGCCGCTTGGCCTCGACAGTGGGCACGCCGCTGATTGAGAAGTCACCATGGGCCGAGTTGGCCGCGATGCCCAGGCCGCCGAAGGCCTGCCCGCGCAGGCGGTAGTAGCCGCCCTCGCGAAAGAGGGTCCGCAGGTCGTCAAACGACTTGAGGTTCAGCTCCTCCAGGGCGTCGAGCCACACCTGGCGCACGGCGCCGCGCTGCCGGCCGAGGCCCCCGGGCGAGTCGATGTCGACGCCGACGGGCGTCGAGGGCTCGAGCCGACGGCGGCGGACGGTGTCGACGAGCTCCTCAATGGGGTGGTGCTCGTGCTGCGTCGAGGTCGAGAGGCCCAGGATGTCGGCCAGCTCCTCGCGCCAGGCCTCTGGCGGGTGAGCGCCGTCGACCAGCAGGGCGTAGTGCAGCATCGTCGCCGCGGGGCGGTCGTAGACCACATCACGGATCGGCAGGCCGAACTCATCGGCGAACTCGAAGTCGCGATCGTCGTGGGCCGGGACCGCCATGATCGCCCCCGTGCCGTACCCGCTGAGCACATAGTCGGCCAGGAACACCGGGATCCGCTGCTGGTTCACCGGGTTCACCGCATAGGCGCCGGTGAAGACGCCGGTCTTCTCCTTGGCCTCCTGGCGGGTCACGTCGCTCTTGTCCCGCGCATAGGCGCGGTAGGCGCTGACCAGCTCGGCCGGGCCGGCGTCGGCCGCCAGCAGCTCCTCGGCGCCCGGGAAGATCCCCTTCTTGAACGCCACCGTCGCCCCGAACTTCTCGGGCATGATCTCGTCGACCATCGGGTGCTCAGGCGACAGCACCATATAGGTGGCGCCGAAGAGCGTGTCGGGCCGCGTCGTGAAGACGCGGATCCGCCGCTTGGCGCAGTCGAAATCCACATACGCCCCCTCGCTCCGCCCGATCCAGTTCCGCTGCATGATCTTGATCGGCTCCGGCCACGCCAGCGGCTCCAGATCCGTCAGCAGCCGCTCGGCGTACTCGGTGATCCGCATCATCCACTGCTTCAGCGGGCGGCGATAGACCGGGTAGTTCCCCCGCTCGCTCCGCCCGTCGATCACCTCTTCATTGGCCAGCACCGTGCCGAGCATGGGGCACCAGTTCACCGGGACCTCCGCCAGGAACGCAAGGCGGCGGGCGTCGACCTCGGACCGGCGCTCCTCGTCGGTCAGGCGGGCCCAGGGCTTGCCCAGGCGGGTGGGCCGCTTGCCGCTCTCAAACTCGCTGATGAGCTCGGCGATCGGCCGGGCTCGGCCCACCGGCGCGGGAACGGTGGGGGTCGGGGCCGGCTGGCCCGGCTGGACGCCTTCGGGGGCTGGCTCGCCGAGCGGCTCCCCGCGGTCGTACCACGAGTTGTAGATCTGCAGGAAGATCCACTGCGTCCACTTGTAGAACGCCGGATCGGTGGTGCTCACCGAGCGGCGCGGGTCGTGGGCCAGGCCCAGTCGGCGGAGCTGCTTGCGCATGTTGGCGATGTTCGCCTCGGTCGTCACGCGCGGGTGGGTGTTGGTCTGCAGGGCGTACTGCTCGGCCGGCAGGCCGAAGGCGTCGTACCCCATGGCGTGCAGCACGTTGCACCCGGTCATCCGCAGGAACCGGGCGTAGATATCGGTGGCGATGTAGCCGAGCGGATGCCCGACATGCAGGCCGATTCCGCTGGGGTAGGGGAACATGTCGAGCACGAACTGCTTGGGGCGCGTGGCGTCGAAACCCGCCTCGCCGGGGTTGGGCGCCCTGAACACGCCGTCGCGGTCCCAGCGATCCTGCCAGCGGGCCTCGATCTGGTTGGCGAGAGCCGCGGTGTACCGGTGCGGCGGTGAGTCATCGCCCGCGGGCGGAGCAGCCCCCGCCGGCGCGGCCCCGGACGCAGCCGGTGCATGAGGTTCGTTCGGCGGAGTCGGCAGCGAAGAAGACGGAGGGTTCGACATGGTCGGCTCGAACGGGATCAGGAGAACCGGCGCTGGGCGCCAACGCGGACATCGCGCGGCGAAGCGTAACCAAAAGCGACAAGGCCCCGTGCCGGGCCGGGGCCTTGGTCATCGATCAGGAAGACAGGCCCGCCCTAGCGGCGTGGTGCGACAAGCGATGCAGGACCGGCGAGAGCACGCATGGGTCAAGTATACCGGGAGCCCCGGCCGGCCCGGCCCCCCCTCCGCCCGACTTGAACCGCGCCCGCCTCGACTCCACCACCCCCTTGGCCCTACCCTTGCCTCCCTCCCGAAGCGCGTGGCGAGCGACCGGCTCGCGCGGCGGACGGTTGGGCTTTACTTGGGAGCCGCGCGTGAAGATCCGCACTGACGAAATCGCCTCCGTGATCAAGCAGGAAATCGCCCAGTTCTCAACGGAGCTTGAAGTCTCCGAAGTCGGGCGGGTGGTGGAGATCGGCGACGGCATCGCCCGGATCTACGGCCTGTCGAAGGCGATGGCCGGCGAGCTGCTGGAGTTCCAGACCAGCAAGGGCGCCGTGATGGGCCAGGTCTTCAACCTCGAGCTCGACACCGTCGGCGCGGTTATCTACGGCGATTACCTCAACGTCAAGGAAGGCGACCTCGTCAAGGGCACCGGCCGCCTGCTTGAGGTTCCCGTCGGCGAGACGCTGCTGGGCCGCGTGGTGAACCCGCTGGGCCAGCCCATCGACGACGGCCCCGCCCTGCAGACCACCGAGTTCCGCAAGTGCGACATCATCGCCCCGGGCATCGCCGAGCGTCAGCCGGTCATGCAGCCGCTGCAGACGGGCATCAAGGCCGTCGACAGCATGATCCCCATCGGGCGCGGGCAGCGCGAGCTGATCATCGGCGACCGCAAGACCGGCAAGACCGCCGTGGCCATCGACGCCATCATCAATCAGAAGCAGTTCTGGGGCACGCCCGACGCGGTGGTGTGCATCTACGTCGCGGTGGGCCAGAAGGAGTCGACGGTCGCCGGCACGGTCGAGACGCTCCGCAAGAACGGCGCGATGGAGTACACCATCGTCGTCAACGCCGGCAGCTCCGACCCCGCCCCCATGCAGTACGTCGCCCCCTACTCGGGCACCGCCATGGGCGAGTACTTCATGTGGCAGGGCAAGAACGCCGGGGCCAAGCTCTCCAGCGGGCTCCCCATGCCCAAGCACGTTCTGTGCGTGTACGACGACCTCTCCAAGCAGGCCGTCGCCTACCGCCAGCTCTCGCTGCTGCTCCGCCGTCCGCCCGGTCGCGAGGCCTACCCCGGCGACGTGTTCTACCTCCACAGCCGCCTGCTGGAGCGGGCCACCAAGCTCTCGGATGAGAACGGCGGCGGCTCGCTCACGGCCCTCCCCGTCATCGAGACGCAGGAAGGCGACGTCTCGGCGTACATCCCCACCAACGTCATCTCGATCACCGACGGCCAGATCTACCTCGAGCCCGAGCTCTTCTTCGCCGGCGTCCGCCCCGCCATCAACGTCGGCATCTCGGTCAGCCGCGTCGGCGGCAACGCCCAGATCAAGGCCATGAAGCAGATCGCCGGCTCCCTCCGCCTCGACCTCGCGGCCTACCGCGAGCTCGAAGCCTTCGCGCAGCTCGGCACCGAGCTCGACAAGGCCACGCAGCGCCAGCTCGATCGCGGCGCCCGCATGGTCGAGCTCCTCAAGCAGCCCCAGTACGTCCCCATGAACGTGATCGACCAGGTCGTGTCCATCTTCGCCGCGAGCAAGGGCTTCATGGACGACCTCCCCGTCACGGCCGTGCGCGACTTCGAGAAGGGCCTGATCGACTACATGAAGGGCCTGGGCAAGCCCGTGCGCGACGAGCTCGACCAGAAGCGCGACATCAAGGCCGTCGAGAAGAAGCTCGAAGAGGCCGTCCGCAACTTCAAGAGCACCTTCAAGCCCGCCAAGGCCTAGAGGCCCAGGGTTTTTGCGGATCTCGCCGGTCGCCAGCGCCGCCGCTCGACTGATGTCGTCGGGATGTCCCCTACCGATCGTGATCGCCTTGACACGCGACACAGGGGGAATTCCCATGACCCAAAGCCAGTCTCGGCGGCCTGCATCGGGGCAGACCTGCAAGCCTGCTTGCTACTGGCGCGATAAGGTCTTGCTTACCCCGACAACCTTGCCGATTTCATCACCGCGTACTTCACCGCGTACTTCGGCGGCTGCTAACGAACGCACCGAAGCGTTCTCGGGCCACGCCCGCGTCGGCCCTTGCACATCGCACGATGTCCGCCTCCGCGGCGGATTCCCATTGATCAGGAAGGGACCATCGCGACCCGCCCGGCGGGGGCGCGATCGGTCTCTCGGGAGCCTGATCATGGTCTTTGACGCTCGATTCATCCTGTCATGCCTCGCCGCGGTGGCGCTGAGCGCCTCCGCCTCCGCCCAGTCGCCCGCCTGCCCGGCCCAGTGGACGCAGGCGAGTCCGACGTTCAACCCGGCGGGACGCACCGAGTGCGTGCTCGTCGATGCGCCGCTCCTGGGCAACGGCGTCGGCGGCGTGCTCCTCTTTGGCGGATTCGTCAGCATCCCCGGCAACCCGCCGACAACCTTCACCATCAACGACACCCAGATCTGGACCGGGGCCAACTGGGTCACCTACACCGGCCCCTCTCCGACGGCCCGGCGCGGGACCGCCGTCGCGTTCGACTCCACGCGCTCGCGCGTGGTCATGTACGGCGGCAACCAGGCGACGGGGCTGGGCTTCAGCGAACTCTGGGTGTTCAACGGCACATGGACCCAGATCGAGCACCCCGACGCCGCGCTTCCAGGGCCGCGCTTCCGGGCCTCGATGGTCTTCGACCCCGCCCGCGACCGCTTCGTGATGTTCGGCGGCGCCCGCAGCACCACGCCGGGCGACACCAAGTACCTCGACACCTGGGAGCTCTCCGCCAGCTCCGTCGGGCTCGGGGCGCCGATCTGGACGCTCGTCGAGGCCTCGTCGGCGACTTCGCCCGCCAACGCCGACTACTTCCCGGCCGTATACGACTCGCAGCGCGGGGTCACGCTCGCGGTGACCTACACCGGCACCTTCAGCCAGGGCGCCATCGGGGCGGTGCATGAGTGGAACGGGACCGCCTGGACCCAGCGCATCACCACGCTCGACATGCCGGCCCGAAACGGATTCGGCCTCACCTACGACGCGCCGCGCGGGCAGACGATCCTCTACGGCGGCACCGACGGCACCAGTGGGCAGCGGTATGGGGACACGTGGGAGTACAACGGCGCGCAATGGCTTCAGACCCGCGCCGCCCTCCAGGGCCCGGGCAACGCGAACTCGACCTTCCTGCGCCAGTTCGTCGCCATCGCCTATGACTCGCGGTTTCAGACGACGGTGCACTTCTCCGGGACCACGGCGCCAATCTCGTCCCGCGCCAACGACACCTGGCTCTACTCAAGCTCTCCGGCCCCCGACCTCGTCCAGCCGCCCCAGAGCCTGACGGTCGAGGAACACCAGACCGCCAGCCTGGTCGCCTCAGTGAGCGCGGCCGGCGGCGGCACAGGCTCTTTCCAGTGGCTCCGCGACGGCGTCGCCGTCACCAATGGCCCCGCCGGGGCGAGCCCGGCGGGCGGAGTGGTCTCGGGCGCGTCGGGCGTGCTCGCCGCCGGAGTAGCCGGCCCCATCACGCTGCAGATCGCCAGCGCGGGCCTCAGCGACGCGGGTGAGTATCGCCTCCGCCTCACCTCCGCCTGCGGGCACCCCGACGGGGTCACCTCGCCAGCCGCGGTCCTGACGGTCACCCCCCGGCCCCAGGCGTGCGCCTCGATCGACCAGGCGCCGGCCGGCCTGAGCGCCTTCGCCGGGACGACCGTGAGCCTGACCGCCTCGGTCGCCGCGCCACCGGGCGTGACCAACGGCGTGTTTACCTGGCTGCGGAACGGCCAGCCCATCAGCAGCGGCCCGGGCGGCGCCAGCCCCGGCGGCGGCGTGGTCGCGGGGGCCGGTGGCGAGATCCCCGCGGCCCCTGGCGGAACACTCACGCTCACGATCCAAGGGGTGCAGGAATCCGATACCGGCGCGTACAGCCTCCGTTTGATCGCCGATGGGTGCGCCGCGGCTGAGAGCCCGGCCGCGTCGCTCGCCGTGACGGCCCAGCCCGGGTGCCCGGCGTTCCTGGCCGGCCCGGCCGCGACCGACGCGGTCATCGGGCAGTCGGTCTCACTCACGGCCCGGGTGTCGATCGAGCCGGGCGCTTCGGGCACGATCCAGTGGACCCGCAACGACGCCCCCATCAGCAGCGGGCCCGGCGGCGCAAGCCCCGGCGGCGGCGTGGTGCTCAACGCGGCGGGCCCCCTGCCGGGGCCCGGGACGGACGTGCCGATCACGCTCGTGCTGGTCGGGGCGCAGGTCTCCGACGCCGGCGCGTATCGCCTGCTGATCGCCAGCCCGTCGTGCCTTGATCCAAACGGCGCTTCGTCGCCGCCGGCGACGCTGAGCGTCAGCGAGCCGCCCCCTCCGACGCCGCCCAGCGATGCCTGCGCCAGCGCCCCCACGCTGGTGGAAGGGACCTATTCCTTCAGCACCTTTGACGCCACCACCGACGGGCCCGATGAGGCGGGCGCCTGCAACTTCTTCGGGTACACCCAGGTGGGCAACGACGTGTGGTTCCACTACCTGCCCGGGGCCACCGGGGTCGCGGTCATCAGCCTGTGCGGCTCGAGCTATGACACCCGCCTGGCGATGTACGAGGCGGACGTGTGCCCCACGCAGGCGGGCGGCGCCAGCCTGTGCAATGAGAACGGCTGCACCGGAACGCAGCAGTCGCGCATCGTCTTTGGGGCCGTTGCGGGCCGGCGCGTGCTCTTCCGCATCGGCGGCTTCGGCGGCCAGCAGGGCGAGGGCCTCATCACCATCGTCTGCGGCCTGCCCGCCAGCGAGCCCACCGACCTGTGCCCGCTTGCGCCCACCTATGGCGACGGGACGATCGTCTTCTCCATCGAGGGCGCCCTGACCGACGGCCCCGATGAACCCGGCGTGTGCGACTTCTTCGGCTACACCCAGGTCGGCAGCGACATGTGGCTGCACTACGCCCCCTCCTGCACGGGCACGGCGACGATCGACCTCTGTGCTTCCGAGTACGACGCCCGCGTCGCGGTCTACGCCGGGGATGCCTGCCCCACGGCGCCGGGCGACGCCACCGCCTGCAACGAGGACGGGTGCGACATGGGCTTCGGCTCGCGCCTCACGATCCCCGTGGTCGGCGGTGTTCCGGTCCTGATCCGCGTCGGCGGCTTCGAAGGTCAGCAGGGGCTGGCGCGCCTGACGATCAGCTGCGCCCCGGCGGTCGTCTGCCGGGCCGACTTCAACCACGACACCTTCGTCGACCCCGACGACCTCTCCGACTACATCTCGTGCTTCTTCGCCAGCCCGGCGTGCGCTGAGGGCGATTTCAACGGCGACGGCTTCACCGATCCTGACGACCTGTCGGACTACATCTCGGAGTTCTTCAGCGGCGCCTGCTGAGGCTCGCCCAATCAGCGGATCGTGCCCAGCGCACCGCCGTCCTCCTCACGGAGCGACAGCAGGTAAACGATGTTCATGATCGGGTACTCCACCACCACCCGGTAGCCGAAGTACTCGTCAGGGTCCTTTCCCGCGGCCTCGAACACCGCGCTCGTCAGCTCACGCTGGCGGGCATAGCGGTCATACTCGGCGTTCGCCAGCCCCGGCCCCAAGATCGTGGGCGCCACCGTGCCCGGCAGCCGGTCGAACCACCGCTCGCGCGGGTCGCCCGCCACCGGCACCAGCGACCCCGTCAGGTACCCACCCGCGATCGCCTGGCACCGCTCGGCGAAGCTTCGCTGCACATACGTGTCGAAGACCAGCCACTCGGTCGGCGCCACCGCAGTGGTCTCCATGTTCAGGCCCCGGGCGCCCAGCGATTTCCACATGGTGCGGCGCACCGGCAGCGGCCCGACGAAGACGTCCATCGGCCCTTGACGCTGATTGTCGGGATCGATGACGTACATCTTGGTCCCGTCGCGCCGCTCCATGATCGCCGGCGGCAGCGGCGTGCTGCAGAACTCCGCCATGAGCGGGTCAGACGCCTCCGCGATCGCCCGCGCCCCGCCCCCCCCACTCCCGCCCCCCCCGCCACCCCCACCAGCGGGCGTGACGCCCTGCGGAGGCGATGCAAGCCGCGCGGCGCCCGGGCCGTGCCGGACCACGATCGGCAGCGCCTGCGAGTGCCGCTCGAAGCCCACCCGCCCGATCGCCCCCACCACGCCGTACTCGAGTTGATCTTCCTCGATGGTGCAGATTCGCAGCAGCATCAGGCCCCGCATCCGGCAGCGCAGCAACCGGCTCATGTGCTCAAAGACTCCCTGCCGCTCGTCAGCGGGCGCCAGCCCCTCGCCTGCCGGCGCCGTCGGCCGTCGCTCCACGCCGCTTCCGGCCGGGCGGGCGCTGGCGGGCGCGCGCTCTGGCGCCTCGCCCCGCAGCATCGCCACCAGGCGCCGCTGGCTCCCGCCAGCCTGCTGAAGGAGGGCTTCAAAGTCCATGATGGCCGCGAGGGCGGCGCTCACGCGCGCCTCGCCGACGCCGGCCCGCTTGGCGGCTGTCAGCACCCGCTCCAGCCCTTCGGGGCCCGGGATGGCGCCGTAGAACTCCGCCGCGGAGCCCGTGGACCGGATGGCGCCCATCAGGCGGAAACAGATGGGGCCCTTGAGCTTCAGATGGCGGGTGACCGCCGCGGGGGTGCGGGCCGCAAGGGGCAGTTCTCGCAGCAAAAGCGAGAACTCCGACCGCAGGCGATCGGCGAGCCGCTCCACCCATTCCGAAAGCCCGCCCACGGGCGTGGGCCGAGAACTCTCGGGGGCGTCGGTTTCCGGGGGTCCAGAGTGCATGGGGCTCCCTTGGTAGTTATCGCAAAATTATCGCAACACTGTTGCCGAAGTACTCGTACGGTTGTAGGATATCGCCGATCGCACGCTTGTGCAGCCCCAAATCACGCATATTGCCCACGTTTTTTAAGGTCATCGCATGCCCAACCACGTCGGTCTCACTCCCGTCCTGTTCTTCGCAAGCTCACTCTCACTGGTCGCCCCCGCCCTGGCCGCCCAGCCGACCGTCTTTGACGATCTCGGCAGCGTGGCTCCGGTCGCGGCGCCCCCGGCCGCGTCGACCTCGCTCGATGTGCGACCCTTGACCCCGGGGACGTCGCTCTCGGTCCGCTGGATCCGCTTCGATCTGACGCAGCCGATCAGCGGCGACCTCTTCCTCGACGTCGACACGACCATCTTCACCCTCGCCGGGGATCCGGGCGACCTGTTTCTGGCCCTCTACGACGCTTCGGGCAATCTGCTGGTGACCGACGATGCCGACGGCGGCATCCCCGCGACCCTCGCCGCAGCCCTCTCCTTCGGCTCCACCGAGCCCCGCACCAGCGGCTCGATCAACCTCCGCGGGCAGGATGGCCCGCTCGCTGCCGGCCAGTACTGGCTTGCCCTCGCTGCGGGCAACGCCGGGACGGTCACCGCCGGCGCCACGAATTGGGACCTCACCACCAGCCAGACCTATACCGTCGGCGTGCTGCCCGGGTCCTATCTGGTCAGCCTCTCGATCGTGCTGGGGAACACACTTCCGATCACTGCTCCGGCTAACGACCTGTGCGCCGGCGCCCTGGTCTTGTCCGAGGACGCCGCGCCTGGCCAGCCTGCCTGGACGGGGACCACCGACGGCGCGAGCGGCGATGGCTCCGGCCCGTGCTACGCCACCGGGTTCCCCGCGCCGCTGGATGTCTGGTTCCGCTATGTCCCCACCGCCACGGGGTTCGCCGAGGCGTTCGCGGACGCCCAGGGCCAGCTCACCACACCGGTGCTCTCGCGCTTCAGCAGCGAGTGCGGCTCCGACAGCCTGCAATGCGCCGGCAGCTCGTCGCCAGCCACCCTCTTCCAGCCCGCCCGGATCGTCTTCCCGGTCGTTCAGGGCGAGCCCGTGCTGCTGGCTCTCGCGGCCTTCGGCGGCCAGACCGGCCCCCTCTCGCTGAGCATCCGCCTGGTTCCCCCGCCCTGCGCCGCGGACTTCAACGATGACGGGGCCCTCGATCCCGACGACCTGTCCGATTACATCACCTGCTTCTTCAGCGAGCCCCCGTGCGACCAGGCTGACTTCAGCGGGGACGGCTCGGCTGACCCCGACGACCTCTCGGACTTCATCACCGCGTTCTTCGCCGGGTGCCCGTAACCTCGGCCCGTCCGGGGCCGCTCCGGACTCACACTTTCTCTTCAGCCTCAGCAGCGCCAGACGCATCTTGCGTCAAACATCATGGCGCCACCTCCTGGGCCGCGGGGTTTGAACGCCCCGCGGCCAATTGACCGCACGCCTCCGCACCTGTTCCCATTCCGCAGCCGCTGCGGCCATGCTCCGCCCGAACCGTTCGCATGCCCATCCGCGTCCGCGGAATCTCTGGAGGACCGACGATGCCCGGCACACACGCTCTCATGTCTGTCGTGAAGTCGATCGCGATCACTTGCCTGGTCGGCGTTGCCGGGGCGCCCTCCCTTGCTCAGCCGGCCACGTTCGTGGACTTGGGCCCGGTCAGCGCAGCGGCTACGCCGCCCTCAGCCCGGCAATACGCCCACATCCCCCCACTCTTCAACTTGATCGTCCCGGAGCTGTTTGATGTCCGCTGGGTCCGCTTCGATCTGCTTGAGCCCATCGCCGGGGACCTGTTCCTCGACATCAACACAGGGATCACCAGCATCTTCCCACCCCGGGGCGATGTCTTCCTGGCCATCTACAACGACGCGGGTGAGCTGGTGGTGACCAATGACAACGACAACACCCTCCCGGCGGGGAGCCTCAACGCCGCGCTGTCCTTCGGTTCCGGCGCCCCGCGGGCCAACGGATCGCCCTTTTTCTCCGGCCAGGATGGCGAACTGCCTGCGGGCCGATATTGGTTGGCTGTCGCGGCCGGCGGCGCCGCGGAGGTCACCGCCGGCCCCGTGAATTGGGAGCTCACCACCACCGCCTCTTATGAGGTGGCCTATCTGAACCTGGACACACTGGTTTACTACGTCGAACTTTACATCGACCTGGGCAACACCACGCCCCCTCCTCCGCCGCCCAACGACGACTGCACCGGCGCTCTGCCCGTGGGCGAAGACACCGCCGCCGGACCGGCGTGGACCGGCGTGAACGACGGCGCCACCACCGATGGAACCAGCCCGTGTTATCAGGCCCCCCCGCTCCCGGGCCTCAGCGCCAAGGACATCTGGTTCCTCTACACACCTTCGACCAGCGGACTGGCTGAGATCGTGGCCGACTGCCCGCCCGGCGGCGGGCTCGACCCGATCATCACGAGCTTCGAGGCCGGGTGCGGTTCCGCGCCGGCGCAGTGCAGCGGCTTCAACGGGTTCCTCTCCAGTCTCCCGGGCGTTCGGCTCTATGTTCCAGTCATCGCGGGCGAGCCGGTGCTGCTCTCGCTCTCATCTCGCATCGGGGGCTCAGGGCCGCTCATCCTCAGCATCCGCATCGTTCCCCCGCCCTGCCCGCTCCAGATCCCGGCCGGCGCCGTCGCCGAGAGCGAGGCCGCCTGCGGCGACTCATCCAACGATGGCTGCAACGTCTCCCCCGCGGCGTTCGACCCGCTCACCCTCGGCCAGACCGTCTACGGAACGCTCTTCCTCGCCGACTTCACACGCGATACAGACTGGTTCGAGTTCAACCTCGATCAGCCCTCCGAGGTCACCGTCACCTTCAGCGCGCAGCACCCGGCTGACGCTGTGATCCTCGGCCCGGAGATCAGCCCGGGCGGCTGCTTCGGCAACCCCATCCTGGTGCTCGAAGGGCCCGGCTTCAGCGGCGCCTGCGGGACGACATCGGGCTCGATCGAGCTCCCCACCGGGTCGCACCGCGTGGCCATCAACCACTCGCTCGTGCGCACGGGGCTGAACTGCGGCGACGGCTATGAAGGCTACTGGCTGCGCGTCGACGCGCGGGGCGTCAATCCGCCTTGCCGAGCTGACTACAACGGCGACGGGACCCTCGACCCCGATGATCTTTCCGACTTCGTCACCTGCTACTTCAGCATTCCGCCCTGTGATCAGGCCGACTTCAGCGGCGACGGCGCGGCCGACCCCGATGACCTGTCGGACTTCATCACGGCGTTCTTCGCCGGCTGCTGAAGCACTTCGCGACGCCGAAGGCGGCGAGATAAAGAGCGTTCTGGCAAGTGGTCCCGCGAAAACGACCCCCGGCGAGTTGGCGCGCGTTGCGGCCCTCCGTGTTGATCGTGCAAACCACCCTGCGAAGGCTGAGTGTTCGCCACCCATCTTCCCCAGATTCTTGTTGCACACCGTCCGAGATCGAGTAATCTCGTAGGATCGTGTCGGACAGCCCTGCGTGCCAAGTCGCGCGTCGAGCCTCGAAAGGAACCCATGAATGGCTGATTTCCAAGTCATTCCGTTCGCCCCCCTCCCCGGATTGCGGCGCTGGCGCGGCGTTCAGTGATTGGGTTCAGGTAGGGTCCAGTTCGTTCTATCTTTCAGTTGTCGATGCACTCGGCAGCGGCCAGATCATCGACCCCAATGCGATTCTGACCAACTCGAACCCGGCGGCGGGTCGGGCGGTCTTCTCGCGAGATGAGCGCATCGCTTCGCTCGTGGGCGTTCGGATGCGGTACGACGACCAAAGCCAGACAAACCCAGTCGTCAAGGTGTTCGGTCGTAGCCGCAGGCCCGACGGCTCGACGACGCCTTGGGCGATGCTCAAGAGCCGTCTGGGGGATCGTTCATGGGAGATCGCCACCGATCCGAGCGACCTGTACCTCGAAGGCACATATTACTTTACCGCCGCCGATCCGGAGGCGAGCTACTTTGATGTCCAAGGGTGTAATGAGTTCGTTGTCGGGGTCGAGGTTGCCGCGACCCGCGGCGAAGCCGCGCTTGAGGTGAAGTTCATCTGAGCGCAAACATGGCACGATTCACCATCGACACCTCGGGCGGCCGCTTCAAAGTGATCGACACCGATCACGCCGGTCATGTCGTGCTCGACATGCCCTTCGCCGATCTGCACTTCAATGGTTCCGGCGCGACCGTGCAGCCGACGATCACCCACGAGCTCGTCGATCGCGCCTTCGGCACGCCCTACGGCCCGCAGCGTGAGATGGGCTTTGATGTCATCTTCACCTACACCAATACCGACACGGTCGCCAAGCAGGTCGGCGTCATGCGGCTTGGCCAGATGAACCTGGTTGAGCCGGTCGAAGCCGTCTCAGCCTTCGGCGACGCTGTCGCCCCGATCGCCGCGGACACCAACAACCGGCAGTATCCGGGCGACGTCTACAGCCCGCTGGCGATCATCCGCGATCGGCTCGATCCGGATGACAACCAGAACCCCTACAACATCTGCGTTGCACTCGCGTATCCGGTGCTGGACTACGACCATCCCGTCTACTTCCGCTCATTTGCCGCTCATGTCGGCGCCGTGCCCACCGAGATCCAGTTTGATGTCCGCCGCGCGAACCCGACGACGGTGTGGTACACGATCGGCCCCGGCGAAACCCGAGTGTACCGGCTGATCTGCCGGATCAACGATCGGACCGACACGAAGGTCGGCCCGGCCGCGGACGCGCCGGACGAATGGCTGTGGACGCTCCGCGGGTATCAGCAGTACTTCCGTCGCCTCTACGGCAAGCCGGATTACCGACGCATGGGCGGGTGGGATGGGCGGGTGGTGGGGACGTTCAACTCATCCACCAATCTGTCGCCGACGCCGACGAACCCGCGCCGATTCGAGAATAACCCCGATACCAATGGCGGGACGCCCGCGACCGACGGCTACTTCAAGTTCACAACCGAGGTGCTGAAATTCAAGGGGGCTCCGCCCACTGGGCGTAACGTTGATCGAGCCATCATCTGGGCGCTATCTGGTTTCAATCCCCAACCGCCACCGTCGCCATACACCGAGGGCAATTACGACCCCAGATTCGCCACGGGCGTGACCACGTTGGTTGATCGCGGGCCGGTGACGGTGCGTCCGGCGCTGCGAGCCATCCGCGACCGAATGCAGATCGGTCTGTATTGGGGACGCTCGACGCGTGTGCCGGAGTCGAACGACTGGGCCAATCTCTCGCGCCACGAATTCGATCCTGACGTCCCGGCTGATGTCACGAGGCTCTTCAACGAAACGGACTTGGCCGTCAGACTGTGGCAAGCTCAAGTCATAGGACTCGACGCGTTCGGCCTGGGCTTCATGAACCCCGGCAAAGGGTACCGTTGGCTCCGAGCATTGCAGAAGCGGTACCCGCATGTGCTGTTCGTCACGGAGAAGGCGCTGCCGGATGCGCTGCACACGATTGCGCCGACGTATGAGATTGAAGCCGCACAATCTGTTTTGGGTCCATTTGTGTCCTCTCCTTTCTGGGTGCCACTGTACATTAATCCCGGCAGCGAGTCGTTCCTGCAAATACAATCGTTTCCCTTGGGTAGCTCTTTTCCAGTAAGAGCATCCCAGTTGTCAGCCATGGGTTTCACAGTGATTGGCGGGTTCCAAACAGCGATGAATCCGAGAACAATAGCGTGTCCACGTTGGAAGGAAATCGGCGAGCGACCCGTACCAGATTTTGATCGGGCACGATTTCCTATTCTCTCAAGTTGAATGCGATCAACAACAGCATTCGAGGCTCCAAAATGATCAGATTGATCTGTATTGTACTCGGCACAGTGTTGACTATGACAAAGCTGGAGGCCGCTGTGATTATGTTTGACAATGCAGACGCCTCGTTTGTATGGCTTCCTAATGGCGACACGCTTCCGAGAAGCCGCTTTGACCCGACAGTGGCGGTCATGCAACAAAGCAACGCGAGCACCGCTCGTCAGTTGTTATACTTCGCCAATCCGGGCGGTGGATCGACAACCGTCGGAGCAGACATCATTCAGGCATCGGCTGTGAACGGAGTGACGATAGCCATTCGTTCCACACCTATCGTTGTGAATGGACCTTCGCCCGGTCAGCAGACGACGTTTTCAGTGGTTCCAGAGGTGTATGCACCGGGCCAGAGCATTGGCAGCACGGCGTCATACGTCGCGGGCGCAAGCGTCGGGTATTCCAATCCGACGCTTGGTCGATTTAACTTTCTGGGTCAACATCCCTTCATCGGCTTCCGGGTCACACTCGACGACGGCCAACCGCACTATGGCTGGATCGAATTGGACTACCGCAGCAGCCCGTTGCCGGGCACCGGCACCGTCAACATGTATCAACCCATCCGCTGGGCCTATGAGACCGAGCCCAACACGCCCATCACCGTCCCTGCCTCAACCGCCGCCGTGCTGCTCGCCGGCGTCGGCGCCGCCGCGGCAGGGCGCCGTCAGCGTTCCTGAGTGGTTAGGCCCACCGCCCATCGGACGGATCTCTTGCCGGTCGCCGTGACCGGCTGAAATGTTGATTCGCTGTCCCTCGCCGGACACGCCATTGAGGCCAGGAGCCCACCCCGTGCCCATTACTGCCGGCCTGCAGGTTATCCCATTTTCGTCCGATGCACGCATCAGTGAGTGGACGCGCGTCGGGCCCTCCGAGACCGATTACCTGAACATTCCGGACACCGTCGATGGCAACGGGTTCATCACCACTCCCGATGGGCCCGATGCTCAGATCAATTCGGACACGCGTCAGGTCTTCGGGCGAGCGTACCTCTCCGCACGCTACCTCGGCCTGCGAATGCGCTACTCCGCCAAGCCCGCGGCCATGCCGATCATCAAGGTCTTCGGGCGGACGCGCCTCCCCACCGGCGAGTCCGGGCGCTGGCAAATCCTCAAGAACCGCTTGTTCGATGGTTCGGTCACGATCCAGACGGATCCATCGGATGTATCGATCACGGTCGGGGTGACCTGCCCCCCAAAACCTGATCCACCAACTATGAGAGTCCCGACGGGCCG
>CAZSZO010000053.1:0-24345 GCA_964611125.1 uncultured Phycisphaeraceae bacterium | reverse complement strand
GGCAGTATGATCGTGGGTGTACAGCCCCGCTTACGCCGCTGCCGCCTCGCGCGCCATTCTGCATGTCGATATGGACGCGTTCTATGCCTCCGTCGAGCAGCGCGACGACCCCGCCCTTCGCGGCAAGCCCGTACTGGTCGGCGGACGGGGTAAACGCGGCGTGGTCACCACCGCCTCCTACGAGGCCCGCCCGTTCGGCTGCCGCTCCGCCATGCCCATGGCCCAGGCCCTGCGCCTCTGCCCGCAGGCGATCGTCGTGCCCGGGCGCATGGAGGTCTACAGCGAAGTCTCGCGCCAGGTGCGCGACATCCTGCTCCGCTTCACCCCCGATATCGAACCCATCAGCATCGATGAGGCGTTCATGGACGTCACCCTCGTCGGCCACCTGCACGGCCCGCCGCTCACCATCGGGCGGCTGGTCAAGGACGGCATCCGGCGCGAGCTGGGGCTGACCGCGTCGGTCGGCGCCGGGCCCAACAAGTTCCTGGCCAAGGTCGCCTCCGACTTCGGGAAGCCCGACGGCCTCGCCGAGATCCCCCGCGAACAGGCCGCGCAGATCCTCGGGCCGATGAAGGTGTCGGTGATCTTCGGCGTTGGGCCCAAGACCGCTGAGAAGCTCGAGCGGCACGCCATCCGCACCGTGAGCGAGCTTCGCGAGGCTGATCCCGCGGCGCTCGCGCGGATCGTCGGCGAGCGGGCCGCGCAGGCTTGGGTCCGGCTCGCCCGGGGCGAAGACGACCGCCCGGTGCAGTCGCACGGCCTGGCCCGGAGCATCGGCAAGGAGCGCACGTTCTTTGACGACATCGCCGACCCGGCGAAGCTGCGGGCCATCCTGCTGGCCCATGTGGAGGACGTCGCCCGCTCCCTCCGGGCTGACAAGCTCTTCTGCCGGCGCATCACCCTGAAGCTGCGCACTGGCGACTTCGCGACCTCCTCCCGATCCAGCACGCTCGCGGCGCCTTGCGACGAGACGGGCGCGATCTGGTCCGCCGCGTCGGCCTTGCTCGATACCTGGCTTGCGGAGCGGCGACCGCCGCTGCGGCTCCTGGGTGTAAGCCTGCATGACCTCACCGACCAGCGGCAATTGGACCTGTTCGGCCACCAGCCCGGCCAGCCCGGCCTGCCCGGCAAGCCCGGCAAGCCCGGCAAGCCCGGCAAGCCCGATACAGGGGCGCCCGCCCCGCTCGACGCCCTGGCGGACGCGATCAACGGGCGATTCGGCAAGGGCGCCATCCGGCGGGCCGGGGCGCTCGAGGGCCAAGCCAAACCAGCCTCGCCCTCAAAGAGCCTGAGGCGGCACTGAATCGGCGGCAGGTTGCAGAGTCCCCGGCAGGTGCAGGGGCCCGGCGAAAGCCGAAGGCCGCCTTGGCGGCTTACTTCTTCTTCTTCTTGTCGTCGCCCTTCTCAGCCTTGACATACTCGTACGGCGTCGAGGTGGTGGCGATGCCCTGAAGGTGCTTCAGGCCGCGGCGGCGGTCGGTGACGCGCTGGCTCTTGCCCGAGCGGTCGCGAAGGTAGTAAAGCTTGGAGCGACGAGCGTTGCCGCGCCGCTTCACCTCGAAGAAGGCGATGCGGGGCGAGTTGATCGGGAAGATGCGCTCGACGCCGTGGTCGTCGACGACGCGACGGATGGTGATCATCTCGCCGATCCCGCGCCCGGCGCGGGCGATCAGGACGCCCGAGAAGACTTGGATGCGTTCCTTGTCACCCTCGACGATCTTGCAGTGGACGTCGATGGCGTCGCCGATGTCCATGCGGGGGACGTCGGTGCGGAGGACATGCTTGTTGACGTTCTCGATGATTGCCTGGATGCCCATGGGTCACCTTCGGGACGGCGGGAATCGGGACGCGACCGGATCAGGATCGCGCAAAATCCGGCCGGATGCTCCGGTCGGGGTCGAGATGATAGCGCTCATCGGGGTGACGGGCCACTCTGAGTCCGACCGACGCCCATCCCCCGTGACCCCCCCGTGACGGCCCGTGACCCCCTGCCCCCCCCACCCTCAGGCGTGCGGCGCCATCCCGTCCCCGTCAGGCAGGCCAAGCGGCTCGAGCAGGTCCGGGCGGCGGGTTCGCGTGCGCTCCAGCCGCTGCTGCAGCCGCCATCGCTCGATTTCTTGGTGATTCCCCCCAAGCAACACCTCGGGCACGCTCATCCCCATCCACTCGCGCGGCTTGGTGTAGTGCGGGCAATCCAGCAGCCGCAATCCAGGCGGGAGCGGGATCCGGTCGCGCTTGGGGGTCTGTTCAACCCCCAGATAGGGCGCGGCCACGGAGAACGAATCCTGCCCCGCCGAGAGTTCGTCGCCCAGCGCCCCCGGCAGCAGCCGGATCACGGCGTCCATCAGCACCATGGCCCCAAGTTCACCACCCGACAGCACATAGTCCCCCAGGCTGACCTCCAGCGGCGCCAGGCGGGTGATCACCCGTTCGTCGATCCCCTCGTAGTGCCCGGCGATCAGCAGCAGGCGCGGGGCCCGGGCCAGCTCCTCCACCAGCGGCTGATCAAGCCGCCGGCCCTGCGGCGTCAGCAGCACGCGCCGGGCGGGGCGGGGGTCGAGCGCCTCGACCGCCATCACCGCATCCCACACCGGCTGACAGCTCATCACCATGCCAGGACCGCCGCCAAAGGGTCGGTCGTCGGTCTTCTGGTGCTTGTCGGTGGTGTAACTGCGGATGTTGGCGGCCCGCCATTCCACCAGCCCCGCCGCCCGGGCGCGGCCGGGGATCGAGGCGTTGAGCGCACAGCCCGGCACGTCGCCGAAAAGCTCTGGAAACGTCGTAAGGATGTCAATGCGCAGGGGAACAGCCACGCCAGACGGTATCGCGGCAAAAAGAAACACGCCCGGGCATCGGGCCCGGGCGTGCAGGAGACTTGTGGGCAGGAGGCCGCAAGGGCCCCCGGGGCTACAAGTTCTTCTCTTCCTTCTTCTCGCCAGCCGCGGCGGCCTTGGCCTTGCCGGCCTCGACGGCCTTGATCCGGGCCTGGATCTCTTCCTTGCGCTTGGCGCCGTCCATGATGTTGTTCTTGATGAGCAGGTCGGTGACCGTCTCGGAGGGCTGAGCGCCCACGGCGAGCCAGTGCTTGATCCGCTCAACATTCAAGTTGAGCTGCTTGGTGGCGTCGAGCGCCATGGGGTCGTACCAGCCGAGCGGCTCGATCACCTTGCCGTCGCGCTTGGTCCGCTGGTCGATCGCGCTGAGGCGATAGAACGGACGGTGAGGACGACCAAGGCGGCTCATGCGGATTCGAACCACGATCAAGCTCCAAGACAGGTGAGCGAAGGGCGGGCGGCACAGTGCGGCGGCGGCCGCGGGGGCGCGGAATGACGCCGCCTCCCTTCAGGGACAGGAGGGGAGTATAGACCGGGCGAATCACCCGGGCCAAGCATGGTGTCGGACGTGCCACACGTCGCACGCTCGGTCACTTCACCGCGTTCGCTACCTGTGCGGTTCTCGGACCACGGAGCGGCCCCAGCTCTTCGCCAAGTCCAGTCGCACCTGAGCGGAATCAACCCTTTCAGGCGGATTTGCAATGCGACCCCCAGGGGCCGTCATGTACACTCCGGGAGCCCGCTCTAGCTGAGCGGCCGGTCTCGTCCATTCAGGACGGGCTCGCGAGGGGTCGGAGAATCGACCTTGGAAGAATTGCCGACGCGTCCAACCCCGGTTCTTGGTGGTCGCGCCCCTGCCGGCGTTGGCGATCCCGTCGTCACCGTGCCCGTCGTTTCCGTGATTGTCCCCACATATCGGGAGCGCGAGAACCTTCCCGAGTTGATCGAGCGGGTCGGGGCGCTGCGCGAAGGCGGCCTGAACCTCGAACTGCTGCTCATGGATGACGACAGCCGCGACGGCTCAGCCCAGTTCATCGCCGCGTTGGGAGCCCCATGGGTGCGGCTGATCACGCGCACGAGCAACCGCGGCCTGAGCCCGGCGGTGATCGAGGGCTTCCACGCCGCGCGGGGCGAGCGCCTGGTGGTCATGGACGCCGACCTGAGTCACCCGCCGGAGAAGATCGGGGTGCTGCTGGCGGCCCTGGACGACGGGGCGGAGATGGCGATCGGCTCGCGGTATGTCCCGGGAGGACAGACCGACGCGGGGTGGTCGCTGGCGCGGGCGATCAACAGCCGCGTCGCGACGCTGATGGCCCGGCCATTCACGAATCTGAAGGACCCGATGGCGGGGTTTTTCGCGATCCGGCGATCGACGGCGCTGGGCGGGGCGCCGCTCTCGCCGGTGGGGTACAAGATCGGCCTGGAGCTCATCGTCAAGTGCGGCCTGCGCCGGGTGGTCGAGACGCCGATCTCGTTCCGCGACCGCACCCGCGGCGAGAGCAAGCTCTCCCTGCGCGAGCAGTTGCGGTACGTTGAGCACCTCCGCCGGCTCGCGGTGTTCAAGCTCACCGGCGGGGCCAAAGTCGTCGTGCGCGGCGCGGCGGGCCCGGGACAGGCTTCCGGGGCCCAGAGCGGCCGGGCCGGGGGGCCGGCGTGAACGGGGGGCCGGGTGGTGCGGCGGGAGCGGCGGGCCGGGCGCGCCTGGGGCCGGGCCCCGAGCATCGGCTGCTGCTGCTGGGCCTGGGGCTGTTCGTGCTGGTGAACGTGCTGACGGCCTCGCGGTCCCCGGCGGTCTGGCAGGATGAAGCACAACTGGTCGACCCTGCGATGAACTTCCTCAGCGGGCGCGGGTTCACCTCCTCGGCCTGGGTCATGCAGACCAAGGAGGAGTTCTTCGCCGGCAACTCGCCGCTGTACTCGTTTCTGCTCGTTCCGTGGATGGCGGTGCTGGGTCTCAGCATCACGGCGGCCCGCTCGCTGAATTTCGTGCTCATGGCCCTTTCGGCATGGGTGGTGTGGCGGGCATGCAAGGACTCAGGGTGCGTGCGCTCGCCCGGCTGGCGGCTGGGGCTGGTCCTGGCGCTGACGTGCGGCCACGGCGTGACTTTCTGCCATCGCAGCGGCCGGCTGGATGTCACGCTCATGCTGCTGGCGGCGCTGACCTTCTGGGCGGCGGTGGGCGTGCCCGACCACCGGCGCGGGCTGCGGCTGGCCCTCATGGCCATGCTGGCGATGGTCTACCCATGGGCGGGGCTGCACTTGCTGCTGGGCTCGGCGGTGGTCTTCGGCTGCCTGATGGCGGCGACGCCGGGCAGGTGGGTGCCCGAGGCCGGCGCCGTGGGCATCGGCGGGGCCCTGGGGCTTGGCGTGATGCGGGCGGTGCTGGGGCTGGCGGGCCTGTGGAGCCCGATCGGCGGGAACCTGTCGGTGCAGACCGTCGCCCGGGGCGACCCGCGGGCGGGATCGGTGCTGGCCCGCGTGCAGGAGACCGCGGAGAACGTCCTGTTTCTGCTCGGGAAGGATCTGAGCACGCTGATGGTGATGGCCTTGGGAGCGGGTCTGGTCGCCATAGGCCTCTGGCGCCTGCGCCCGTGGGATGGCGACCACCCCCGCCGTCAGCGCGGCTGGAGCAACCCCGCATGCATGAGCACCCGCCTCTGGCCGCTGCTCGACGGGCGCGTGGTGTTCTCGGTGGTGTGCTTTGCCGCGGGCCCGCTGGCGATGAAGCTGCTCGCGAAATACCCGACGTACATGACCTGGATCGTGTACGCGCCAATCTGCATCGCCGTCGCGAGCCTGGGGGCCGAGCTTTCAGCCCGCCTGAGCCGGCCCGGCGCTCCCGCCCCGGACCGGGGCCGGGCGACCAAGCCGGCGTTTGGGCCGGGATTTGGGCCGGGATATGGGCCGGTCCTGAACGTGCTGGCCCTCGCGACGGCCCTGGCGTGCACCATTCCGGGACTTGGGGGGCGCCTCGCCATGTGCGTGCTCGACTGGCGCCAGCGCGACTACGCGCCGGTCGCGGCGTTGGTCGCCCGGCATGTCAAACCCGGGGAGCATGTCTACGGCTCGTGGGAGACGTTCTATGCCCTGCGGTGGGCGCCAGTCACGGCGTACTTCCCCGGGTACCTGGGCGAGGAACGCAACGAGTACACCTACCGAGGCGCCATGCGCCCCGAGGAGCGGGCGCTGGTGAGCCGGATGTTCGTGCGGCCGGAGGATTTCGAGTCGACCGCGCGCCAGTTGGGCGGGCGATGGATCGATTCGGGGCAGGCGTATGGCGGCGGGGGGGGCGGCCCGGGCGCGCCGGTCTACTCCGTGCGCATGTACACCCGCGAGGGGGCTGCGGAGCGGACAGGCGGGCCAACCCCGGACTTAGACCGGACTCGACCGGATTAGGCCGGGACCAACCGCCGGGACCAACCGGCGGGTCAACCGCCGGACGGGAACGGGTCAGGCTCACCCAGCGTGCGGGCCAGCGTTGAGAGGGCCGCGCGCATGGCCGCCACCTGCTGCTCGAGGGCCGCGACGCGGGCGGCCAGCTCGGGCGGCGCCGGGTGAGATGCGTCGGGCGGGGTGGGGGCATCCGCCGGTTCGCTGTCGCGCCCGTGGTCGAGCGGATGGAGATCCGGGCAGAGCAACTGGCCGAAGCGGCGGGCCCGGGCCGAGGGGGGCAACTCGCGGACCATCGGGGGCTCGCGTTTCGCGAGCGACTCGAGGAGTTCGATGGTCTTTTCCAGCGAGTCAAGGGGCGCCATGCGCGAGGCCCGGCTGCGCAGCTCACCCGGGCTCTGGGGGCCGCGCAGCAGCAGTTCGACCAGCAGGACGAGCTCTTCATTGGCCACGGCGAGCTTCTCGCGGGCCACGTGCCGGTACTTGGCGACCCGGCTGCCGGAAAGGAAGACCTCGACGGCCAGACCCTTGCGGCGGAGGCCGTCGAGGGCGTCGAGCACGTCCTCCTCGTCGTAGTTGGTGAGCGGATCGCGGTTGTTCTTCTGGTTGCAGCCCGAAACGAGGGCGTTCAGGGTGAGGGGATAGCTGGCGGGAACCGTGAGGGCCTTCTCGATCAGCACGCCCAGCACGCGGGACTCGTTGGCGAGGAGGGTGAGCATGGGGTCAAGCGTATCGGCCCCCCGACCCCCCGACCCCCCGCCCCCCCGACCCCGCTCCTTCCGCGACCCCACCACTGCCCCCTCCCCCAGCTACCGCCGGTGGCGGGCGATTGAGAGCGGATCTCACCTTAAAAAAAACGACCGCAGGGGCTTGAAACCGATCCCGATTGTGGACTATTTTGTCTGTTAGTCAACAGATCGTCGCTGCCGCCCGCCGGCGCACGCCCGCGAAGACCCTGACCTAACCGGTTCACACACCTTCTCTGAGGAGCACACCATGGCCGCTTCCGTTCGCGTCAACGGTCCGTCCGCCCTGACCCGAGGGGCCTTCATGCTGATGCTGATTACAGGCTCGCTGGTCAGGGACGCCCACGCTGGCGAGGCCCCGGCGGGGGCTGCGGGGACTGGGGAGATGGCGGGGACGACCTTCGACCCCGTCCTCGATCCTGAGTCGCTCAAACTGAGCCCGCGGGCCACCTTCGCCCTGAGCGACCAGCGGTTCCATGATGATCCAGAGGTCCTGTTTCCGGGGTTCCTCAACGGCATGCGCGGGTTCGAGCACTTCTACGACCCCGTCGGTCAGCCGCTCTACTTCGAGACGCCGTTCATCAACACCAACGTCCGCATCCTGTACATCCACCACAACTTCCCCAAGAAGGGGCAGATCCAGGGGGGCGACCTGCATGTCGCCGCGGCGGAGGCCCGCCTGGCCCTGACCGATCGGCTGGGGTTCATCGCCACCAAGGACGGCTACAGCTGGCTCAACACGGGCATCCTGCCCGATGATGGCGGCTGGAACGACATCTCGGTGGGCCTGAAGTACGCCCTGATCGCCGACCGGGAGAACGACCTGGTGCTGACCACCGGCTTCCGCTGGGAGTGGTCCAACGGTGACGGCGAGGTCCTGCAGGGCAACTCGCAGGAGCTCAGCCCGTTCATCGTGTGCGCCAAGGGCTTCGGCGACCTGCACCTGATGGCCAACGCCAACCTGCGCTTCCCCACCAGCGACAACCAGGGCAACCGCATCGCGTCGTGGGATCTTCACGTCGATTACGACCTCTCGTCGATCGGCCTGAAGGGCTTTGCGCCGATCGTCGAGTTGCACGGGCTGCACTACCTCAGCGACGGCGGGCGCCTGCCGGTGAACTTCGGCGGCATGGACTACGACAACTTCGGCTCCACCGATGTCGCCGGGAGCACGGTGATCTGGTTCGGCGTCGGCGGTCGGCTGAAGCTGACCCCGCAGGTGTCGATCGGCTCGACCTTCGAGCTGCCCCTGACCAACCGCAACGCCGACATCCTGGACAACCGCGTCACCGTCGACATCACCCTGACCTGGTGACGGACTCCGGGGCGGCGTTCAGGCCTGCGGAGACAGGCCCCAGTCGTTCCCGGCCTTCACAGGCCCGCGAGCTTGCGGAGCGCTTTGTCAAGAGGCGCCGGAACGGTCATCACGCTCAGGCGGCCGATGCGGACGAGCGCGAAGTCCTTGAACCGCTCGTCACCCTTGATCTGGTCGAGGGTGACGGGCGTCTTGACGGGGCGGAGGGGGGCGAGGTCGATCACTGCGAACTTCGGCTCGCCGCGCTCGGTGCGGCCGGGCTGGACGGGGTCTTCGTACGGGTCGCCCAGCACGCGGGCGAGGCCGACGATTGCGCGCGCGCCGCCGGTGTGATAGATGAACGCTTCATCGCCCTTGCGGGCCAGCCGCAGGGCCTGCAACGCCGAGGCGTTGCTCACGCCATCCCACGTGGCCCGCCCCTCGCGCAGCAGATCGTCCCAGGAAAACTCTGAGGGCTCGGTCTTGAGCAGCAGGGTGGGCATCTGGCGGGTTGGGAAGCGGGGGACAGGCGATTTGGGATCAGGCCGCGATCTCGAACCGGCAGAGGGTGGCGAGCGTCTCACCCGGCTGGAGCACCACGGTGCCCACACCCGCCTGATCGGGGAGGTTCAGGGCGCCGTTCACCTGCGATTGCGGCTCGACCGCGACGAACGAGAGCGGCGAGCTGGCGGCGGTCTCGACATGGGGGGTGAACAGCACGAGGTGGCCGAGGTTCGCCGAGGCCTTCATCCGGAGCGTCACCTTGCTGGCGGGCCAGTGCAGCTCGGCCTGGCCGCCGAAGCCGGCGAAGACGGTGTCGATGTGCTCATCGGGGACCGTCCTGAGCTCGCGCAGGTGGCGGGTGAGGTGGTCTTCGACGGCGGGGCCGGTGGCGACGCCCTTGGCCAGCGGGTATCGCCCCGAGACGTGGGCCCGCACCTGCAGGGCGTCGTGATCGTTCCAGAGCCGGCGGACGAAGTACGGGTGGTGTCCGCACCCGGCCGGGAAGGCCTCGGAATCGATGTTCTTCACCGAGAGTTCAAGATCGAGGGTGGTGGGCGTGAGCTCGTAGCGGCAGCGGCAGAGGTACGCCCAGGGCCAGTTGACGTTATCGCAGGTCCGGCTGTCGAGCTCCAGCGAGGCGGAGCGGGGCGAGCGGTCGAGCACCGTCCAGGGGCGGCGGCGGACGTCGCCGTGCTGGGCGACGCCATCGGGATTGGTGGCCTTCAGGACGCGTTCGCGCCCGGCGAAGACGAAGCGGGCCCCCGCGATGCGGTTGCACCACGGGGCCATGAAGAAGGAACTCAGGGAGGAGGGGTTGGTCTCGTCGGCCGCGGCCCGGCGCATCAGCGGGTAGTAAAACTTGCTGGGACCCAGGAGCGAAAAGTCGGCGATGCCCGCCCCGAGGTCGGGGTCGATGCTGAGGCGGAGGCGGTCGGCGTCAAGCGTGATCAGTCCCATGGGGGCAGAGCATACCGAGGGGGAGCAGCGGCCACCAGTGGGGCCCCCAGCAGGCAGCGGGGCCAGCGAGGGACCCGGGAGCGTCCGAGAAGCCCGGCGTGGCCCGGGAACGGTCCGTCGCGTTCAGGGCGGGGCCGCGCCGGTCGATGAACCTCGGCGGAGGCCGTTCCCGGGCCATCCGCCACCCTATGGACCCGCAAGACTCCACCCAATCCGCCGCTGCGAATCCGCTGTCGCCGCCACCCCCGGCCGGGGAGTCTCTGGGCTTTCTGAACCAGATCCAGTCGCAGCTTGACCAGTTGCGGCAGATGGTCGCCGCGAACGCACAGCGGCAGGCCGACCTGGAGGTCCGCGAGTCGCAGGTGAGGCAGCGGGCCGAGCAGGTCGAAGGGCGCGAGAAGACCTTCCAGACCCGGGTGGGCGAGTTCGACTCGCAGATGGAAGCGCGCGCGGCGGAGCTGGACCGGCGGGCGGGCGAGCTCGACGGGCTGCGGAAGCAGATTGACGAGGAGGGCGCCCGGTTCGACGCGACGCGCCATGAACTGGATGAACTGCGGCGCCGGCTGGAGACCCAGGAGGCCGAGACGCGGGCCCGCCAGGACGGCGACCGGGCCCAGGCCGAGGTCCGCGAGCGGGCCCTGCAGCAGCGCCACGAGTCGCTCGACGCGCGCGAGCGGGATATCGACGCCCGGGCGCACGCCGCCGCTGAGGCCGCGGCGCAGGCGGCCGCGCAGGCCGCCGCTCAGGCTGCCCAGTCCGCCGCGCAGGCCACGGGTGAGGAACTCGCCGCGGCTCACAACCGGGCGCGTGAGCTGCAGGCGAAGGTTGACGAGCTTTCGGGCCAGCTGGCGGGCCAGTTGGCGGCGACCGGGGCGCAGCAGGGCGAGGCGAAGGCCCGGATCGACGAACTCTCCGGCCGGCTGGGTGAACTGGAACGGGCCCTGGCCTCGGAGCGCGAGCAGAAGGCCCGCGAGCTCGCCCAGGCCCACGACCAGGCCAAGGCCGTTGGCGAGCAGGCCCGCCAGTTGGGCGAACAGGCCCGGGCGTTGGGCGAGCAGTCAAAGTCGCTCACCCTGCAGGCCGAGGAGGCCCAGGGCCGGGCCCAGCGGAGCGAGAGCGAACTGGCCGGCCTCAAGAACCGCGCTGCGGAGCTGGAGCGGGCCCTGACGGATCGCGGGGCCGTTGAGGACGGTCTGCGGGCCCGCGTCGCCGAGCTGGACCGGATCTTCACCGAGCGAACCTCGGGCGACAGCGCGCTGCGGGGCGAGCTGGAGCGGGCCGGGACCCGCGCCCAGCAGGCCGAGCGCCTCGCGGAGGAGCTGCGGTCCAAGCAGGGTGAGCTGCAGCGGATCATGGGCGAGAAGGACGCGCTGGCCGAGAGCCTGCGGGCCCACAGCGCCGAGCTGCAGGCCCGGCTCGACGCCGGGTCGCCCCCCGGGGCGCCTGACCCGGCGGCGATCAAGAGCGCCGTGACGGCGGCGGTGAGCGGCGTCACAGCGGACCTCGAGCGGACCAGAGCCGAGATCGTCAAGCGCGACGCCCAGATCCGTGAACTGCACGGACGGGTGCAGAAGGCCGAGGCCGCGGCGGCCGAGGCGGCGGAGGCCGCCGAGCAGGCCCGCCAGGCCCAGGCCGGGGGCGGCGATGGCGCGGGCGGCTTCGACGACGCGCAGGCGCTGATCGAGCGGACGGAGCTGCGGCGGATGCGGCTGGCCCGGTACAAGCATCTGCTGCAGGCGCAGTCGAACAAGATCGTCAAGGCCAAGGCGGCCATTCAGAAGCGGGCCAGCGAGTGCGAGCAGGTGCTCGCGCAGCGCGCCAAGCTGTCGGAGGCGTTCGCGGCGATCGAGGGCCAGAAGAAGGTGCTCGCAGCGCGGGCCGCCAAGACCGGCGCCGCGGCCCTGGTGATGTACTGCCTGATCTCGCTGGCGGCGGTGGGCGGCATGGCCTGGGGCGTGGCTTACCAGGCGGCGCCGGCGACCTACGCGGCCCGGGCCGAGCTCGCGGCCGATGGGAAGGGGCGCGAGCTGACGGCCGACGAACTGGCGGCGTGGACGGCGACGCACAAGGCCTTGGTCGAAGACCCGCAGGTGCTCGCGGCGGCGGCGGAGAACTTCGCCCGGCGCGGGATGACCACCCTGGGCGCGACTGCTGCGGTGAAGACGCTGTTCTCACGCACGCTCTATGTGCAGAGCGACAAGCCCGGGGAGATCATCCTCGAGCATCGCGGGGAGGGCGGCGAGCGGACGGCCCGCGAGCTCGAGACGTTCATCTCGGCGTTGCTCGCCGTGTCGAACGCGCAGCGCGACGCCCGGGGCGATGGCGCCGCGACAGCGATCGCCAAGCAACCCACGGCGGGGAGCGAGCCGATCGACAGCGAGCGTTTGAAGTACGCGCTGGTGATCGCTGGAACGGGCGTGCTGGTGTGCGGCGGGCTGGGCCTGCTGGGCTACCGGGCCCTGAGCCGGGCCAAGGACCAGTTTGAGGAAGAGACCGCCGGCTCGCACGTGATGGCCTGAGGCGAGGACTTTGCAACGGCCCACGCGGTCGCGCTCATCACCTGGAGGACGCCGCGCCGCCGCGATCGGTGACCCTCGGCTATTCTTACGCATAGAGGTGATGGACCATGGCGATGACATTCCTGGCGACGACATCCTCGGTTCCTGGAGGCGGTCTGAGCGCGGCGGCGTCCAAGGCTGTCGGCGGAGGTCGGATGTACGCAATAGCGTTTGACATGGATACCGAGGCCCTGCAGCTGAATTACGGCGGGCCGTCGTTCAACAACGCCTACGCGGACATCCGCAAGGTGCTCCTCAAGCACGGGTTCACCTGGCAGCAAGGGAGCGTGTACTTCGGAACCGAAAGGGTCAACGCGGTCACTTGCGTGCTCGCGGTGATGGACCTGTCGGCAACCTTCCCTTGGTTCTCGATTTCGGTCCGCGATATCCGCATGCTGCGGATCGAGGAACTCAACGACCTCATGCCCGCGGTCCATCGGGGCTCCGAGAGCTAACTCCCAACGAGGGCGTTACTCCCCTTCTCGCTGCCGCAGGTTCTTCGGGCCCTTCGGCTTGGCCGGCTCCGCGGGCGGCATCGGCTGCGGCGCCGCGGCGGGCGGCTGCGGGGCCTCCGCCTTGCGGAGCCGCTCGGCGATCTCGTCGGCCCGATTCTGGTTCTGCGGGGTGGCCGCGCCCGGGCCTGAGCCGGTCGTCCACCACCAGACGCCGCCGGCGAGCAGCACGCCCAGCCCGATGACGAGCATGATCAACCGCTGACGGCCTGCGCCCTGACCCGCCTCGCCGGCGCCTGCGGCCGCTGTTCCGCTGGTCTGCTCCCTCGCCATCTCATCCCTTTCGCAAGCTGAGCTGGTCGGTCAACGGGTGAGGAAATCGCGCCCGCGCACGCCATTGCGGGTGGCCCAGAAGTACGCCGGGCCGCCATAGGTCCATGAGAAGCCCTGCGGGCGGCCGTACTCGAGGTAGCCATCGAACTCGCTGGCCCCCGGGTTCCACGTGCCCGAGGGCGGCAGGAGCTTGGTCGGGTCGCTGCTGGCGGGGTCGGTGTCGCCGATCACCTGCGACATGTTCACCGATCGGGCGCTGCCGTCGGTGAGGGCGGTGCGGACACGGGCCCGCACATCGAACCACATCGGCTGCTGGGGGTGGAGGTAGTCCTTGTTCTCAAAGAGCAGGACCTTCTGGTTCGGGTACACGATGTCGCTGAACACGTTGCGGCGGATCAGGTGGCGGTTGCCAGGCCCCCCGGCCTGGCGCGTCGCCCCGGCGAAGCGGCGCGTGTCCTGCCAGAAGACCGGCGGGTACCAGTACGAGCCCGGGAAGATCCACTCGACGTACCCCTGCGCGGGCACGTTGTTCACCAGCCACTGCGAGAGGGCCCGGTCGCCCGGGGCCAGGATGATCTCAAGGCGCGACTGCTCCTTGGTGTCGCCGTAGAGCGTGTGGGCCAGCCAGTGGTAGCCGTACGACTCGGTGCCCGAGGTGCTGTAGGGGTTGCTGTAGGCCCAGCCCTCCGCGCAGCGCCGGTCGCGCAGCCAGATCCACGATGAGTCCTCGACGGCGCACCCGGCCCGCCCCGCCGGGGTGAACGGGTTGGGGAAGTTGCTCTTGTTGTCGCCGGAGTACTGGGTCTGGATCTGCGCGTTGGTCCGCAGGCGGGTGAGGCTGAGCACCTCGCGGGCCGCGGTGCGGGCGTTCTTGAGGGCCGGCAGCAGGATGCCCACCAGCGTCGCGATGATCGCGATCACCACCAGCAGTTCAACGAGCGTGAAGGCCTTGTTCTTCATGGAATGCTCCTGGAGACCTCTCACCCGCCCGCCCCCGGCGTGCGGTCCCTGGGCAGTGAAAGCAGGAATGTGTACCCCGGCCCCCGCATCGCATTGGGGACCACGTTGACGTACTCGACGTGCCCGTCGAGAAACGCCATCACCGACCGGTTGCGGTCGCCGAACTCGCCCATCCAGTTGCGGGCCCGCGTGTCGTTGGCCACGATGTCGGCGGTCTGGTCGTGCACCCACACGAAGCGGCTGGGCGCCACCTCGCCGGCGGTGTTGATGCGGAACATGCCGTTCTTGAGGATGCGCGAGTAGAAGGAATAGGTCGTCTCGCCGCGCCGTCGGTTCTGGCGCGGGTCGATCCGCATCGAGTCCTCAACCTCGTTCCACCACTTGATGTTCACGTGGTAGGACGTGCCCACATCGTCGTAGCTCGATATCGAGTAGTCAGGCGAGGGGTAGATCCGGGCCTGGAACTGGTAGCTGATCTTGTCCCCGGGCGAGCGGAACAGCGGCAACTCGAGCGTCGCGCGGTTGTGGTCGCTCACCTGGTTGTCGATCGCCACGCTGGGGTAGACATACGCGTTGAGCGGGCGGGCCGCGGGGTTCTGGTCGAACAGCCCGGCGAACTGGTCGGTCGACCACCGGACGTTGCACCACTTGCCGCCGAACGACCACGACGAGACGCCCGGCGTAAAGCCGTCGCGCCCGCTCACCGCCATGGGCAGCTGGTCCTTGAAGTCGGTCCGGTAGGAGCCCATGCCCACCATGAGCTGGCGGGCGTTGGCGGTCGATTGCGTGAGCTTGGCGAGATTCCGGGCCTTGCCCAGCGACGGCAGCAGGATGGCGACCAGCAGCGCGATGATCGCGATGACCACGAGCAGCTCAACCAGCGTGAACGCGCGACGCATGCCACCGCTCCTTACCGTCCTGGCGGAACCGCCGGGACGCCCGCACACCCTCCAGAACCGAACCCACAGCCCCGACGCTCTCCTCAGGGGCCAACACCCCCCAAGCCGCCGCCGCGACCGCCACCTGATCCGCAGAGGAGGACAGAAGCCGGGTGGACGACTTCGTTCGCACGCCCCATCGCTTTCCCATCGCTCAGGAACGCACTGGTCCTCCTCTGCGGCGCCGGTGCGCACCGCCGCCGACCGCGTCAGCGCCGCTCAGAACCGTGGGAACGTGAAGGTGTAGCCGATGCCCGAGGCCTGACCAGGAGAAAGCTCGATGTAGTCGGTGTGCCCGTCCATGAACGTCATGACGGACTTGTTGCGATCGCCGAACTCGCCCATCCAGTTCCGCCGGCGCGTGTCGTGGGCCACGATGTCGCCGGTCTGGTCGTGCATCCACACGAACTTCGTCGGATCGAAGTTCGCCGCCTGGTCCATCCGCAGCATGCCGATCTTCAGCAGCCGGTTCCAGTAGACCCACGTGTCCTCGCGCGGCCGGCTGGGGTTGGCCGCCTGCAACTGATCCCACCAGCGCATGTTGCTGTGGTACGAAGTGCCCACGTCGTCATAGCTCGAGAGCGTGTAGTCGGGCGTCGGATACGGGTTCTGATACTGGTAGCTGATCTTGTCGCCCGGCGAGCGGAACAGCGGCAGCTCCAGGGCGGCCCGGGTCTGCAGCGTCGGAACATCGTCAGTCTGCAGGTCGGGGTAGATGTACGTGTTGATCGGCCGGCGCTTGGGGCTCTGGTCGAAGAGCCCGGCGTTCACGCCCTGCCACCGCTGGTTGCACCACTTGCCGCCGTAGGACCAGGTGCTCCAGCCCGGGGCGAAACCCTGCCCCCCGCCCGAGATCACCATCGGCATCAGGTTCTTGTAGTCGGCCTTGTATGAAGAGCTCGCCGCGACGATCTGGCGGTTGTTGCTCAGCGAGATCGTCAGCTTGGCGAGGTTGCGGGCCTTGCCCATCGACGGGAGCAGGATCGACACGAGCAGCGCGATGATCGCGATGACCACCAGCAGCTCGACCAGCGTGAACGCACGTTGCATTTTCATGCCCTGCTCCCTTGCGAAACCACGTTACTTCCCGCTTGGCTGACCTCCGCCCGGCTGACCGCCGGGCTCCCCCACGCGAAAGTTCCCGCGCTGCGGCGCTTCCGGCCCGGCGGCGCCCTTGTCCTTGTCCTTGCCGGTGGTCTTGTCCGCTGCCGCCGGGGTCGCGCCGCTCTCGACCGGCTTTCCGCTGTTCCCGGCGCTCACCGGTGGCGCGGCGGCGCCGCCCGGCGGCTGCCCGCCCGTGGCCACGGGCGCAGGCCAGTAGTTCCACGAGAGCACCGCCGCGGCCAGCACCAGCATGCCGATCGCGCCCGCGACCTTGGCCCGCGTGGCCGGCGTCATCGGCTGATCTGGAACCTGGTCGACCACGCGAAACTCCTCTCGGCGCCTGCCGATGGGCCTGCTTCCAGTCGCCGCGCGGGACGCCGCGCAACGCCAAGCCGCAGCCACAAGCTCTTCGTGTTCCGTTCAGCAACCGTCGAGAGCGGCAGAACGCCGCTCCCTTCCCGAAAGGAGAATACACCAAATCCTCATGTGCGGGAATCGGCGATCTGGAAACGTGGGCAAATCGTGGCTTGGCAGGCCGAAACCGCCCGCGAATCCGCTCAAAACCAAACAAAATCAGACCGGAGGCGCTAGGGCGTGGCCTTGGTCGGCTTGCGGCGGGCGCCTCGCTCGACGGGGTTTGGCGGCGCCGGCTCGGGGGCCTGGGGCGTCTTGTTCTGCTCGGCCTGGAGCTTGTCGACGACCTTCTGGGCTTCGGCCTGGGACGCGGGGTTGATCGCCGGATCGCCGCCGGAGCGCAGCCAGAGCAGCGCCCCCGCCGCGACGATGGCCAGGGCGGAGACGCCCGCCAGTATGGCGTTGCGGCGCTGCCGGGCAGCGGCGTCAGCGGGAGAGGAAGATTGGCCTGATTGCGGCATGGTTGATGATCACCTCGGCAGATCGCGACCCTTGACGCCGTCCTTGGTCGCCCAGAAGTAGGCAGGGTACGCGGTGGTGCCGCCCTGGCCGTTCTCGAGGCCGTCCCGATCCATCGAATAGTTGGCCAGGATGGTCGTGGAGATGTTCCAAAGGCCGCAGGGGGTGAAGGTGCGGCTGAGCGTGGCGTCGGCCGACGCCGCGGCGCCGTTGAGCCGGGAGACTTCGATGTTGTCGACGCTCCCGTCGACGCGCACAAAGTTGGGGTTTGCGTAGGGGCTGTTCCAGCTTGGCGGCTCCTTCACGCGTCCGGCCGTGGAGGGGCGGGAGGTCTTGGTGTAGTCGAACCGCTCCCAGAGCAGGACCTTGGAGGCGGGGTAGATGACGTCGCTCTGCTTGTTGCGGCGCAGTTGGAGGCGGGCGGGCGCCGTAGCCGCGGGGTTGGCGTAGCGCGTGGCACGGTGCCAGAACGTGGGCGAGTAGAAGTAGGAGCCGTCCCAGATGAAGTCGTCAAGGCGGCGCGGGTCGAGGTCGCGGTTGAACCGCTCGACAAGCTTCCGGTCGGCCGGCGAGAACTGGATCGGGTTGGCGAGCTGGCCCGGCGTGATCCAGCGCATCATGAGGCTCGCCCAGTGGGCTGAGAACATCTCGGTCTGACGCCCGGCGTCGTCGAACTGCCACCCGAGCGAGCCCGGGCCGGGGTTGCCGACATAGGCCGTGTACCAGCCGCGGCCCTCGGCGGGCGGGCTCGGACGATCGTCCCATGGGTAGAGGAAGGCCTCTTTGAACTCGCCGCTGTAAAGGCTGATCCCGTTTCCCAGCTCGCGGAGGTGCGAAAGGGAGACGATGTTCCGGGCGGCCCGCCGGGCCTCCGACAGCGATGGGAGCAGGATCGACACCAGCAGGGCGATGATGGCGATGACCACCAACAACTCGATGAGGGTGAATCCAGATCGGGATGAGCGGCGGGTGCGCATGCGCGGCGATCTCCTTGGGTCGGGATTGGCCCGAGAAAAACCGTCTTGACGGAATCCACAGCAGCGGTCTGGTCGCCTGACGGCGGCCTCGATGGACGATCCCACGGACCGAGCGGCCCTGGTGCAGGAATCGTCGACCGTTCTTCTGTTCATGTCCAGCGGCCGACCGGTTCTGGTGAAGTGCGCGGTTTGTTCCCCTGCGTCGGGAGGAACCCGCCCAAAAACCTATCGAATCGCGTGGGGAGGGGTAGGGGAGTCGGCCTTTTCGGAACTTGAGCGGAGGAGCGGCCGTACCTCTGGTAAAATGGCTGTTCAGCCGATGACCGGGAACGGACCGTGCCGATCCCGAGCGAGCCCAAGCAACCGCTGTGGGCTATCAGAATGCAAACACCGCTCCGTTCGGGGCGGTGCAATCAGGATGTTCTGAGCGCTTCGGGCGGGCGCAGTTCGGCAAGGCCAGGATCGCGGGCATCGCCAGGATGCCAGGATGAATGTGCGTCGACCATGAGCTCCACCCCTCGCAAGCCGGATCTGAGCGAAACTTCGCCGATGGACCCCTCGGCCCTGCCCAGCGCCGTGAGCGTCAGCGGGTCTGGCCCCGGGAGCAAACTCGTCGCCCCGTCGCTGGACGATGACACCGCGGGCGGCAAGGACAAGGGCGCCACAAACATTGACACCATCATCGGCCGCCTGGTGGTCGACCAGGGTCTGGCGACGCCCGAAGAGGTGCAGGCGGCCTTCGAGGAGGTCCGCTCCAAGGGCGGCGCCCAGGAGGACGCCAGTCAGGCCTCGCTCGCTCACGCCCTGGTCCGCAAGGAGTTCATCACCAAGCGCCAGCTCGAGCGGATCCGCCAGTTCGCCGAGGCGGAGCGCTCCAGCCAGCAGATTCCCGGGTACAAGATCCTGGGCAAGCTCGGGCAGGGGGCGATGGCCACCGTCTATAAGGCCAAGCAGCTCAGCCTCGACCGTCTGGTGGCGATCAAGGTGCTCCCGAAGAAGTACACCGGCAACACCCAGTTCATCGAGCGGTTCTACGCCGAGGGGCGGGCCGCGGCGCTGCTCAACCACCCCAACATCGTCGGCGCGTTCGATGTGGGCAAGGCGGGTGAGTACCACTACTTCGTCATGGAGTATGTCGACGGGCGGACCGTCTACGACGACATCGTCAAGCACAAGAAGTACAACGAGGGCGAAGCGATCGATATCGTGATCCAGATCGCCGAGGCGCTCGGGCACGCCCACGCCAAGGGCCTGATCCATCGCGACGTGAAGCCCAAGAACATCATGATCGCCAAGGAGGGCGTCGCCAAGCTGGCCGACATGGGCCTTGCCCGCGCCATCACCGACAAGGAAGCCGCCGAGGCCGAGCAGGGCAAGGCCTTCGGCACGCCGTACTACATCTCCCCCGAGCAGATCCGCGGCGAGATGAACATCGGGCCCCCCGCCGACATCTACTCGCTCGGGGCCACGCTCTACCACATGGTCACCGGAGCGGTGCCCTTCGAGGGCAAGAACCCCTCGGCGGTCATGCACAAGCACCTCAAGGCCGACCTCGTCGCCCCCGACCACGTCAATCAGAAGCTCTCGCCGGGCATCTCCGAGGTCATCGAAATGATGATGGCCAAGGACCCCCGCCAGCGCTACCAGAATTGCAAGGACCTCCTTGGCGACCTGCGGGCCGTCAGTCAGCACAAGACGCCGGCCATGGCCCACAAGGACCTGGGCATCGAGTCGGTCAAGGGACTGCTCGAGGCCGAGGCCTCCGCCCCCGCCCAGATGCAGGAAGACCGCTCCAAGTCCTCCAAGGGCGGCTTCTTTACCGGGCCGGTCATCATCATGCTCGTGCTGCTCGCCGTCAGCGTGATCGTGAACCTCGTCCAGTTCGCCACCAAGGCTTCCTGACCGCGCCCCGCGCCCGCTCAACTCCCCGCCGGGATCACCCGATACCGATCGGTTCAGTTCCCTAAGGAGTGCGGCCCATGGTCATCCGTTCGCGCGCGGCAAAGTCCGTCCTCTTGCTCGTTACCGCGGCCTGTCTGACCGGCCTCACCTTCGCAGGGGAGCCCGAGCACAAGCCCGCCGCGCCACCCCCGGGCACGACCCCCAATCGGGTCACCAAGCCGCAGCCGGCGCCCGCCAAGTCCGCGCCCGCCCCCGCGGCCCCCTCCAAGCCCGCGCCGCCCGCGGCGCCCAAGGACGCGCATGGGCACGGGGATGACGACGATCACCACGCACCTCCGCCCAAGGCCGAGAAGCCCGAGAAGGCGGAGAAGCCCGAAAAGGCCGAGAAGTCTGAAAGGCCTGAAAAGGCTGAAAAGTCTGAAAGGGCCGAAAAGCCCAAGGCCGCCGAACCCGCCCAGCCGCTCACCGCTGACGCCGCGCTCAAACTGCTCCAGGATGGCAACGCCCGCTGGATCGCCGGCGGCGCCAAGCACCCCAGCACCGACGCAGCGCGGCGCGAGATGGTCGCCGAGAAGGGCCAGAAGCCCTTCGCCACGATCCTGACCTGCGCCGATTCGCGTCTGCCCGTCGAGCGGCTGTTCGACCGCGGGGTCGGCGAACTGTTCGTCATCCGCGTCGCCGGCAACATCGCCGGGCAGAGCGAGGGCGGCACGATCGAGTATGGCGTCGAGCACCTGCACACGCCCGTTCTGGTGGTCATGGGGCATACCAAGTGCGGAGCCGTGGCCGCCGCGGCGGGGACCGAGACCCTTCCTGGTCAGCTCGGTCAGCTGGTCAATCAGATCAAGCCCGCGGTGGATCGGGCCCGGGTGAACAGCCCCGACGGTGATGAGAAGACCCTGCTGGCCGCGTCAGTCCGTGAGAATGTCTGGCAGAGCATCTTCATGCTGCTGCGCTCGAGCCCGGTGCTGCGCGACAAGATCAAGGATGGCGAGCTGCGGGTTGTTGGCGCCATCTACAACCTCTCCGACGGGCGGGTTGAGTTCATGGGTCCCCACCCCTGGCAGACCGAGCTGGTTACGGCCTTCGAGGCTCGCGAGAAGCAGGAAGCGGCCGCGGAGGAACCGGCCGACGCCGGGCACGGCCGCTGAGGTCGGCCCCTCGGCTGAACCCCCAGCCCATCGGGGACCGATATCCCCATTGTGAGGGCCCCCCACCACTGCCCATCCCGAGGGCGACGCCTCTGGCGTGCGCGAGCCATCGGGGAGCTCGCCGGCCTGATCGTGGCCGCCGCGGGGGTGGCCCCGCCCGCCCCGGGGGCGCCGCAGCCGGAGGCCCGCCCGGCGGAGCCAACGCAGATGGGGCCCGAGAGCGCCCATCGCCCGCAGGCGGCAGGGCGCGTGGTGCGGATGTTCGATTTCGAGGAGCGGGCCGATCCAAGCCGGCCCGACTTCAACCCCGAACCGGTTCCCCGTCACTGGATTCGCGCCCAGCACCTTCCGCCCGAGCGCGAGCGGCCGGGCTTCCCGCTGGTGAACAAGGCGGAGTACGACCTCACCGTCGCCCACCAGGGTATCTGTTCCGTCCGCCTGCCCACCAGCGGGGGCTCGACGGCGCTGCGCCTCTCCGGCGGGCTGATCCCCGTCTTCCCGCGGGTCGATTACGCCGTCACCGCCTTCGTCAGGACGCAGCCGCTGCGGCACGCCCGGGCCTTCGTCTCGGCGGTGCTCCTCGATGAACGCGGTGAGCCGCTCGCCGGGTCGCTGCGGCGCAGCCCGCCCATCGACTCCCCGAGCGAGTGGACCCGCGTCGAGGTTCAGCTCCCCGGGACCTATTCGAACGCGGCGTTCGTCCAGCTCGAGCTGCTCCTCCTGCAGCCCGAGCACTTCGAGCCCGCCCCCCTCAGCCAGCCCCACAGCGTCTGGGCCCAGGACCTCTCCGGCGCGGCGTGGTTCGACGACATCAGCGTCGTCCAGTTGCCCCGCGTCGAGATCCTCACCGATGCCCCGGCGGGCGTGCTGGTGGGCGATCGCAAGCTGGTCATCACCGCCGACGTCCGCGACCTGACAGGCGAAGACATGACGGCTGAGCTCACGATTCGCGGGCTCGATGACGGCGTGGTCGCCAGCCAATCGCGCCGCCTGGGCCCCGGCGGCGGTCGGCTCGACTGGGCCCCCAAGCTCCCCGCGTATGGGTGGTACGAGATCAGCCTGCAGGTGGCCAATCAGACGGGCGTCGTGGGCTCGGCGCTCACGCGTCTGATCTGGGCGCCCCCGGCTGTTGAAGTGGGCGAGAGCGTCCGCCGGTCGCGCCCGCGCTTCGGCATTCGCTTGTCGGGTGACGATCGCCGGGTCCTGCCGCTCACCCCCGACCTGCTGCGGGCGGGCGGGGCGGGGGCGGTCACGATTCAGCTTCCCCCTGTGGGCTCCGCCGGGGTGTCGCTGCCTGAACGGCTGGCCGAGCTCAAGGGCCCGATCGACCGCATGCTGGGCGAGCGGCTGGATGTCACCCTGGGAATCGAGCGCGTCGACGAGGAGCTGGCTCTTGGACTCCGCATCGATCCCGGAGACCCCGTGGCCCTCTTCGAGCAGGAGCCGGCGAAGTGGATGGCTCCGACAAGGGCCCTGTTCGACCTCTTCGGCCAACGGGTGCAACGCTGGCGCATGGGGGGCGAAGCGGCGATGGGCACGCTCCTGGCGCCTGAGCTGCCCGCCCGCCTCGCGGCCATGCGCAAATCGCTGGCCCGGGCGATTCCCGGACCGCTGATCAGCATTCCCTCACGGGCCGACTGGCCCTGGCCGCTTGCCGCCAAGGGCCCACGCGCGGCGATCGACGGCGTGGCCATGGCCCTCCCCCCCGGGTTCGGGCCGCAGGCGATCAGCGAGATCGCCCGCCAGTGGACCAGCCAGCGCGGGCCGAGCCTGGAATTCACTGTCGCCATCGAGTCCTTCCCGCCTGAGCAGTTTGGCCGGCCCGTCGCCGTCGCCGAGCTGGTGAAACGCTCGGCCCTGGTATGGGAATCGCTGGACCCGTGGTCGAGCGATTCCGTGCGCAAGACCGGCCTGGAAATCAGCCAGCCCTGGGCCGCCGGTCCGAGCGACCGCAACCCGGTCCATCCTGAGCCGGCCCTGGGCGTTTGGCGGACGCTCTCCGAGCATCTGGGGCCGCGCCGCGCGGCGGGGCGGCTGCCCGCCCCGGACCAGGTCACCTGCATGGTGCTGGTGGATTCGGCTGCGGGCCCTGATGGCCGCCGCTCCGGCGCCTTGCTCGCCTGGACCGACAATCAGAGCCCGACCACCCTGACCGCCCAGCTCGGGCGCGGCCCGCTCGTCGCCATCGACCCCTTCGGCAACGCCCGTGAGCTGCCCCCCGGGCGCAACGGGCTGTACACGATCCCGGTCGGGCCCACCCCTGTTTTCATCGAGGGAATCGACGCGGAGGTCGCGCTGTTCGTTCAGGGCCTGCGGGTTGAGCCTGCGTTCATCAACTCCGTGGCCGCCGAGCACGAGGCGGAGATCGTCCTGAGCAACCCGTGGCCCACGCGGGTGACCGGCGAGGTTCAGCTCACGCCGCCGGCGACGTCGGTGGTGCGGCAAAGCTGGCGGTTCTCGCCGACGGCGCCCATCCCGTTCTCGATCCTCCCGGGCGGCAAGACGCGCCTGCCCGTCACCTTCTCCTTCAGCCCCGCCGAGGAATCCGGCCCCGCCAAGATCGGGGCGATCGTTCGGTTTTCCAGCGGGTTGGCGGGACAGGGCGGTCCACTTTCGCTCACCGCGCCGGTCACCATCGGCCTGCCGGATCTGGACCTGTCGGCGAGCCTGGTTCTGTCGCCGACGCTTTCGGGCCCCGACGTGGTTGTGTCAGTCAACGTGAACAACACCGGGGCGCAATCGAGGACGCTGGTTCTGGACGCCGTCGGCTTTGGCGAAGCGACTCAGTCGCAGCCGGTGAGCAACCTGCTTCCCGGGGAGATGATCGTCCGCCGGTTCGTGTTCAGGGACGCTGCGGCGAGACTGGCCGGCCGGCGGATCCGGGTGTCGGTCAGCGACGCCGAGGGGCCGGAGCGGCTGAACCGGTTCGTGGTGGTCCCCGCGCTGGAGCGTTGAGGTTAAACTGAGGCATGCCCGCGAGGACGACCGAGACCGAGGCCAGGAAGGGCGACGCCGGGTCCGAAGGGGCCTCGGGGGTCGGCCCATCCCCGGGAGTGTCGCTGGACGCCCTCCGCGAGAGCGAGCTCCGCTTCCGGCAGTTCGCCGAGGCCACCAGCGAGGTGCTGTGGATCAAGGACCTGCAGACCGGCGCGATCGTCTACGCCAGCCCGGCCTTCGAACGGATCTGGGGCCGCAGCGTGGAGTCGCTGCTCCGCGGCGGCTTCGGCGGCGCGGGCGATGTCTGGCGGGAGTCGCTCCACCCCGAGGATCGCGAGCGGGTCATCGAGGAAAAGACCGTCTGGCAGCGCGACCCCTCGCGCCCGCGCCTGGTGAGCGAGTACCGGATCGTGCGCCCTGACGGCGGCGTCCGCT
>CAZSZO010000052.1:0-25794 GCA_964611125.1 uncultured Phycisphaeraceae bacterium | reverse complement strand
GACTGAGAGGGTACGCCGGGCGGGGCCTGCCCCGCAGGCCGCGCAGGTCACGGCGGCCCCGCTCGCCCCGCCGCGGCAAGGCCTGGGCCAGGGTCAGGAGGGGGCCCAACGTATCGGACCTTGGTCCGCGTGCGGTGGAAGGGCCT
Organism: uncultured Phycisphaeraceae bacterium; assembly: GCA_964611125.1. Classification (GTDB taxonomy): domain Bacteria; phylum Planctomycetota; class Phycisphaerae; order Phycisphaerales; family UBA1924; genus JAEUIX01. The sequence goes on along the minus strand of CAZSZO010000052.1, from coordinate 25,648 downwards.
ATTGCGCGGCGTGCGGGCCCAGGCGTGCGCGGGCCACGTCGATGGCGCTCCGGCTGAGGTCGAACCCGATCGCCCGCCGACCGAGCCGGGCCGCCGCGGCCAAGGTGGTGCCGCTGCCGCAGCAGGGGTCGAGCACCAGGCCGCCCGGTGGGCAGCAGGCGTGCACGAGGAGTTCGAGGAGCGCCAGCGGCTTCTGAGTCGGGTAGCCGGTGCGTTCGCGGGCCATGTTGTTGATGGCGGGGATGGCGAGGACATCGGTCATCTTCTTGCTCTGGCCGCGCAGGCGCTGGCTGGTGGCGGGGGTGCGCGGGGCCTCGAAGTAGTAGCGCTCGGGGTCGAGGCAGTAGAAGAGGATGTCGTCGTGCTTGCGGGCGAAGCGGCGCGGCGAGGAGCCGCCGAGCCCGTACGACCAGATCAGGTGGTTGACGAAGCGGTCCTCACCGAGCAGATCATCGAGCAGGAGGCGGACGTGGTGGCTGGTCCGCCAGTCGACATGGAGCAGGATGTTGGCCGTGGGCTTGAGGGCGGGGACGGTCGCCACCAGGCGGTCGCGCAGCCACGTGAGGTAAGCGGCTGTGGAGGCGAAGGCGTCTGCGTAGGAGGCGTCGGCGACGCGCCCGGCCTTGCGGGCCCCGGGGGGGGAGGCCATCGCCCGCCCGGTGTTGAAGGGGGGATCGGCGTAGAGCAGGTCGACCGAGCGTGGAGGCAGCGAGGGGGCGCCGTCGAGCCAATCGATGTGCACCAGCCGCACGCTCATCGGGCGAGCATACGGCACCGCGGCGCCCGGAAGACCCCGCTACTTGTGCAGCCCGAAGGCGGTGATCACGAAGGCGTCCATCCACGCGGTGGGGAGCAACCACTTCAGCGCGGCGAGCACGTGCGCATCCATGCCTACGAGCTTGCGGCGCGCGGGGCGGCCCGCGTCGATCGCCCGCACGATCTGCACCGCGGCCTTCTCCGCCGGGATGGCGCCGTCGGCCATCTTCTTGGCGGCGACTCCCAGCCGGCGGAGCATGGGCTCGTAACGCGCGCGGGTCTCGGCGGGCAGGGCGGCGATCGCTCGGTCCTCCTCGCTCAGGCCCTTACCCCAAATCGGCGTCTTGATCGCGCCCGGCTCGATCAGGACGACCTTCACGCCCGTGCGTGAAAGCTCCATCCGCAGCGAATCGGTCATCGCCTCCATGGCGAACTTGGAAGCCGTGTAGGAGCCGATCAGCGGCTGGGAGACCTTGCCGCCGATCGAGGAGATGTTGACGATCCGGCCCTTGCTGGCCAGCAGGAAGGGCAGGAGGGCCTGGGTGAGGGCGATGGCGCCGAAGAAATTGGTGTCGAACTGACGCCGCCATTCGCTTAGCGGCAGCGTCTCGACTGGCCCGAAGACCAGGAACCCGGCGTTGTTGACCAGGGCGGAGAGCGCACCGCCGGCCCGGGTCAGCTCGCCGACCTTGGCCTTGCACGCGTCGATATCAGCCTGACTGGTGACATCGAGCCGGATGGGCACAAGGCGGTCGGCCAGGCCCAGCTTGGCCGCCTCCTGGCGGATCGACTCAGCGTCGGAGTCCTTGCGGTAGCCGGCCAGAACGCCTCTGCTGCTGGACCCGCCCGGCCCGGCGCGCTGGGCGAGCATGACCGCCGCGGCGCGCCCGATGCCTGTGGACGCTCCCGAGATCACGACCCATTCCTTGAAGCTGCTCATGGCCTGGCTCCTGCTGATTGTTTACAGTGTAAATGTACACCGTAAATATCCGCCGGTCCAGCCCGCGCGGGTATTCTTCACGCAGTGAAGCGACCCCGCCGCACGCCGCTGACGCCCGCCCGCGTCGTCGACGCGGCCATCGCCCTGCTGGACCGCGAGGGCGCCGACAGCCTCTCCATGCGCCGCCTGGGCTCGGCCCTGGGCGTGGAGGCGATGGCCCTGTACAACCACTTCGAGCATCGCGAGGCCCTTCTCGACGCCATCGCCGACCGCGTCTTCGACGCCGTGACGCCGCCCCACCCCGCGGGCCGATGGGACCACCGGCTGAGCGACATCGCCGTGGCGATGCGGGCGGTGGCCCTGGCGCAGCCGAACGTCTTCAAGCTGGCGATGTCGCGTCCGACCAAGCCCACGCGGGCGCTGCCGCTCATGGACGGCGTGCTGGGGGCGTTGCGCGAAGCCGGGCTGGACGAAACCCAGCGGGTGCACGCGTACTTCACCCTGTCGGCGTACATCCGCGGGTTTCTCCTCTGGGAGATCGACCAGACCTGCGTGGCCCGGACGCCCATGAAGCCGCCCGAGGGGGGATCGCTCGCGGACTTCCCGGAGATCGCCAGCGTGAGCGCTGGGCTCGCGGGCGCTGACCCGGGGGACTTGTTCAGGGCGGGGCTGGAGTCGTTGTTGAGGGGGCTGGCGAATCCGGCCAGACTCTCCGGTACCGTTGCTTCTGGTGGGTGAAGAGGTGGTGGATTTCAATGCAGCAGGCTGATTTTGACAGGCTACTCACCGAACTCCTGGCGCAGGGACGAGAGACCCCTTGGTTGGAGTTCAAGGCGAGCAACGCCAACGAATCCCATATCGGCGAGTACGTCTCAGCGATCGCGAACTCTGCGACGTTGCACGAGCGTAGCGAGGGCTTTCTGGTTTGGGGTGTGGAGGATGAGTCACGGCGCGTCGTCGGCACCGCCTTCGACCCTGAGGTTGCGCGGCTGGGCAACCAGCCCCTCCTCATTCATCTTGCTTCACAACTCGATCCTCCTGTATTGCTCACGCCCGTGTCGGGCGATCGTGGCGGCTTGCGAGTTGTGGTGATGCGAATCGAGTGCGCGAGTTCTTCACCGGTCTCCTACAAGGGAAAGCGGTACATTCGAATCGGTGAATCTAAGACGGATCTGCAAGGGCGTGCCGAGGAGCGGGTGCTGTTTGCAAAGCTGGAGAGAACCCCGTTCGAGGCGCGAGCCGCTCGCACGAGGCTGGACGAGTCCGAGGTAGTTGCTCTTCTGGACTATCCATCATACTTTGAATTGTTGAAGCTGCCGCTTCCGGCGGACAGATCGGGCATTCTCGAGTCCATGGTCGCAGATAGGCTGATCAGGAAGGACGCCGACGGCTGGGCGATCACCGCACTGGGCGCTCTGCTCTTTGCGAGATCTCCTGCGGGGTTTGAGAAGCTGTCGCGGAAAGCGGTGCGAGTCGTAGTGTACAGAGAGGATGATCGATCTCAAATCGTCAAGCAGCATTCTGGGGTCTTTGGCTACGCAAGCGGATTCAGGGGACTTATGCGATGGATCAACGACCAGTTGCCTCAGAACATCCACATCGGCGAGGCTCTTCGCACGGAGACGCCGATGTACCCCGAAGTCGCCATCCGCGAGATCGTCGCGAACGCACTCATCCACCAAGACCTTTCGATCTCGGGCGCGGGGCCGCTGGTCGAGATGTTCCCGAATCGGATCGAGGTCACCAATCCTGGACGGCCGATTATCGATCCGTCCCGTCTTGATTTGCCGGCGCGTTCTCGAAACGAGACCATGGCCGGGTTGATGCGACGCATGGGAATGTGTGAAGAGCTCGGCAGCGGAATCGATCGTGTGCTTGGCGCCGTAGAGGCCTTTCAGCTTCCGGCCCCTGAATTCTCCGCGCCGGAGATCGCCTTCCGCGCGACGCTCTTTGCACACCGAACGTTTGCGCAGATGGTCAAGGAAGAGCGCGTTCGAGCGGCATATCAGCACGCCGGACTGATGTACATCACAGGAAAGCGAATGACCAACACGACACGCTGCGAAAGCGATTCGGAATCAGCGATGAGGGGTACACGAAGGTGTCAGGCGTCATCCGCGACGCCATCGATGCGAAGCTGATCTACAACGATCCACCCGAGAGCAAGGCTCGAAAAACCGCGAAGTACGTCCCATTTTGGGCTTCACCTGTCGGCAAATCCGTCTGAATCTGGATCGAGCCGTGTTGTCCAATGCGTTATGTCATAGGAAGTTGGAGAGATCCGCACTCGGGCGTCCACGGCGCCCACAAATGCAGTGTTTACAGGGCTTTACAGCCAAATGCCTTTAGTCGCCCTATGTCAGCGCGCCGGCCAGATCACCCTATTTGGGTGACATTCTAAACCTGCGATGCGCCCTCGCCTACTTCGCCGCCAGCGACGCCCGCCCCACGCTGTAGTGGGCGAAGCCCGCGTCCTTCATCTGGGCGGGCCGGTAGAGGTTCCGCCCGTCGAAGACCACCCGCGCGTTCATCAGGCCGCCGACGCGCTCGAAATCGGGGCTCTTGAACTCGTCCCAGTCGGTGGAAACCACCAGGGCGTCGGCGCCCTGCACGCAGGTGTACATGTCGTCGACGATGTGGAAGTTCGGGCCCAGGTCGCGCCGCGCGTTCTCGTTGGCGACGGGGTCGAAGGCGACCACCTTGGCGCCGTAGGACATGGCCTTGCGCATCAGCGTGATGGCCGGGGCCTCGCGGATGTCGTCGGTGCGGGGCTTGAAGGCGATGCCCCAGAAGGCCAGGGTCTTGCCCGTGAGGCCGCCCGGCGCATCCTTGGCCTTGAAGTGGCTGAGGATCTTCCCGAAGAACCGCTCGCGCTGGGCCTGGTTGAGCTCGTGCACCGCCTTGTTCACCGGCGTCGGCACGCCCGTCTTCTCGCCCATCATGATGCACGCCAGCGTGTCCTTGGGGAAGCACGAGCCGCCGTAGCCCAGCCCGGGGTAGAGGAACTGGTTGCCGATCCGCTTGTCGGCGCACATGCCCTCGCGCACCCGGCTGACGTCGGCGCCATAGGCCTCGCACAGGTTGGCCATCTCGTTGATGAAGCTGATCTTGCAGGCCAGCATGGCGTTGCTGGCGTACTTGACCATCTCCGCCGAGGGCACGTCCATGATGTAGATCGGGTGCCCGTTGCGCACGAAGGGGTCGTACAGGTCGCGCATCCGCTGGCCCACCCAGTCGGCGTCGACCCCGCACACCACGCGATCGGGCTTGTTGAAGTCCTCGATCGCGGCGCCCTCCTTGAGGAACTCCGGATTGTCCGCGACGCCGAAGGGCAGGTCGGGCCCCACCTTGGCCCGGATCCGGTCGCGCACGCGGAAGGTGGTGCCCACCGGCACGGTGCTCTTGACCACGATGATCTTGGGCTTGGCTGACTTGCCCAGCTTCAGCAGCGCCTCGGCCACGCCGTCGGCGGCGGAGTCGATGTACTTGAGGTCGGTGTGCCCACGCTCATCGCTGGGCGTGCCGACGCAGATGAAGATCATGTCGGCGTCTTTGTGCGCCTCCCAGGCGTCGGTGGTGAACTTCAGGCGCCCTGCGGCGATGTTCCGCTCCAGCAGGTCGTCCAGGCCGGGCTCGTAGATCGGGCTCTTGCCCTGCTTGAGCTTGGCGATCTTCGCGGCGTCCACGTCAAGGCACATCACGTCGTTGCCGGTGTTGGCCAGGCACACGCCGGTGACGAGGCCGACGTAACCGGTGCCGATCATGGACAGTCGCATGGAGGGTTCCTTCTTCCGGCTTCGCAGGTGGGCCGAGGTTTGGTCAGCGTTCGTTCTACGTTCAGAAAAACGGGCGGGATTGTACCGGCCGGAGTCTTTCGGCCCACCCCGTACACTCCGGACCCATGACAAGGATTCGCCAAGCCCGATCCGGCCGAAACCAGCCATCCAAGCCCCGCACGCCCCGTTCCCCCCGCCCGGCCCGTTCGGCGGCACAAGCCGATCGGCACCAGCTCTACCAGGAAGCCGTGCAGGCCCCTGACGTCGAGATCGCCTTTATCGACCGAGTCTTCCGCCGCCTGAAGAAGCGCACGCCCGCACTGCTGCGCGAGGATTTCTGCGGGACCGGCCTGCTCGCCTGCGAATGGGCCCGTGAACGGCCGGAAAACCGGGCCGTAGGGGTCGATCTGCACCGGCCAACCCTCGATTGGGGGCTTCGCCACAACGTGCAGAAATTGCCTGCTGACGTCCAGCCCAGGGTTCAGCTCGTCGAGGCGAACGTGCTGACGCCCCCTCCGCGCCCCGCTCAGGGCTTCGACGCCATCGCGGCGTTCAACTTCTCCTACTGGGTGTTTCAGGAGCGGGCCACGCTGCTGAGCTACTTCCGGACGGCCAAGGCCGGTTTGGCCCGCGACGGCATGCTCTTCCTGGACTTCATGGGTGGCGCGGAATGCCAACTGGTCGTGACCGACCGGAACCGACGGAACCTGAAGGGGTACGGCCCGTTCACCTATTTGTGGGAGCACGCGGTGTACGAGCCGATCACCGGCCGGAGCGTGTGCCGGATGCACTTTGAGTTTCCTCCGCCCAAGGGCCGCACTCGCCGGCCGAAGCCGATGCGGAACGCGTTCGTCTACACCTGGCGGCTGTGGACGATTCCCGAGCTGCGGGATCTGCTGGCCGAGGCGGGCTTCGGCGCCGTGCGGGTCTACTGGGAAGGCGATGACGGCAAGGGCGGCGGGAACGGCGTCTATCGCGAGAACGCGCGGGGCACGCCTGACCGCTCCTATGTGGGGTATATCGTGTGCGAGCACTGAGGCGGGCCTGTTCGTCGCCCCGCGGGCGTGGCACCTACGCTCGGTGAACATGCCGACGATGTTCACAGCCAGTTCCGGCGCCGGTCTGGAGCAGACCCTGGGCCGGGCCCTCGAACGTGTCCAGAAGCGGATCGCCGACCAACTCCGCTCCGATCTCCCCTCAGTCGAGCGGCTCTGCCGGCAGGTGGAGCGGTACCACGGCAAGATGGTCCGGCCGATGGTCGCGGTGCTGTGCGGTCTGGCGAGTGATCCCCGAGCCAAGGACCGCCCCGGCGACGAGCACGTGAGCGACCAGCACATCGTGGTCGCCGGCGTGTGCGAGATGATCCACCTCGCGACGCTCGTGCACGATGACGTGCTCGACGAGGCCGACGTGCGCCGCAAGGCCCCGACCATCAACAGCCTGCACGGGAACGAGAGCGCCGTGATCCTGGGGGATTACCTCTTTTCCTCGGCGTACCACCTTTGCTCGCAGCTCGACAGTCAGTCAACGGCGCTGCTGATCGCCGGGGTGGGCATGACGCTGTGCGCCGGCGAGCTGCTGCAACTGCACCACCGCGGGAACTTCTCGCTGGATGAGGCGACCTATTACACGATCGTGCAGCGCAAGACCGCGTCGCTGATCGCGGTGGCGTGCCGGCTGGGGGCCCGGGCGAGCGGGGCCGATGAAGCATGGCAGAAGCGCTTCGAGGAGTACGGCCTGGCCCTGGGTGTCGCGTTTCAGATTCAGGACGACCTGCTCGACCTCACCGGGGAGCAGGCGGTGGTCGGCAAGTCGCTCGGGAAGGACCTGGAGAAGGGCAAGCTGACCCTGCCGCTGATCCACCACCTCTCCGCCGCGGCGCCCGACCAGCGGGGCCGCACGCTGCTGATGCTGGAGAACGAGCGGGTGGCCCCGGGCGACCGGGCGGACTTTCAGCGGGCGCTCGAGTCCACCGGCTCGATCGCGCACGCGCGGTTCACGGCCGAGCGGTTCGTCGGCGAAGCCAAGGCGGCGATCGCCCCGCTGCACGACTCGCCGGCCAAGCGGCTGATGCTGCAGCTTGCGGACGCCGTGGTGACGCGGGCGTTCTGAACGGCGCGTCGCCGGGCGCCACACCAGATGACGTCAGACACAGGATGCCGGGCGCCGGGCGCCGCTCCTGACGAAACCTGCTTTCAATGGGCCTTTGGAGACCGCCATGCCGAACAATCCGCCGTCGATCGCCATTGTGGGCGCCACGGGCGCCGTGGGACGCGAGATGCTCGAGGTGCTTGAGCAGCGCCGCTTTCCGCATGGTGCGATCCGCCTGTTCGCCTCACCTCGCTCGGCGGGGGTGACGATCCGCTATCGCGGCGAGCCAACGCCGGTCGAAGCGACGGCTGACGGGTGCCTGCGCGGGATCGATATCGCCCTGTTCTCCGCCGGCTCGGGGGTCAGCAAGCACCTGGGCCCGGTCGCCGTCGGGCAGGGCGTGATCGTGGTCGACAATTCCTCAGCGTTCCGGGCCGACGCGGGCTGCCCGCTGGTGATCCCCGAGGTGAACCCCGAGGCCCTCCCCGCAGAGCGGCCCTGCCGGCCGGTGCTGATCGCCAATCCCAACTGCTCGACGATCATCATGCTGATGGCGCTCACGCCGCTGCGGCGGGCCTTCGGCATCGAGCGCGTGGTGGTGAGCACGTATCAGGCGGCATCCGGCGCCGGGGCCCAGGCGATGGAGGAGCTGCGCGCGCAATCGGAGGCGGTGCTCGGGGGCAAGGCTGCTGAGCCGAAGATCTTTCACGAGCCCTACGCGTTCAACCTGTTCAGTCACAATGCTGGGGTGGACCCGGTCACGGGCTACAACGGCGAGGAGCTGAAGATGATCAGCGAGACCCGGCGCATCTGGAGCGACCCGGGGGCGCTGGTGGATCCCACATGCATCCGCGTGCCGACGATGCGGGCCCACGCCCAGGCGATCAACGTGACGCTGAAGGTTCCGGCGACGGAGCGGCAGGTGCGCGAGGCCCTCCAGGGCGCCAGGGGCGTGCGGATCGTTGATGACCGCGGAGCGAACCTGTTCCCCACGCCGCTCAAGGCCAGCGGGGGCGATGATGTGCTGGTGGGGCGGATCCGGCCGGATCTGTCGCGATTGCACGCTGAGCATGGGCCGGCCTTTACGCCGGGGTCCGATACGGAATGCCGGGCGTTCAACCTGTTCATCGCCGGGGATCAGCTGCGCAAGGGCGCCGCGCTCAATGCGGTGCAGATTGCGGAGATGGTGATGCGGTGAACGACCAAGCGAGCCGCGAGCGCGGGGTCGCGGCTTGGGTTAGGGGCGAACCAAACCGCGAGCTTGCGCTCGCGGCTCCCTTTGGCCAGGCGCTGGCTAGGGGTTCGGGTTCTCAAGGCGGAAGCGGCCCAGGCCCTTGCCGTCTTGATCGCGGACGTACTCGGTGGCTCGCTCGACCGATCCGTGTTCGTACAGGTAGCGGGTGCTGGCGTGGGCTGACCACACCTCTTGCTCCGAGCCAACGAGGTTTGCGCGCCGCAGATATCGTGGTGCCCACTCCTTGAGTTGCTTAACCATGGGTTCGGGCTTGATGGACGGTTGGACGATCACGATGTGAACGTGGTTGGTGCGGACGCTCAATCCGGCCAGTGTCCACCCGCGCTTGAGGCAGTGGGCCCTGATCGCGCCAGCGACTGCGTCACGCATGGGGATGCTCAGCGTCACCGGCTCGTGCGTCAGCTTCCGCCGCATGTGCTCGACCCAGCCGCGACTGGGTTCCAGGAAGGGCGTGCCGAACTTGTTGTGGCGGCGGTCGACCGAGCCTGCGTCATCGCCGTGGAGCCACGTTCCGTAGGTGCTCCAGGTCAGGAGGTAGCCGGGCGGCGGGGCGGGCTCTGTCGGCATGCGGAGGCGACGGCGTGGGGGGGATTCGGAGCGAGGGAGCGGCAATCCAAAGCTCGCGGTTTGGGTTCCGGGCGAACCAAACCGCGAGCTTGCGCTCGCGGCTCGCTTTGGCCTGGCGTCAGTGCACGCCTTGCGCGCCCAGCCACCGCTCGCAGTCGAGCGCGGCCTGGCAGCCCATGCCCGCGGCCGTCACGGCCTGGCGATATTCCGCGTCGGCCAGGTCGCCGGCCGCGAAGACGCCTTCGATATTGGTCACGCTCTTGCGCGTGTGCAGGCGGACGTAGCCCTTGTCGTCGAGGTCGACCCCCGACCCGGCGAGGAATTTGGTCGCCGGCGTGTGGCCGATGGCGATGAACAACCCCTTGCAATCGAAGCGCGACCGCTCCTTCGTGATCGTGTCTTCGAGCATCACGCCTTCGATGGTCTTCTCGCCCAGCACATCGACGGGGACCTTGTTCCAGAGCACGCGGGCGTTCGGGCGGTCGAGAAACCGCTTCTGCATGATCTTGCTGGCCCGCAGCGAGTCGCGCCGGTGGATGACCCAGACCTCTTTGGCGAACTTGGTGAGGTAGGTCGCCTCCTCCATGGCGGTGTCGCCGCCGCCGACCACCGCCAGGACCTGGTTGCGGAAGGCCGGGAGGGCGCCATCGCAGACGGCGCAGGCCGAGACGCCGCCGCCGGAGCGGGCCAGGCGCATCTCGTTGGGCAAGCCCAGCCAGTTGGCGACCGCCCCGGTGGCGATGATCACACCGTGGGCCTGGACGGAATCGCTCTGGGTTCGGCCGTCCTCGCTCACCGCCAGGGTGAATGGCCTTTTGGAGAAGTCGCACGAGAGGATGTCGGCGCCGATGACCTTGGTCCCAAAGCGCTCGGCCTGCTTCTGCATCTCGCTCATCAGCTCCTGGCCGGTGATGCCGTGCGAGAAGCCGGGGTAGTTCTCGACCTCGGTGGTGAGCATCAACTGGCCGCCCGGGAGCACCGGCCCGGGGTCTTGCTTGGGCACGCCGCAGTACAGGACGGGATCGAGCTGGGCCCGCGCCGCGTAGACGGCCGCGGTCCAGCCAGCGGGCCCCGAACCGATGATGACCACCTTGTGTGCGTTGATGCTGCTCATGGTCCTCCTGAGATGCCCGATCGGGCCCGGGGTTGCCGCGCGGTGAAGGGCCGGGCGTGAACTACTTGAGGGCGCCCGAGGCGGTGAGCTGCTCGCGCAGCAGGCTCAGCACCGGGGGCCACACAAGGTAGTCGCCCTTGTCGTCCTCAACGGTCTGGGTGGCCCGCATGCAGCCGTCGGCGTCGCCGTCGGGTCCGACGGAGAAGAGCATGAAATACGACTGGTCGAGCTTCCGCTTGAAGGCGGGGAGGTTGTCGCCCGGGAAGACGGTGATCTCGTAGAAGGTCGCGGGGTTCACCGCGTCCTTGATGCCGTCGCGCACCGGCACGTAGTAACGGAAGGGGTTGGTCGTCTGGTCGAGCGGATCGATGTCGATGACCTTCGTATAGGCGGGCCGGATCGACGTCAGGGCGGGGGGGTTGGACTTCTGTCCCAGCACATAGCCCTGCACGCCCATGCTGACGCGCGTGCCGCCCAGCTCGACCCGCACCCGCTTGCGCATATCGAAGATCGGCGAGAGGTCGCCGACGTTGACGATCACCGCCGCGAACTTGACCGCGTCCAGCCGCCGGTAGTCCTGACGCAGCTTGAGCGCGGGATCGAAGGGCGGCAGCTCCCAGCGGGTCCGCCAGTCGCCGAAGGCGTTGCGCAGGGCTTCAAAGGTCTCGAGCTGGTTGCCGTGGAGCTTGGCGATCGAATCCCAGCGGGCCGCCTCGCTGAACAGCCGCAGCGGGCGGTTGCGGATGGCGATCTCGGCCAGCAGAGGCGAGAAGACGGAGATATCGGCCGCACCGCGGGGCTTGAAGACACGGTTGATGAGCTGCTCGCAGCCGACCTCGTTGCCTGAGGGAAACTGCATGCGGTCGATGTTGAGGATGCCGCCGCGGTCGCCCATCCGCTTCTCGACGGTGTCGCGGAGCTGCTCGGGCGTGAGCAGGGGCTTGTCGAGGCGGCCATCGGTGTAGACGACGTCGCGCATCCGCTCCAGGGTGGAGCTCATGGTCTTGAGGCCCCAGACGACCTCGACATAGAAGGCCCGGTCGCACATGCTGCGGGAGAAGTGCAGCCAGCGCCAGAGCACATCGAGGGCTTCGAGGGGCTTGCCCTCGGCCTGCAGGCGCGTCGCCTCGACGTGCACCAGCAGGTTCATCTTGTCGAGCATGGGGAGGTAGCCGTGCTTGGCCCGGGCCAGCAGCGGGGGATCACCCAGGTCGGTGAACGCCTTGGCCGCGATCAGCTCCGGATCGATGCCGGTGATGCCGTAGGGCTGGGCGAAGGCGTAGGCCTTCTTCCAGTCAGACTCGCCACTGATCTTGGTGAGCACATCGAGGACGGCCTTCTGGGGCTCGGCCTGAGCCCACGCCGCGGCGTCCTTGAAGAGCGCGCTCGTCGCGGGGAGGAGCATCGCCTGTTGGACCGTGCCCACCGATTGAGGGGGGTCGGCCAACTTGATGAGGAGCGGCAGCAGGACCAAGTCGCTGCGCTTGTCGGTCTGGACCTCCTTGAAGCGAGCGTTGGCGCGGTCGCTGAACTCATCGGCGCGGGCGGTCTGCAGGGCCGTACCGCCCAGGGTCATGGCCGCGGCCAGGGCTACACCGGCCAGCGGCCTGGCCAGCAAGGCCAGCAGCGAGTGTGCGCGAGTGGGGCGGGCGGCAGGTGAACCAGGGGCGGGAATCGGCATGGAGGACCTCGTTGAGGCGGCGATCAGAGCCAAGCGGCCCCGGGCGCGGCCGGACCGCGTCGACAACCCGGAGAGACAGGGGGGAGGATGGTAGCAAACAGCGCCCCACCACGCTTGCCATGCTCGCTCGGCGTGCCTGGCATGCTTGCCATCCCGCGGTTTGGGCGGCGCCAGGCCGGTTGCGGGCCAGTCCCGGCCGCCCGGTCTGCTATAGACGCGTGGGCGGGCTCCTGGGTTCCGTGGAAGCGGTCTGTCAGGTTGCGGCCAGTCCACTGAGACCAGCCGCGGGCTGGGCGGGGCTATGTTGGAGTCATGGCCCCCGCCCGCGCTCTTTCCCGCAAGCCTGTCCTCTCCCCGGCGCCCCCCGCCCCGCCCCCCCCCTCCCCTCCCCCACCCCGCCCCGTACCCGCCCCGGGAGCGGCCGGGTCGGCTGCCCGTGTGCCGGCGCTCGGCGAGGGCGGCTATCGAGCTTCGCCCGGGCCGGGGCCGCGGGTGCGGAGCGATGTGATCGATGTCTACATCTTTCGACGGGCGGGCCGGAGCGGGGCCAGGGGACTGGAGCTGCTGCAACTGCTGCGGGCCAAAGCCCCGCTCAAGGACACGTGGCACCCGGTGATGGGGCACATCGAGGCGGGCGAGACCGCGGTGGCGGCGGCGCTGCGCGAGGTGGAGGAGGAGACCGGCCTCAGCCGGGGGTCACCCAGCTTCCTCGGGGCGTGGGCGCTCGAGCAGGTGCACCCGTTCTACATCGCGGCGGTCGACTGCATCGTGCTCTCGCCGCGGTTTGCGGTGGAAGTGGACCGGCGGTGGACGCCGAGGCTGAACCACGAGCATGCGGGGCGGCGCTGGGTTCCCGCGTCCGCGGCGGCGAAGCGGTTCATGTGGCCGGGGCAGTTGGCGGTGATCGAGGAGCTCAAGGCGCTGCTGCGGCCGGGGTCGCTGGCGCGGGGGGCGCTGGAGGTGCGGTGAGCGGGCGGCTCGTCGGGCGTTCGGCTGCTCGCGTGGCTTATGCGGCTCACGCCTTCAGCATGGCCTTCAGGTAGCGCCCCGTGTGGCTCTTGTCGTTCCTGGCCACCTCCTCGGGCGTGCCCGTGGCGACGACCCGGCCGCCGCCTTCGCCGCCCTCGGGGCCGAGGTCGATGAGCCAGTCGGCGCCCTTGATGACATCGAGGTTGTGCTCGATGATGACCAGGGTGTTGCCCGCGTCGGCGAGGCGGTTGAGCACCGTCAGGAGCTTGCGGATGTCCTCAAAGTGCAGGCCGGTGGTGGGCTCATCGAGGATGTAGAGGGTGTGGCCCTGGGAGCCCAGGTCGCCGGCGCCCTTGCCCAGCTCGGTGGCGAGCTTGACGCGCTGGGCTTCGCCGCCGGAGAGCTGGGTGCTGGGCTGGCCGAGCTGGATGTAGTCGAGGCCGACCTCGTGCAGGCACCGGAGGAACTTGACGATCTTGGGGTGGCTGTCGAAGAACTGCACGCCCGCCTCCACGGTCATCGCCAGCACGTCGGCGATCGACTTCCCGCGGTAGAGCACTTCGAGGGTTTCGCGGTTGTAGCGCTTGCCGCCGCAGATCTCGCACTCCACGAAGACATCGGGCAGAAAGTGCATCTCGATCTTCTTGACGCCCTGGCCTTCGCACGCCTCGCAGCGGCCGCCGACGCCGCCACCCTTCTTGCCCGAGACGTTGAACGAGAACCGCCCGACCTTGTACCCGCGGATCTTCGCCTCCTTGGTCCCGGCGAACACCGCCCGGATGTCGTCGAAGATGCCCGTGTAGGTCGCGGGGTTGCTGCGCGGCGTGCGGCCGATGGGGCTCTGGTCGACTTCGATGATGCGGTCGACGTCCTTGTGGATCTTGATCGAGTCGTGCAGGCCGGCCTGCTCGCGGCTCTCGCTCAGATGCCGCTTGGCCCCCGCCAGGAGGATGTCGTTGACAAGCGTGCTCTTGCCCGAGCCGCTGACGCCCGTGACGCAGATCAGCCCGCCCAGGGGAAAGGTCACATCGATGTTCTTGAGGTTGTTGTGGCGGGCGCCCTTGATCACGATCGCGCGCTTCTCCGACAGCGCGCGGCGCTTGGCGGGGATCTCGATCCGCTTGATCCGCCCCAGATACTGGCCGGTGAGGCTCCGGGGCTCGGCGATCAGGTCGGCGACGGTCCCCTGGCCGACGACGCGCCCGCCGTGCACGCCCGGGCCGGGGCCCATGTCGATGACGTGGTCGGCGGCGCGGATCATGTCCTCGTCGTGCTCGACGACGATGACGGAATTGCCGATGTCCGCCAGGTGCCGCAGCGTGGAGATCAGGCGGTCGTTGTCGCGCTGGTGGAGGCCGATCGTGGGCTCGTCGAGCACGTAGCACGCGCCGACCAGCCCGCTGCCGACCTGCGTCGCCAGGCGGATGCGCTGGGCCTCGCCGCCTGACAGCGTCGCCGTCTTGCGCGACAGCGAGAGGTACTCAAGCCCCACCCCCTGCAGGAACCGCAGGCGGCTGTTGATCTCCTTGAGGATCGGCTCGGCGATCTGCCGCTGCTCGCGGCTCAGCTTCAGCCCGCCGATGAAGTCCACGGCTTCGTTGATGTTGAGACGGGAGATCTCGGCGATGTTCAGGTGGTGCAGCGACGGCGTGCTGGCGTCCCGCCGCTTCTTGGGCTCTCCCTCCCGGGGCTCGGCCCCGCCCGGGCGGCCGATGACGCTCGCTGAGCAGACGTCGGCCGGGGGCACGCCGTGGGTGCTCTCCAGGAGCACGTGCAGGGCTTCGATCCGCAGGCGGTCGCCGTGGCACGTGGGGCAGGGCTTGTTGGACATGAACTGCGACAGCCACTCCTTGACCGTCGGGTTCTGGGTGGAGTTCATCCACTCGGTGAGCTCGGGTATGGCCCCGCGCAGGCGGACGCCGGTGCGGGCGGTGTCCTCCTTGGTGGCGCCATGGAGCACCATCCGCCGCTGGTCGGGGGAGAGCGTCGAAAAAGGGGCGTCGTAGGAGAAGCCCGTCGCCCGGCAGAACCGCCGCAGCGAGCGGGTGAACCAGGCCCGCACGGCGTGGTTCTTGTTGTACGCCGCGATGGCGCCCTGGCGAAACGAGAGGTCCGCGTTCGGCACCACCAGGGCTTCATCAAGCTCCAGGAGCGTGCCCAGGCCGCTGCACTGCTTGCAGGCGCCGCTGGGGGCGTTAAAGGAAAACAGGCGGGGCGAGAGTTCCTCGAGTGCGTAGCTGGGGTCGTCGGGGTCGGCGAATTTGGTGCTGTAGGCCTGATCGACCCACGCGCCGCCGGCCTCCTCGCGGGCGATCACCACGGCGCCATCGGCCAGCCGCAGCGCGGCTTCGATCGATTCGGCCAGCCGCTGGCGCGACTCATCGGAGACCGTCAGGCGGTCGATCACCGCGTCGATCGAGTGCTTCTCGTACCGCCCCAGCTTCATGGGGTTCTCGGAAGGGTCCTTGAGGATCTCGCGGACCTCGAGGATCTCGCCCTTGACGCGCACGCGGCTCCACCCCTGCTTGGAGAGGTCCTCGATCACGTCGCGGTGGAAGCCCTTCTTCTCGCGCACCACCGGCGAGAGCACCATCAGCCGCTCGCCCGGGCGCCCCGCCGGCGAACGGGCCATGATCGAATCGACGATCTGCGTGCTGGGCGTCGCGGCGATGGGCGCCCCCGCCCGCTCCAGCACTGTTCCGTCTTTGCGGACCTTGGTGGGGCGCCACGAGTACGCCCGTCCGCACCGGGCGAAGAGCAGGCGCAGGTAGTCGTAGATCTCGGTGGTGGTGGCGACAGTGGAGCGCGGGTTGCCGCTGGCGGAGCGCTGCTCGATGGCGATGGTTGGGGGGATCCCTTCGACCTCTTCGACATCGGGCTTCTTGAGCTGGTCGAGGAACTGGCGGGCGTACGCCGAGAGCGACTCCATGTACTTCCGCTGGCCCTCGGCGAAGATCGTGTCGAAGGCCAGGGAGGACTTGCCGGAGCCGGAGAGCCCCGTGATGACCACGAGCTGGTCTCGCGGGATCACCACATCGATGTTCTTGAGGTTGTGCTCTTTGGCGCCGCGGACGCGGATCGCCCGCTGCTCCGGCGCCGGCGCCAGCGCGCCGCTGGCGCGGGTGGGTTGGGGCTCGGTGGGCATGGGCTCAACCTGCACGGGCTTCAGCCCGGCGGACGCGGCGACGGTCGTGGATGGCTGGCTCAACGCGCTCCCCTCTACAGAAGCCGCATACTAGCCTTGAGGACTTGGCGGCTGAGGCGGAACGGCGACGGGTGAACGAATCCGGGCGGTCATCCGCGGCGCCATTCACGGCCCGGGAGCGGCAGGCGGGGCGCCCGCAGGCGCCGGCGCCGGCGTGGCTTCAGCCGGGCCGGCCTGACGCTGCTGGTTCGGCTGCTGGTTCATGCGGGCCCGGTTCAGCCAGATCATCCCCAGCAGGCAGAACCCGATCGCAACCCCGAAGGCGTAGTACGCGATCTTCTCGCGGAAAGGTGTGCGGGGAGCCTCGAGCATGATGGGGAGGGTACGGGGGCGGGGGAAAGGTGGGGAGGGCGCCAGGACACGGTCGCCGCGGAGAGGTTGCGGCGCGGTGGGCGTTGGTGTGTTCCTGGCGGGTCAGGCGCGCGGGCCGTTCCCTCCCCGCTGCCGCGGGGGGCTCCGTAGGGCGTCAGCGCTTGCCCCTGCCCCGCTTGTTGGCCCGCACGCCCGGCATGCCGGCCTTGCGTTCGATGCTGCTGGGGTCGCCGTTGCGCTCCAGATCGCCTTTGCGGAGCTTGCCCGAACCGGCCGCGGCCTTGGCCGACGCGGGGTGCTTGCCGCTCTTGAGGAGCGCCGCCTGATCGCGCAGCTTGGCGGCCTTTTCGAACTCCAGCGACGCCGCGGCGGCGAGCATGTCGTCTTCGAGGATCCGCACCAGCTCGGCGACCTCGAACTCGGGTTCCTTGCTCTTGACGGCTTCGCGGGCGGTGCGGCCGGCCCGCAGCTCCATCTCCATGCCGCGGCGGATGGCCTTTTCGATGGTCTTGGGGGTGATCCCGTGCTGGGTGTTGTACGCGAGCTGCTTGGCCCGCCGGCGGTCGGTCTCGCCGATGGCCGCCTGCATGCTGGGGGTCATGCCGTCGGCGTACATGACGACATGGGCGTTCACGTTGCGGGCCGCCCGGCCGATCTGCTGGATCAGGCTGGTGGCGGAGCGGAGGAACCCCTCCTTGTCGGCGTCGAGGATGGCGACCAGCGAGACCTCGGGCAGGTCGAGCCCCTCGCGCAGCAGGTTGACGCCGACGAGCACATCGAACTCGCCCCGGCGCAGATCGGTGAGGATCTCCAGCCGTTCGAGGGTGTCGATCTCGCTGTGGAGGTAGCGCACCCGCAGGCCCTTCTCGTGCAGGAAGAGCGTGAGATCCTCGCACAGCCGCTTGGTGAGGGCCGTGACGATCACGCGCTCCTTGGCCGCGGCCCGCTCGATGCACCGCTCGATCAGGTCGGGCACCTGGCCCCGCGCGGGTTTGATCTCGATGGTGGGGTCGAGGAGGCCGGTGGGGCGGATGACCTGCTCGGCGATCTCGCCGTGGACCTTCTCGAGCTCGTATGGCCCGGGCGTGGCGCTGACGAAGAGCACCTGGGGCACGATCCGCTCGAACTCCTCGAAGCGGAGCGGTCGGTTGTCCAGCGCCGAGGGCAGGCGGAAGCCGTGCTCGACCAGCACCGTCTTGCGGGCCCGGTCACCGTTGAACATCGCGTGCACCTGCGGGATGGTGACGTGCGATTCGTCGATGATCAGCAGCCAGTCGTTGAGGTTTCCCGCCGGGGGCGCCCCGGCCCGGCTGGGCAGGTCCTCGGGCTTCTCGGCCCGCTCAGGCACGGTGACGGTGCGGCCCGCACTCCCGCCCTCACCGGTCCCACGCGTCGGGCGGGGTGGGGCGTAGTCGAAGTAGTCGAGCAGCGTCCAGGGGCGCTCGCCCGGGCGGCGTCCGTCGAGGTGGCGGGAGTAGTTCTCAACACCGTTGCAGATCCCCGTCTCTTCGAGCATCTCGAGGTCGTACTTGGTCCGCGCCAGCAGGCGCTGGGCCTCCAGCAGCTTCCCCTCCCCGCGCAGCCGCTCGACCCGCTCGTTGAGCTCGGCGCGGATGTTGGTCAGGATTCCTCCCATCCGCTCCTCGTCGGTCACGTAGTGGCGGGCGGGGAAGAGGAAGAAACGGCCCTCCTCGGCCAGCTCCTCGCCGCTGATGGGGTTCACCAGCCGCATCGAGGTGATCTCGCTCCCCGAGGCGCCGCCCAGCTCGATCCGCACCGCATAGGTCTCGTACGCGGGAAAGATCTCGATCATGTCGCCGCGGACGCGGTAGTTCCCGCGGACGAACTCGATCTCGGCCCGCTGGTACTGCATGTCGTTGAGCGACAGCAGCAGCTTCCGCCGGTCGATCTCGGCGCCCACCGTCAGCGTCAGCACCTTGCTGCCGTAGACCAGCGGCGACCCGAGGCCGAAGATGCACGACACGCTCGCCACCACGATCACGTCGCGGCGCGACAGGATGTTGCTGGTCGCGGCCAGGCGGAGCTTGTCGAGATCGTCGTTGCGGGAGGAGTCCTTCTCGATATAGATGTCGCGCGCGGGGATGTACGCCTCGGGCTGGTAGTAATCGTAATAGGAGACGAAGTACGAGACCGCGTTGTGCGGAAAGAGCTCCTTCATCTCCTCGTAGAGCTGCGCGGCCAGCGTCTTGTTGTGGCTGAGGATCAGCGTGGGCTTGTTGATCGCCGAGATGGTGTTGGCCATCGTGAACGTCTTGCCCGTGCCCGTGGCCCCGAGCAGGCAGGCGAAACGCTCCCCCGCCGAGAGCCGCTCGGTGAGCGCGGCGATCGCGCCCGGCTGGTCGCCGGTGGGCTGGTACGGGGAGACGACTTGGAACGGGCGGTCGACCGGGATCACGCCCAAGCGTACGGCGGCGGGTCGGCTCAGCCGGCCGCCGGCTCGTTGGACACAGCGGCCGCGCCGAACCGCCCGCCGCACTCGGGGCAGATGGGCTCGAGTAGCCCGCGCAGGTCATAGCCGCAGCGAACGCACCGGCCGTCGTTGACCTGGCGCCACGAGGCGCCGCACTCCCCGCAGGTCGCCAGGCCATCGCTGTCGGGCGCGACCCCCGCGATCGAGTTCCCGCAGCTGGCGCACAGGCCCAGCCGCGTCAGCACCGGCGCCACCTTCCGCGGCGGGCTGTGGCCGTTGCTTCGGATGATGGCCATCACCAGCAAACCCAGCATGATCGCCAGGCCCGTCAGCACGCCAGCCAGAGCGATGTCGTCGCTCGTGAGTCGGCGGGCGTTCACAAGCACCGTCATGGCCCCCGCCGCCAGCATCGCGCCCACCAGGCCCACGGGCCCCGCGAGCACCCAGCGCCAGATGCGCCCCACCCGGCGGGTTCGGGCGCGCACATCGCGCAGGCGTTCCGGCCCCCACTCGGCCCGGCGGGCGGGCGGAAGGAGCTGCAACCAGGAGTCGAGCACGCGCACGAAGCGCCCGCGATCGTCAGCCGCCAGCAGGTCGCGGGAGCGCGGCATGCTGAACAGGATCCGCCGCCACCACGCCGGCTCGTAGAGCTCGGTCGATGCCGCCGACTCCCAGTGCGGGCGCGTGATCCGCTCGCGCCGCCACGCCGCGCCGCACTCGGGACACACCAGGCAGCCGTCCGGCTCCACGGGGACGCCCTCGAGCGTGTACGCGCAGCCGCCGCAGATCCCCTCCGCCACCGCCGTCGCGGCGACCTGCCGGGCCACCTGCCGGCGCACCATCAGCCTCATGCCCAGACTGAGGGCGATCACGCCGACCCAGAAGATCACGGAATTGAAGTTGGCCGCCCACCGCCAGGTCGAGGCCAGCACGCCCATCACCGAGATCACCACCAGCACCCCGCCCACTCCCGCGGCGAGCCGCAGCCAGGTGATCCGGCGGGATTCCACCTTGATCGCGTCGCGCAGCCGCTTGGCGAGGGCCGCCCGGCGCTTGTCGGGCCCCTCTGCGGCCCGCTTGATGTCGCTGATCCGCAGGAGCGCGATCGCCGCCCCGCGGTCGTCCGCCGCGCCCCTGCGGGCCCGGGTGACAGCGCCCCCTGCCGCGTGGGTCGCGGCGCCGGGCCCATGAGCGGGATGTGGGCTCTGGACGTCCATCGCCCGCAGTCTACCAGCCATCCCGCCCTGGCCACGCGTGCTACGCGTGCCAGCGGCGCCACAGGCCGCCGTCCGGCGGTCGGTGCTTCAGGACGGCCGCCCGCGCGGGGGCCGCCGATGAATCAGCACCCGGCGAAGTACGCCCCGATCACGTCGCTGAGGTCGTCCGGGTCGACCACCCCGTCGCCGTTGTAGTCGGCCCGGAGGTCGGGCGGCGAGCTGAAGAACGCCCCGATGTAGTCCGACAGGTCGTCGGGGTCGAGGACGCCGTCGCAGTTGAAGTCGGGGCTGCGCCCGTCCGCGGCGGTGCAGGCGCAGGCCGTCTCGCGCCCCGTGAGCGACAGATTGTCCACCGCCCACCACCAGTTGTTGCGGGCGTTGAGCATCGCAAAGACCAGCCGCACCGAGCGCGCGCCCGGGGGGCTGGCGATCGTGAAGCTGACCCGCTCGTTCGGGGCATCGGGCTTGAACGTCGGGCCCGCGACCGAGTCCCACAGCAGCACCGTCGTGGGCGGTCCCGAGTCGAAGACCGCCGTGAGCTTGGCCCGCTGTTCGCCCTCGGGGCGCCAGCTGGAGTCGAAGCTCACCTGCAGCGAGTTCGCCTCGATTCCCTCCAGCGAGACCGGCCGGGTCGTCATGGTCGCGTTGTACGCGCCAAGGCTGCTGGGGGCGGGGCTGCCGCGGTCGTCCCACTCGTCGGGGTCGGCCACCGCCACGGCGCCGACGCCGCGGGTGAACTCGCTCCGCCGCTGGTCGCCCGCGACCGTCGCCCACCACTGGCGGTTGGTCACCGCCCAGCCCTTCCACTCGGTCACGCCCACCGCGGGGTTGTCGAAGCCCGGCACGCCGGTGTCGTCGAAGGCCCACCCGACGGGGGGCGACCCGCTCCAGACGCGGTCGCCGGCGAGGGTCTCGTCAACGTTCCGGCCGAGGGTCACGCCTTCGAAGTCCTCGGAAAGCAGGACGCGCCGGGCTTGGGCCGGCGTCGCCTCCACCTGGATGTTGTCCAGGGCCCACCACCAGTTGTTCCCCGCGTCGGAGAGCCGGAACGACAGCGTCACCTGCTGCGTCCCCGCCGGGGCCCCCAGCGGCAGGCCGATCGTCTCGTTCACCGCGTCGGGCTTGAAGGCCGGGCCCGCAACCGAGGTCCAGGCCGCCAGCGTCACCGGGGCGCCGCCGTCGAAGCGGGCGGTGATCGACGCGGCCTGCTGCCCCTCGGGGCGCCAGCTCGAATCGAGGAACAGGCGGGCCGTCTCGGCCTGCATGCCCGCCAGCGAGATCGGCCGCGTCGTCAGCGTGCTGTTGAAGGTCCCCGGGCTGTGGGCCAGGTCGTCCCACTCGTCGGGGTCCGCCACCGCGATGGTCCCGACGCCCTTGGTGAAGCCGGAGCGGCCCTGGTCCCCGGCGATCTGCGACCACCACGACCGTGAGGCGAAGCTCCAGCCGCGCCACTCGGTCACGCCGCCCGCCGGCACGCCGGTCCGGTCGACCGACCACCCCGCCGGAGGCGTGGGCGTCCACACGTTGGCCCCGGCGACGGTCTCATTGACGTTCGGCCCCAGCGCCAGGCCGGAGAAATCCTCAGCCAGCACGGTCTCGGGCAGCTCGCACCCGCCCGTCGGGCAGGGGTTGAAGAGCCCCGCCCAGGTCCCGCGCAGCTCGGTGCATTGCGCGTCGGTCAGCACCACGCAGCGGCCATCGGCCAGGCAGCACCCGCCCACGGGCGGCGGCGGCGGCGGCGCACAGCCGAACGGGACGGAGGTCGCCCCGGCCAGGTTCAAGCCGCGGGCCTGGCCATCCCAGCCCCAGGCGGGGTTGATCGGAAGGCCGAGGAAGGTCATGACGGTGGCGGGCACGTCGACGATCTCGGGATCGGGGGTGATGATGGTCCCAACGGCGGTGGAGCGGCCCGAGACGATCAGCGGCGTCTGCCGGTGCTCAGGGATGTTCTGGCCGTGGGAGGTGCCCGTCCCGCCGTGGTCGCTGGTGACGATGGTGAGCCAGTCCTCCTGGGCGTAGGAGGGGCGGGCCCGGATGGCATTGAGCACTCGCCCGAGGTGGGCGTCGGTCCGCTCGATCGCGGCGAGGTACTGGGGGACGGTGGGCGAGAAGCCGAAGCCGTGGCCCGCGCCGTCGCAGTCATCGAAATGGAGGAAGATGACGTCGGGGTTCTGGGAACCGACGAGTGCGATGGCGGCGTCGGCGACGGCCTGATCGGAGATGCCGGTGAGGATGGTGTCCGCGTTGCCTTGGAGGATCTGGGTGTTGATCGGAGCCCAATTGCAGATCGAGGCGACGTTGGCCTCGCACAGGCCCTGGAGCCGGACGAAGAAGTGCGGGTAGTTGATGTAGTCCTGCGGAACGAACGAGTTGTCACGCACGAGGTGCTTGTTGCGGTGGACGCCGGTGGTGATGCTCGACCAGCCGGGCCCGCTGACGGTGATGTCCTCGGCGCTGCAGCGGTAGCTCACGGCGCCATTGGCGATGAGCGCGTCGAAGGTCGGAGCGTTGGCGGCGACCATGGCGTCGGGGCGCATGCCGTCGACGCCGACGATGAGCACTTTGCGGACGATCGGCTGGGCGAGCCCGGCGGAGGCGGCGAGGAGCAGGGCGCCGGAGGCGGCGGCGAGAAAGCGGTTCGAGAGGTGGCAGGGCATAGGCGACTTCCTTGGGGGGGAACATCGACCATACTCCGCGGATCGGCCCGTGAGGCGGAAGATGGGGTGGGGCAACGGAAGCTTCACAATCGGGTGGGCTGGCGCGGCGGCCGGGTGACGATCCGGTCGCCGCCGGCTCCCGGCACGCCGGGTCCGCAAAGAAACGATCGCTGCGCAGCGGGCTCGACTAAGAAACGATCGTTTCCTCGCGGATGCGGTGAAGTCCGCAACGGGTGGTTCAGGGGCGGCTCGACAGCCAGTGAACTGGCAAGAATGGCACAGAGGCACGAGTGACACGCCGCTGGGGATGAGCCGAGGCGGAGGATAAGGCGCGACAACGGAACCTTGGTGGGAGCAGGGCGACTCGCCAGCAGCCAAAGAGTTGATATCCTGTTCGAATCCGGTCCTGGGAAGAAGCGTTGGCAGCTCAAGGAGAAGCGACCATGGGAGCGTGGGGCCCCGACACTTTTGACAACGACACCGCGTGCGACTGGGCCAGTGAGCTTGAAGACGTGGACGACCTGTCGGTGGTCAAAGCCGCGCTCAAAGCGGCTCTGGAAACCGACGACGACGACGACGATGATGATGACGACGACGAAGACGGGGGCGATGAAGACGGTGGCGACGAGGAGGAGGGCATCGATGCCGACGTCGCCTGCGAGGCGCTCGCGGCGTGCGAGGTCCTTGCCCGCCTTCGCGGCGCCTATGGCGCGCGCAATTCGTACACCGAACCGGTGGACAACTGGGTGAAGGCCCATCCCAAGGCGCCCAGCCCAGCGCTGCTGAAGCTCGCCCATCAGGCGATCGACCGGGTCGTCCAACCTGGCTCAGAGCTTCGGGAGCTCTGGGAGGAGGCCGGACTTGCCGAGTGGCTGAAGGCGGTTGAAGGACTCCGAAGCCGGTTGAAGTAGCAGCCGCCGCTTCACAGCCCCGGGTCCCTCGACGCACTCCACTCCCGCACCAGCACCCACCACGCGGCCCCGCACTCCGGGCACGTCTTGAACCCGTCGATGTCCTGCGGGACATCGCCCAGCGAGCGGCCGCAGCAGGGGCAAAGGGCGAGTTCGAGAAGGATTGGCGTCACTCGCCGCGGACCGGCGTACGCGCTTGAGCGAAGCAGCACGAAGGCGAAGCCGATCGAGAGCAACGCCAACGCACCGATGATGGCCGCGAACGGTTCTTTGACCGATGGCGGGTCTATCCCTTCGTTAAACACCAACACGCCCAGGACCGCACCGAATGCTGCGAAGAGACCGGACCAAAGCAGGCGTGCCCCAAAGCCAACCGACCGAAGCCGCGAGCGAACCGCTCGCACCCGCATCCGCCCCCACTCCGCTCGTCTTTGCGGCGCGAGAAGCTCCAGGCGCGGGTCGAGGATTCGGACGAAGCGGCCCAGATCGTCCGGCGCCATCCGGCTCGCCGATCGCGGGATCACGAGCAGGAGCCTGCGCCACCAAGGGGGTTCGTAGAGTGGGGCGATTGGTTTGTCGATGAAGGCCATTCGGGCCGCCTTCCAGGCCGCGCCGGACTCCGGGCAGATGGCGCACCCGTCGGCTTCGCGCCGGGCGCTCGTGAGCGGGTAGGCGCAGCTCCCGCACAAACCTCCCGTCACCGCCGCCAAGACGATTTCCTTCGACGCGGCCAGCCATCCGAGCCTTCGCGCCAGGACCGGACCGCCAAACCCGAAAACCACCCAGAAACACAACATGCTCACGAGCCAGGCCGGTTGGGGTGGCGACCGCAACAGCCATGTCAACACCCCCGGGCCCACGGCCGTGCCAGCCAAGGCCGTCAACAAGAGCTTCCCTCGAAGGTCCGGGACAGCCCGGCTGGAGGCCAGCGCCGCGCGAAGGCGCAGCGCCCGCACCGATCGATAGCCCTCTGACCCCTCCGCCGCTTTTAGGATCGCTCCCACACAGGGCAACGCGAAGGGCTGGCCGCGGTCGTCGCGGGGCCAGAATCGCTTGGGACCGGCGGCATCCTGCAAAACGCGATCAAGCTCCGGGGTCAGCTCGGGGGGCTGGGTATTTGGTGTTGGTACGGGCTGGTCGGCCATTGAGCACCCTCATCGCGGAGAACGCCGGATTCAACCGGGAATCTAGCACGTCTCGCGGCGGCGCGGCGACTTGGCGAAGCAAACTTCGGGCTCCCCTTCTCTCCCTCCCCGCATACCCTCCTCCCGCAATGACTCCCCGCAAACCCACCCGTCAGGTCACCCTCGGCGACGAACGCGTCGGCTTCATCAAAATCGGCGGCGGCAAGCCCGATCGCCTCGGCAACCCCACCACCCCGGCACCGGTCAGCGTCCAAACGATGACCACCGGGTACACCCACGAGATCGACAAGTGCGTGGCGGAGATCAACCGGCTTACGGCCGCCGGGGCCGATGTCGTCCGCGTGGCCGTGCCTGAGAAGAAGGACACCGAGGCCCTCAAGCACATCCTGCCGCAGGTGCGGGTGCCGATCGTGGCCGATGTCCACTTCCACTTCAAGCGGGCCCTGGAGGCTGTCGAAGCGGGGGTGCACAAGATCCGCCTCAACCCCGGGAACATCCAGGACCGCGACCAGGTGATCGAGGTGATCAGCGCCTGCAAGGCGGCCCAGGGCGGGCGAGGGATCCCCATCCGCGTGGGCGTGAACGAAGGCTCCATCATCGAGCGGAAGGACAAGCAGAAGC
>CAZSZO010000051.1:0-25997 GCA_964611125.1 uncultured Phycisphaeraceae bacterium | reverse complement strand
TGTGCTCGTGGTCGTGCCCGGCCTTGCCGTGGGCATGTCCGTGTGAGTGGTCATGGCCCGCGTGCCCGTCGTGAGCATGCTGGGTGGTCTGAGTGAGGGTGCCGTTACCAGTCGAAGCCATGCGGCGCTCCGGGAGAGTGGTCAGATCCAGTTCAGCCCGCAAGACCGGAGAACCCGGGCGGGTCAAGAGACGCTCGGCCCGAGGCGCAAGCAGTCCCGCGCCGCCGGGGCCCCCCCGCGAGAAGCCAACAAGCAGCTCCGCGAGCGGGACCAAGGGCGGCTATGGTAGCCTGCAAGGCCCCCGAGCCCGAGCTTACGCTACGAGCTGAACGGCTTGGGGGTTCGCACGGTCAGGGTGTTATCCGGGAGTCAGAGTCGGGGCCAAGGACGGTCGGCGAGACAAAGCAGGGTTGGCCAGGCCAAGCAGGGTTGGCGAGCTTTGGCAAGCGTCGGCTCGCTTCACGGCCGCCAAGCGGGCTTTCCCCCCCCCTGTGCCCCCTGTCCCCGTGTGTTGAGGCTGGTTCGTCCCACTTCTGTTCGTGTTTTCACCGCATGCCGCGACCTACCCGCTCCCGCAAGTCCGACGACCGCCCCAGCGTCACGGTGCTGGGGCTGGGGCAGATGGGGCTGGTCTGCTCAGCGATCCTGACCGACTCCGACCGGCTCAACGCCGCCCGCGGCCCCGCCTGGCGGCCACGCGTCGTCATGTGGGGCCACTCCGCCCAGGAGATCGGCGACCTCGCCCAGACGCACAAGTCGCCCCGCTTGCCGGGCTTCGTCCTGCCGGCGGACGTCCGCGTGGGGATGAACGATAAAGACGCCCTGGAAGGCGCCTCGCTCATCGTCTCGGCCATCCCGGTGCAGTTCATGCGCGGCGTATTCGAGCGGCTGCGCAAGTCGATCCCGCCCAAGGTTCCCGTGCTCTCCGTCGCCAAGGGGATCGAGAACACCACGCTGGTCCGCCCCACGCAGATCATCGGCGAGGCCCTGGGTGACGATCCTGACAAGCCCGCCCGCCCGCTGGGGTGCCTGAGCGGGCCGACGATCGCTTCGGAGCTGGCCCGGTGTCTTCCGGCGACGATGATCGCCGCGAGCGACGATGAGGTCCTCCGCCGACACGTGCAGGAGCTCTTCACCACCCGCTGGCTGCGCATCTACACCAATGCCGATCTGGTTGGCGTCGAGCTCGCCGGCGCCATGAAGAACGTCATCGCCATCGCCGCGGGGTTGCTCGACGGGCTGCATGCGGGCAACAACGCCAAGAGCGCGCTCCTCTCGCGCGGGCTGGCGGAGATCACGCGTCTGGGCGTCGCCATGGGGGCCAGCTCCGATACGTTCTTCGGCGTCGCCGGGGTGGGCGATCTGGCCACTTCCTGCTTCTCACCCGAGGGCCGCAACCGCTCCCTGGGCGAGGCCCTGGGCCGGGGCCAGAAGCTCGAGACCGTGCTGGCCCGCTCGCGCCACGTGGTGGAGGGCGTCGCCACCACCAAGAGCGTGGTCGATCTGGCCCGCAAATACCGCGTCGAGATGCCCATCACCGGGGCGGTGCACGCCATCCTGTTTGAGGGGCTCGACCCCATCGAAGCCATCGGCAAGCTGATGACCCGCGAGATGAAGGCCGAGCGCGTCGGGTAAGCCCGCCGCCCGCCCGCGCCCACCCTCCCCCGCGCCCCTCGCCCCGCTTCTCCCGGCCGTCACCGGGCCTGAACAAACACCCCGTCCTGACCGCGGTGGTCGCCCTCCCCGGCGTCAAACGACTGGTATTGCACGCATCGCCATGCGGGGCTTCGCAGCATCTGGTCGAGGTGGATCAGCGGGCTGATCCGGGGCCAGGTTGAGAAGAGGCCGCCCCCCGCGTCGCCGTACGCCGAGCCCATCCCCGGGCCGATCCGCGTGAGCGACGCCGAGTCGCGCGGGATGTTGAAATCCCCCACGATGAAGTCCGGCGGCGGCAGGATCGGCTCGCCGCCACCCTCGGGCGGCTTCAGCCCCGCGTCGATCCGGGCCCGCACCCGCCCGGCGAGCTCCCACTTGGAGCGCAGCGGGTCTGAAGGCAGATCGATGAAGTAGACCACGATCGGGCGGCCGAACCGCTCCCCGCCGTCAAAGGTCAGGGCCAGCAGCGAGCCGGGGTCGCTGTTGCGGAAAAACCGCCGCTGCATCCCCAGCGGCGTCAGGTAGCTGTTGTAGAAGTACTCAAGCCAGTGGTGGCTGTCGTTGGGCGAGGGCGGCGCCGAGCGCGGGTCGCGCCCGGAGAACCCCGCCGGCGGCGGCTGGGAAAGGTTGAGCGAGATCGACTGCGCCCGCACGATCGGCAGCCGGCTGGCCACCGAGAACAGCCCGAAGCCCGCCGTCTGGTACTCCGGGTCCAGCCCCTCGACATTCTCTCGGAACTGGTGCGGCGCCAGGGCCATCGTGAAGAGCAGGATGTCGGGTTGCCGCTCGCTCAGCAGCGTCCGCAGCTTGCCGCGGCTGGGCTTCACATCCGGCGACATGGCGTTCCAGTGCAGGATGCGCAGGGTGTCGACCCCCTCGGCGCGCCCGCCGACGGGCGCCACGGGCGGGTTCACAAGCCGGTCAACGCGGATCACCACCAGCCAGTGCCCGACCGCCAGCACCGTCGCCGCGCCGAGCACCCACCGGAGGCGCCGCTCAACCCGCGACGAGCGGGCCGCTCGGCTGAGGGCCAGGCACCCCAGCGAAGCGCCCCACGCCAGGCACGCCCCGGCCAGCAGCAGCCACGCGGGCGTCCAGAAGACGAACTGCGTCCACATCCAGCGGTCGGTCGCGGCCCGCCCCACGCCATAGGCGAGCAGCAGCAGCCCCCCGCCGACCATGGCCAGCCATCCGGCGCACCGAATCAGCATCTGGAGCGCGCGGCGCAGCACGTGACGGCCTCCTGAACAGTCGCCTCAGGCGGGGTGACCGCCGCGACCGTAGGCCGGGTCGTCATGCCCGAATGGCTCGTCGTAGTCGGGCAGATGATCCCCACCCGGCGCGGCGCCGCCTTGCAGGGCGTCATCGCCCCCGAGTTCAGCCAGCGGCAGGCCGCTCGCCTCGTCAATGGGCTCGCCAAAGGTGCGGCCGTTGATCACCATGGGGCGGCCGACAAGCATGTAGGGCCCCAGGACCAGCTTCATGAGCCAGAAGAGCGTCAGGCATGAGACGATGCCGACAGTGATGATGACCAGGAACAACGAGGTTTCGCCCCGGGCCAGGCCCAGCACATTCCCAAGGGCGCAGCCAATGGTGACCATGAAGAATGGGTCGTTGGCCCGCTTGCGGGCCAGGCGGTCGAAGACCGCGCAGATCGCCCCGAGCGTGAGCGCGTAGTAAATGACGCCGACCCAGGCCATCTCCGCCCAGCCATGCCCGATGCACCCCACGCCCAGGTTGGCCGGCACCGCGAGCTGCTTCTGCAGGATGATCCCCAGCCCCTCAGGCTTGCCCGGGAAGAGCACGCGCGGGATGGGGTTCACAAAGTAGTAGATGTACCCGTGCAGCGGGATGTACGGCCACGGATCGGGGTAATTCTCCATGATCGCCTGCGTGCAGACGTGCGTGTCCTGCAGCAGAATCCCCTCGATCAGGTTGCGGCTGCTGAAGGCGCCCGAGTCGGTCGAGGCGAGCTGCGTCGCCTGCTTGAGCCGATCCTCAAAGCCCGCGCCGAAACCGCCACGCTGTCGCACGGTGTTGTACGACGCCAACAGCACGAACCCGATCGACGCGGCGATCCCCAGCTTGATGAACAGCGAGGTCCGCGATTGGAAGCGCAGGCTCAGGTAGTACCACAGCCAGGCCACAATGAAGAGCACGGAGAGGAAGTTCCGGCGGTCGATGGTCCCGACCGTGGACATGATCAGCCCAATGCCCATCACCGGAAGAAAGATCAGCCACCACACCGGATTGCGGGGGTTTGAAAGCACCAAGAGCATGGCGCACCCAGTCGCGGCCGACGCCAGCGGAACGCGCATGTAGAACACGATGCTGTCGCCGATGCTGCCGCCGGTGAAGCCGACCGTTGCGAGCCCCGCCGCGGTGAGCGCGGCGGTCAGCACGAGGGCCGTGCTCGTGGTCATGGGCAGCTTGACCTGAGGGAACCACCGATCGGGCCATTCCCACTTGAACGCCACGCCGTAGGCGAGGAAGAAGAGTCCGAGGAAGACCACCATCGACGCCGCGAGGGTGTGGTAGACCTCCCCGCGCGGGACGTACACCGGCGACTGCCACTGCGTGACGCTCCAGTGGGCAACCGAGATGGTGTAGAACTGCAGGAACCCGAGCAGGAAGAAATTGCGCCAGGTTGTCGGCGGCTCACCCAGGTAAAAGAAGCGATACGCGACCAGGGCCACGATCAGGACCGTGAGGAGGGCTGCGGTGGTGCCGAGGAGGAAGAGCATGCAAGGGGCTGAAGCAGCGCGGGGTCGAGAGCGGAGAGGAGAGTCAGGGCAGACGCGAGCCGAGGGTAGGGCCGCGGGGAGCGTCCGAGAATGCGGCCTATCCGGTCCCGACGGCTTGAACACTCCCGAACGCGTCCGTGCGCGCGGGCGAAACGCTCTGGTGGTTGATCGGGTCGCGGTTCCCGGCCCTTGAGGGAGGGGCGACAAGGCCGAGCCCCACCGGGCCCCACCTGGCCCCACTGGGCCCGGTCGGACCTGATTGGGCTCGGCCGCTCCAGGGCGATACGGCCCCCGGCCAGACGAAGTTCAGGCGTCCGCGGGCGATCAGCCGCCGCCGAGGCGCGTAGAAAAGCCCGCACCGGAGCGCGGGCTGGTCAGCTTGGCATGCTGGCGCGGGCTTCAGGCGATCAGAAGCTCGGGGCCCGACCAACGCCCGACTGGGCCGCGGCGCCGTTCGCCGGGGCCTTCATGGGCTGGTCGTCGTCCTCGTCATCGCAGTCGTCATCACCGTCCTCATCGTCGGCGTCGGTGATCGACAGCCCGTCGCCGGTGTCGAAAGTGAGCTTCAGTGTGCGGCCGTCGGCGGTCTCGATCGTCGCGTAGTACGTCACTGCGTGGGTCACCACGGCCTCGGTGATCTTGCAGCCCGGGAACTGCCCGCGCATGGCTTCGATCAGCTCGCTGGGCATCGACTCCTCGTCGGACTCCGTATCGGCCTGCAGCACTGTGCCCTGGCCCGTGACGATCACCGAGCAGGCGACGCCCTCGACCGTGCCGTGGATGGCGAACAGGGTGATCGGCCCGAGCTTGGCCAGCTCCGCCGACTCCACCATCAGGTCTTCCATTGATTCGCGAGCCGCGGCGAGCGCCTGGCTGGGGATCTGATCGATAGCGACCTCGTCCCACGACAGCTCGCAGTGGCCGCAGCCTTCGGCATCATCGCAATCCTCGGCGTCGTCGCCGTCGTCCTCAGGCTCTTCCGCGCGCTGATCCTGCACCACCATGGCGGGGGCCAGCGGCCGCTGGTCGCCTGAACCGGGCGGGGAGGGGGGGCAGGGGGCCCAGCGCGGGGCCATCGCCATGCCCAGTCCGAGCACGGCGCAGGAACCAAAACCAAGACAGAACGACGACAAGCTGGGAGCGGCCATGGGGATCCTCCTTGCGGATGGGGTGTCGGCCGAATCGGGCGAATGGCCCTGCAACGAACCCGGGGCGATGTCAGCAATCGGCGATCGCCCCGGTCATGAGACAGTAATACGGGGCGGTGAATTTGAAAGTGCACAAATCCAACTTTTTGCGCAGCGGCTGCACCCATTGTCCCCGCTGAGCCGCGCCGGATCGTTCACCGGCGTCGCCCCGGGCTGGTCACCTCAGGCCCGACTCAGCCTCGGACGCGGGGGCGGCGACCACGGGTTCGGTCGGGGCCAGGGACAGACACCAGTCGGGCCCCTCTAGGGTGGTTTTCCCAATTCTCACCGACGCCGAGCGCCAGCGCGATGCCCGTTGTTTCAACACCATCGCTTCCCAGGGGATGCTGATGGGCTTCATGCCCAGCCAGGCCGCTGCCCAGGCGGGCTGGAGGTGCAGGTACCGTTCGTCGGCCGCGACGTGGATCGACCCACCCAGGCCGAGCATCCCGATCTTGAAGCTCTGGAACCGCTTCCTGACCGCGTCCGGGCCGATGGGTTGACCAGGGAAGTGCTTGCCGAAATCGCGAAGCGTCTGCCCCGCGGCCTGGAGCACCGCCCCGACCACCGCCAAATCGATGACCACGAACAGGCACACCAGCAGCGTGGTGACGAGCGGGCTCATGCCCGATTTTAGGTGGGGGCGGGGGTGGGAGAGCTCGAGTGCGGCCTCGCCCTTGGGCTACGGCGTTTCGTACGCGTTCACTCGGAAAATCGCCGACTCCGCAGGCTCAAAGAACATGTCGAGCTGCCAGAGGGCCCCGTCGCCCGGGCGGTTCATGAGGTCGAACGCGGCGGAGCAGCGGAAGCCCATCAGCTCCATGCGCCGGCACATGTCGGGGAAGCGCGGCGCCGCGCCGCCGGCCCGCAGGTCGAAGTTGTACACCTCAAGTTGAATTAATGAAGCCCCGGCGGTGGCGGCCCGGGCGCCTTCGAGGATCTCGAGCTCGAAGCCGTGCGTGTCGAGCTTGAGGAAGTAGGGGGGCCGCAGGTCGAGGCGGGCGATCTCATGATCGATGGTGGTCATGGGGACCTCGATGAGATCGTCGCGACCGCCGGACTCGAAAACGCCGCCGCCCAGCGGGTCGGCGGTGCGGAGCAGGAACCCGCGTCCGACGGTGCGGCCCGCCGCGGCCAGGGCGAAGGAGACGCGGGGGTTTTCGCGGGCCAAGAGCTCCAGGCCGTGACGGTGCGACTCGAGGGCCTCAATCATGTGGAAGCGGGCGTGGGGGAGGTGACGGGCCACTTGGCGCGACCAGCGGCCATCGGAGGCGCCGATGTCGATCACCGATTCGACGCGCCCGCCCCGCCTGACGAACGAGGCGAGCGCCGCGCCGAGGTTGTAAGGCCAGGGTGACGCCGCGCCCGGCGCGATGACGGGTGCGGTGGGCGGGGGGAGAGCTGCGGGAATGGTGGGCTGGGCGGCGGGCGAGGTCGGCGCGGCGGAGGTCATGCAGGTCTATCGACTCATGGGTGTTCGCCGCTTGATCGGCGCCGCCGTCGGGCTGTCGGGCGGCTGGGCCGGGTTTGGGCCTCAGGCGCCCGGTGCGCACGGACCTTCCCACGCGAGCGGGCTTGCGCAGGCGGGCCTGGGTGCGCGTCTTGAGCACCCATAACCAACCGGTCGGGCGGAGGGCCGGTGCGGGCGGGCCCATTGACCGATGACCGCCATGGAGCCAGGCCCGGCGGCGGTGCGCCGGCTCCGACATCGTCACAGACTCGCCGCCGGCCAATCTCTTCGACTTACCCAAGGCCACGCATGCAAGCGCACGCGCCATCCCGCGTTCGACGTTCCCTGTCCGCCTGGTCGATCGTGGCTGCGGGGGTGGCGACGCTCGCTCCACCGCTGGCGGCGCTCGCGCAGGACACGACGGTTCCCAGCCTGGACGGGCGCTACCGCGTGGGCTACAACCGCGCGGTGACGCTGCGGGACAACGCGACGTTCCGCACGCTGATCGGCGACACGACCTTCCCGGTCTTCGCCAACACGCCGCTGACCCCGGCGGTGCGGCTGGTCCCGCAGCGGTTCGGGCTCGACCTGGTGGTGACCTACAGCAACACCACCGGGCTGCCGCAGCCCCTGGGCACGATCAGCATCGACGGCATCCGCCTGCCCGGGACGTGCAAGCAGTGGACATTCGGCATGGACACGATCACCCGCACGCTGGCGGGGTACACGTGGCATAACCAGAACACGTATCCGGGCGACTGGTACAGCCCGGTCATGGTGGCGGGCGACGACCGGCACATTCTGGGTTTCCAGTTGCTGTATCCGGTGGTGCAGTATGACCACAGCGTCCGGCTGGACTGGGTGGGCGTCCCCAACAGCAGCACCTTCGGCGGCCCGCCGCACTGGGTGGCGAACTTCCAGCTGCAGGGCGAAATCCCTGCCGGCGAGACGCGGACATATACCGTGGCGGTGCGGGCGACCACGGCCGACCGCAACTTTCTGTACACGCTGACGCCGTATCGCGACTATTTCCGGCAGCAGTTCGGCCCGGTCCACTACACGCGCGACGCCCGCCCGGTGGAGGGCGAGGCCGCCGCGACGATCGAATCGGTCAGCCCGACCAACCCGCAGGGCTGGGCCCCGGCGAACCTGCGGCCCGACCAGCGCGGCTGGGGCCCCTGGGTGACGCAGCTGCTCAGCCGCCGCAACGCCGGGTATCAGCGCGTGATGGTCTGGGTGCCCTCGGGCGTCTTCGGCAACAACAACCGGTTGAACTTTCCCTGGCGGTTCATGACCCCGATCAACGACTACCCCACGGCCCGCAACTCGATGAGCGAGTTCCAGCGGATCCGCAACGCCGGTATGGAGCTGGGCTTCTGGTGGGGGAACAACTCGACGCTGATGCGCGGCTGGGGCGATTCGGTCACCGCCGAGGCGTTTGACCCCAACAACGCCGAGCACGTCCGTCTGGCGTTCGCGGAGATGGACATGGCGGTGGGGGCCGGCGCGACCATGATCGGTCTGGACGCATTCAAGCAGCGCAGCCCGGCCAACATGCACAAGTGGATCAACATGATGCGCGAGCGGGCGCCGAACGTGAAGATCATCACCGAGCAGGCCGCGCCGGACTACATCCACAACCTCTGCCCGACCTTTCACGAAGCGGTGGTGACGAGGAACCCCCACGTGCTGGCCGATTTTCTGAACCCGGGCCACGAAACCTGGGCGGCCATCCAGACCACCGCCGAGGCGGCCCGGGCCAACCGCAACCCCACGCCCGCGGAGATGGTCCGCGAGGCCCAGCGCATGGCGACGCTGGGGTACATCCCGCTCTGCTATGGCCCGCACGTGCTGCCCAGGACGCTGCGCGCGGCGGAGAGCTGGATGAGCACGGTGCCGCGCGACCTGCGCATGGATGCGACCGCCAACCGCGTCTCGAACCGGGCCATGCTGCGCGGCCGGTGACGCCAGGCCTGGCCGCTCAGTCCGGGGGGTTGCCCAGCGGCTGATCTGTAAAATTGGGGGGTTTGCGAGATGAGGGAAGATTCCTCGCGCCCAACAGATCTGTTGAGGTATGCTCCTCCGATAACGCGGCCACCCACCCAGCCGTTAGAGAGGTCACGCTCAACATGTCCGTCAGAACTTCCCCCGGCGCGCCTGCGGCGCGGGCTTTGTTCCTTCTTGTGTCATGTGTCTGGCTGTGCGTTCTTGGCGACGGGTCGGCTGGGGCCCAACCCCGCCCCCTTCCTGAGGGCCTGGTCAGCGCGCCCGACGCGGGCGCCGCGAGGTTTGTCGCGCAGGCCGGGCCGGGCGGGAACACCGTGGTGCTGGTCGACACGCGGACGGGCCGCATGCTCATCGGCGGGGCGAATCTGCCGTTCGTGGTGAACACGCCGATGCGCCCCGCAGTGCGGGTGATCCCCAGGCCCGAGGGCTTTGATATTGTCGTGCACTACGCCAACGAGGGTGGCGAGCCGCTGCCGCTGGGAAGGCTGGTGATCGACGGCATCCGCCTGGATCGCGTCTGCCGCCAGTGGACCTTCGGCCAGGACACGCAGGTCCGGACGATCCCCGGCTACGCCTGGTACAACCAGAACCGCTACCCCGGCGACTGGTACAGCCCCGTGATGGTCAGCGGCGACGAAGGCGCGACCCTGGGCTTTCAGCTGCTCTACCCGGCGACGGTCTACGACCACACCGTCCTGCTGGCGTGGCTGGGGGCCAACCTCGATACCCCCAACCCCAACTGGTCGGCCCAGTTCGATCTGGAAGGCATGTTGCCCGCCGGTCAGGCCCGCGAGTACACGCTGGCGGTGCGAGCCGCGGCGCCCGAGCAGAGCTTCATGCACACGCTGGCGCCCTACCGCGACTACTTCCGCGGGCGCTACGGCGAGGTGAAGTACCGGCGCGACACCCGCCCGGTGATCGGCGAGGCCGCGGCGGCGATCGAATCGGTCGGACCCGACAACCCGCAGGGTTGGGCCCCGGCCAACCTGCGGCCGGACCTCTTCGGGTGGAGCCCGTGGGTCGAGCAGATCCTGGCCCGCCGCCGCCTGGGGTACCAGCGATTCATGATGTGGACGCCTTCAGGCGTCTTCGGCGCGGGCAACCCGCTGAACTTCCCCTGGCGGTTCATGACGCCCATCAGCGAGTATCCCGACGCCATCGAATCGCTCACCAGCCTGCAGCGGGTGCGCTCGTCGGGCATGCAGATGGGCTTCTGGTGGGGGAACGCCTCGACCCTGATGCGCGGCTGGGGCCCGACCGTCACCGCTGAGGCCTTTGACCCGCGCAACGGCGAGCACCTGACCCTGGCCTATCGCGAACTCGACCTGGCCAGGGCGGCGGGGGCGAAGATCATCGGCCTCGACGCGTTCAAGATGCGCAGCCCCGCCAACATGCAGCTGTGGCTCCGCCTGCTCCGCCAGCGCGCCCCGGGCGTCACGTTCGTGACCGAGAACGCCGCGCCGGACTTCATCCACAACATCTGCCCGACGTTCCACGAAGCCCGCGACACCGTGAACCCCCACCTGCTGGCCGACCTGCTGAACCCGGGGCACGAGACCTGGATCGCGATCCAGTCGACCGCTGAGGCCGTGCGCGAGGGCCGGCCGCCCACTCCGCCGGAGATCGAGGCGGAGATCCGGCGGGTGGCGGCGCTGGGCGGGGTGCCGCTGCTGTATGGCCCGCATCCGTTGCCGGTGGGGCTGGTGGTGGCGGACACGTGGCTGACAACGGTTCCGCCGGAACTCCAGCCCGACCAGCGCGACCCGCGCCGGCGGGGGATGCGGGCCCCGTAAGGGCGCGGCCTACTCGTTCACGCCCAGGTCGCTCTTGGTGAACAGGGCCTCGAACCGCACGCCCGCCTTCTCAACGTTTTCGCGGGCGCCCTCCTCGCGGTCGATCGTGGCGATCACCGCCAGCACCTCGGCGCCCTGGTCCTGAAGCACCTTCACCGCCTCCAGCGCCTGGCCGCCGGTGGTCGCGACATCCTCCACGAAGACGACCGCTTCCCCGCGGTTGAGCACGCCTTCCATCTGCTTGGCGGTGCCATAGTCCTTCTTGGCGTTGCGTACGAACAGGCAGGGCAAGCCGCTGGCCATGCTCGCCACCGTCACCAGCGGAATGCCCCCCAGCTCCGCCCCCGCGAGGCGGACCGTCCGCTTGCCCGTCGCCGCTTCCACCGCCCGCACCCGATCCGCGAAGAGCCCGCCCAACTCGCGCAGGATCTCGGGGCGGGTCGAGAACAGGTACTTATCGAGGTAGTAGCTGCTGGTGCGACCCGATCGCAGGGTGAAGGTGCCGCGCAGCACGCACACGTCGGCGATTCTCCGGGCCAGTTCGGACTTTGTCATGCTCTTCATGCTCATGGGTGGTCTCAGGGGCTCAGGATATCGGCCGGTGCAACGCCGGGGCCGGAAAGCCGAACAATCTGGCAGGGCCCCCTCGCCCCGCCCCGCCGCTCGACCCGACAGCCGAACCGGAGGACCTCCCCGTGACCATCGCCACCGCCGCGAAACTGATCCTCGCCGGGGCCATCGGCCTGTCGGCGCTGGGCCCGCAACAGCCGAAGGCCGGCCCGTCATCCAGTCCGCTGGGCGGTCCGTCGGTGAGGGGCGAGGTCCGCCCGACGCTGGTGGAGCGCGACTTCAACGGCCGGCTGCAGCGGCTGGTCAAGCACCCCGCCGAGGCGGCCCTGCCGCTGCTGGAGCTTGATGCCGGGGCGCGGGCCAGAGTGGGCAAGATCCTCAGCGAGCGCGCGGCGATCCTCGACCAGACGGTCCGGGACAACTTCGATCTGCTGATCAACATGGTTTCGGCCGGCGACGCCAAGGACCCCGATGTGGTGCGGATCGGCATCCTCTTCGTGCAGAAGCTCAAGCCGCTGATCGCCCGCGGGGGGCTGGAGGCCGAGATCGGCAAGGTCCTGCCGCCGGACCAGCGGGCCCGCCTGAGCCAGCTGGTGGGTGAGTATTTCGACGCCGTGGCGGCGGAAGAAGGCAAGCCGCGGTACCAGGCCCTTCCGGGCGAGACGCTGCGGTTGTGGGGGGAGCAGATCCGGCTGTCGTTCGAGCGGCAGGCGAAGGACGGCGTGCTGTTCCTGGAGCTGGTGATCAAGGACATCAAGCTCCGCCCGGAGCAGGAGGAGCGGGTCCGCGACCGCTACCAGCGCTTCGTCGACGAAACCCAGGGCGCCCCGACCAAGCAGCAGGAGGCGTCGCTGGCCATCGACATCATGGCGTGGCTCGATGTTGCGCAGCAGAAGGCGCTGCTCCGCAAGTTCATGGAGCTCGACGGGAAGCGGCCGCGCCCGGCGCCGGCGAAGACCGAACAGCCCGAGGCGGAGGCGATGATGTCGGGCGAGTCGGCGCGCCCCTGAGCCGGCCGCGCGGCTACTCGGGGGATGGGATGGGTGGATATTCACCGCACGATCTGCGGCGAAGAGCCGACGTGTTCGCCGCATGGGCCACCACGACGCCTTCAGACGGATCTTGTACGGTCTGTAACTGGTGCGTGGCGAGCGACTCGGGCAATGATCCGTCGGGGAAGTCGTTGAACTGAACATCACCTCCCGACCTGTCGAGGAACGCGCCATGAGCCACCGCCGTCCGATTGTCGCCGCCCGCCTGGCTTGGGTTATCACCGCTGCGGGATGCAGCCCGTTCGCGGGAATTGCGTTCGCCCAAGACGAGATGGCGCCCGCCGCGCCTTCAACACCCGCCGAGAAGCAGCCCGTCGAGACCACGCCCGCCCAGTCGCCCGCGGCCCCGCTCTCGGGCCCAACGGTGAAGCCGGCGGGCAAGGCGGTCAAGACGTTGATCGAGCGGGATTTTTCGGGCAAGATCAAGCGGCTGGAGGTATCGCCGCCTGAGGCGGCCCTGGCGCTGCTGGACCTTGATGAGGCCACGCGGGCGAAGGCGAATGCGCTCTTGCTGGAGCGGTCGCGGACGCTGGACGGGATCGTGCGCGACAACCTGAAGCTGATCGTCCGCCTCGCCGGGGCCCGCGACGCCGCGAGCACCGAGAAGGGCAAGGCCGAGTACCTCGAGCTGATCCAGGAACTGAGCGAGAAGGCCCTGCCGCTTCGTGAGCGCGGGACGCTGCAGGCTCAGCTCCAGGCCATCCTGCCCGAGGCGGCTCGCAACCAGCTCACTAAACTCTCCCAGGACTACTGGAACGCGCTGCTGGAGGAGAAGCAGGCCGCGGCGAAGCAGGCCGCCGCGAGTCAGGATGGCGCGGCGGGCGGCGGGATGCGCGGCAAGGAGACCCGTGAGTTCATGCGCGGCGAGTTCATGGCCATTGTGGGCCAGGAGATCAAACGCTCATACGAGCGTGTGGTCGGCCAGCAGACCAAGGACTTTGACGAGCTGCTCAAATCGCTCAATTTGACCGACGCCCAGGAATCCAAGATCCGCAAGCTGGTCGGCGATTCCTTCGTCGCCAATTACGGCAAGGTCTCGCCCGCCGAGCGGGCCAAGGTCTTCACCCAGGTGTACCGCGAGCTGGATGAGCAGCAGCGAGCGACACTGATGGAGCGGGTCCGCGGAAGTGGGCGCACCCGAGGCGAATGACGAGGCCGGGAAACCCCTGAGGACGCCAAAATCGGGTGGGTTCGGGCCCGCGGTGGGCCCGCGCTGGGCTCGTTCAGCATCTGGCGATGAGTCCGGAGAGGCCGGCTGGCGGCCGATAGTGATACGATCCGGCCCAGGGTCGCCGCCCGCAACTTGGCCACGGGGTCATCTCGGCGGGCGGCTTGGTTGGTCAATGACGTGGAGCATTCCATGAAGGTCCGCAGCAGCGTGTTAGGGTTGATTCTGAGCGCGGGACTGATCGCCTCGGCCCAGGCCCAGTTGGTCTCGCCGGTACCCCCCGCCCCGGCGCCGACGCCCGAGTACACGCCGCCGGCCCCGCCGCCGCCGCCCCCCCAGGCTCAGCCCGAGAAGCCGGCTCCGCCCGCCGAGCCGGACCTGCCCCCGCCCGAACTCGTGGCGCGCGATGGCGAGGGCAAGCTGGTGCTCCCCACCGCCCCGCTCGACGAGCTGGCGGTGAAGGCCATCGTCGACGGCTCGCCCCGCGATGAATCCAAGACCAAGGGCGCTCAGGCCATCGAAGATCGGCGGGCTCGCATGGAGCAGGCCGTCGCCAAGAACGCCCTCACGGCGGTCCAGGTGCGGGCCAAGATGAACGAGCTCGACAAGGTCTCCGGCGTCAAGGATGTCGGCGCGATCAACACCCAGATTCGCGCTCTGCTGGTGACCCCGGGCGTGATCGACGCGTTGCAGGCGTCGAGCGGATTCACGCCCAAGGAGCTGGCCCGGGCCCGCAAGGCTGTTGAGAACTTCCGCAAGGCCTTCAACGCCGACCTCAAGGCCCAGGCGGGCGACGACCCCATGAAGCTCATCGAGCCCACCATGAAGGGCAACCTCAAGCTCAACTGGGTCGAGCCTTCGCGCGTGCTCGAAGACCTGCTCGGCCGCCTGGCGCCCCGTTGGAGCGATGTCCGGGGGACCCTCGGCCTCACCGGCGAGCAGACCAGCGCGATCGCCGCCGGCGAGGCGGACCTGGCCAAGGCCGCGGCGATCGACAAGGCCGACGCCATGGCCCGCGTCCTCAGCGGCCTGACCGCCAGCCAGGCGACCAGCGCGATGCTCGCTGTCGCCCGCCCGGCTCCGCCCGACGCGCCGGGCGCCCCTGCCGCGCCGACCCCTCCCGCCAAACCCGGCGTCAAGACCCCGCCCTCCCCGGCTCCCTCGGCTCCGCCGGGCAAGACCCTTGAAGACAAGAAGTAGGCCGCGCGGCGGATCAGGACGGTTCGCGCTCCCCATCCATCGCCTGCCGGCAAGTCGGCCTCGCCGGCCCGGTGTACTTTGCCCGGCGCCACGCCGATGATTGACCCGTGAACCACGCCCCCGCCGCCCCGAACGACACCCGCCAGCCCGCGCCGGCCGCGCCTGGCCGCGCGGGGCCGAGCGGCCAACCCGCAGGCCGGTCTTCCGCCCGGTCCGGGCCGGGGGCCGATGCGCCGACGTTCCTCATCATCTCACAGGTCTATGTGCCCGACCCGGCCTCGGTGGGTCAGCACGTGGCCGACGCCGCGGCGGAGATGGCCCGGCGCGGCTATCGCGTGGTGGTCTACGCCTCGGCCCGCGGGTATGACGACCCCAGCAGGAAGTACCCCGCCCGCGAGCTGCTGAGCGGGGTCGATGTCCGCCGCCTGCCGCTGTCGAGCTTTGGCAAGTCATCGATCGCGGTGCGGCTGGCGGCGCAGTGGCTGTTCCTGATCCAGGCGATGGTCCGCGGGCTGTTCACGCGCCGGCTGTGCGGCATCATGGTCTCGACCAGCCCGCCGTTCTGCGGCTTCGCGGGGGCGATGCTCTCGCGGCTGCGGGGCGTGCCGGTGAAGTACTGGCTGATGGACCTCAACCCCGACCAGATGATCGCCCTGAAGAAGATCACGCCCACGTCGCTCTCGGCCCGGGTCTTCGACTTCTTCAACCGCATCATCCTCCGGCGCGCAAGCCAGATCGTCATGCTCGACCGCTTCATGCTCGAGCGGGTCCGCCGCAAGGGCGTGCCGGTCGACGCCAAGACCGAGATCATGCCCCCCTGGCCGCATGAGGACGAGCTGCAGCGCATCCCGCACGCCGACAACCCCTTCCGAGCCAGGCACGGCCTGGGCGATTCGGCGGCGGGCGGCAGGTTCGTCGTCATGTACAGCGGCAACCACTCGCCGGCCAACCCGCTGGCGACTCTCCTTGACGCGGCGGAGCGGCTCCAGAACGAGGGCCGGATCGTCTTCTACTGCATCGGCGGCGGCGGCGGCAAGAAGGAAGTCGACGACCGCATCGCCAAGGGCGTCAGCAACATCGTCTCGCTCCCCTATCAGCCGCTGAGCGAGATCAAGTACTCGCTCTCCGCCGCCGACGTGCACGTGGTGAGCATCGGCGATGATGTCGTCGGCATCGTCCACCCGTGCAAGGTCTACGGGGCGATGGCCGTGTCGCGCCCCATCCTGCTGCTGGGCCCCAGGCCATGCCACATCAGCGACATCATCGAGCAGCATGATGTCGGCTGGCACATCGCCCACGGCGATGTCGACGGCGCCGAGCGGGTGCTGCGGCGGATGCTCGCCACCCCGCCGGCGGAGCTGCGGGCCATGGGCGAGCGGGCCGCCGGGCTGGTGGCGACGTCGCTCTCCAAGGCGGAATTGCAGCGGCGCTTCTGCGATGTGCTGTGCCGCGGGTTGCCGGCCCCGCGCCGGTGACGGGCGACGCCCCGGCGCCGGGTTCGCGCCCGGCTGATGACCCGCCCGCTGATTCCGCCCCCGCCCCCCGCCGGCGTCACTTGACCGGGACGGCTGCGACCTTTGCGCGCTCGCGCAGCCAGGTCGACAGCCGATCAAGCGCCGCCGGGGCGAAGGTCTCCTCGATCTCGGCGTACTCGCTCAAGGCGCCGGTGCGGCAGGTCTGAAAGAGGTGGTTCAGGCCCGGCAGCACCTCCACGGTCGCGTCGGCGCCGCCCTCGGCCAGAGCCTTGCGGACCTCTGGCGCATTCACATCGGCCAGCACCTGCGTATCGAGCGCGCCGTTGAGAGCGAGCACCGGGCAGCGCACCTTGCGCAGGGCGTCGCGCGGGTCGAGGCGGATGAACGCCCGCATCCATGGGCTGCCAAGCTGACGCAGACCCTGGTTGACCGCCGAGTCGAAGAGCTCGCGCTTGGCGGCGGGGATCTCCCCCTCGGCCGGCAGATCCATCTGCACCCGCGCCAGCGATTCGATGGCGGCCTTGAGGGCGTCGTCGCCGGCTCCCTCGCTGACGAGCCTGAGCAGCCGCCGCTGCACCACTTCCTGGCGGTCGAGCAGGTCGTCGCCCATGCCCTCAGCCCGGGCCATGGCCCGCATCTGGGTGGCGAGCACCTCGCCGCCGGAGACGCCTGTGCCCGCAAGCATGACGATGAAGGCGATCTCCTTGGGCGCCCGCGCCGCGGCCATGGGGGCGATCACGCCGCCCTCACTGTGCCCCACCAGGCCGATTCGGGCCGGGTCCACCTCCGGCTGGCCCCCGAGAAACTTGACTCCCGCGAGGGCGTCACCGACGAAGTCCTCGGTGGTCTCGCCGCCCAGCTTGGGCGCGGTGGAGCCGCCGACGCCGCGGTCATCGACCCGCAGCACTGCGAGCCCCTCGCGGGTGAGGCGGTCGGCGATCACCGCGAAGGGCTTGTGACCCAGTAGCGATTCATCGCGGTCCTGCGCGCCGCTGCCGGTGATGAGCAGCACCGCCGGGTGCGGGCCTTTGCCGAAGCGGGCCTCCTCGGGGATCGTCAGCGTCCCGGCGAGCTTGGCGCCGTCGATGGCGTTGGTATAGGAAACCTCGCGCTGCGCGTAGGGGAACGGGGGCACAGGAAGCTGCGGGCGGCGCGGGCCGACCTGCTCCT
Source organism: uncultured Phycisphaeraceae bacterium (assembly GCA_964611125.1). GTDB lineage: Bacteria > Planctomycetota > Phycisphaerae > Phycisphaerales > UBA1924 > JAEUIX01. The sequence continues at coordinate 8,525 of CAZSZO010000051.1, read as the reverse complement.
GCGCCCCGACTACGGACATGGTCACCGGGAACTCCCTCCCCGCCTGTCTCATGACGCCCTTGGCGGTGCGGCCGTCTTCGGCGGGGGTGAGGGTGAAGTACGCCCAGCCGGCCTTGGGGTTGGGCTCGGCGAGTGTGAAAGCGATCACGCCCGGCTTCCCGTCCGCCGGGGCCGCGCCGGGTGCGCGAACATCGCGGAGGGGCTGGTCGGTCAACCCCTGAAGCGGGATCGAGAGCTTCGCCGATGCGCTCTCAGGCGCCGCCGCGGGCGTGAGGGCGAGGATGAACTCAAGCTTCGCCCCGGGCAGGGTGATCTCACCCTTCCACCGCTGCGGGGCTGGCGCCGCCCGGGCCGGCGCCACGGGCGCCTGGGCGTGCGTGGGGGCCGACGGAACCAGCGCGACCAGCGAAATCACGACCAGCGCAGCGGCTCGCAGGGTGTTGTTCATGCCGGATTGTTGACGGGCCAACGGGGCGAACGGGCCCAACGGGCCCAACGGGGCCGCAGGGTACGGAATCTCCGCCGGCTTCAGGCCTGCTTGCGCTTGGGCTTGGCCGCCGGGGCCGCTTCGGGCACGCTCTTGGCGGCGGGCTTGCGGAGCGGCTTCTCGGCCGGGGCCGGGGCCGGCGCTGGCGCCGGAGCGGGGGCGGGGGAAGCGGCCGCGGGCGCGAGGGACGCCGTGAGGCTCGCCGCGGCGGGGCCGAGGCTGGCCTTGAGCGCGTCCATGAACGAGAAGGTCTTGGCGATCTCCTGCTGCTGCGAGATCACCGGGGCCGTACCGGCGATCTTGGCCTTGATCACCGCCAGCAGCTGCTCCTGGTAGCGGTCCTTGAACGTCGCCGGCTCGAACGCGCCCGGCATGCTCGCGATGAGCTGCTTGGCCAGCGCGAGCATCCCGTCGGCCACCGGCTTGTCGCCGATGTCCTCAAAGCACGGCGCCGCCTGCCGGACCTCATCGGCCGTGCGCAGCGTCGCCAGGCGGAAGCCCTTGTCCTCGGGCGTCAGCACCACCAGCCGCTCGCGGCCCGACATGGTGACGCGCCCGAGCCCGGCCTTGCCGGTCTGGCGCAGGGCCTCGCGCACCACGCCGAAGGCCTCCTCCGCCACCGGCCCGTCGGGGGCGACGAAGTAGGGCGTGTCGAGATAGAGCGGGTCGACCGCGTCGGCATCCACAAAGCTGGTCAGCTCGATGGTCTTGTCGCTCTCGAGGGTGATCTGGTCAAGGTCGGCCTGGTCGATGAGGACGTACTTGTCGGGCTCGAACTCGTACCCCTTGACGATGTCGTCGCGCTCCACCGGGCCGTGGGTGGGGCAGATCATCTGCTGCCGCAGGCGAGATGAGCACCCCTTGTGCAGCTGATTGAGCGAGATACGGTTGCTCTGTGTCGTCGCGTTGAAGAGCTTCACGGCGATGTTCACAAGCGACAGCTTCAGGCTGCCTTTCCACGAAGCTCGCATGGCCATTGACGGTGCTCCTGAACGGCGCCTCGGCGGCTGTCCATCCATCCATCTATCTATCCATCCATGGGGGGGGGTGGCCGGGCGAAGCAGGCCTGAAGCGAGTCGGCCTCTGGCGCCCGGATGTCGCGGCGGCGATCAACCATCACCGGTGCGCCCAACCTCCGTGGGCGCCGCGAACGCTCAATAGGGTAGCCCAATTGGTTCGGGCCGTGTCGCGTGGGAACTTGAACCGTCGTCGAGAACGCCCCTCAATTTCGCGCCGCGACCCGACCGGAAGCCGATTCTCCGGGCGGTTCGGCCGCCGTGCGGAAGCCCCGGCGCGCGGCGTCAGTTCTCTTCATGGGCGTGCGGATCCTCGGCGATCGTCTCGTTGGTCACGATGATCTCGACGCGCTGGTTGGTCCGGTGGGCCGGGGAGTCATAGGCGATGGGCGTCTTGCGTTCGTTGTCGCCGCACGCCACGATCCGCAGGGCCGGCCACTTCAGCCCGTTCTCGACCAGGGCCGCGCCCACGGCCTGGGCCCGCTGGAACGACAGCTTCTGGGCCGATTCCACCCCCGCCGCGGCCTCGACCGCCGAGACATGCCCGCGGATCTCGACGATGAAGCGCTGCCCGCGCAGCCGCTCGGCGACGGTTCGGGCCAGCTCCTTGCCGCTGGGCTGAAGCTTGGCGACGCTGACCTCGAAGGGGAAAGTCGCCGTCACCTGGTTGAAGTCGGAGGGGCGGATGGCCTGCTGCGTATCGGCCAGGCCGGGGGCGCCGTCGGTGCTGGTCTCGCCGCGGGTGGCCTCGCGGCGCTTCATGTACTCAATCAGCGGGCCGTCCTTGGGGTCCTTGCTTTCGAGGCTGGGAAGGTTGTTGAAGGCGTCGCGGATGCCGTAGATCAGCTCGTTCATGCTGTCATCGGCGCCGGAGCTCTCCGCCGCGGCCGCCCCGTCCTTCTTGTTCATGTTCATCGCCAGCAGGATGACGAAGAAGCCCATCAGCAGCGCGACGTTGTCGGCGAAGGAGATCAGCCACTCCGGGGCGCCGGCGTGCTCCTCGTGGCCGCCGCCGTGCCCATGGCCGCCGCCGCCGTGCCCGCCGTGTTTCTCATGGCCTTCCTCGGCGTGCTCCTCGTGGCCGCCTTGCGGCTTGTCATGCTCGTCAGCCATGGGTGGTGCTCAGGGCGGGGCGGGGGGCGGGGGGCAGGGGGCGGGAGGAAAGCAAACGGGGGTCGGGTGCGTTGGGGCCCGGGTTCGCGGGCGTCAGGCGGCGACCTTGATCTTGGAGCGACCGGCCGACGGGATGAACGCCAGCATGCGGTCCATGGTGACGCGCGGGTTGTCGCCGGCCTGGATCGACAGGATCCCCTGGATCACCATCTCGCGCGTCAGGATCTCCTCGCCCGAGCGGAGCTGGAGCTTGGTTGAGATCGGGCCCGCCACCGCATTGGCCACGATGGCGCCGTACATCGTCGCGCACACCGCCACCGCCAGCATGTGCCCCAGTTGGCCGATCTCGGCGCCGGCGAGGTTGCCGAACAGACCCACCTGCCCCACCAGCGTGCCCACCAGGCCGTAGCCCGGGCCGTAGAGCACGATCAGGTCGAAGAACTTCTTGCCCGCCTTGTGCCGCTCCTGCATGGCCATGACCTCCATGCGCAGCGTCGCCTCGATCGACTCCGGGGCCACGCCGTCGATAGCCATCTTCAGGCCATTCTGCAGGAACGGGTCGTCGAGCTTGGAGGCCTCGGCCTCCAGCGACAGGATCCCCTCGCGCCGGGCCTTTTCCGAGAGCTTGCTGATCAGCTGGATGATCTGCTCGGCGCTCTTGCCCTTGTTGAACAGGAAGCGCGTGATGTACCCCGGCACCTGCATCAGCCGGTCCATCGGCATCGCCATGAACACCACGCTGATCGAGCCCCCGCCCACCATCAGCACGCCTTCCATGGAGAAGAACATCATCAGGTGCCCGTGCGACACCTCGACGAACACGATGCCGAGACACGCGGCGCCGATCAGGCAGCCGATGAGACTGGCGATGTCCACTTTGCACCTCTGCCGATAACTTCCGCCGGGCGCGCCGCGCAGCGCGCATCCTGAAGGGGGGACAGATCGGAGCGCCCGCGCGGACATTCAAGTCTGTCAAGGGCCGTGGGCCGACCAGCTCGACCCTCGGGCCGACCAGACGCCCCCGCGGGATCACCCCGCACAACGTGACGCGGTTCTTGGACGCTGCCAGCCCGTCGTGGATTCCCGCCGTTCTCGGAGCTTGGATTCACCATGCCTAACCCCGCCCGCCGCCCTCGCGCGCTTCAGCGCATGCTCGCCCCGCTCCTCCTGCTCGCGGCGTGTTGTGGTGCGCCGTCACCGGCCCTGGCTCAGGGGTACATCTGCGCCGAAGGCGGCGGCGGCTTCGCCAGCGGCGCCTGGGCCGAGCCGGTCATCAAGTGGATGGTCGAGAAGGGCGGCGCCGGCGCCGTCGTCATCCTCGGGGCCCCCGCTGTCCCTGAACCTGACGCCGCCGAGCCCGCCTTAGTCCCCGACCCCGCCCCAGCCCCCGACCCCGCCCAGCCTGACCCCGCGCAGCCCGCGCCCGACCCGCTGTCCAAGCGGTTTCTCGACGCCGGCGCAGCGGGCGTCGTCGACCTGCGCATCGGCCCCGCCGAGGCTGACAAGCCCGAGATCGCCGCCCAGATCAGCGCCGCCCGCATCATCTTCATCCGGGGCGGCTCGCAGACCAAGTATGTCAACGCCTGGCGCGGCAAGCGCACCGAGGCCGCCATCCGCGCCGTCTTCAAGGCCGGCGGCGTCGTCGGCGGCACCAGCGCCGGCTGCGCGGTGCTGGGCGAGGTGATCTACGACGCCCAGCACGGCTCCCTCGCCTCCCGCGACATCCTGCGCGACGCCCGCCACAAGGAGCTCACCCTCGCCACCGGGTTCCTCGAGCTCACCCCCGGCGTGATCTTCGACACGCACTTCACCGAGCGCGGCCGCCTGCCGCGCCTCGCGGTCATGCTCGCCCGCGCCAAGGCCGATCTGAAGCGCGATCTGCTGGGCATCGGCGTCGACGCCCGGGCCGCCCTGTGCATCTCACCTGACGGCGCCGCCGAGGTGCTGGGCCAGGGGTCGGTCACGCTGCTGAACCTCACGCCGGCGTCGCGTCTGGGCCTGCAGCCGGGCGCCGCGCCCGTCGTCACCGAGATCGCGTACACCCAGCTCGTCGAGGGCTACCGCTACGACCTGCGCAAGCGTGAGGTCACGGCCCGCCCTGACCACGCCCGCCGCATCGAGCACGACGCGGGGGCCCGACTGGCGCCGGTCCTGCGGGTGGCCCGCGCCATCGGCCACGATGCCGAGAGCGCCCCGGGCGAGCTGCGCGTCGACGACGGCGGCGACGCCGATGCGCTGCGGAACGGGCGCCTGCGCGCGGCGGGGGGCGACGGCGCCTGGGGCTTCTGCGTGACCCAGACGCGCACGTTCGACGACCGCCCGTTCCTGGAGAACCGCGTGGGCGGCGTGCAGTGGCTGCTGGCCGAGCGGGCGGGCTGGCTGGGCGTCTACCTCACCACGGGGTGTGATGCCGACATCGACGAATCGTCGAACATCGTGGCCCGCCTGCCCGACGATGAAGAGGCCCGCAAGACCCCCTCATCGATGCTGCTGCTGGATACTGACCGCGCCCGCTCCACCGCCCAGACGCTCGCGATCACCGGCGACCTCAGCGAGGGCGCCCGCCAGTCGGTGGCCATCGAGGGCGCCACGCTCCACATCATCGCCCCCAGTTGGGCCTTCAGCCCCGTGCCCGCCGGCGTCGAAGGCGACGGCCAGCGGGCCAGGGTGCTGGCGCCGTCGGAACGCGCCCGGCGTTGAACGCGGTGCGAAGGTTCAAAGCGCAACGTCATGGTGGTCAACCAGACTGCTCCTTCCCCGTCCGAATTTGAACTTTGGAACTTTGAACGGTGAACTTTGCCCGCCGCCTCTACGTCCTCACCACCGCCCCCAGCTCTTGCCCCGCGTGGGCGATCACGCGGGCCATCTCCGTGTTCACTTCTTCATCGCGGAGCGTGCGCGTGGGCTCGCGGAAGATCATCCGCAGCGTCACGCTCTTCTTGCCCTCCGGCAGCGGCTTGCCCCGGTAGGTGTAGACGAAGTTCAGCTCCTCCATCCACTTGGGCTCGGCCCCGCGCAGCGTCCGCTCGATGCGGCCCCAGGTCAGCGGCTCATCGACAACCAGCGACAAGTCGCGGTCCACCGCCGGGAAGGCGGGCAGGGCCCGCACGGTCGCCGGCGGCGGATAGGCGCTCAGCAGGCGCTGCAGCGAGATCTCCGCCGCCACCACCGGGTGCTCGAGATCGAACATCTTCAGCGTCTGGGCGTTGACCAGGCCCAGCAGGCCCAGCGGCTGATCGCCCAGCCACGCCACGGCGCTCCCCGCGGGGTCGAGGGCCCCGAAGGGCATCGGGCCGGGCTCGATGCGGAGCCTGGCGCCCCGCCCGTGCAGGGCGCTCACCAGCTCCTCGACCACCCCGCGCATCAGCCGCACCGCCGCCTGCTTGCGGGCCAGTGCCGAGTCGCCCGTCGCCGGGACATCAGCGATCAGGCCCAGGTTGCGGCTCTCGACGTGCTGGCCCCGGGGCCCCTTGTCAGGTGCAGGCCGCTCGGCATACACGCTCGCCAGCTCGAACAGCCGCACCGTCCCCGCCGGGGCTGATTTGGCGTCCTGGTTGGCTCGCCGGCACGCCAGCAGGCTCTGCAGGATCGCCGGGCGGAGCGCGCCTTCCTCGCCCCGCCGGTCGTCGCTCACCGAGAGCGTCGTCATGCCCGGGGGCGTAAACGGCTTGGCCTGCTTGCCCGAGACAAACGAGAACGTCACCGTCTCGAAGAACCCCAGGCCCGTGAGCACGCGCGACAGCTCGCGCCCCGCCAGCTCGGCCTTCTGCGGCGGGGCCACCCGCACCGCCACCTTCTCATGCACGGGAATCTTGTCGAGCCCGATGGTGCGGGCGACCTCCTCGATCAGATCCTCCTCGATCCGCACGTCGGGCCGGTGGGCCGGCGCCGAGCAGGTCCACTCCTCAGCGTCCCGGGCCCCGCCCACCCCGATTCCCTGGGCCTGCAGCGCCGTGATCATCTGGACATCACCGAAGCCGCCGCTCGCCCCCGACGCCGCGCCCAGCACCGCCCGGCAGCGGCTGGGCCGGAAGCGGATCTCGGTGGTCGCCGGCAGCGGCGCCCCGGCGTGCAGCACGCCGGGAACCAGCGTTCCCCCGGCGTTCTGCACGATCAGCTCCGCCACCCGGCGCGACGCCGCCTCGCACGTCCGCGGGTCGACCCGACGCTCGAAGCGGTGCGAAGCATCGGAACGCAGCATCAGCCGGCGGGCGCAGCTGCGGATCGGTCCGGGCGACCACGTCGCCGCCTCGATCAGCACATCCGCAGTCGTCCCCGACACCGCTGAGTCTGCCCCGCCCATGATCCCCGCCAGCGAGACCGCCCGCACGCCGTCGGCCACCACCAGCTCCCCCGCCTTCAACTCGACGGTCTTGCCGTCGAGCAGCGTGAGCTTCTCACCCGCCAGTGCGGAGCGGACGATCACCGCCGCAGGTCCTCCACCGCTCCCCCCACCACCCCCGCCCCCCCCGGCCGGCGCCAGCCGGGCCAGATCAAAGACATGCGTCGGGCTCCCGAGCTCGAAAAGCACGTAGTTGGTGGCGTCCACGACGTTGTTGATGGACCGCTGCCCCACCGCCTCCAGCCGTTCGACCATCCACTTCGGGCTGGGCCCGACCTTCACGCCCCGCACCAGCCGCAGCGTGAAAAGCGGGCAGCCCCCCACGCCCATCTCCCCGCTCACCCGGTTCTCGAGCGTCACCAGCCGGGCCAGTTCGCCCCCGCCCCCCGCCCCCCCGCCCGCCGGGTCGGATGCCGCGGGGTCGATCTGCGTGTGCCCGTGGGGCGGCTTCAGGCGTCGACCCGCCGCCGCGGCCACCTCCCGGGCCACGCCCAGGTGGCTCAGGCAATCACCCCGGTTGCTGGTCACCTCGACATCCAGCAGTGTGTCTCCGCCCGGCAGCAGCACCGCCGACTCGATCGGGAAGCCGACGAACGTGAGCAGTTCCTCGGCCTCCTTGGCGGTCAGGCCGGCGGGTTCCAGAAGCGCGTTGAGCCAGGCGAGTGAGATGTGCATGGGGCAGCAGGGTAGCGAGGGGCCGTCGCGGGCGAGCCCGCGCCAGCCCCCCGCCCCCCGCCCCTCCGCCCGTCCGCCCCGCTGGCCCGCCAGCCCCCGCGCCGCCCCGCGCTCACCGCTCGATCGGCGCCCCCACCAGGTTGCCGTACTCCGTCCAGCTCCCGTCATAGTTCTTCACGTTCGTCAGCCCCAGCAAGTGGGTCAGCACGAACCACGTGTGGCTCGACCGCTCCCCGATCCGGCAGTACGCGATCGTCGGGCGGTTCTTGTCCACCCCCGCCTGGTCCAGGTACAGCCCCGCGAGCTGCTCGCGGCTGCGGAACGTCCCGTCCTCGTTCACCGCCTTGCTCCACGGCACGTTCTTAGCGCCGGGGATGTGCCCGCCCCGCTGCGCCGTCTCGCTCATGCCCGGCGGCGCGATCACCTTGCCCGAGAACTCATCAGGGCTGCGCACGTCGACCAGGTTCACCGATCGCGCCGCCGAGACCGTCAGCACTTCGGCCGTCCTGGCCCGCAGGGCGTCGTTGATCGGCCCGGCCTTGTACGCGCTCGCCTCCACCGGGGCGACCTCGGTGGTCAGGGGGAGGGTGTCGTCGCTGAGCCACTTGGCCCGCCCGCCGTCGAGCAGCCGCACATCGGCATGCCCGTACAGCTTGAAGAGCCAGAACCCGTACGCCGCGAACCAGTTGCTGTGGTCGCCATACAGCACCACCGTGTCGGAGGGCTTGATCCCCGCCTGGCTCAGGAGCTTCTCAAACTGCTCCTGCGGGGCGATATCCCGCCGTACCTGGTCCTGAAGCTGCGTCGTCCAATTCAGGTTGACCGCCCCGGGAATGTGCCCCGCGTCGTACACCTTGGGGTCGACGCTCACCTCCACAATGCGAATCCCGGG
>CAZSZO010000050.1:0-26241 GCA_964611125.1 uncultured Phycisphaeraceae bacterium | reverse complement strand
GCCCGTCACGATCGCCAGTTGCCCGTCCAGTTTCAGATCCAAGGTATCCCTCCGGTCGCGGCGTTCAATCCTTCAGGGCCGGGTAATCGGTGTAACCCTTCTCAGTTCCGCCATAGAACGTCGCAGGGTCTGGCGGGTTCAGCGGCGTCGCCTGCCCGCGGGCCATGCGGGCGAACCGTTCCGGCAGATCAGGGTTGGCGATGAAAGGCACGCCGAAGGCCACGGCGTCGGCCCAGCCCTCTTTGAGGTACGCTGTCGCCTTCTCAAAGGTGAAGCCCGCGTTGGTCACGAGCGTCCCCTTGAACAGCGGCCGGAAGTACGACACCGGGATCGGCTCATACGCGGGGTTGAACTCCTTGCCGTGCCGCAGGTCCGCCTCCATCGCCTCCATGATGTGCAGGTACGCCAGGCCCAGCTTCCCCAGCTCGCTCACGAGGTAGCCGAAGGTCGCCTTGGGGTTCGAGTCGAGCATGTCGCCGAAGACCCCCGACGGCGACAGCCGCACGCCCACGCGGGCCGCACCGAAGACTTCGCATGCCGCGCGCGTCGCCTCCAGATGAAACCGGGCCCGGTTCTCGATCGAGCCGCCGTACCGGTCGGTTCGCCGGTTGACGCCGTCGCGCAGAAACTGGTCAGGCAGATACCCGTTGGCGCCGTGCACCTCCACCCCGTCGAAGCCCGCCGTCTTGGCGTGCTCCGCCGCGCGCCGGTACTGGTCGATCACCAGCGGGATCTCGTCCGTCGCCAGCGCCCGCGGCGTGGGGTACGGCTGCTTGCTGAAGTCCGGCAGCGTGCATTCCCCGCCCCGTCCCGTCGCCGACGATGACACCGGCGCCGCGCCCCCGGGCTGGTACGCGTTGTGCGACACCCGTCCCACGTGCCAGAGCTGCAGGAATATCCGCCCGCCAGCCCCATGCACCGAGCTGGTCACCCGCTTCCAGCCTTCGACCTGCTCGGGCGAGTGGATGCCCGGCGTGCTCGGATAACCCGCGCCCTCAGGACAGATCTGTGTCGCCTCGGAGATCACGAGCCCCGCCGTGGCCCGCTGGGTGTAATAGCGGGCCATGAGTTCGGTGGGAACGTTGCCAGGCCCCGCCCGGCAGCGGGTGAGGGGCGCCATGAAGACGCGATTGGGCGCCGAGAGGGAGCCAACCTGCAACGGGGTGAACAGATCAGCCATGGGCCAGCAACTCCGTCTTGAGCAACCGACTTGGGACTACTGGACTACTGAGTGAACGCGAATCCGCTTCTTCGCGCGGGAAGGCTCAGCTCCGCCCACGCACCCAGCGGACCGTCGCTTCCGCGACGCGCTTCCCGAGGAGCTTGGCCGTTTCGAGGTCACCCTCGAGCGGCTGCGTCTGGCCATGCGGCGACTGCGCCATCGCGCCGATCGAGCTGCCCAGCCGGTTGATCGCCTTCACGCTGGTGGGGTCCGCCGCGTTGGGCAGATGCCCCAGGCTCACCCACACCATCGAGTGCTGCATGGCGTTGATGAGGAGCGCCTGCAGCGTCGCGAGCTTGTCGCCCGAGGGCGAGCCGCTGTTGGTGAAGCCCGCAGCGAGCTTGTCTTTCCAGCCTTGCTGCATCCACACCTTGCTCGCCGCGTCGATGAACGCCTTGAACTGGGCGGACGGCCCGCCCATGTACGTCGGGCAGCCGAAGATGATGGCGTCCGCCTCGTTGAGCGGCGTCAGGTCCTTGATGGCGTCGTCAGACGTCACCAGTGTCGCCGTCACGCCGGCGACGCCCGACGCCCCGGCGAGCACCTGCTCCGCCTGGGCCTTCGTGTGGCCATACCCCGAGTGATAGACGACTGCAATCTTCGCCATGGTCAATACTCCCAAGTAGGCCCCCGCCCCCCAAGAACGACCGATCACCACCGCATGTGCACGCCCATGTGGAAGAAGCCGCCCGACGGGCCGTCCGCCGGCAGCAGGGCCAGTTGCACGCTGGTCTTGGCCCCGTCCACGATCTCCATCGGCGCCGAGGGGCCGCCCATGTCCGTCTTCACCCATCCCGGGTGCGCCGCGTTCACCTTGATCGCTGTCCCGCGCAGCTCGTGGGCCAGGTGATTGGTGAACATGTTCACCGCCGCCTTTGATGAGTCGTAGGCCGTCACCTTCATGCTGTAGATGGGCGAGTTCGGGTCGGCGTGCTCCGCGATCGAGCCCAGGATGCTGGTCAGGTTCACGATCCGACCCGCTTCGCTCTTCCGCAGCAGCGGCAGAAACGCCTGCGCCACGCTCACCAGTCCGAAAAAGTTGATATCGAAGGTCGCCCGCAGCACCGACTGCGCGGTCGTACTCGCGGCGCCGTCCCCGGCGTAGTCCAGCGTCCCGGCGTTGTTGATCAAAATGTCCAGCCGCCCGAAGTCTTTCTCCACCCGAGCCGCCGCCGCGCTGACCGAGGCCGGATCGGTCACCTCGAGCTTCAGGAAACGGGCGTCGAGGTGCTCCTTGCGGAGCGCCTCGGCGGCCGCCTCGCCCCGGGCCTCGTCGCGGGCGCCGATCAGCACCGTGACGCCCTGCCTGGCGAGCTGCTTGGCAGTCTCGAAGCCGATCCCCTTGTTCCCGCCGGTGATGAGCGCGATGCGATTGGTCGCCATGTGATAAACTCCTCTCGGTTCGTCGAAGCTCAAAGATCGTTCTGCAGCACCACGCGGTACCGGGCCTTGCCCGACCGCAGGTGGGCCAGGGCGTCGTTCACCCGCGACATGGGGAAGGTCTCCGTCACGGCGTTGACCTTGTGCCGCCCGGCAAACTCGATCATCCGGGCCGTGTTGACCGGGCTCCCCAGCGGAGAGCCCGACAACGACTTCTGACCCACCAGCATCGGGAAGATCGCCACCGGCACCGGCTCGCCCACCGCCCCGACGAAGTGCAGACGCCCTCTGGGGGCCAGAGCGTCAATGTACAGCGGCCAGTTCAGCGTCACATTGGCCGTGACGAGAATGAAATCCATCGATCCCTTCAGCGCCGCCAGGCCCGCGTCGTCCCTGGAGCTCACCGCGCGGTGGGCCCCGAGCTTCATCGCCTCATCCCGCTTGCTGTCGCTCGAGGTGAAGGCCACCACCTCGCACCCCCACGCCCGCAGGAACTGCAGCGCGATGTGCCCCAGCCCGCCGATCCCCACGACGCCCACCCGCTGGGTCGGCAGCACGCCGAACTGCACGATGGGGTTGAACACCGTGATCCCGCCGCAGAACAGCGGGCCCGCCTTCGCAGGATCCACCGATTCGGGCAGCGGCGTCGCCCACTGCCAATGGCAGCGCACCTTGTCGGCGAACCCGCCTGGGCGCCCGACGATTGTCTGCTCCACCGTGGCGCACAGGTTCTGGTCGCCGCCCATGCAGTGCCGGCAGGTCTGACAGCTCTGGCTGTACCACCCCAGCCCCACCCGCTGTCCCACCTTGAGCCCCTTGGCCGTGCGGCCGAGCGCCGCGACCGTCCCGACCACCTCGTGCCCGGGCACGAACGGGTAGCTCGACGTGCCCCATTCGTTGTCGAGCATCGACAGGTCGGAATGGCAGATCCCGCAGTATTCCACCGCGATCTCGACGTGCTCCTCACCCAGAGGACCCGGATCGAAGTCGTAGCGTTCCAGCGGTCCGTGGGCGGTCTTGGCGGCGAAGGCGCGGATGGTCATGGCGTGACTCCTGCTGTGAATCGTGGTTCCGGAGGATCGTGGCTCAGGGAGACTCGGCTGGGACTCGGGGCGGGTCCTTGCGGGCCGTGCTCATCGGCGAATGATGACGTCAGCATCGCTGTAACGGACTTTCGGGGCCTTCGCGTACTGGTCGTCCGCAGCGCGGTACCCCAGGGCGCAGGCCGCCAGGCTCGCGCACCCGGCCTTGTCGACACCCAGCAGCTTGTCATACGCCGGGCCGTCGATTCCCTCCATCGGCGTAGCGTCCACGCCCAGCATCGCCGCGGCCGAGAGCAGGAAGCCCAGCGCGATGTACGTCTGCCGGTCGGCCCAGGCGTTGAGCTGCTCCGGCGACAGGCGGGTGATGAATCCGACCATCATCTCCCGGTACCCCGCCAGGCTCTCGATCGGGGCCCCGCGCACCGCCGCAGCATGGGCCAGGTGCCGGTCGACGTCCGCCGCGCTCAGCCCGCGCCGGGCCGCGAACACCACCAGGTGCGAGCAGTCCTTGGGCTGCTGCTGGTTCCACGAAATCCCCGGCAACTGGGCCTTCAACGCCGGGTCGGTCACCACGACAAACTTCCACGGCTGCAGGCCGAAACTCGACGGCGCCAGCAGAAACGACCGCTCCAGAGCCTGCCAGGCCCCGTCGGGGATCTTCCTGGCGCTGTCAAACTTCTTGGTGGCATAACGCCAGGCCAACTGGGCTGAAAGCGCTTCGGGGCTCGTCGTGTTCATGGCTGCTCCTGTGGTCCTTGCCGACCGTCGCCCAAAGGACGCTGGCGGGCCAGTTTGGGTTCTTCACAATCCGTCACACCTCAGCCTGCCTGCACCGTCTCGCCCTCGATGCGCTCGGGCCCGCTGAGATGCTCCTGCACGATTCGCCAGTCACCTTCCTGGAGCCGCCACACATGCGTCGCCCGCCCACCTGCGCGAGGCGGCGCCTCCGCGTTGGCATCGCCCTCGGCCCCCCCGAAACCGGCTCCAGCCCCGGGCCCGCGCAACGCAAACGTCAGCGCGCTCACCGCCCAGTCGCCCTGCACGCTCAGCCGGCTCAGGCGAACATCGCTCACGCGCCACTCCACAAAGCTCTCGGCAACCCCCATCTGGCGGAGCTGGCGATACCGCGTCCACCCCTGCGAGTCGGACCCCTCCGCACCGCCCTCCGACGGATCGATGTACAGGTCCTCAAACCCCGAGAACGTCAGCCGCGGCTCGGCGCCCCGCGTCGCCCGCCGATCGCCGAACAGCCGCTCCCACCGCGCCAGCTTTGAGCGGATCGCCTCTTCCGCGCCGCGGCTCGCGGCCGTCAGCCCGCCCCCTGCCGCGATGGCAGTGGAAGGTTGGGTGGAATCGGCCAGAAACGTCTGGCCCAGAGGACGGGGCAGATCCCCCAGAGTCGCGGCGCCCGCAGCCACCAGCATCGAAGTGCCCAGCAATTGGCGGAACATGGTCTGAACTCCTTCGGCCTGCCCCGCTCGCGACGGCGAACGGCGTGGGCCAGTCCCCCGCTGTTGCAAACCCGCTGCCAGGACCGGCCGCCCCGACCGAACCCTTACTGGGCCAGAAACCCGCCGTCCACCGCCAGGTCCTGCCCCGTCACGAAACTCGCCTGATCGCTGAGCAGGAAGAGCACCGCATGGGCGATCTCCTCAGACCGCCCCAGGCGCCCAATCGGATGGAGCCCTTCCATGTACGCCACCACCTCGCTCTTGCCGCCCGTGAAGCGGTCGAGCATGTCGGTCTGAATCGCCCCGGGAGAGACCGCGTTGACCCGGATCTTGCTTTTGGCCACTTCCAGCGCGGCGACCTTGGTCAAGCCCACCACCGCATGCTTGCTGGCGACATAAATCCCCACGCCAGGCATGCCGATGCTCCCGGCGATGCTCGCGTTGTTCACGATCGCGCCCCCGCCGCCCTTGAGCATGGCGCGGAGTTCGTGCTTCATGCTCAGCAGCACCCCCAGCACGTTGGTGTCCATCACCGAGTGGTACTGCTGGGCCGTGCTGTCGGTCGTTGAAACGCCCATCAGCTCGACCCCGGCGTTGTTGAACGCCGCGTCGAGCCGGCCGGTGATCTCCACCGCCGCGCTCACCGCCCGCTCCAGCGCGGCTTCATCGGTGACGTCGCCCTGAACGAACCGCGCCTTGGGCGCACCCGCGGCCTTGGCCTCGCCAGCGACTTTCTCGCCCTCCGGCGCCCGCCGCCCGGTCAGCACGACATTCGCGCCCGCCTTGGCCAGCTCCAGCACTGTCGCTCGCCCGATCCCGCTGGCGCCGCCGGTCACCAGCGCTGTCTTCCCCGCAAAGCTGTACGAAGTCGCCATGATCGCTCTCCACCCGAGCCCGCGCTCGACCTGCTCCCCGCGTCCACCCCTCCGCCCGCCCGCGGCGTGCAGTCGCGGTCACGACGCAACGGAGCGTTGGATGCACCGATGCATCGATGGATATCAAAGTATCTGTGAATGCACGCCGGGTCAAGGCGGTCCGAGAAGAAGATCCCGCGACCACCTATTCAGGGTGTAAAGCGGTGACTGAGCTCAGCTGGCCGTGGCTTCGCGTCGGCGCGAGCCTGCCGCGCCGCCCTCCGCGGCCGCGAGTCGGGCTCGCAGGGCTCGCTGATAGGCCGCCAGCGTCTTGCGCTCGGCCTTGAAAAAGCCGCACTTGCCCTCTTTGCGGCAGGAGATCAGCCCGGCGTTGGCGAGTTCCTTCACGTGATGCGAAATCGTCGCCTGCGTGATCGGCAGCTCCTGCACCAGCACCATGCAGGCCACTTCTCCACCAGCCTGGGCGATGCGCTCCAGCATCGCAAACCGCTGCGGGTCGGCAAGGGCCTTCGAGATGGCGTGGAACTGTCGCGCGTCCATGGTGAAGTGTGGGGGGTGGCGGTGCCGGGCTGTCGGTGGAGTGCTGGTCGTCGGATGCCGCCCAGAGGAGAAGCGGGGCTGGAAGGGCTAGAAGGCAGGATTTGAAGGTCGCAATACGCCCTTTTCAGGGCGAAAAACAGAAAATCGAGCTCAGCGAGAAACAGACAGAACGGTCTGTTCATCCCACGAGTATCAAGTGGCGAGATGGCCAGCCGCGTCGGCTCGGCCCGCCCCGCCAGCAACGAAAGACATGGAGAACTCAGCAATGGCCCGCATCACCACTATCGTCCCGGAAACCGCCCAAGGCAAGAGCAAGGAGCTTCTGGATGCCGTGAAGTCCAAGCTCGGCATCGTACCCAACATGACCAAGGTCATGGCTTCCAGCCCCGTGGTCCTGGAGGCCTATCTGGGCTTCTCGGGCGCCCTCGGCCACGGCAAGCTCTCGGCCAAGCTCCGCGAGCAGATCGCCATCGTGGCCGCGCAGTCGACCGCCTGCACCTACTGCCTCTCGGCTCACACCGCCATCGGCAAGATGGTCGGCCTGACCCCCGATGAACTCGCCTCCAGCCGTCGGGCCGGCTCGACCGAAGCCAAGACCGCCGCGGCGCTGCGCTTCGCTCAGCAGTTGATCACCCAGCACGGCGGCGTCGGCGAGGCGGATGTCAACGCCCTCAAGACCGCCGGGTGGAATGATGGCGAGATCGCGGAGATCATCGCCAACGTGGCTCTGAACCTCTTCACCAACATCTTCAACAAGGCCGCGGGCGTCGATGTCGACTTCCCCCTGATCGACCCCGCCCGCGCCTGAGTCGTCCGCACCGCCCGTCGTTGGGGCTTGGCCTCCTATGAACAGCTTCTCCCATTCCGAGTCGCGCTCGAACCCATCATCTTCTACGCAACCGCCGGTCGGGTCGCTCCCGCCGGCAGCCCCGACCGAGGGCGCCATCGCGCGGCCGAGCGAGCCGCCGGCCCCCAGGTCGCCCGCCCGTGACCGCATCCTGCTCGCGGCGGGCGAGCTTTTCAACCGCGAGGGCGTGCACGCCGTCGGCATCGATCGCGTGATCGACCTGGCCGGCGTCGCCAAGGCGTCCCTCTACAAGCACTTCCGCTCCAAAGACGACCTCGTCGCCGCGTGGCTCGAGCGGGTGGCGTCCGCGTACTTCGTCTGGTTCGCCGGCGAGGTCGAACGCCTTGCGCCCGACCCGGCGGACCGGCCCGCCGTCGTGTTCCGCGTGCTGGAGCTCTGGTTCCAGTCGGCGGAGTTCCGGGGGTGCCCGTTCATCAACATCAGCGGCGAGGTCGGCGACGCAGTCAGCCGGGCCCGGAAGATCGCCATGAAGTTCAAGTCCGACATGCGGGTCTACCTCGAAAAGCTCTGCCGCGAGGCGGGCCTGAGCGATCCCCCGGCGCGGGCCTCGACCCTGGCCCTGCTGATGGACGGCGCCACGGTGCGGGCGGCGATGCACGGCGACCCCTGCGCCGCCCGCGAGGCCGGGGTGGCCGCGGCAACGCTGCTCCGCGGCCCGTGAGCGGCTACGCTCGACCGTCCGCGGGTGAGCCAGCTGGATGAGCCAGTTGGCGACCGCGCAGGCACATGCGTTGACCGTCGACCGTCCTCGCCCCAGCCTTCCCGTGTCCATCGCCAGGAGCCCGCATGCCTCGTCCGATTCGTCGCTGCGCCGCCAGCACGGCCGCCTTGCTCGTCTTCGCCGCGTGCTGCTCGCTCGGTGTCACGGCCGACGCATGTGCCGCCCCCTCCCGCCATCCGGGGGGCAATCCTGTGGGGTTCAGCTCCGATGCGCTGGAGTTCGGAGGGGGGGCGCCGGCGGCATCGGGCCTTCAAGACGATCTTGACCTGTTGCTCGCTCCGCAGGCCCCGCTGACCGGCGAGCCGCCTGCAGGCGGTGGCGCCGGTACGGCCGCCACCGCCCCGTCGGGACGCCCGCCGGTTCACATCCCGCGCGGGGGCCCTGATACCAGCCAGTACGCCCGCCCGAGCTGGATCGCGATCAACGACGCCCGCTACGAGATCCAGACCCGCACCCCGATGCAGGGCCGGCCCGGCAGCGTCAAGATCCAGCGCTGGGGCTACGGCGTCAACGTCCTGATCGGTCCGGAGTCCGACTTCCAGATTTCCATCCCGTTCGATTACGAAGAGTCGTACTACCGCTTCCGCGGGACGGAACTCTCCCCCGGCGTCGGCGCGCCGCTGCGCGATGTCCACCAGTGGTACGTCGCCCCGAACTTCGAGGCGCGCCTCGATGATGAGTGGGTGCTCATCGGCGGCGGCGTGCTGGCCAATGGTGCGCAGTGGGGGGCCGACTTCAACGACTCCACCCGCTACGGCGGCTTCGCCGGGGCCAAGTACCTGTTCAGCGATACGTTCAACATTACCTTCGGCCTCTCGGCGTTCACCCGCCTTGAGGCCGACCCTTCGGTGTTCCCGGTGCTGGGCTTCGAGTGGGCCTTTGCCGACCGCTGGCGCCTGTACACCGAGGGGAACGAACTCAGCCTCGAGCACGACCCAACCGATTGGCTGACCCTCAAGGCGGTGCTGGGCTATGAGGATCGCGAGTTCCGCCTTGATGAGAACGCACCCACCCCCTCGGGCGTCTTCACTGACCGGCGCGTGCCGCTGACCTTCGCGGTGGACATCATCCCCCATCCCGCCCTCACCATCTCGGCGTACGCGGGTTTGACGATCTACCAGCAGTTGCAGATCGACACCCAGGCTGGCGAACGCGTCTCGCATCAGCAGGTCAAGCCCGCTCCGGTCTTCGGCGTCTCGCTTGAGTTCACGTTTTAGTCGCCCTCGGCGGTCGGTGCACTCATGGTTCCATCCCAACCTGCTGGCGGCGGGCGCCCCGCGGCGGTCCATGTCGATCTCGACGGCGCCGCGACCAGCGCAGCCCGGGAGCTCGGCCTGCCCACGCTCGACGCCCGCGCATGGGGCCCGCGTCTGCGGTTCTGCGCACCGGCCCGCCTGATCGAGGCGTTCTACCGCGAGTTTCAGAACCGCCTGGCGCCGTTCACGCTCTTCGGCTCCGGCGATTTCCACCACCTCTCCGCGCTGTGGCTGCGGCCGCACCTGGGGGAGCCGCTGACGCTGGTCAGCTTCGACAACCACCCTGATTGGGACATACGTCCCCCCCGCTGGGCGTGCGGCGGCTGGCTCAAGCGGGCACTTGATTCACAGTCGCTGGAGAGCGCGACGGTCTGGGGATGCGGGAACTTCGAACTCGCCTGGCCCGGCCGCGTCTTCAGGCTGCGCGACCCGCGTCTGAGCGTGCGGCCGTGGGGCGAGCGGCTCGCCCCTGCCGACCGGGCCCGCTACCGCTGGCTGGAGCGATCGACCTGGCGCGCGGCGTTCGCCGAGTTCGCCGCGGGGCTGGCGGGTCGGGGCGCGCGCATCTATGTGACCATCGACCTCGACTGCCTGACCAGCGATTCCAGCGTGTCAGACTGGGAGCACGGCCTGTTCGAGCCGGACGACCTGGTGTGGGCGATGGGCGAGCTCCGCCGCGGCGGCCGGATCGTGGGCGGCGACGTCTGCGGGGCGTCGTCGCTGCAGCACTACGCCCGCTGGACCCAGGCCCTCGCGGCGTGGTGGGACCACCCGCCAGCCCGGCCGGGAGGCATGGAGCGAGCGGAAGATGTGAACAGGCGGGCGATGGCGGGGGCGTGCGGAGCACTCTTTGGGGTGTGATGACTGGTGGATCTTGGCTGAGCCGGTTCATCCAATCGTTGGAATCCCGGAGCGATCGTGTTTTGCCTGGAGAATGGCGGCAGAGGCCATCCATGGAGATCTGACGCGTTCGAACGCGATTCGCCGGACACTGAGGACTCGCGGAGCCGAGTCCTCAGTGGCACAAGTGGTACGACGGTTCGTCACTCGATGCCACCCTGCCCGCATGGATCACCTGGTACAACGCCGCCCGGCCGCACTCGGCGCTGGGGTACAAGAGCCCCGACTCGTTCCACCGGCGCGTGACGATGAACGCCCCGGCCTCGGCGACATCCGCCGCAGCGTAACGCCTCGGCGGATCGCACCCCATTCCCTCATCAAGCCAGCCCCGCCGTCGCCGTCGCGTCGCCGCCACACCTGCCGGCGCACCGACGGCGACGGCGGGGCGTCGCGCGCTGTTGCTCAACCCCCACGCCAGAGCACGAGCCGAGCCGCCGCCAAATCTGGTCCGACCTTCCTTCGATCCGCCAGCGATCAGAGTTGTCCAGAATCAAGGGGGGGACTACACACTCTTGAAGAGGAATGGTGACGTTGGCGGCCTGTCGTATGATCGGGTGCGATGACCGCAGCCAGCGATCAACCCGGTCCCGAGAAGTCCGGCCCGCAGCCGGCGACCGCTGCGGATCATGGGCAGTGGGTTGCAGTGCTGTATGCCGAACTCCGAGCTCTGGCCCAGTCGGAGCTCCAGGCCGAGCGGCGTGGGCACACGCTCAGTGCGACGGCCCTGGTCAACGAGGTGTACCTGAAGCTCTCGGGTTCGCAGTCTTCCTCGGACTCTGGATCGTCGGTGCAGGTTTCTTCGGTCCAGCCGATTGACCGAGGGGCGTTCTTCGGCGCGGCGGCCCAGGCGATGCGACGCATCCTCGTAGACCATGCCCGCGGCAAGAAGCGTCAAAAGCGCGGCGGCGGGAACGGCGTGCTCGGAACCGACGCACTGTCGGGCGTTGCCGATCCGAACGACGGGTCGTCACTCGATCCGATCGAGCTTGACGTGGCCTTGGTGCGGTTGGCCAGCGAGCATGCGGACGCGGCGCGGGTTGTGGAACTGCGGTTCTTTGCTGGTCTGCCCGAGAAGACCATCGCCGAGGTGATGAACGTCAACGAACGCACCGTGCGGAGGCACTGGACCTTCGCCAAGGCGTGGCTGGCGCGAGAGATGAATCTGTACGGGGCCCCCCCTGAGCCGCCGTCCGGGACACCCCGGTGCGCAACCGCTCCGCGATCAGCGCCGACGGCGCTTGGCGGCGAGCAGACCGGCGAGCGCGAGCCCAGTGGCGGGGCCGGGCGCTGGGATGGTGACGACGAAGCCGCGTGCCTGGCCGTTGAAGAGTCCCTCGCCGGTAATCACGGTGCCGTCACCAGAGACCGCGTAGGCTGAGGTGAGCATCCATCCGGAGAGGTCGGCGCCCTGTGAGGGGAGATAGGTGTTGAGGTCGACGATGCCTAGAGCCTGAGTCCAGAGGAAGGCGTGGGAAGAAGAGAGCCCGTTGAGGCCGCGGCCAACGATGGTGGAGCCGTCGGCATTGACGCCGAGGGCGATGGACTCGGCGAAGCCGGGGATGAGGCCGAGGGTGTGGACGCCGCCGGCGGCGGTCCAGCGGAACGCGAGGGAATCGTTGGTGGCGAGCAGGTTGTCATCGACAAAGCCGACGGCGGTGGAGCCGTCGGCGCTGAGGCGGCGGGCGATGCTGCGACCGGCGGGGAAGGTCGAGGGGATGGCTTGGTAGCCAGCGCCGGCGGTCCATACGAAACTGCGGATGATTGCGCCGGTGACGAATGCCTGGCGCAGCACGGTGTTCCCGTCGGAGCTCATCGAGATCGGGGCGAAGTTCGCGACGGTGCCGGACGGATCGGGGATCGCCTCCACGGGGCCGCCGGTGGTCCATCGGAATGCGGAACTGCCGATGGACCCGGCGAGGATGGCGCCATCGCCGTTCACGGCGTATGCCGTGGTCACGCCCGGGTCGATGACCTGGGTTGCCTCTCTGGTGCCAGCAGTGTTGGACCAGATGAAGGGGAGGCCGCCGCCATTGGCTCCGATGTTGCCCGTAATGACGTTGCCGCTTCCGCTCATGCCTTGGAAGCCGTAGTTGTTCTGGTTGGGGATGGTGTCGATGAGTTGGACGCCGGTCTGGTCAGTCCAGCGGAAGACGCGGGTGCCGTTGTTGGTGTCGGCGTCGCCGCTGATGATCGAGCCGTCGAGGCTGATGCCGCGCGGGCGGAGGTACGTTCCGCCCGGGAGCAGGCCAAGATCGCTGACGACGGGCGCAGCGAGGGCCGGTGTGCCGGTGGAGATGAGCAAGGTCAGGATGAGGGCAGTTGAGACGAGCGTTTGACGTGGCATGTGGACACTCCGGGAGGGATGGACGCGATGCGCTGCGAGCGGCAGAGAGCCGCGCAACCACGACGCGAGGAAGCAACACAGTGCGAGTCATGAGACCATGAGCGGGTTGAGAGGCGGGGCGCGGGCGCTCAAAACGACGCGCCCGTGCGCACAGCACGGTTCAGCGCCGCTGGCTGGTCCGACGCCGGCGCGCGGCCGCGAAACCTCCGAGCGCCAGCAGCGCCGCGCAGCTCGGCCCGGGAATGGGCTGCGTCCAAAGCAGGGCCTCATACCGATTGGTGACGGAGTTGAAGCCGTACCCGGTGACAGAGGTGTTGACGCCGTCGGTCGAGATGGCGCTGGCGAAGCTCCCGGAGAACTCCGCCGGGAGGAAAACGCCCAAGTCTTCCCATGAGCCGGCGGCGCCGCTCCACAGGCTGGCGCGGGGAACGCCGCCGATGGTGGCGGATCCGACTTGCTGGGTGCCGCTGGTCGCGTATGCGGTGGATCGCGTTGATCCAGCGGGGTTCAGGTCGATCCACGACGCGGCCGTCCCGCTCCACAGGCTTGCGTGGGTGGTCCCGCCATCGACGTCAACCCACCCAACCTGCTGCGAACCGGCGGTGGCGTTAGCGCGTGACTCCGTCGCACCGGCGGGGTGGAGGTCAACCCACGAGTCCGCCGTGCCGCTCCAGAGGCTGGCGTGACCAATGACGCCGCCCACACGGGCGACGCCGACCTGGTGGGTGGCGCTCATGCCAAAAACAAACGAAGCTGTCGTCCCGGCTGGGGAGAGATCGACGGCGGACTCCGCGGCGCCGCTCCAGAGCAGGGCGCGGAACGCGCCGTTCAAATAGGCATAGCCGCCCTGCTGCGACCCGCTGATGGCGTAGGCGATGGAGTTGTCCGCGCCGGCCGGGTGCAGGTCAACCCGCGATCCTGCCGCTCCGCTCCACACGCTCGCGCGGTACGTGATACCCATGCGGACAAATCCCGCGTGCTGCGAGCCGTTGGTGGCGTAGGCGGAAGACTCGATCGATCCGGCGGGATTCAAGTCCACCCACGACGCGGCCGTTCCGCTCCAGACGCTGGCGTGCTGCGAATCGCTGACGATGACGGAGCCCACCTGCTGCGACCCGCTGCCGCCGTTGGTGGTCGACGTCCCTGCCGCTCCGGCGGGGTGGAGGTTGGTGACCGTCCATTGAGCGTGGGCGGCGCCTCCGAGCAGGGTGATGGCCAGGAGCGACGCGGACGCGGCAGCAGTGCGGAGGGGCATGAACGAACTCCATGGCGCAGCGAGCGCGCGGGTGTGAGTGCGGTGATTGGGACGAGGCGCGGGGAACAACGCCTGCGCTTGACTATTCATCGATCAGCAACTGGGAGCAACGCGCCGGCGACGTGCGGCAAGCAACCCACCCATCGCCAGCACGCCCGCCGCGCTGGGGGCGGGGATCGGCCTGGTCTACAGGAGCGCCACGTCTCTGCGGGCGCTCCTGTTGAAGCCGTAGCCGGTCACGTACATGTTGGCGCCGTCGCTCCAGATGGCGCGGGCTTGACTCGACGTGAACACAGCAGGGAGGAACACGCTCAGGTCCTGCCACGATGACGCAGTTCCGCTCCACAGACTGGCGCGGAATCCGCCGTTCACGAGGACTCGGCCCGCCTGCTGGGCGCCGCTCATCGCGAGGACGCGAGATCCGAGCGTGACCTCCGGGTGCAAGTCCACCCATGACGCAGCCGTGCCGGTCCAGAGGCTCGCACGAGACACGCTGTTCACAACCGCATAGCCCGCCTGCTGCGCGCCGTTGGTGGCGCCCGCGGTGGAGAACTCGGCGCCAGCGGGATGAAGATCCACCCAGGAAGCGGCCGTGCCGCGCCACAGAGCAGCGTGACTGTCTCCGGGTCCAGCTGCGGCCTGGCCCACCTGCTGCGAGCCGCTCCCACCGTAAGCGTTCGATGACCCCGTCGCGCCGGCGGGGTGGAGGATGGTGACCGCCCACTGCGCGTGGGCCGTTCCCGAGAGCAGGATGAGAGTGATAAGGGCAGTTGACGCAGTCGATACCAAAGTGCGACGTGACATGAACGAACTCCACGATGGGGTCAGCGATGCCTTGTGGGCGTGAGCGAACGTGGCGAGGTGCAGCAATGCGATCGGCGCCGCTGTCGATCAGCAGCCGCGAGGCGCGCGTCAGCCTGGTGACCGATCAGCATCCGCGCGCCGCGCGCCGGCGGCGTGACACCAGCAGCCCGACGAGCGTCAGTAGCGCGCCAGATGACGGCGCGGGGATGCCGACCAGGCGGAACCCAACTGAATTACTCTCGAGAAACGCGCGCTCTCGCCATGAGTCTTCCGAACTGAGGGCGAAATCAAAGGTGTTTGACCATGCACCGCCCCGACTGATGCGGTCGCTGTCAACTGCAGACTCCGTCCATTCGTACAGATTGCCTGCCTGGTCGAACGTGCCATAGGGGCTCGGCGAGTTCTGGAACGCGCCCACGATGGTGGTGAAGTACGGACGGTCAATCGGGCCGGCGGAGCGGGGGTTGTAGTTCGCGTTGTTACCCAGCGGGTCCGCCAGGTCGCGGCCTGGCATGTCGTTCGAGCGGGTTGCATGACGCCAGTACCCGGCATCCGTGTTGCCGCCCTTGTAGTACGCCGCCTTGTACCACTCGTCTTCGCTCGCGACGGCCCACTGCCAACCCGCATTGCGGGTGACGGTGTTCTCAAGTACATCGCCATTGGTCAGCGTGTAAGCGCCATCTTCTGTGGTGCTGGCGTCCTGCAAGCCGGTCGGCTGTCCGTTGTGCATCCAGTTGGCGAACCGCGTTGCATCGTAAAAACTCACAAAGTTCACGGGGCGGTTGGCGAACGCAGCGTCGACTGTGTAGCTGTAGTTGCCGCTCTGACCGCTCCGCCGGATTCCGGTGGTCCCGCCCAAGTCAAGCGGAAGACCCATGAACTGCTGGTTGTACAGGTCAAACGGATCGGTGCGCGCCACGGCGTTGAGAAACGCCGTGTATTGACCCGACGTCACCTCGTAGGTTCCGATGTCGTATTCGTACGACACCGCACCGTGCCCGGTGCGCGGATCCGGCGTGTTGCCGGCGTCGCCGACAAAGCTGGTGGCGACAGTGATCTGCGCCGACGCCGCAGAGGCGCCCACGCCGGCGAGCACGGAAAACGCTAGCAACGCGGGGGTATGAGATGACCGGGGACGAAGCGTGTTCATGAGATATCTCCTCGGAACGCCACAGACCACAAACACATTGGGGTGAGCGAGTCCCTGAAAGGGATCGCTTCCATCAACCTTCTGACGCTCAGCAGGCGACGAAACCGCAGACAACCGGACAACGCCGGCAAACAAATCGAGCACAATCTGCGTGTGGAGCGATGTTCGAGCGATGTTCGAGCAGCGAACCGGGATCGTTAGCGTGGCGTTAGCAAGGAGTGATCGCGAGCGAGCGCTCCCGTACCGGGTGAGTCTCTCTCCGTCGTTCGACGCCCAGCAGGCGACGAATGCGCGGTTGACCGGGCGGGCGCCTGGGACAACTCTGTCGTATGGTGCGCGGCGGGCGATGGCGGGGCCGAAGGTCCCAACACGGCCGGAGATCGGGGTTCAGGTCGTCCATTGCGGGGGCGTGGCATCAACTTTCCCCGCGATCATGCTCGTGCCATTGAGGTCGCGGCTTTGCGAGACCTCAATGGCCGGCGATTCGGGTGCTTCGCCGGCGGTCGTCCGAAGTTCGGTCCGCCGTGATCCATCATGTGTTTGGCTCCCGAGTCACATAGCCCTCCAGTGCTCCCAAACCGCCCCACGAGGGCGCCGGCAAGGAATCCCGCCCTCGGGTTGCCCCATCCACCACCGCACGCTTGACCAGCGCCAGTCCTCCGCACGCAGCACGAAGCCGCCGGAAGCAGGAGAATGCCACGACCGCAGCTGATCCGGTCTTTCCCGCCGCCTCATCCGCGTCGCATGGGCGTCGTGGCGATCATCAGCCGAACTGTATACTCACGCCAGCCCGCAGCAGCTTCGCCCGCCGGCCAACACCACTGAGGTCTCGCAGAGCCGAGACCTTCAGCGGCACGCCCGCCACTCGATGCCACCCCGCCGCTGGATCCGAGGCCCGTTGTTGACGAACACGATTCCCCGGACACTGAGATCTTTCAGAGCCGAGACCTCGGCGACCTGGCGGAACGCCCGCCCGCCCTGGATCACCTGCCGAGCCGCCTGCTCCTTGAGCGCCGCCGTACAGTTCCTTCCGCCCATGTGGACCTCGCTTCCTGACGGCTCTTGCAGCCGCCTCAGCGTGTGTCCGCCGTTCGTGGGCAAGGTCACTATGCCAGTGGGTCGAGTGGGTGGGATGGTCGCGATGTTGTTGATCGCGGCCGCAGCGGTGGCTGGGCCCCTCACCCCGCCGACAGCCCCACGATCAGCACGCCCAGCGTGATCAGGCCGATGCCGGCCCACGCCTGCGGCGTCACCCGCTCGCGCAGCAGGGCGCTCGACGCGAAGGCCAGCAGGATCGACGCCAGGGCCTCGAAGGGGAACAGCAGGCTCAGGTCCATCCGCTGCATCAGCCCGAGCCAGAGCATGAACCACACCGTCATCGCGCCGATCCCGGCCGTCAGGCACGCCGCGCGGCGGCCGGCCCCGAGGGCCCCCGCCCGGCCGTCGCGGGTGCGCTCCTGGGGTTGGCGCATCGCGAACTTCAGCAGCACCTGCCCGCCGACAAGGCCGCACAGCGACAGCAGCACCTGAACCAGATCAGCGGCTGTCACATCTTCTCCTCCAGGCGCGCCAGCGGCCCCGCCAGCACCGCCACGCCCGCCAGAATCACCACGATCCCTGCGACCCTCAGCAGCGGCAGCGGCTCCCCCAGCACGAGCGCCGCGGCGATCGGGATCGTCACGTGCACCGTGTTCATGGCGTTGAACGCCAGCACCAGCGGCACATGCCGCAGCACGAACAGCCACGACACAAAGCTCGCGATGTAGCAGGCAATCCCCAGCCACACCCACAGCGAACCCAGGGCCGACACCCCGGTCCAGTCCTCGCCGCCCAGCCGCTCCGCGGTGCGGTCGGCCCCCAGCTTGAGCAGGATCTCCGACGCCGTCACAAGCACCACACCCAGCCCGAGCTGGGCCACCGGGTGCAGGAACCCGCGCGGCAGCGTGCGGCCGCCGGGGCCCGTGCCGCTCGCGGCCTGCGTCTGCGTCATGCCCGCCCCGATCCCGCCTCGTGCCCGGCCCGATGGGCGTGCGCCTCCGCCACCGACGCGGCCACCGCCTCGCCCGTCCGCGGGCTGATCTTCGCCGCGGCGGCCAACTGCTCACGCAACTGGGTCATTGACGGCAGATCCGGATCCAGGAAGCCCAGCGCGTGCGGCGGGCGGATCACCCGCGTGCCCGCCGCGGCCTGCTGCCGCTCGATCTGCTTGTGCAGCTCGTGCATCCGCGTCCAGTGGTGGCGCGGCCGGAAGTGGTGCTCGGCGTGGTAGCCGTTGTTGAACCACGCCAGGTTGTACAGACGGTGGTAGGTGCTGACGCCCCACGCGATGGGTGTGTCGGGATCGCCCGCGTAGTGCTCAAAGTACCCGTTGAGGTACGACAGGCAGTGCCCCAGGTACCAGAACGGCAGGAAGCAGACGATGAACTTCCAGTTGAGCACGCCCATGGCTGCGAAGAAGGCCAGGAACGACACGATCTCAACGACCCCGAAGCGGGCCTCACCCGGGTGCTTGCGGGCGATCTCGCGGTAGATCTTCTTGGGGTCGTCGCGGAAGAACGACAGGAACGTGTACGCCCAGACGTTCTCGGGCAGGCCGTTCTTCCCGTGCCGGTAGATGCTCAGCCAGTCGATCGTCGTCCCGCCCGGGTTCGCGGCGTCGGGGCGGTCGGAGTTGCCGATGTGGTGCTTGGTGTGCACGCAGTCGTAGAACGTCTGGGAGAACCCCATCGTGACCGACTCCATCAGCGAGAAGGCCCGGTTGAGGAACGGGCTGGTGAAGTAGGGGTTGTGGATGAAGTTGTGGGAGATCCCGTTGATGTTCCAGGAGATGCTCACGGAGTAGGCCGCGCGCAGCACGCCCCACCAGGGCAGGAGCGGAAACGCCGCGAAGATGGCCAGCACGAAGCCCAGGTGCAGCACCCCGCACAGCACGGGGATGACATCCCAGGCGGAATGGGCCAGCAGCCAGCCGCGCCGGCGGGGCCGCGGCCCGGGGGCGGGGGCGGGCTTCGCCTCCGGCACGGACGCCATGGAGGGGTCAAGGCTCGGCAGCGCGGGATCGGAGCGGTTGGGAAGGGCGGTCACGGCGAGGTCTCGGCAGTGGGGGGGGCGAGGGGAGGGGGGAGGGGGAACGGAGGCGAAGGGGTCTTTTCTATAGGTCGCCGAAGTTGGCGAACTTCGGCAGCACCGGGTCAAAACGCGTCGGGCCGAAGTGCTTCACCACGCGTCTGAAGAGTGGGTTGAGCAAGCCCGGCGTGCAGCGGGTGTACAGGTCCAGCGGTTCCAGCCGCATGCGGAGATTCAGCTTTGGATCGTAGTTCAGCGGGGCCGTCCAGTAGCGGGTCACGCCGTGGCGGATGCACCACTCGATGATGTCGCGCCAGGAGAGAAAGTAGAGGTGCAGATCGAGGGCCACCGCGTAGTCGAGCCCGATGTAGCAGTCGCGCAGCACCCCATCGTGCAGAAGGCAGAGGTTGAAGGCGACCATCTGGCCTCCACCCCCCCGGCCCTCGCCCTCCTGTCCCTCGCCCCCCTGTCCCTCGCCCCCCCGGCCGCCCCGCCTCCAGATGAAGTACCGCACGCGATCGGGCAGCGCCTGCCCCAGCCCGCACAGGAACCCCGGCGTGAGTTTCTCAAACCGCAGGCTCGACCGCTCATACACCTGCAGATAGAGCGGATAGGCCTCGTCGATCCACGGCGTAATGTCTGACACCACCGAGAGCTCGATGGGCCCGTCCTTCACCGCATCGCGGAACTTGCGGCGCAGGTCCGCCCGCCGGCTCTTGCTGCACAGCTTGGTCAGGTAGTCGTCAAACGACGTGAAATTGAGCGCCAGCCCCGCCCCGGGCATGCTCGGCAGGCGGGCGAACCCCGCGCCGGCCATCGGCCCGTCGAGAGCCGCGCGATGCTCCGAGGGGAAGTCCTTGAGCACGATCAGCCCCGCCTTCAGTTGGCGGGCGAGCGGCCGCAGCACCCGGGCCAGGGCCGCGCCGGCCCACCGCCTGTCATCCTCCGTCGCCCCCGCCAGCACACCTTCGCCGGTGGCGCAGCCGACCATCAGCATCCGCGGCCTGAGGAAGCCCGGCCACACCCGCCGGATCGGGGCCAGCATCGCCGCGAGCCGGGGCGGGGCCCCGGTGAGCAGATCCTCGCGCGTGATGAACGCCGGCTGCACCGCCCGCGTGCGGCCCTGGTCGTCGGCCAGCACGATCTGCAGGTGCTCGAAGCGGTCGGTCAGCTCGCGCTGCGCGAGGTCGAAGTACCGGTGGTCATGGCACGACCCGGCGAGGCTCGCCCGCCAGGCCCCCAGCTCGTGGCCCGGCAGCCCCCCTCCCTCGCCGCCACCCCCGCCCCGATGGACGCGAGCCGCGAAGCCGCCCACACGCACATCAGCGATCCGCCCGGTTTCGGCGTGCGGGAGGCCCGCAGCGAGATCGGCCGCGAGGTCCGCTGCCGGGGAGGCCGGTGTCGGGGCGACCGCCGCGCGGGCGCGCCCAAGCTCGACGGCGGCCTTGGGGGCGGCGCTGTCAACATCCGGCGGTTTCGCCATGAGGTCCGCCATGCGGCTGGTCTGCGAGCTGCGGCCGGCCCGGCCCGTGCCGAGGGCCTCAGATCTTCAGGTCGCCCAGGCCGCCGCCCAGGAACTTGGCCTTCTCGCCGAAGCCTCCCGAGAGGTCCTTGCCCTTGTACTTCTCGCGCTGGCGGCGCAGGGCCGGGGTTTCCTTGGTGAGCTCGGCGAGCCGCTCCGCGTCGCGCTTGGCCCGCTCAGCCTTCTTGTCGGCCATCATCGCCTCGCGGCTGCCCGGCGGGGGCGCCTCGACAGGCAGCAGGGCCTTGATCGACAGGCTGATCTTCCGTGAGCCGGGCTCAACCTTGAGCACCTTGGCCTTGACGATCTCGTCCTGCTTCAGCACGTCCTCGGGCTTGTTGATCCGCTTTCGCGAGATCTCGCTGATGTGCACGAGACCGTCCACGCCCGGGGCCAGCTCCAGGAACGCGCCGAACTCGGTCATCCGCACCACCCGCCCGCTGATCTCGGCGCCCTCGACGATCTCGCTCAGGGCCACCGCGAAGGGGTCGTCCATCAGCTGCTTCATGCCCAGGCTGATGCGGTTGGCCTCCAGATCCATCTTGAGGATCTTGACCTTGACCTTCTCCCCTTCCTTCACGTACTTCGCCACGCTCTTCTCGCCCGGGAAGGCCCGGTCGTAGGTCATGTCGGTCAGGTGCAGCAGGCCGTCGATCCCGCCCAGGTCGACAAACGCGCCGAAGGGCATGATCTTGCGGACCGTTCCCTCGAGCGTCACGCCCTCGACCAGCGTCTCCTTGAGCTTCTTGGCCTTCTCCTCGCGCTCGGCCTTCAGCAGATCCTTGCGCGAGAGCACGATGTTCCCGCGCCCGCGGGTGTCGAGCTGCGCAACCGTGCACGTCAGCTTCTCACCGACCATCACCGACAAGTCGGGGATGCGGTCGAGCGAAACCTGGCCTGCCGGCATGAACGCCTTGTGCCCGGCCACCTCGAGCTCCAGCCCGCCCTTGTTCACGCCCGTCACGCGGGCCTCGATCGTCTGGCCGACCTCCAGGGTCTCCCACGCCGCCTTCTGAACCGTGCCGGGGCGGGAGCAGATGTACAGGTTCTCGCTGGTGTCGAACTTGTCGACCACGACGTCGATCGTCTCGCCCACCTTGGGGGCGGCCTCGCCGTCCGCTTCCTTCCACTGGATGCGCGTGACGACGCCCAGCTCCTTGGGGCCGAACTCGACGAACACATCGGCCGGGCCGACGCTCACGACTGTGCCAGGGCGGTGCTCTCGCCCGCTCTGCACCACGCGCGGCCCGCGGATCACCGCGGGCTCGCCCGGCTTGTGGGCGACCTTGGGCTTGTCATGGTGCGACTTGGGGGCCGGGCTGGCGTCCATCGCGGCGTTGATCTGAGCCGTCAGGTCGGCGCCCATCGACGCTTCCTTGTTGCTCTCGTCGGTGACGGCCTGGAGGGTGCTCTTGGTGTCGGGCGTCTTCTCGCCCAGATCCATGGGCTTGTCGCGCCGGCCGAAGCCGCCGCGCGGGCCCCGGTCGCCCCGGTCACCTCTGTCACCCCGGTCGCCGCCGCCACGGGGCGCGTCGGGCTCGTCAGACTTCACCACCGTCGCCCGGCCGATGGGCGGCAGGCCCTTGCGGGGGTCGGGCGGGGGCTTGGGCGCGCTGGCGGCCGGTGCGGATGCGCCCGTGGCCGCTGACGGAGCCTGCGACTCTGCGGGCGGCGCGGCGGGGGCAGCGCCGCCTTCCTGGGCCGCGTGGGGCGAAGACTCAGTAGGAGCGGCCGGGGAAGGTTGGGTCTGCGGATCAGAAGACATCGGGTGACTCGACGTGAAGCAGCGGCGCACAATGAAACCAGCAGGCCAAACGCTGGCCGCTGGGTCGGGATTCTAGGCCCAGAGGGGGTTCGGGCCCGCCGCATCCGGCGACCCGGCGCCAGCGGGGCCGGGGTGGCGGGATCCTGACGAGATTTGGGGGTTGGGGGGAGCTGGCGGGGTGTCAGGCGATCGCCGGGGCAGGACCGGTCGGCGCCGAGAGGCCCGGAATGGGCTGGTCATTCAAGCTGAGCTTTTCCGCCTTCTGAATGAGGTTCGCGCCGATGCCGAGCACCATCGCGATCAGGTAGAGGACCTTCAGCCCCGTGTGCTCACACTTCACCAGGGCCCAGTACACCGCGCCGAAGGGAACCAGCAGCAGGACCAACGCCCAGATCAGGCCGTCGTTCATGGCCGCGGTGACCACCGCCCCCAGATGGGTGATCACCACGCCCAGCAGGATCCCGGCGATACCCAGCTCCGTCGCACCTTCCGTGCCGGACTGGCCCAGAGCCACGCCAATGCCGCCGGCCAGCATCGCAAGGCCGGCCACAATGACCACCACTGAGGGGAAATCGATCCCCCCGCCGCTGCGGCGGGCCTTGGGGTCCTTGATGACCAGCGGCTTCTCAACCTTGGTCTTGACCGCCTTCTGCGTGGCCCGGTTGAAGCCGCAGTTGGTGCAGACCACCGCGTCGGCCTTGCTCTGGATGCCGCAGCTCGGGCACGGGGCCATCGGCGTTTCCTTGACCACCTCGGCCACACCAGGGCGGCGCGGCTGCTCCTTGGGGGCGATCAGCTCCGGCGTGAGCAGCACAGGGTCATCAAAGACCGAGGCCCCGCCGACCACCCCGACCGAGGCGCCGCCGGTGCGGCCCGGGGCCGCCGCGGCCTTCTGCTTCTCGCCCGCCTGAGCCCGCGGGAAGCACTCCTTGCAGAAGTACCGGCCCTGCGCGTCCTTGGTCCGGGCCTTGGCTGAGCAATCCTGCTGGCAGTACGCACAGACCTTCCGGTCATCGGCGGGCATGGGTGGCTTCCTCGGGCTCTTCGCCCCGCGACCGAACATCGTCCAATCGACGCAAGGCGTGGGAATTTCTGACAATATGCACGGTCACCGCCCCCGATCGGGCGCCGGCCGCGAGTGTCCATTCGCGGGTTCGCCTGCGAATGATCCACGCCCGTCGCCGGACCCCGCCAATTGGGCCGCGACCGGTTCCTGTTGACCCGTCCCTGGAGCCCCGATGCCCCTCCCGCGCGCCGCCGACCGCACCGATCCCGCCAACCGCGTTCTGGCGATCGCGGCGATCGTCGCCCTGTGCGTCGTGACGCCCACGGTGGTGTTCGTCCAGCAGTTCCTGCGGGCCCTGGCCGACACCACGCTCGAATCGCCCCTGCAGGCCCAGCGGGCCAGCGAAGTGGCCGGCGACCCCGGTTTCGAGAGCATGGTTCTGCGGTGCAAGCTGCTGGTCATGGAGCTTGACGAGGCCAACCGGCGCGACCGCCGCGTGCACAAGACCCCGATCGACGAGACCCTTGACGACGGCGAGCTGATCACCGCCGAGCTCGAGCGCCTGGCCGTCAGCCGCGCCGAGCGGCTCCGCCTCGCGGTGGTGCAGGCGGAGCTGTTCGGCAAGGACTTCGGGCTTGAGCGGCTGGCGGCCCTGGCGGCGGAGATCACGCCCGGCTCGGACCTCGCGGCGGACCTCGGCTGGCTCAAGGTCGTCTACGAGCAGGGACCCGTCCAGGCGCCCGCGGAGGCCCGCGAGGCCCTCACCGACCGGCACGGCTGGTTCGGCCGCCTGGCGCTGGTCTACGACCTGCCGGAATCGAGCCCCGAGCGCCAGCGCGTGATCGGGAGCCTCGACGCCGCGACGGGCGTCGAGGTGGCGCACATCCTGTTCCGGCTGCTGTCGCTGCTGGTGGGGCTGGGCGTGCTGGTGCTGGCGCTCATCTGGATCAGCCGAGGAGAGCTGACGGGCAACTTCGATGCCGATGCCGTCGGCGGTCCGGTCTACCTGGAAGCGTTTGTGATCTGGCTCATCGGGTTGATGGTGCTGCTGCTCAGCTCGATTCCGTTTCGCGGGTCTTCGCAACCCGGGGCCGTGGCGGGGCTGGTGGTCAGCGAGGTGCTCTCGTGGGGCATGATCGGCGCGATGCTCTGGCCGCTGGCGCGGGGCGTCAGCCGGCAGGCCCTGGCCATCGATCTCGGCCTGCACAGCGGCGAGGGGTTCTTCAAGGAGGCCCTCTGCGGCGCGGGGGGCTTCCTGGTATCGAGCGCCGTGCTGGTCCTGGTCCACTTCGCGGTCTCCGCAGTCGAGGGCCTCAGCGGCCTGAGCGAAGACGCCTCCGACCCCTCAACGAGGTTCCCGCTCTTTGAGCAGCCCCTGAGCGGCTCGTGGGTGGTGATCCTCATCAGCTCGCTCGGCTCGGTGGTCTGGGCTCCGATCTATGAGGAAATCGCCTACCGCGGCGCCCTCTACCGCGCCCTGCACCGCCGCCTCCGCTGGATCGGCGCGGCGTGCGTCACGGCCCTGATCTTCGGCGCCACGCACCCCTACGACCTGCCGGGGCTGATCAATGTGACGGTGCTGGGGTTCGTCTTCGCCATGCTCCGCGAGTGGCGAAGCTCGCTCATCGCCCCGATCGTCGCCCACTTCCTGCACAACGGCGTCATCAGCGCGTACGAACTGTCCATCCTGCGGGCGTTCGACTACTGAGGGCGAAGCGCGACTGCTCGGCTCAATGCTCGGCCAACTCGAACATCCCGCCCCCCGAGCGCTTGAGCTTCCCCTGGGTCACCAGCGCGTCCCAGATCGCCCGCGGGAACTGGCTGGGCGGCGTGATCGCCACCACCGAGGCCCGCTTGCCGCCCACGATCCGCGGGCCGAGCTTCGATTCTTCGTCAAGCTGCGTCACCTTCAGCCGCTTGCGGAAGGCCTTCATGGCCGAGACGAGGTCCGCATCGCTCGGGGCCGCCAGCGGCGTGCCCGACGTCCCGTGTGGCGCCGGCGTCTCGGCCACAGCCGTCGCTCCGCCGGCCAGGCTGTCGGTCGCTCCGCCCAGAGCCCCGCCGGCCACGCCAGTGGCCACGCCCGTGACGACCGCCGCGGCGACGGGCGATTCCGCAGGCGCTGCGGGGCGCGAGGGCACGTAACGCGTCTGAACCCCAAGCTGGGGATTGGCGTCGAGCTCGGCCAGGATGCCCCTGAGGCCCTCGAGGTCGCGCATTGCTATCACG
This sequence comes from uncultured Phycisphaeraceae bacterium, assembly GCA_964611125.1. Taxonomy (GTDB): domain Bacteria; phylum Planctomycetota; class Phycisphaerae; order Phycisphaerales; family UBA1924; genus JAEUIX01. Next base: position 844 of record CAZSZO010000050.1, on the reverse strand, counting down.
CGGGCCGAGCGCATGCGGTCAACGCCCGTGCGCTGCAGCGTGGTCCCCGCGGTCTTCCACAGGTCCGAGACCCGTGGCTTCGGCACGCCGGCGCCATCGCTGGTCGCCTCGCTTGAAAGGTCATCAACAATCTGCCTGAGTTTCTGAGTCCACATCGTGGAGCCTCCGACCCGCTCCCCCTTCGCACCACCCATGCCGGCGACGCCAGCAGTGAGAGTGTTGCGCTATCGAGGTGTTCGAGTCAACCAATAAACCCGGTAAACGACCCTCAATCCTGCCCCCACCGGGCCGCACGGGCTCGCAGGGGCCCCGGTCAGCCCTCAATCGTCCAGCCGGGCGCGCTTCAGCAGCAGCGCGTTGGCGATCACGCTGACGCTGCTCAGGCTCATCGCCAAGCCGGCCAGCATCGGGTCGAGCCACCCCGCCGCAGCCAGGGGGATCAGCACCACGTTGTACGCAAAGGCCCACGCCAGCCCGAACCGGATCCGCCGGCGCATCGCCCGGCTGAGCCGGATCGCCGCCGGCAGGGCCGCCAGCGAGCCGCCCACCAGCACGATGCCCCCCGCCTGCTTGGCCACGTCGCTACCGCCGCCCATCGCCACGCCCAGATCCGCCGCGGCGAGCGCCGGTGCGTCGTTGACGCCGTCGCCCACCATGGCCACGCGCCGCCCGCCCCCCCGCCCCTCCCCCCCCCGGCCCCCCCGGCGCAGACCAGCAATCGCCTCCGCCTTGCCCGACGGGCGCACCCCCGCGACGACCTCCGTGATCCCCACTTCAGCCGCCACCGCCCGCGCCGCGGCCTCGTGGTCACCCGTGAGCATCACCACGTCCACCCCCAACCGCC
>CAZSZO010000049.1:0-26902 GCA_964611125.1 uncultured Phycisphaeraceae bacterium | reverse complement strand
TGGACTCGATCAGGGCCAGGCACGGGCACCCGGCCTTGTCGGCGGACTCGACGATCTTCTGGAGCAGCGCGCGATCGGCGCCGACCAGGAGCGAGGTGGACAGGACCATGCCGTGCAGGTCGAGCTGCTCGCGCGCGAACTTGGGCACGTCGATCAACGTCATCGCGGGGCGCTGGCCTTTGGCGGCTTTGAGCTTGGAGGCGAGCGACGTTGCGGCGAGGGTGAGGAGCATGCTGGGGCATGCAGGGTAACGCACCAGCGGCGCCGCGACCAGTACGACCGGCCGGATGTTGGGGCGGATGTTCGAATCGGCCAGCGGAGCGCCGGTCGCCGGCGCGACACGGGAAACCGCGCAGATGGCGTGCTCACGGCGCAGCAAGAGGCTCAACCTGGTCAGGCCGGGGCCCCAGCGGGCCGATAGCATTCCTTCGATGACGCTCCAACTGCAGGCCTGCTTGCTGACGGTCCTCATCGCTGCCGGCAGCGACGCGACGGGGCTGCGCGGCGCACAAACCGTGGGATCGGGGGGTGCAGGCGCCAGCCGCGACCCGGCGGCGGGCATGCGGAAGGTCGATCAGGGCTACACCGACGCGAGCCCCCTGGGAACGAGCAACCGGGACGTGCCGCTCGACCTGCGGGTGCCCGACGGCTTTCGCGACGTGTACCAGTTGCCGGCGAGCGCCGGGCGATACGCCGGGTGGTATGCCCGCATCAGCGGCGGCGGGGGCATCGTCGCCGTGTACCAGCAGGGGCGGTACACCGCGGTGAACGGGGGCCTGCGGGCGGATGTTCCGGCGGATACGACGTTTTTCATCGGCGGGCTGCCCCGCGACCGCTTCGCCCCGATCAGCCCGATCGAGGGCGAAGGAGCGCTGGGCGCCGGGCTGTCTCGGGCGATCTCGACGCGCCTGGAGACCCGGATCGAGGTTGCGGCCGGCGGAGAGGATGCGAACTCCGCCGCCGAGCAAGAAGCGGGTTCGACCCACACCAGCCGCACGCCGCCGCCCGAGGAGCTCGCCCAGCGGGCCCGCGAGCGCGAGGCGGTTCTGATCGACTCGGTGAGCAGGCTGTTCAGCGACGAGGCCCACCGGGCGGAGCGGGTGGCGGCGCTGGTACGGGGCTCGGGGCCGCGGCGGTGACTGGACCGTTCGCGGGCGCCCACTGGCCGCCAACCGGCGGCTCACTGGCCTATTGGCCAACTGGCCGCCAGATCAGCCCACGGCGGCCATGCGACGGCGGATGACCTCCTCGGCGCCGCCGGCCACGACCAACTCCTGGGCGACGGGCGACAGCGGCGGGAAAGAGAAGCGTTTCCCGCCGATGGTCAGCGCCGATTCGGCGTAGTCGATCTCAATATCGCCGGCCAGCCACGACTCCCGGCCCGAGCCCCCCCCCATCCCGCCCACCCCGCCCGCCGAGCGCAGCCACGACACCAGCTCGGGGCACTCGAAGCAGACAAAGCCGTTGTTGAACGCGTTGCGTTTGTAGGTCTCGCTGAAGCTGGTCGCGATGACGCAGGCGATGCCGAAGAACTTGAGGGCGGTGGCCGCCTGCTCGCGGCTGGAGCCCGTGCCGAAGTTGAGCCCCCCCGCCACCACATCGCCCGGGCGGGCCAGAGCGCGGAAATCGGGGTCGTAGTTCTCGAAGATCACCCCGGCCATCTGCTCGGGAGTCATGGCGTCGTTGTACGTGTGCTTGCCGGCGTAGATGCCGTCGGTGTTCAGGTTGTCGCGGTCCATGAACCAGAGCCGTCCGCGTACCTCCGCCGGGAACCCGGCGATGACTTCAACCCTGGCCGGGGCGGCGGGCGGCGGCGCCGAGGCCCTGGTGGCGGAGCCACGGACGCCTCCCGAGGCATAGGCGCCCGCGCCCGACGGAGGGGCACAGATCCGCCCCGCGAGCGCGCTGGCGGCGACCACGGCGGGCGAGCCCAGGTACACCTGCCCATCGCGGTCGCCCATCCGCCCCTCGAAGTTGCGGTTGGTGGCGCTGATGCCCACCTCACCGGCCTTGATCTTGCCCGCGCCAAGCCCGATGCAGGTGCCGCAGCCCGGGGGCAGCTCAATCGCCCCCGCGCCAAGCAGCGCGGCCCAGTGCCCATCGGCGACCGCCCGGGCCTGCACCTCGGCGCTGGCCGCGGCCAGATAAAACTCAACGCCCGGCGCCACCGTACGGCCCTTCATGATGCGGGCCGCCTCGGCGAGATCCTCATAGCGGGCGTTCACGCAGCTCATCAGCCAGGCTTTGTTGATCTTCACCTGGCGGGCCTCGATCTCAGGCACGCTCACCAGCGTCTTGACATCGTTGGGCCCGCAGACGCACGGCGGAACGCTGGCGAGATCAAGCTCCAGCTCGATCGCATAGCGGGCGTCGCCGTCGGGCGCCAACTCGGCCCGGCGCGACCACCACCCCTCGACATCGGCGCGCGTGAAGCCGCCCAGCGAGCCGGGGCGGCGGATGCCCGGACGGCGCCCGGCGGCGAAGTAGTCGGCCCGCCCGTAGAGGTACTCCCGCAGCACCTCGTCAAAGCCGAAGACCCCGGCGAGGGCGCCCCACTCGGTGGTCATGTTGGCGATCGACATCCGCTGGTCCATGCTCATGGCCGCGATGCCACCCCCACCACCACCCTGATCCCCCCCACCACCCTCATGGAACTCCACGGCGTGGTTGAGGACCTCATCGCGGTTGAACAGGCCGCAGAGGGCGACGATGACGTCCTTGCCCACCACGCCGGGCTGGAGGCGCCCGTGCAGCGTGACCTTGGCCACCGGTGGGCACTGCCACCACGTGACGCCCGCAGCCCAGAGGCTCGCAGCGTCGGTGCGGACCACCGGCGTACCCAGCGCACATAGGGCCCCGTAGAGGTTGGAGTGCGAGTCGCTGCCGACGACCATCGCCCCGGGGGTGACGTACCCCTGCTCGACCATCACCTGGTGGCTGATGCCCGTGCCGGCGGGGTAGAAGTCCACGGCGTGCTCATTGGCGAAGGACTCGATCTTGGCGTACTTCCCGAGGTTCTCGGGGGTCTTGTTCTGAATGTCGTGGTCGATGGCGAAGACCGGCTGGTGCGGAAGGGCGATCCTCCTGGCGCCGATCTGCTTGAACTTGGGGATCACCGCCCCGGTGTTGTCGTGGGTCATCACGTGCTTGGGGCGGATGGTCACGAAGTCGCCCTGGCGGACGGGTGAGCCGATCCGTCCGCTCGAGTCGACAGCAAAGCGCGAGGCGATCTTCTCGACAGTGGTGAGTCCGCTCATGGACCCAGTCTACCGGCGCGGCTGCGGTTACGCCGCCCGCGAAACCACCGGCGCGGCGCCGCACTCGCGCTGGGCGCGGGCGAACACCTCCAGCGGGGGCCCGAGCAGCGACCAGGGCTCAGGCGTCACCCAGTTGCCGATGGCGCCGAACTGGATCGCGGCGTCCTTGGGGAGGCCGCCGACCCAGAAGCAGAAGGCGAAGAAGTTCCGCGTGCGCACGCTGTCGAGGGCCGGGATGAACGCCCCGGGCTGCAGGGCCGCCTGGGCCGCGGCGGTGATCGACTCCTGCGTAAAGCGGTTGCGGAAGTAGCCGCCCGTCAGGCCGGCCTTGGGCTGCTCGATGAGGCAGCACTCGATGTGCGCCTCGGCGACCAGCACGTGCAGCGAGCACCCCAGGCTGGCCTTGAGCGTGGCGAGCTGCACGAAGCCGAACATCTCCTGGTGCGAGCCGCCGCGCTTGAGCGAGCACGCCTGCAGCATCGCCGAGTGGGCCTCACGATGCTCGGGGGCGGCCTCGACCACCTGGGCGAAGCGGCGCTGAATCTCGCCGCGATCAAGCCCGAGCGCGACCCCGGTGCGAACCAGATACGCCCACGCCGAGGGGTCCGTGGGGTTGAGCTCGACAGCCCGCTGCAAGCTGGCCTCGGCGGCTGCGAGCGGGCCGGGACCGGGGGCGGGGGCAGGGGCAGGGGAAGGGGCGATCGATGACGCCGGGCAATCGGCCCAGGCGCCGGCGAGGGCAAGATGAGCGGCCTGCACCATAAGGGCCTGCGGGTCTTCCGGGCGCTCGCGGATCCACTCCGCCATGCCGGAGGCGAGACAACGGGATTCGCCCGCGGGGCCGGGCGCCGGGGGCTCGGCGAGAGCGTCGATGAACAAGCTGCGATCATCGGGAGACATCGGGCGGGCGAGGAGCGCCGCGGCGGGCCGCCAATCGCCTTGGGCGAGGCGGCCGCGGGCGTCAGCGACGATGTCAACACCGAGGCTGGGATCGAGGCGGGGCTGGGCCGTCGGCGCGGGGGGCGAGGCCTCCACCGGCGCTGGTGGCGTCGCGTCCTGGCCGGTGTTTCTTTCTGACGGTTGGTGCATCAGGCGTCCCACGCCGCGAGCGAACACCCCCACGGCCTGGGGGCATGGCGTGTATCGGTCTATGCGTTACCGAACCAAACCCGTCGGCGGCGGAATCGCTCAAGTACCCCCAAACGCGGGCGGGTGCGGGCCGGCGGGGCGTCCGGAAACGTACGGGTCATCCTGCAGTTTGCAGGGGATCCCCTCAAACCGTGCGAACCCGGGCCTCGAGGGCCGAGGGATTCTCATAGGCGAGGCCGAAGACGGTGGCGTTGAACTCCGCGAGGCTGCACTCCTCCTGCTTCACCAGGCCGCTCTGGCGGAGTTTGCCGGTGCGGTGCAGGTCGACCAGGGCGCACACGCCCGCTGCGGTGGTGAGCTCGATCGCCGGCCAGGTGCGGCCAAACAGGTCGGTCGCGGGGACGGCCCGCTTGAAGTTCACGTGCTCGCGCCGGCCGTTCCGGACGCCGATGCAGTTGACGAAGACCACGACGACATCCTGCAGAGTGCGCGGGAGGCCGTGCTCGAGCAGATCGACGCACATGGCGCGATCGAAGATCCGCCCGGCGGGGGTGGGCCGCGCGTGCTCGACCCCCAGGCGGAGGTCCTGGAGGAGGAACTTCATCAGGTCGCGGTGGCCGGGGTAGCGGATGGTCTTGTAGGCGATGTTGGTCTCGGGCCCGGTCTTGTTCTCGGAGACAAGCGTGTCGATCAGGCTGCCGACGCCGCCGGAGGTGTAGAACGCCTCGTAATCGACCCCTTCGAACGAGAAGAGCTCGAGGCCTTCCAGGGCTGGCACCTTGGCGACGTGCCCGCTGAGCATGACGTTGCACGGCTCGCAGTACTCATTGACGACGCCCGCGGCCGACCAGGTGACGTTGTACTTCAGGGCGTTGGTGGTGTACTGAGACAGGGCCCCGACGCGCAGCGTCAGCTCGTGGACCTCGCTGAAATCGCGTGCGATGTCGTACGCGGCGATGGCGATATACCCGGGCGCCAGACCGCACTGGGGCACCAGCGCCACGCGGGCGTGGCCCGAGTCATGGACCTTCTTCACCGCCTCGGTCGCCTGGACATCTTCAGTGACGTCGAAGTAGTGGACGCCCTCCTCGTTGGCCATCGCGGCCAGGCCCTCGACCAGGTCGAAGGGGAGCATGCAGATGACGTAGTGCTGGCCCTTGAGGGCCGCGCGCACGGCGGCGGGGTCGCTGGCGTCGAGCTGGCGCGAGGCGTAGTGCAGCTCATGGGGCGTCAGGGTTCGGAGGCGGGCGATGTTCTCATCTGCGATGCGAAGGTTAGCGGGGTCGCGATCGGCGAGGGTGACGCGGTAGTCCGCTTCGCCGCCGGTGGCCCCACAGGCCAGGAGGAGTTCCGCGACCGACTTCCCAACCTTGCCGCCACCCAGCACGAGAACGTTCTTCATGACCGGCTCCCTCCATCGCCGAGGCCGCGCCGGGGTCGAAAGGGCCCGGTCCGGCTGGCGAGGGCCGGATGGTATCTCCGGGACCGGGGCGGGCTGGGGCGAGGGGGAGCCCGAGCCAGTCGTTAGTGGGCGGCGGCCGGGCCGAGCATCTTGACGACCTTGCGGTTGAGCCACCAGCCGTGATGCTCGAGGTGCCAGATGTTCAGCTCGACCTGGTCGCGCAGGGAGAGCTCGCCCTTGACCGGGTGCATGGCCCGCCGACTCCACGCCGAGTCAGGGAGCGTCGCCAGGAACTCGCCGGTCCACTGGCGGAGCGTGTGCATCGACGCCAGGAACCCGCCGATGGGGAAGCGTGGGCCGGGGGCGCTGGCCCCGCCGTAGAGACCCGCGTCGATGAACGCGTTCTCGTCCCAGACGCTGAAGACCGGGTAATCCTCGCCGATGGTGCGGCGGATGCGGTGGGAATTGGCGAGCTCGGCGTCGGCGAGGTGGCCGAGCAGGATCCGGCAGGGCCAGCGCCCGACCCCCGCCTCGGGCAGGAACGCGGTGTCGAGCTGGTCATCGGCCAACGTCACCACCCGCCGATCGAAATACTCGATCCCCACGCGGTACCGGACGATCAGTTGGTCCCTGGTCAGGGCCGTCAACTCGACCCGCTTAGGCGAATCGGGGTGGGTCGGGGCGGACGCGGCGGGGTCGGTGGGCATGGCCCAGTGTACGGCGGGCACACGGCGGGCTCACCGCAGACCGAGGGCGGGCTGAGGGCTGGCCCGCAGCGCCGCTACGCTCCTGAGTGACCACGCCGCCCCCTGATGCTGCCGCAGCCGCCGTTCCGCCAGCCACGCCCGCGCTGGCGCAGCGATCGCTCGCGCTGCGGGTGGTGACCATGCCTCGGGACACGAACCAGTACGGGACGATTTTCGGCGGGGTCATCTTGGCGTACATCGATCAGGCGGGGTTCGTGGAGGCCCGCCGGCACGGGCTGCACCGCTGGGTGACGGTGGCGATGGACCGGGTGGAGTTCAAGCAGCCGGTGCACCTGGGGGATGTGGTGAACTTCTACGCTCGCACAACGCGGGCGGGGACATCGAGCGTGACCGTTGAGGTGGAGGTGGAGGCCGAGCGGTACGCCGGGGGGCAAACCGTGCCGGTGACGCAGGCGGCCCTGGTGATGGTGTCGGTGGACTCGGCGGGGCGGGCGATCCCGTTCCGGTCGGCGGCGACGGTCACGGCCTAGAACCGGGCCCAGGACCGGGGTCGTGCGGACCCGTGCGGGGAGGCCGGTCCAGTCGGGATTCGGTATGATGTCGGATAGCGCTCGCAGGTTTTCACCCCGCGGCCGATCGGCGCCGGCCGCGCACCAGCCCACCCATGTTTGAATCCACCCATATCCGTGCCGAGGCCGACAAAGGCGTGCTCGTGGTGATCGTGAAGTGCGAGAAGCTCTCGGAGTACGAATCGACCGTCGTGCAGAACGAGGTCCAGGAGCACGCCAAGGGCATGGGCTGGAAGCTGGCCCTGGACTGCGCGCAGCTGCAGATCATCTCGTCGGTGGGGCTGGGGATGCTGATCTCGCTCAACCGCCTGTGCAAGACCAACAAGGGCAAGATGGCCATCTTCGGGCTCAACGACCAGCTGCGCGGGCTGCTGAAGATCAGCAAGATCGACTCGGTGCTGGGCGTCCAGACCGACCGGGCCAGCGCGATCAGCAAGGTCAGCGCGTGAGCGGCGCCCTCACCCCCCTCACCCCCACAACCCCCACCCCTCACGAGCCGGCACGCCTGGCGGTGCTGCTCTCGGGTTCGGGCCGGACGCTGGAGAACCTGCTCGCGGCGATCGCCCGGGGCGAACTGAACGCGCGCGTGACGGTGGTGGTGGCCTCGAAGGCCTGCCTGGGCGCCGAGAAGGCCCGCGCCGCGGGACTGCCAACGTTGATCGCGACTGGCTCCATACCCGGGCCCGACCTGGGGCGGATTCTGGCGGAGCATCAGGCCCAGTGGGTGATTCTGGCGGGGTACCTGAAGCTCGTGAACATCCCCGAAGGCTTCGAGGGGCGGGTGGTCAACATCCACCCGGCGTTGCTCCCGGCGTTCGGCGGGCCGGGGATGCACGGAAAGAAAGTCCACGAAGCGGTGATCGCGGCGGCCCGGGCGGGGCAGGTCGCGGAATCAGGGTGCACCGTGCACCTGTGCGATAGCCGCTACGACACCGGGCCGATCGTGCTCCAGCGGAGCTGCCCGGTGCTGCCCGCCGACACCCCCGAAACGCTCGCGGAACGGGTTTTTGCGGAAGAATGCCTCGCCTATCCCGAAGCGCTGCGTAGGCTTTTTTCCGGCTCCGCCCAGCCTTCGAGGAGAACGACCGCATGAACGCGCCGACCCGCACCATCACCGCCGAGATCATCACGCTCTTCAAGGAGCGCGGTTCATCGCAGTACGGCCATGAGGCCGTGACCCAGGCCGAGCACGGGCTGCAGGCCGCCCTGCTGGCTGAGCGCGAGGGCGCCGGGCCGACGCTGGTCGCCGCGGCCCTGCTGCACGATGTCGGGCACTTGCTGCACCACCTGCCTGAGGACGCCCCGGACCACGATATCGATGACCGGCACGAGATCCTGGGCGAGCGGTTCCTGGCCCGCCACTTCGGGCCCGCGGTGGTGGAGCCGGTGAAGCTGCACGTCGACGCCAAGCGCTACCTGTGCGCCGTCGAGCCAACCTATTTGAGCATCCTCAGCGAGCCGTCGCTCCAGAGCCTGCGCCTGCAGGGCGGGCCGATGAACAAGGACGAGATCGCCGCGTTCGAGGCCAACCCCCACTACCGCGACGCGGTGCGGCTGCGCCGCTGGGACGACGCGGCGAAGGTGAAGGACCTGCCGACGCCCGCCATCGAGCACTTCGCGGGCGTGCTGGACGCGGCGGCGATGGCCGAGGCGTGATGGGTCCGTCAGCCCGCATGTAGGCCGCGTACAGGCCGCGCACGGTTGGCGGCCTTACCCCAGCATCGGGTTCTGAGCCGGCGCGGCGGGGCGGTCGACCGCCTTGACGTTGAACGCCACCGAGATCCGCTCGCCCTCGCCCATGTACGGGTTGACGAAGTGGTAGAGGAAGCTCGGGAAGAGCACCATCGTTCCGGCCTCGGCCCGGACGGGGATCCGCTGGCCATAGGGCTCGCCCGGGGCCGTCACCATCTCGGTGAACGGGCGGGGGTCGAGCAGGTCGAGCACGCCGCTCAGCGGGTAGCCCGGGGCTTCGGTCCCGGCGTCAACGTAGTACACCCCGGACCAGCAGTTGTTTGGGTGGTTGTGCAGACGGTGGTAGTTCCCCTTGCGGCTGACGTTGGCCCAGGCGGTGAGTTGCAACGAACCGCTGAATGGGCGGTTGATCCCCGAAGCCTTCATCATCTCGATTGAAGAGGCGATCATGGTGTTGACCGCCTCGATGATCCAGCCTCGAAGCGACGCGATAGCCGGGGAAGGCCATTCGAGCACATCGGGCTTGGAGTGGAAGCCGCCGACGTTGCTCAGCACGCGATTGGCCTCGTTCTGCTCCCGCTCAAGGATCAGCCGACGCAGCTCAGGGTTGACCCCCTGCGACTCAGGCAGGCGAAACCGCCCAATGAGGGTGGGGAAGGCCGTGGCGATGTGCTTTTCCATTGAGCGGGACTCCTCGGACTGAGGCCGAAACGGGCGTTGTCGGTCGATTGTGAAGGCCTGACCAGAGGGGTCCATCGGCGACGGGCGGGTTCAAGCAATCTTCACCCTTCACCCGGAAGTCGACGGCCCGCCGCGGGGCGGGGGGGGTGGTCCCGGTGGATGCGGGGCGCCGGTCAGGGTTGGTCGATCGGTGTGATATCGACCACGACCGGATAGTGGTCGGACGCCCACCCTTCGGGGTTGGGGGTGGTCCGGAAGTCAACACCGGCGGGGCGGGTGACTGTGCCCAGGACGAAGGCCTGCTTGGGGAGGGCCTCCTTCCACGCCGCGGGGCTGAACAGGATGCGGTCGTAGGAGTTGCCCGAGGCGTGGGTCGTGAACTCGGCCCGCTCGGCCCGGTCGCCGAGCAGGTCGATGAAGCCCGCCCCGGTGTAGAGTTTAATAGCCTGTTGCCGGCCCACGGCGTTGAAATCGCCCAGGATGATGACGTTGGCGTCGGGGCGTTCGCCCGTCAGCTCGCGCGCGAGCTCGATGGTGCGGGTGGCCTCACGCTCGCGCCAGTAGTCGCCGCCGCCGCCGGACTTCTGGTGCACGACGAAGAGGGTCAGCTGGTACCCGCCCGACCCCCCACCAGCCGATGGGCCTCCCGGTTGGCCCTCCGCCTGGCTGGTGGGGCTGCTCGGGACCGTCACCGTCACCCGCAAGGGCGAGCGGTGGAAGGTGATGGGCTTGCCTGCGAGGCGGTTGGGGCTCCGCCCGAACTTGTCAGGGTGCGTTCCGCCCAGCGGCGCCCGGATCCACTGACGAACATCCGACAGCGGGAACCGCGAGAGCACCGCCTGCTCGATCCCGCGCTCGTCCCCGGCGTCCACGCTCACCACGTGGTCATACCCCATGCCCTGGAGGTGGCGATCGCGGAACTGGCGGAGCGCCTGCTCCGATTCCACCTCTTGAAGGGCCAGCACATCGGCGTCGACGGCCCGGATCGCCGCGGCGATCTCCCGGCACGCGTCCGCGGGCTTGGTCATGGTCTTGTCTTCGTGCTCTCCGGTCAGGGCCGGGTCATCGACATCGTCAAAGAGGTTCTCGACGTTGTACGTCGCCAACCGGATCGCCCCGGCGGCCTTGGGCAACGGCGCCTTGGCGCCGAACCGCATGACGGCCTCCGGTCGAGGCAGCGCGGGCTCAGCCTGGGCGTCGCGGGGCTGCGTGGCGGTCGGCGCCTTGGACGCAGGCGGCGCCAGGGGCGGCTGCGCAAACCACGCCAGAGCCACGCTCGTCAGCACAAACGCCGCGGTCAGGGCCGCGGGCACAGCGGGTGAACGCAGGAGCGAGGTGGCGCGGACTGGCCCCGGCGGAGTAGTTGAAATCGGCATCGCCAATGCTAGGGCGCGGGGCTCAGCCGGCCGCTTCGATGACGGCGCTGGCGGCCTACCGCTTGGCCTTCCTGGCCGGCTTTTCAGGCTTGGCGGGCTTGTGCACGCCGTTGGAAGTGACGCGGCTTCCCCGGGCCTGCCGGGCCGCCGCGGACGGGTCACCGCCCATGGGGTTGACGAAGTGCGCTTCCTGCACGGGACCCACGTGCTCGAGGATGTGCTGGAGGACCGAGGCGGGGCTGCCCACGGCGGGCACCTCGCGGATGATGTCGGGCGAGTAGCACTTCAGCACCGGGTAGGTTTCGCGCTCGTAGACGGCCCACCGCTTGCGGATGACATCTTCCTTGGCGTCGTCGATGCGGTTTTCCTTCAGGGCCCGCCGACGGAGCCGCTCGATCATCCGCTCCTTGTCGGGACAGACGAGGTGGATGATCTGCAGGACCTTGAGGTGCTTTTCAAGGATCTTGGCCTGCGAGACGTTGCGGGGGATGCCATCGAGCACCAGCAGGTCGGTCAGCGGCTTGTAGATGCCCAGGATGGTGCGGGCGTGCATGTTCTGGTGCCACATCTGCACCGTGGCGTCGTCGGGCACCAGCAGACCCTTGGAGGAGTACTCCATGAAGGTCTTGCCCAAGGGCGTGCTGGTGTCGAGGGTGCGGAAGACCTCGCCGCACGAGAGGTGATAGAACCCGGGGATGGCGCCGAGGATCTTGCCCTGGGTGCCCTTGCCCGCGCCGGGCGCGCCGAAAAGGAGAATCGTGCGGTAGCGGTTTGACATGCGGTGCTCCGAGCGGGTTTGCGAGTCCGGCGGAGGGATGCCTATCGGCCGGATCGTGCATGTGCACGATACGTCCGGGGCGGCGTCGCCGCAAGATCTGATCTCGCGCCAAAGTGATCTCGGGCCCGAGACGGCAGCCGCGCCGGCAGGGAAACGGCCAGATCGTTCAACGATCCCGCTCTGCGGTCTAGAGCTGCTTGAGGAACCGCAGATCGTTCTCGAAGAGCATGCGGATATCGGGGATGCCGTACTTGCCCATCGCCAGCCGCTCGATGCCGAAGCCGAAGGCGAAGCCGGTCCAGATCTCGGGGTCGATCCCGCACGCCCGCAGCACGCTCGGGTGCACCATGCCGCAGCCGCCCAGCTCCATCCAGCGGACGGGCTGATCGGGCCGGAGCTGGATCCGCAGATCGAACTCCGCCGAGGGCTCGGTGAAGGGGAAGAACGACGGCCGGAGGCGGACCTCAGCGCCCGGCCCGAAATAGGCGCGGGCGAACTGGAAGAGCGTGGTCTTGAGGTCGGCCATGCTCACACCCCGATCGACGGAGAGGCCTTCGATCTGATGGAACATGAAGGAGTGCGTCGCGTCGACGGCGTCGGGGCGGTAGACCCGCCCGGGAGCGACGATCTTGATGGGCTCGAGCAGGCCGCCCGCGCTGGCGGGCGCCCCGGCGGCCCGGGCCCGCTCCGTCGCCGCCTCCATGGTGCGGATCTGGACCGTGCTGGTCTGGCTGCGGAGCATGCGCGGGCCGGCGATGCGGGCGGGATCGTCGATGTAGAAGTTGTCGCCCGGGTCGCGGGCGGGGTGATCGGCGGGGATGTTGAGCTTGACGAAGTTGTGCTCGTCATCCTCGAGCTCGGGCCCTTCGGCCGCGGCGAAGCCCATGCGGGCGAAGACCTCGACGAGCTCCTCGCGGACACGCATGAGGATGTGCCGGCGGCCCAGGCCGCCCCAGGCCCCGCCACCCTCGCCGAAGATGAGCCCGGGCTCGGTGACATCGATCTGCGGGCCCTTGGCCTGAGTGCTTGCCGCGCCACCGGCCACGCCGAGCTCCGCCTGACGGGCGGCGAAGCGTTCCTCAAGGGCCGCCTTGGCCTGGTTGAGGCGCGCGCCCACGGCGGGCTTCTGGTCCTTGGGAACGTCTTTGAGCCCGCCAAGCATCGCCTTGAGCTTGCCGCTGGGGCCGATATAGGCGAGGCGCCAGGCTTCGAGTGCCGGGGCGTCGGACGCCCCGACGAGCTCGGCGAGGGCTGCGGATTCAAGGGTTTCGATTTCGGTGAGCATGGCAGGCGGGCGCAGCGGCGGAGCTGAGGGGCGGGGGGGTGGGCGGCGGCGAGGAAAACCGGGGCGAAGGTTAGGCCGAGGCGGCCTTGGCCAGGCCGCGCTCGACGCAGGCGAAGACGCGCGGCCAGTCCTTCTCGTCGAACACGCCCAGCGGGGGGAGCATGCGGACGTGGTAGGGCCCGTGCCCGCAGTAGAAGACGATGACACCCTCGTCAAAGAGCGTCTTGCAAGCCTTCATGATGCGGTCCTTCTCACCGCCGAAAGGGGTGAACCGCATCATGCCGCCGACGCCGCCGACGACGTCCTGGACCTTGGCGTTGCGGGGGAACCACTCAGGATGCCGCTGCTCCAGGGCGCGGACCTGCTCAGCGAAGGCCCGGTGCTGGCGGGCGAAGCGCCCCTCGGGGCCGTAGAACTCCCCGGCGTGGTCGCGGAGCCGCTCAACGACGCGCTTGCCGACGCTGTAGCCGACGGCGCTGCCGGTGAAGGTGCCCGAGAGCAGGCCCGGGCCGGGGTTGTACTCGGCCGTCCACATGGTGGCGCAGACCTGAGTCATCTTGCCGACGCAGAACACGTCGACATAGTCGGCCAGGTTCAGCTGCTCGAAGGCGAACATGCCCTCGGTGCGTCCGAAGGACTGGATCTCGTCATCCCACACCGCGATGGAGTGGGCCTTGCACACGTCCATGAGGGCGGTGAAGTACGCGCGCGGGGCGGTGTTGAAGCCGCCCTCGCCCTGCACGAGCTCGAAGATGAAGCAAGCGTGCTGGCGCGGGTAGCGTTCGATGTACTGGCGCAGGTGATCGACGCACATGTCGATGTAGCGCGTGCCGCCCATCCGGGCCGCGCCGATGGGGTCGTAGAAGGGCATGTAGTCGACCTGTGTCGAAAGGGGGATGCCGATGCGGTTGGCGGCGCTGTCGCCGATCTGGCTCATGGTGATCGAGCGGCCCATGAAGCAGTCCTTGAAGGCCAGCACGCGCGGGGCGCCGCCGGGGCCGAGGGTCGAGTGCTTCTGGTAGCAGACCTTCAGGGCGTTCTCGTTGGCCATGCAGCCGCTGGTGCTGAGGTAGATGTGGGCCAACTTGCTGCGCTTGCGGGCCTCGGCTAGGAGGGTGTCGGCGAACTCGTACTGGTCCCAGTTGCCCTGAAGATTCCCCTGCATGACGGTGTCGGCGAGGGCCCCGCGCACCGCCGCGGCGGTGAGGTCGGGATCGCTGTGGCCGAAGAACTGAACGCCGATGGAGCTGATCATGTCCCACTTCACCGAGCCGTCGACCAGTTCGACGAGCGCGCCGTTCCCGACGCCCGAACCCAGGTAGGGGTAGAGCAGCGCCCGCCCGCGGATGTCGGCGGCGCGGCGCATCAGGGCCTCATAGGACTCGCGGGTCTGCGGGGATGTCGGGCCGCGGACGTCAGTGATCTGGGCCGAGCGGGCCTGCACCTCGCGGACCAGGACCTCGATGGCGGCCCGCGCGGCGGGGTTGTCGGCCACCGAAGGCGGACGCGGCGCGTGTGCGGCTGGATTGGAGCCCTGCGAGGCGGTCGGGGTGCTGGCGGCGACAGTCGACATGGCGAAGACTCCTGACCCGGGCCCGGAGAGCGGCCGGGCGGTCGGAGCAATGCTAGCGGCGCGATGGCGACCACGCCGCCGCGGCTCGCGCGGCTGACGCATAATCATGCATCGTCAGCATACTGCGGCTCAGCGCCGCGGGCCGAGGATGAAGCTGTACTCGAACGGCGCGTCCGCCGCGACCCGCCCAGACTGAACGCTGCCCACGCCGAAAGGGTTGCTGGGGTTCAGCGTGGTGGCGGCGCGGCGCTCGATCTTGATGTAATCGGCGCGGCCGTCGAGGAACGTCAGCACCGACTTGTTGATGTCGCCGAACTCACCGAGGCGATTGGGCGGGGGCTGGTCGTCGTCGGTGATCAGGGCCACGGCCGTCTGGTCGGAGAACATCACGAACTTCGTGGGGTTCACAAACCCGCTGTTGAACTGTTTGAGGCCCCAGGACCACGCGGCGTTCCACTCCGCCAGCGTGTTGTTCCGGCGGGCCAGCTGCCACCAGAAGTTGTTCTGCGGATAGGACGTCCCGATGTCGTTGTAGCCCGTGATCGACCAGTCGAGCTGGCCCGACTGGCGCTGACCGGGCGGGTAGGCCGAGCCGCGGTCGCCCGGGGATCGAAACGCGGTGAGCTCGAAGGTCGGGCGGTTGGTCGCGACCACTGTCTGGTCCAGCACGTTGGTGGGATAGACGTAGGAGTTGAGCGGCCGCTTGCCGGGCGGGATGTCGATCAGCGGCTGGGCCGTGGCCTGCCGCTGGCTCACATACTTGCCGCCATAGGCCCAGACCGACGTGGCGGTCTGCCCGCCGGTGGTGGTGAAGATCGACGGCAGCGCGTCCTTGAAGTCGTTGCGGTAGGTCTGCATCGCCAGACCGATCTGGCGGGAATTGCTCAGCGAAAGCGTCAGCCGGGCCGCGACGCGCGACTTGCCGATCGCGGGGAGCAGAATCGACACCAGGAGTGCGATGATGGCGATCACCACCAGCAGCTCGACCAGGGTGAAACCGGGGGCTCGATCAATCCGTGGATGGGCCTTCATGTGCAACCTCCAAACTACTTGTTGGGAGAAACGGGCTGGCTGACAAAGGGATTCGGCCTTGCGGGTGGGTCGCCTTGAGCCGGGGCCGCACCTGGTTTCGCCGGCGCCCCTGAGCTAGGCGATGGCTTGTCCGCCCCATTTGGGGCGGAAACCGCCTGTCCGGGGCGCTGCTCCTGCGAGAAAATCTGACGGGCGATCAAAACGCCAGCCACCAGCAAAGCCGCCGCGGCGACCAGCAGCTTGACCACGTTTCGCGTTGGTGCGGGCATAGTTGCTCCGTCGTGAGTCCCGTTGCCTAGTGAGATGCGCGGGGCGCTCGACTCCAGCACGGCCTCAGAAGAAGGTCGCGAGGAGCGGGATGCTAGTCACCCGTCAGGTGGTCATCCAGACGCATGACTCAGCCGCGCCATCAGGATCGCCAGCATCTGGCACCGATCGACGAGGCTGGCCAGTTCGATCCACTCCTGCAGCGTGTGCAAGCCCCCACCGCGGACCCCCAGTGTGTCGATGGTCGGCAGGCCTGCGGCCTGAAGGTTGTTTCCGTCGCAGACCCCACCGGTGGAGCCGAAGGGCAACAGCTGGCCCAGATCCTCAGCGACGGCCCGGGCCGCGCGGGCCAGCCGCTCGGTCCCCGGCGTGAGCGGCTTGGCGGGGCGATTGAACGAGGTGCGCAGAACGACCCGCGGGAGGCCGTCGGCGCGGCTGGCGTCGCCGCCGATGCCCGCAAGCCGCTGCGTCAAACTCGCTTCCAACCTCGCGCCCTCCTCAGGAGAAGGGAACCGGGCGTTACCCCAGGCGCGGGCGTGATCGGCGACGACATTGGTCGCGGAGCCGCCCTCAAGGGGGCCGATGTTGACGCACACCCCGCGGGAAGAGTCCGACAACTCGCCCGCCACGAGCACGGCCCGGGCCAACGCCGACACGGCGGAGACGCCGGACGCGAAATCCCGCCCGACATGCGCCGCTTTGCCGAAGCACTCGATCAGAAACTGCCCGCTGCCGCCCCGGGCCACGACCAGCCCGCCGTCGGCCATGGCGGGCTCGAGGGCCAACCCGATATCGTGCCGCGCTGCCTCGGCCCGCAGGGCCCGGTCGGAGCAGAATGAGCCGGTCTCTTCATCGCTGTTGAGGATCACTGACCACGCGGTTTCGACGCCGAGGGCCTCGAGGGCCTCGAGGGCGTGCAGGGCGATCACCAGGCCGCCCTTCATGTCGACGCAGCCCGGGCCGGTGGCGGTCTTGCCATCGGGGGCGATCGAGAGCTCGCGAAAGTCGCCCAACGGGTCGTGCACGGTGTCGAGATGGCCGGAGATCAGGATCCTGGGCAGCCCGGGGCGGGCCCGCCGAAAGACCGCAACGGGCAGCCCGGCGCCGGCCCCCGAGCCGGACATCTCAGCAGCGGGCGGCCCAGCGGCGGGCTGGATCCAGTCGGGGCGAGCTTCGCCGGGCACGTCTTCCCGCGGGGCGCCGAGGGCCGCCAGGCGGGCGGCGAAGCGGTCGCGGGTCTCGTCAAGCGCGGGATGGTTGTCGCGCCCCGTGGGGAGCCCAACGTGCAGGCGCAGGTCGTCGAGGAGGGCCCCGCGCCGGTGCTCAATCTCGCGGATCAGGCGGTGTTCAAGGTCGCTGAGGGGCATCGGTGGTCCAAGGTCTGCAAAGGTGACAGAGGCGACACGAGGAAACGGCCCAGGGCCTGCTAGGCGCGGCTGGCCGGCTCGGGCCAGACACCTTCGCAGATGTCCTCGGCCGGACCGGTCATGAAGACATGGCCGGAGGGCTCGTCCCAGCGGATCTCGAGGTCACCGCCGGGGAGGGAGATGGTGGCCTCATCGTCCAGGAGCCCCGCGAGCACCCCGGCGACAAGCACAGCGCACGCGCCGGTGCCGCAGGCCTGGGTGAGCCCGGCGCCGCGCTCCCAGGTGGCCATGCGGGCCCGCGACCGGCTGAGCACTTCGACCGCATGCACGTTGACGCGCCGGGGAAAGGCGGGGTGGACCTCAACCGACGGACCGATCGCTGCAACCAGCGCCTCAACCCCCGGCTGGGCCTGGTGGCCGGGGGGCGCGGTCGGACCGGCGGGGCGCTGCGGCTGGTTTGCGAGCAGCGTCACGGCGTGCGGGTTGCCCATGGAGACGAACCACCAGGGCTCCCCCCGGCCGCTGAGGCGGCGCGAGCCGTCGTCGCCGGCTGGCCCGATGTGGGCGGCGTCAACGGGCACCGCAGGCAGGTCGAGAATCGGGCCGCCCATGTCGACGGTGGCGCGGGCGAGGGCGCCATCGAGGACCTGATAGTCAATCGCCAGCACGCCGCGCCCGGTCTCAACGCGCAGGGGCCGGGGCCGGACGCCCAGGCGGTCGTGGGCGAACTTGGCGACGCAGCGGACGCCATTGCCGCACATCTCGGCCTCGCTGCCGTCGGCGTTGAACATGCGCATGCGGATGTCGGCGGCGCCGGGCTGCTGGGGGAGCCCCACGATAATGAGGCCATCCGAGCCGATCCCGCGGTGGCGGTCGGAGATGGCCCGCGCGAGCGCGGGAAGATCGAGGCGATGCTCCAGCCCGGGGTCGCGCGCGGCGTCGAGGTAGACATAGTCGTTGCCGAGGCCGTGCATCTTGACGAAGGGGATGCCCATCGTGGAACTCTATCGGCCCGGGCCGCCCCCCCACCACCACCACTCGAGGGCGGACGCCGCGATCAGCCCCAGCACGCCGAGCACGCTCAGGAGCTTGACGCCGCCGGCGACGGAGTCGATGGGCAGGCCCGCGGCGCGCTTGCCGACGAGGCGACGAAGGTTGTCAATGCGCCGCTGGATCGAGCCGTGCCGCCACGAGAACTGTTCGGGCGGGATGTGATTCAGGCGGGCGACCTCGGCGAGGGCGCTGGTCATGGCGTCGACGGCCTCGGACGAGATCGTGACGGGCCCCGCACTGGGGGCGCCGAGCTGAACGGCCATCCCGGCCGCTCTGGGCCGGAGGCCGCTGAGGTGCTGAACGGCGAACGCGTCAGCCTGCCATTCAAACCGCCGGCTGACCCAGCCGAAGACGACCAGCCCCGTCGCCAGGGCCAGCCCCAGCATGGCGACTTCGATTACGCCGCGCAGAACGACGCCCGGTGGGCCGGGCGGGCCGACGGCGAAGATCCGCAGGGCCTGTAGCACGCCGTCAGCCAGCAGCGACATCACCCCCACGCTCGCCAGCAGCGTCGCGGCGAGCCAGGGAACATGCCGGCGGCGGACGTGGCCGATCTCGTGGGCCATGACGGCCTCGAGCTGGCGGTCGCTCAGCGCGTCGACCAGGGCGTCGGTCAGCAGCACATAGCGAAGGCGGCCGACCAGCCCAACGAGGGCCCCGGTGGCCATCGAGCCGCGCGTACGCCACAGCAGCAGGTCGCGAACCCGCACCCGCTGAGCCCGGCAGACGTCCAGCAGTCGTTCGCGGGTGGGGCCCGGGCCGATCGGGGTGGTGTCCCACAGCCAGCCGATGGCGCCCGGCAGCAGCACGAAGACCGCGAGCATGCCCAGCACCTGCAGGCCGGTGTGGGCCTCAGCAACCGCGGCGGGGCGCTCCAGCCAGGCCGAAATGAAACCGCGAACGCCCTCGCCGTCGCCCGCCTCGGCCAGCCGGTCAAGGACCGCGTGTGTGGCTTCAGACCACGCGGCGAGCAGCGTGAGCGGCGCCAGAATCAGCAGCAGCTCGTGACGGACGTTCATCAGCACGAAGGCCCAGCGGCCCGGCGGGGCGTGGATCGGGGCGCCTTCATCGAGGCGGCGGATGATCTGCGCCTCGCGGAGCAGGCGGTCGATGGGGTAATAGGCCCACCAGGTCGCGACGATCGCCAGCACCGGAGGGGCGCCCGCGAGCATTTCGTCGATCAGGATGCGGTCGCCGATGGCGCGCCGGATGACATCCAGCCAGCCCAGACCGAGCACCGCCACAACGTGCCAGAGGGCCGAGGTCCACCAGACGCCGACCATCAGGGACTCCGCCCAGCCCAGCGCGACCAGCCCGCCCGGTCGCTCCAGCCGTCGGGCGAAGGCCCGCATGAGCCAGGCCATGACGGCAATGAGCACCGCCTGCGGCCCCAGGCTCAAAAGCACGATCTGGCCCCAGGTGAGGTGGGCCGCCAGCGGCGGCTCAACCTGCCCCCGCGCCAGCAGGGCGCCGACAATCAGCATGGTGAGGATCTGGATCAGCCGCTGCTCCGCCCGGGCTTACTTCAGGGCGATCTCGCCCAGGTCGACCTGCACTCCGCCGGCGTGGTAGTAGTCGGCATTGAGGCGGGCGCGGTCAATGCTGGTCAGCACCACGCACGCGCGCCCCTGCTCATTGGCGTAGTCCAGATCGCCCGGCCCCGGGCCGGCGTACTCGCTGTTGTCGACCCGGTTGGCGTGAAAGTGGTAGTGGGCCAGCGCCCGGGCCCCGAAGCGGAGCATGTCGTCAGAGGCGACGAACCGCAGGTCGCCGCCGCGCTGGCCGGGGCGAGGGGGGAACAGCGTGAAGACGAAGCGGCCGTCGCGCCACTCGAGCACGCCGCCGTATTCGGTGCTGGTGTCGCGCCGGTCGACATCGACCTGGCGGGCCAGCTCCGGCCCCTGGGCGGCCTGCTGCAGGGCCTCATCGATCACCGCGACCGTCAGCAGATCGCCCCACGCGAGCCGGTCCATCGCCGCGAAGAAGGTCTCTCCGGGCCCGCGTTCGGACCCGCGCGCGAAGGTCGGCCGGCCGCGGAAGCGGGCCCGCAGGTCGGCAGCCAGCGACGGGCGATCCAGGGCCACCAGCTCGGGCCGATGCTGCACGGCCCAGCGGAGCGGCTCGACATGGCGCACGGCCCACCCCTCGCGGCGGTCGGGGCTGAGCGTGGCGACGGCGGCGCGGGCTTCGGCCCACCAGGCCTTGTTGAGCGCGTCCTGGGCATCATCGGCCCGGGCCGCCTGGGCCGGGGCGGGGGCGGCGAAGCTGCGGAGCGTGGTGACCCAGTCGAGCTGAGCCGCCGTCAGGGGGAGAGCCCCGAGATCCGCCGCGCAGACGCGCAGCGTCGCAAGCAGCGGGTCATCAGCGGCGACGGCGGCATCCTTGAGCAGGGCAGCGCGGCGCGAGCCATCCTTGTCGAGGCGGGCGAGCAGCTCCCAGGCGCCGGTGCGGGCTTTCCGGGCCCATTCGAGCCGCTCGGGCGTATCGCCAATGGCGGGGGCCGCGAAGACCTCGAACACCGTCTTGTCGAGCGGGTGACCAGGAAAAATCGCCAGCAATGCGGCCCGCTCGGGGCGGAGGTCGTCGGCGACGTCGGTGCGCCTGGAGTAGCGCCGCACCAGCGCGGGGGCGAACTCAGTCCACCGGCCCGCAGCGGCCCGCTCGCAGATCGCCTGGGCCACCAGCCCATTCCCCTCGGTGGGCAGCATCAGCCGCATCAGGGCCCGCGTGTCGGCGCCCTGCGGGTCGCCCGGGTCGGCCGAGAGCACCTCGAGGGCCCGCACGCGAACGGGGCCGGGGTGGCCGGCGTTCCAGGCGATGCGCTTGATCTGATCGCGCGCGGCGGCATCCCTGGATGACTCCTCCCAGATCCGGTCGACCAGGTCGGCGCGGGAGGGGATGTCGAGATTGGTGTCGGTGAGGCGCGCGGCGGGGTCGACCTTGACCTCAGGCTTGCCGGCGCAGCCCGAACCCACGGTTCCCAGCCCCAGGCCACCCCCAACAACGGCGGTCAGGAGCAATGCGCTCTGCAGCATCACGCCCGCAGGGCGAACCCGGAACCGACGCCCGCCTGCGAGGCCGGTTGCCCCGGACCCTTGGCTGGAAATGGAGGTGGTCATCATCTGCTGACTCTATCCACCGGAGGCGTGCGCGAGCCGAAACGGTCACCCCGGGGCGCGGACTGGGTCGGGGGGGGGCTCGCCGCCCCGCAATCACCAAACACGCGCCTTTCCGCCCGTTGCCCCCTACGCTCACCGACCATGCCAGTGCCTCTTTCGCAGATGTGGACGGTGGCGACGTACATCCTCGGCCAGAAACTCCGAGGCAACCGCCGCTACCCCCTTGTGCTGATGCTCGAACCGCTCTTCCGCTGCAATCTGGCCTGCGCCGGCTGCGGCAAGATCCAGTACCCCGCGCACATCCTCAAGCGCCAGCTGACCCCGGAGCAGTGCTTCAAGGCGGCCGAGGAGTGCGGGGCCCCGATGGTCTCGATCCCCGGCGGCGAGCCGATGCTGCACCCCCAGATCAAGGAGATCGTGGAGGGGCTGGTGGCCCGCAAGAAGTACATTTATGTGTGCACCAACGCGCTCCTGCTCAAGGAGAAGCTGGAGCAGGGGTGGTTCAAGCCCAGCAAGTTCCTGACCTTCAGCGTGCACATGGATGGGCAGGAGGAGCACCACGATTTCGCCGTCTGCCGCGAGGGGACGTTCAAGACCGCCGTCGAGGGCATCCGCCTGGCGGTGAAGATGGGCTTCCGGGTGACGACGAACACGACGCTGTTTGAAGGCGCCGATCCCAACGCGGTGCGGGCGTTCTTCGATGAGATGATGGCCCTGGGGGTCGAGGGCATGATGGTCTCGCCCGGATACGCCTATCCGAAGGCGCCCGACCAGAAGGGCTTCATGCAGGAGCGCCAGAAGACCACCGACTTCTTCAAGATGCTGCTCTCCAACCGCAAGAAGAGCTGGAAGTTCAATCAGGGTCCGCTGTTCCTGGAGTTCCTGATGGGCGAGCGGCAGTACGAGTGCACGCCCTGGGGGATGCCGACGTACAACATCTTCGGCTGGCAGAAGCCGTGCTATCTGCTGCAGGATGGGTATGTGGATTCGTTCAAAGAGCTCATCGAGACTACTGAGTGGGAACGCTACGGGCGGGCCAGCGGCAACAAGGCGTGCCAGCAGTGCATGGTGCACTGCGGATACGAGACCAGCGCCAACGACCACACGTTCGGCTCGATCGGCGGGATGTGGGCCACCATCCGGGCCATGCTGTCGACTTACGCGGATGATGGCGCCGCGAAGCGGCTCGCCGAAGAGGCCAAGAAGCCGCACGGCCCGCTGGTGCAACTGGGGATCGAGACGAAGGTGAAGAAGCCCGCCCGCGAGACGGTCGGGGTCTGACGGCCGCCGCCGGCCTCAGGAGGCGACGCATGCCACCGCCAGCACCACAGCCGCCTCGCCACACCAGGAAGTTCAAGCTCGACTGGGCGGATTTCGACATCGAGCCCCATTCCGGCGTCGTCGAGGGGCCGACGTGGGATGATGTTCGCTCGCTGGTTGAGCACCTGGCGGGGTGCGCCGAAGGGTTCATCATCCTCAGCGTCAGCGAACTGACCTATGTCCAAGCGGCCCGTGTCGCCGAGGGCCTGATGGTCGAGCACCAGCAGGGCGACACGGATCACCATTACGCGCTCGAAGAGAATCCTGTCGACTCAGAGCGAGCCGTCGAGATCTTTCGGGCGTTCTTCGACGACCCGTCATCCATCGACGAGCATGGCGAGTGGAACCCGATGGAGATCTGATGGCGCCGCGCGGCGGCCGCCGACAGGCGGCTCACGGGCAGCCCAATGGCCGTCCACGGATGCGTCAGCGATTGCCCACCCTCGGCACACACTGGGCACACATTGGGCACACATTGGGCACACACTGGGCCGGGGCTCCCCCACAGGCCCACCACAGATTCTGCACCAGCGCCGACAGCCGTACAACCAGCCGCGGAGGCGGGCGGCAGCCGCCGCGCAGCTCTGTAGACTCCGCCGCCCCGCCGGCCCGCAGGCGTCGCCCCGACGGGGTGACCACCGGCGATCGTGATCGGAGTTGCTTCATGTCGTTGCGTTTCAAATCGGTGATCGCCACCTTCTCGGCCTGCAGCCTGTTGGCGGCCGCCTCCGGCGCCCTGGGGGCGGACTCGGCGCCCCTGGTCGACGCGACCGGCGCGCCGGCGGCGCCCGCCCTGGCGACCTTCGGAGCGCTCGCCCCGCTGACGCTGGCGGTGAACGATCGCGAGGCTGAGACGGTGCGGGCGGCTGGATTCGCGGCCCCGCTCAACCACGAAGCGGCGCTGATCAGCGCGGCGGCCCCGGACGACGAGAAGAAGGGCCCGCCTGAAGAGGACTGCGATCTGCTCAAGCACTGGGAAGCGCAGATCGAGCTGGGGGTGAACGGGTCATCGGGCAACAGCGAGAACTTCAACGTGCGGGCGGGCTTCAACGCCAAGCGCACGACGAACCGGAACGAGACCGTCTACACGGCGCTGTACACCTACGCCACCAGCGATGGCACGAGCACGCGAAACCGGTTCGACACGCAGCTGCGCAACGACTTCCTCCTGGGGCCCGACAGCCCCTGGAGCCTCTTCGCCCAGGGCAAGTTCGAGTACGACGAGTTCCAGGATTGGAAGTACCGCACGCAGCTCTTCGGCGGTGTGGGGTACGCGTTCATCAAGGACGACACGTTCCTGCTGCGCGGCCGGGTCGGCGCCGGCGTCACCAAGGAGTTCGGCAGCGGCCGCAACGAGTTCATCCCCGAAGGGCTGGTCGGGATCGATTTCAACTGGAACCTCTCCAAGGCGACCAAGTACTTCGCCGTGGGCGAGTTCTACCCCAGCTTCGAGAACAGTTCTGACTACCGGCTTCTGGGTCGCACAGGGCTTGAGATCATCGTCGATCCGGAGCTGAAGCTGAGCCTGAAACTGGGGGTCGAAGACCGCTACAACAGCAACCCGGGCGGCGACCGCAAGAAGAACGACGTCGAGTATTTCATCGCCTTAGCGCTGGCGTTCTGACGGCTGCTCGGGCGGCTGGCGGGCGGCTCGCTCCGGCGGGCCGACCGGGCTACCTCGCCCGGTCGGCGATCCGCTCCAGCACCACCGGGCCCCCGCCCGCGATCTTCCAGCGCGGGACCAGCCGGCCATTGACGAAGATCGCCGGGATGCTCTGGAGGCCCAGCCCCGCGGCATCCCGCCCATCGGCGGCGATCCGCGCCGAGACATCGGCCCCGGACATGGTCGCGAGCAGGCGGTCGGCCTCCAGCCCCGCGGCGGAGATGCCGCTGCGCAGCGTCTGCTCGCTGAGGCCCTGGCGGTTGTTCACCAGCCACTCCTGCATGCGCCAGTACCCGTCGGCCCCGCCCAGGAGCCCCGCAGCCTCCGCCGCGCGCGCGGCGAGGCAGCCCTGCGGGAACAGGTCACGCGGCGCCGAGGGGTTGCAGGATCGGTTCACGGGGTAGTGACGGAACTCGTAGCGGATGTCGGCGCGGCGTTTCAGCAGCTCGCGCAAGTAGCTGTCGGCCTCACCCGTGCCCGGCTCCTGCAGGTCACCCCACACCACGATGCGGACCGGCGCGTCGGGCGGCCCCAGGCCCGCCGGGCGGACGCTATCGAGGTTGATCGCCCGCAGCGGCTGATCGCGCCAGTCGGCGATGTGCTTCTCGATGGCGCCGGGAGGTCGGTCGGCCGCGGCGGAAAGCGCCGGCGGATTGGCCGCCAGCACCTCCTGAACGGTCTTGGTCAGAGCCCTGGGCGCCTGCCAGCCCTTGAGCTCGACGCCGTTGACGAAGATCATGGGGGTGAAGAACAGACCGAGGTCCCAGCCTTCGGCGATATCAGCCTGCACACGGGCGAGGGCCTCGGGGGTCTGCATGACCTGCAGGAACCGGGCGCGGTCGAAGCCAAGCTGGGCGAGGCCGAGGTTGAGCTCGCCATCGGTGAAGGCGCCGCCCCGGCCCAGAAGCCAGTCGTGCATCCGCCAGAAGCCGGTCTCGCCCTCGATGATGCCGGCGGCCTCGGCGGCCCGCGCGGCCCAGCAGCCGTTGGGGTGCATGTTGCGGCCGATGCGCGGGTTGCAGTCGGTGGACATCGGGAAGTGCTTGACCGACAGGGACAGTCGGGGTTCGGTCTTGAGTAGCTC
Organism: uncultured Phycisphaeraceae bacterium; assembly: GCA_964611125.1. Lineage (GTDB taxonomy): Bacteria > Planctomycetota > Phycisphaerae > Phycisphaerales > UBA1924 > JAEUIX01. Next base: position 1,588 of record CAZSZO010000049.1, on the reverse strand, counting down.
GCGGGCCTCGACCTCCAGCAGCTTGCAGTCGGGGCACTGGTAGCCCATGAACATCACCACCCGCACCGGCGCCTCAGCGGGGCCCTGGCGCCAGCGCCCGGTGAAGCCTTGCTGGGAAGACGGGGGTGCGCTCGGCGCGACCGGCAAGTTCGGTGCGTTCGGGGCCGGAGCGGGCCCAGCAGGGCGCGCCGCCTGAGCGTCGCGGGCCGCCTTTTCAAGCACCTTGGCGACCTGGGTGGCCCGCTCTTCCGAAGCCCGCGAAAGGGCGCTCTTGGCGGCCAGATCATCAACGACCACCGTCGCCCCGGTGGCGAGCAGGAACGCCCCCAGCCCCACCGGCATCGCCCAGCTGCCGCCGGCCGCCGGGCCGCGCTGGCATACGAAGACCAACCACACCAGCGCCACGAAGGCCAGGTTGGCCCCGTTGGCCGCGACGCAGTAGGCGCAAAGCGGACCGACGCTCAGCGCCACGATCACATAGGTGAGCGAGACCGCGCCGGCGAGTGTGGTGATCACGGCCGGACCGAGGCGCACGCCGCGCTGCGAGAGCCCCCAGCCCACCGTCGCGGCGAGGAAATAGGCAAACCCCAGGTAGGAAACGGGCCAGCCCAGCACTTTGCCCCAGGGACTGGCGGAAATCTGGTCGCAACCGCTTCCTGGACCGCAGCCGGGAAGCTGAAACCCGGGGAGATTCTTCAGCGCCAGGAGCGTCGCGGCGGCGAGTGCGACGAGGATGCTCGCCAGCGCCGCCGCCCACCAGAACCGTTGGAACACGGGCCGAGGAGACGTTTGTGAGGGCATGGATCCGGTCATGCCCGGCATCCTAGCCGGAGGCCCAGACGCGACGAAAGCGCCCGGGGGGGCGAGCCGGGCCCGGCGCCTAGCTGAAGGCGAGCTCGGACGGCCCGGACGCTGCCGACGAAGACAGAATGGGCTGTCTTGCACCAAAGCGGACGCGCAGGCCATCCCTAAACGACAACCCCCGAACCTTGCGGGGGACGGCCTGAATGACGCTCGGGCCTCGCGATGGAGCTTCTTTGCGTGGATGGGGGCGGCTACCGTCTGACGATTCTCTGTAGATTAACGCCCGCGCTGCGTGCGAGCAGGCCTCATTCCGATCACCGTACGTGGCTGGCACGTTCGCCGAGGGTCGAGCATGCGTGAAGGCAAGTCAGGCTCCGAAGCTGAGCATCGGCCGCCCCACCGCGTCTCAAATAGACCGGGCGGCGCGCGACCGCGCGACGGGGAGCCGACTCCGCGATTCTTCGACTACCTTCACATCTGGGTGAGCCATTCCGACTTCCAGTCGTTGATCTCCGCGTACAGCGACTTTGATCCAGACGGGCGCTTCGCCCCAGCGTGGTTCACCAGCGACGAGCCGCAGATCGTGACGCAGCTCGGTCACCTCACTCTGATCCCAGGCTATTCCGATGCGGTGCTGTGGAACCGCAGTCGCAGCCTGCCGTTGGTGCATGCCCCGACCGAGAGCGGCGACCAAAGATACCTGCAGTCACCGGACGGCATCAAGCTTCGTCATTGGACCGCCTTGCCCGGCGTGATCCATGCATGGCTGCTCGCGCCAGGGCTG